>NZ_JBHUHR010000045.1:273709-556796 GCF_042682445.1 Belliella marina
TGGTTTCAAACGGCAACCTACTTCACTTTTTCAATCCACAATATCCCAATATTACTTCATAAAAAAGTGCGCACCTTCTTTTCGTAGTTCTCACCATTTAAAACCGTTCCTGCCTGCCGGCAGGCAGGTTGACAAAGTGAGAATAGTCGAACTCAGGTTACTACCTTTCCCAAAAAGAAGGCGGCTCGATCCCCAAGGATCTCAAATACGCATAAGCTTGTCCCCGGTGGTGGATTTCATTGTCTATGAAGTACAAAAGAGTACAATAGCCCCTATTTTTGTAGAGTCCAAATGCAACAAGATCTTCCTGAAATCTCTCCATAGGTATCTGAGACCACCAGTAGTTTATATCTTCAGTAGCCTGATCCCAATGATACAATATTTCAGCTTTGCTGTTGCCCAAATCTACATTCTCGTCAAATTCTTCCCAAATGTCAGTCGCCAAGCCTTTGGCTCCGGGGACTGCAATAGCAATCAGTTCTTTAACCATTACTGCAAAAGGTCTCATCCCACCTATGCTATATGAAAACAACTTATCCTCCGGAAATGCCTCAATCACTCTCCTGGTAAGTGCGCGGTGTCCCTGCCAATGAGCCAAAAACTGTTCGGGGCTGACTGTCATGATTGAATTCTGTGTCATTGTTGATGAATTTTTACTTTCCATAATTTGATTGATTTTGAAGGTTTAAAACTTTATTAATATTAATTTGGCATTCATTTCAAAGCATCCTTGGACCTGAATCATTGAATCTTTTCTTAAATCCATCCTGCCGCTAAGCCTGTGAAGTAAGATTGATTGTTACAAATTAAAACCAGCCAAGTGACAGCCTTATGTCAGTAGGGTTTCAAAAAAAATATTTTGGTACATCTTTATTCATTGTTTTTTTTGACCCCATATAGCCAATGACCAAAACATGAACAGATTAGAAAGACTTACAGCTATTTTGACCCAATTACAGTCAAAGCGAACCATCAAAGCCCAGGAAATTGCAGATAGGTTTGAGATAAGCCTCAGGACTGTATACAGGGATATCAGGTCACTGGAAGAATCTGGTGTCCCTATTTCCTCGGAGGCGGGCGTAGGATACCAATTGGTAGAAGGCTATAGACTTCCTCCCTTGATGTTCTCCAAGGAAGAAGCATTTTCCTTTTTGGTAGCTGAAAAGATTTATAAGAAAATCACAGGCAAGGAGATGAACAAAGATTTCCAATCTGCCATGATCAAAATCAAAGCTGTCTTAAGGCATACTGACAAATCTACCTTGGAAGACCTCTCCGAACATATAGAGGTATTGGATGGACTGCATCCCAATCAAATTGCGTACAAAGACCAAGAGCTCCAGGTTATACTGAATAGCCTCTCCACCAAAAGCACCCTAATTATAACGTACATTTCATTCGAAAAGGAAGAAAAAAGCACAAGGGAAATCGAGCCAATCGGAATCTATTATGCTTTCGACAAATGGTACCTGATAGCCTGGTGCAGATTGAGAAAAGCATACAGGACATTTCGGGTTGACAGAATCCAAAACATCCAATCGAAAAACGAGACCTTTCCAGATAGACACCCCAGCTTACGGACCTATTTGGACAAACTCCAAAAACAAGAGTCCCTTAACAAAGTCGTCATCCTTGTCTCCAAGGATATCATAAAATACATCAATGGACAAAAGTACAACCATGGCTTCGTCATGCAAAAGGAAGTCGGTAAGCATACAGAAATGACCTTTATGATAAGTTCACTGGAAGGCATGCTCAGATGGATAATCATATTTGCCGACCACCTCACGGTAGTTGAACCAAAAGAACTCAAGTCCATGCTGCATGATCTTTTGAACCGAATGTTGGAAAGACACAATTGATATGAAAATGATATTTTGAAATGGCAATTGGAATTAAATTGGTAACTTGAAAAATGTTAACGAAGAGTTCTTATTTATCTCACTGGTTAACATCAAGGAGTTCCCCAATCCCTGTTTTAAGCCTCTTGCTTAAACCAATGGAAGAACTAACCTACTATCGGCTAAAGACCGATAGTCCTGGTTTTGTCTTAAGGAGACTAAAGTGCATCCGAGATTTAGTGTTCTTTGTGAAAAACTTGGTGATCTTTGTGGTTATAATTTTTACCACAAAGATCACCAAGTGAAAACACCAAAGTCTCCGCCTAAATGCGAGGGATTATCTCCAGAGTGAGACATTAAGACGTTGGCAAAGCAATACTGAATATTAAAAAAAAATAAGTAATATTACTTAAAAAATTTAAGTAATTACAGTATATTAGCAATTGGGATTTTGAGAATATATCCATAAGAATAGCTTCTTGCAAAACCAATAGCTTCAAAGTCGATTAAGGGCAAATATCACAATAGCACTACGATTCAAAACCAACACCATGCTGATAGACCAACACCAAAGGGTTCATACATATCTCAGGATATCACTTACAGACAGCTGCAATTTCCGTTGCAGTTATTGTATGCCTGATGAGGACACCCAATCGATGCCATCAGCGCATTTGATGCGTGTGGATGAAATAGAATCTATCGCCAAGAAATTCGTACAGTTGGGAGTAAATAAAATAAGGCTTACAGGAGGGGAACCTCTTGTAAGAAAAGACATTGGGATGATCATCGATCGCCTTTCCAAACTTCCTGTAGAATTAACCCTGACTACCAATGGTGTTTTGGTAGACAAATACATAGAATTGTTTAAAAAATGTGGAATCAAATCCCTGAATGTAAGCTTGGACACACTCCGGGAAGATGTGTTTTATAAATTGACCAAAAGGGATCAGTTTCTCAAAGTCCAGCAAAACATCATGTTGCTATTGAAAGAAGGCTTTAGGGTAAAAATAAATGTAGTCGCACTCAACGGCATCATTGAGAAGGAGTTGTTGGATTTCGTTCGCTTGACGAAAGATCTCCCCCTCCATGTCCGTTTTATCGAATTTATGCCATTTTCCGGAAACAACTGGAACAGCGACAAGGTGATGACTGCAAAAAAAATGGTACGCATGGTAGAAGAAGAGTTCGACATCGTCAAGCTTAAAGATCTTCCCCACGATACTGCCAAAAAATATAAAGCGATAGGCCATCAAGGCACATTTGCCTTTATCACTACCATGTCAGAGCATTTTTGCGGAGACTGTAACAGGATGCGTATCACTGCTGATGGTAAAATGAAAAACTGCCTCTTTGAAAAAGGAGAACTTGACTTACTCGGACAACTCCGACAAGGAAAAGACATTGAACCTCTGATCAAACTTTCCCTTTACAAAAAGAAAGCTTCATTGGGTGGGCAATTCAGTAAAAACTATGAGAAAGCAGATGCAAGTAAAATAGAAAATAGAAGTATGATCAAAATTGGAGGATAATCCAGAAAATGATTTCAGTAGGAGAAGCAAAAGCAATATTATCCAAAAGTTGCCCAATAGGACCGTCTACCTCGGTCTACTTATCGGATTCTGTAGATCTAATAACGGCATCTGACATCACAGCACCGATTCACGTACCTTCATTTGACAATTCTGCCATGGATGGCTATGCGGTGTCATGGCAAAAAGAGCCAATTCCATATAAAGTGGTTTTCACCATTGCCGCTGGTGACGTAGACAATGTCCGAATCAAATCAGGAACAGCTTGCAGAATCTTTACAGGGGCACCAATCCCAAAAGGAACAGACACAGTCATCCCCCAAGAGTTTGTGATAAAAAACGGCGACACGATAAGTTTTGATGCGGGGAAATTTGCCAAAGGGGCAAATGTCCGTACCAAAGGATCCCAATCAATTCCCGGAGACAAAGTCTTGGAAAAGGGTTCACGCATCACTCCAGGAACAGTGGGATTGTTGGCATCATTGGGAATAGCAAAGGTCGATGCCTTCTCCCCACCATCAGTGGGAGTCATCATAACAGGAAATGAAATCAAAGAAGTAGGTACTGCGCTCGAATCCGGGCAGATTTATAATACAAATGGTCCAATCATCTCCAGCTACCTAAAAAAAATGGGAATGCGGTCATTTGAAGTTTTTCATATTTCCGATGACCCGATCACCTTGCTCAAGTCCATCGAAAATATCACAAACAGGTATGACTTCACAATTATCTCAGGAGGTATCTCCGTTGGGGATTATGATTATGTAAAAAAGAGTCTGGCTGAAGTTGGTGTAGAAGAACTGTTCTACAAAGTCAAACACAAACCTGGAAAACCTTTGTTTGCAGGCATCAAGTCAGGTCATATGATATTTTCACTGCCGGGAAACCCCGCATCTGTGATCACCTGCTTCATCCAATATGTAAAACCTGCCATCTTACAATGGATGGGGTTCAAAGACGTCTGGCAACCCGCATCCTATCTCCAACTGGAAACACCTTTCTCCGGAAAAAGCCAACTTACCCATTTTCTGAAATCGAAACGAAATAAAGGAAAAGTAGCCATACTCCCAGGACAAGAATCCTTTAATTTGAATGCATTTGGACAGGCAGATTGCCTGGTGGAAATCCCTGAAGAAAGCCCACCCCTCAAAGAAGGGGATATAGTGGCAACCTACGAATGGTAGAACACCAAAGTCAAACTAAACCATTATCGGCTAAAGATCGATAGATTTGGTTCCACCTAAAGGCGACTAAAGTGCATCCGAGACCTAGTGATCTTTGTGGTAAAAATTATAACCACAAAGACCACAAAGTAAAAACACCAAGTTCACAAAGAAAAAACACACAATAAAGTATTCACCTAAAGACGAGGGACTTACCACCAGAGTGAGGCATGCAATTGGGATCCAAATGAACAACAACGAGGTAGAAGTTTTTATACTTGCTGGTGGGAAAAGCAGCAGGATGGGGCAAGACAAAGGACTGATCCCAATTCTGGGTAAACCTATGGTTCAGCACCTCATAGAAAAGGCTGATCAGCTTGGTCTCCACACAAGTATCATCAGCCCCAGCACCGAATACATGGTTTTCGGCAAACCACTTTATCAAGATATCATACCGGATCAAGGACCTATGGGCGGGCTTTATACTGCCCTGACCAAAGCCAAAACGAATAAAACCCTTCTTCTAAGTTGCGATATTCCTTTGATTCCGATTGAAGCTTTAAGAAAAATCACCGAATGTCACCAGATCCATGAAATCTGTGTTGCCACTATTGAAGGGCAAACCAACCCCTTGCTTGCACTATACGATATAGCCTTGCTGCCACAGGTCAAAGAGTCTATACTGGAAGGTAAGTTGAAGATGAGGCGTTTTATTGAATCAAACCTACATACCCCCGTTGATTTGGATCATTTAGCATTAAACAACCCTTTGGTTTTCACTAACTTCAACACCATGCAAGACATTGAAAACTTACAGAAAAGCTATGGAAATAAATAAAAAAACCAAACCAAAAGAGTTTGATTATCACACCCCAATACATTGCAACTGAAGATATGAAAAGGTGTTATATCATAGACAATTCGCATAGAATATGTCTTAATCATATACTGGTATCCATCTACGATAATCAACGAATTAGTGGCAAGATTTTGTAAATCCAAAATTGAAAATTAGAAGTCTAGACCTGTCATCTAAATAAAAATACCCCTATATTTCCGGTAATTCCAAAATTATTGAACCTCAAATCCCATTACAAATACATGGTCAATATCACAGCCAAATCATCAAGCCTCAGAATAGCTATAGCGCAAGCCATAGTAGAAGTCAGTACACAGGACACCATAAATGCAGTCTTGGAAAAAAAAGTCCCAAAGGGAGATGTTTTTGAAATGGCAAAAGTAGCTGGTCTTTTTGCTGCCAAAAGAACCGCTGACATGATTCCAGACTGCCACCCACTCCCAATTGAATACACCGGAATAACTTACAAAATAGTGGGGTTGGAAATCCATATCCGTGTGGAAATCCACACAATCTACAAAACAGGAGTAGAAGTGGAGGCAATGCATGCAGCATCAGTTGTGGCACTCACCATGTATGACATGCTCAAACCAATTGACAAGAACATATCCATCCTACAGATCAAACTGCTGGAAAAAAGTGGAGGCAAATCAAGCTTCAACAAAGTGGCCAACAATTCGCTCCAAGCAGCGGTGATCGTATGTTCGGACTCAATCGCTGCTGGAAAAAAAGAAGACCGGGCAGGCAAGGCCATCATCAATAAACTTGAACCACATCAAGTCAATGTGGTAGATTATGTGATTATCCCGGATGAAATCGAAGATATCCAACAAAAATTAACTGCCTATTCGGATCAAAAGCTGGATCTCATCATTTTCACTGGAGGCACTGGACTGTCACCTAGAGATGTGACTCCGGAAGCTATCAAACCACTTTTGGATAGGGAAATTCCAGGAATCGAAGAAGCCATACGAAGCTACGGACAGCAACGTACCCCTTTCTCAATGCTGTCCAGAAGTGTAGCCGGACTGATAGGTGAAAGCCTGATATTGGCATTGCCAGGGTCTACCAAAGGGGCCGAAGAATCGATGGATGCACTATTTCCCGCAATCCTCCACATCTTTCGTGTCATGGAAGGAGCCAAGCATGATTGAAGGCAAGTCTAATTAGGTTCTGTTGAAAAACTAAAATCATTGGTAATAATAACTAACGTATTTTGAAATCGTCAATAGTCAATGGTCAACAGAATGGATAGATGATCCTTTGTAGAGGATGGACTATAGGGCTACTGGCAAAGAAGCGTATATCCAAATTGAAATATTATAAAAGCTGTAAGCAAGGAAATTTTATGTATAACCTCAAAAACCTTGTATCTATTTTATACATTGATTTTATGAATCTATTTTCAGCTTTGAATTTATCGAAAAAACAGATCGCTCCTAAAGAGCTTCATTGATCCTTGAATTTTATTTTGCTACAAACATTGAGCTCCTACGGAGCTGTAGTTCCATCGGAACTAACTGTATCTGTAGGCATTGAATAGAATAACCTCTAATAACAGTAAGCTTCTACGGAGCTGTAGCCCAACCAGAACTAACTGTATATGTAGACATTAAATAGAACAGTCTCTAATAAACATTAAGCTCTTACAGAGCTATAGTCCCATCGGGACTACCTGTTTGTAGAAATTAAATAGAATAGTGTATAAAAGCTCCATAGGAGCAACCTGTAAAATTATCATTAGTCGATCTCTAAATTTTTAAGCACATGGAGAGCGAGGCAAAGCAAAAAGTGTATGTAACGAAAAACATTCTAGAAAGAAACCCTTCAAGGGTTTAGACCTCTTGAAGGGCTGGTATTTTGGTCAGTAAAAATTTAATGAAGATTATGATAAAGCCCCTATCTCATTTTTGAGTTCTGGTTCTTCATCTACTTTTCGGATCAATTCCACCACATTGTTGACCTTGATTTTTTTCATGATATTGAATCTATGGGATTCTATCGTACGGACACTTTTACCAAAGCTGGCAGCGATTTCTTTATTGCCAATCCCCTGATAAATAAGTTTTAATATTTCCTTTTCCCTTTGCGTAAGCTCATAATTGCTTTTCTTGCCTTTATCCAAAGAAGCTGTTTTGTCGTTTACCCTGTTCAAATATGAGTTTACCAAAACATTGCTGATATCTCCACTGAAATATTTCCCCCCATTGAATACAGTTCTTATTGCTTTTAGAAATTCATCCTTTGAAGTATCTTTCAAAAGGTAACCCGAAGCCCCCGATTCAACCGACTTGATGATATAATCCTCATCATTGTGCATGGACAGTACAAGCGCTTTGGTATGGGTAGAATAATTTTTAAGTTTTCCTGTTGCTTCCAGGCCATTCATATTGGGCATTCTGATGTCTATGATCAGGATATCTGGATTCAACTGCTGCACAACCTGCAACGCTTCCTCCCCGTCAGAGGCTTCTCCAACTACCTTGATCTCCGCTTCACTTTCGAGCAACATTTTGATGCCGTTCCTTACCACTACGTGATCATCTGCCAATACAACTCTTATATTTTCCATGTGGCTATATGTTAAATTTGGGCTACTAGTTTATTTTCCAATTCTATTTCTATCCTGATTACAGTCCCATTTCCCTTTGAAGTTTGCAACTCAAAATTACCATTGATCAGGTTTACCCTTTCTTTGATATTGAAAATCCCATGTCCTGAGGACTTGAAATGGCCTTCGTCTTTCAGCTTGGTATAGTCAAAACCAACACCATCATCCGAAATCTCCAGATGCAAATACCTGGAATTGTGCGATAGTTGGATCTTGATCTCAGAGGCTTCGGAATACTTGATGGAGTTGTTTACCGCTTCCTGAACCACCCTGTAGATGTTGTTCTCCACTTTGGACTCCAACCTTGAGATAAACCCAGTTTGGTTTTCGAAAGTAACGGGAATTCTCGAAATCTTACTCATTTCCTGGCTGAATTTATGCAAAACTGAAGCGATTCCATAATCAGACAAAGCTACGGGAGTAAGATGGAATGACACCCTTCTCACCTCTTTGATCACTTTCCCTATCAAGTCTTTGGACACATCCAAGCGAATCAATTCCTGCTTGCTCTTCACGTCATTGATTCCATCAAGGCTATACTTCAAAGCCGTGAGGTATTGCCCGATACCATCATGCAAATCCCTGGAAATCCTTCTTCTCTCCTCTTCCTGTCCCTCCAAGATCAATGAAGATCTGTATTGCTGTTCTTTCAATTTCTTCTCCAATTTCTCTCGGTGAATCTCTTGTGATTTCACCCTCGCCTCCTTCACATCTGTCATATCTGCCGCCACCAACAATATCTCCGAGACAGAACCATCCAAAGCCAACACCGGCGTCAGATGCATGTCCAACCACACAAAGTCCCCTTCACTATTGAAAAGTCGCAACTCGCCATCCCAGGACCTCCCTTCGAGTAGCAATTCCCTTATTTTACTTACGTACAACTCCTCAACACCCTGATCTTGTAGCCAAACGAAGAAATTCTCCGGCGGATTGATAAATTGCATGATTTCCGAAAACTGTTCGGAAACCATTGTAAAATCACCATCTGAACGGCACTTTCCAAACAGAACCAAATCTTCAATGGCAACATCCGTATCCACAATTTCCAAATAGGAATTCTCCAAAGTGTCATACAGGGACGCAAGCTCCAAAGCCATCGCTTTGGCATTGGTCTCACTTTCGGAAAGTTGGGCAAAATTACTCCTGATCAGCAGTGCTGATGGCCAAAAGATAAACCTCACTTCTATAAAAATCAACACCAAAGTTATCACCAACAGGATGATTTCTATTTTTCTGAGCTTGACCACCTTCTGATATGCCAACTGGTCGAATGTGTAAACAATCTCATCCATCCCAGCCAAAAAAACCGACTCATGCTCCAATATGTCACTTACCCATACCGAATCCAATTCAGCCTGTGCTGGCCTTTGGGAGACTACATCCAATATTTTCTGGGATCTATCCACCATAAGATCAAAACTTGGCTGGATTTCAGCAAACATCGATTTGATGACTTCATCCCCTACACCTTTGACTCCCAAAGAACTATTTCCATATTGAAGTGCCTGATGTGCATTTGTCCACTCTTGGAGGCTCTTGTTTAGCTCATTTGCATATTGCTTTGATCCCAAACTATCATTGGAAATTGACAACATCAATACTGCCTTGCTGATTCTTTGACTCAGCATTCTTTGCCTACCGGAAAGATTGATCTCGGCAGAATCTGTAATCTGTCGGGATATATGATGCTGGAGAAGCGTCTGGCTGATGATGATCGTCAAGGCTATCGCAGACAAGGCCATGAGATACCTCCAGCGCAGATTTTCAAATTTTAGTTTCCCTGAAGTTTCACTTTTCATGAACAAGTCGGTCAATTTAAGAATAAAGTTAAGTATTTTTACCTATAAAACCTTACAACCACTGTTATTACCAAGCTTATCGCTTTCATCAATCCCAAAAGGATAGACCTTCTTCGGGGCTGTACAATTTAGCTGGATTGATCTCTGGTGATTCAGGCCAAGGTATTAAGTCCAAACCCTCGAAAGAGCCTAAGCCTAAAAGTAATTATGTTATCAATAAGCTTCATCAAAGCCGATGAATACATAACCGTCCTCTACTTTGACTGGATAGGTAGTGATCTGATAATCTTCGTTGTTTAGGTTTTTCCCTGTCTTCAAGGAAAAATTTTTCTTGTGGAATGGACAGGCAACCTTGGGTTCTCCCTCACAAGAACCAGTTATACCCCTAGATATAGCCATCTCCATTTTATGGGGACAGAGATTCTGGCAGGCATACCACTCCCCCCTACTACTGAAATTGAACACCGCTACCTGTAGGTCTTTATACTTAACACAGGCTCCCCCATCTTCGGGAAAAGAATCAACTGAAGCTGCCTTGAACCAATACAGTGAGCCTTTCTGCTCAGCCTTCAAATACTTTTCGATTATTGCTGTCATGATTTTGAATGGTTTTGATTTGGTTTAAACCAGAAAGGACAAGCAATAGATTTAAATTGCCTCACTGCCCTTTCTGGTTTTGGATCAATGGTTATGGGTATTTATTGGTATTGACCAAAGCATATTTGTATTTAATTTCTTGATTGTGGCTATTTGACTCCCCATGCCTCCGGAACCTTCTGCCCCCTTGTCTCTTGAAATGAAATCGAAGGATCTGGCTCTTCTGCATTTACAAAATGCTTGAATTTAGCTCTCAATTCAGGATTTCTTACTACTTCTGCCCATTCGCAAGCATAAGTGTCAATGATAAACTGCATCTCTTTCTCCAAATCTTCACCGATCCCCAAAGAGTCATTGACAACCACTTCTTTGAGGTATTCTATCCCCCCATCCAACTTGTTGAGCCAAGTAGCAGTCCTGTTCAGTGGCTCTGCAGTTTTGATATAAAACATCAAGAATCTGTCGATATATTTGACACAGGTTTCTTTGTCAATGTCATTGGCAAGAAGAATGGCATGCTGAGGTTTGGTCCCTCCATTGCCACAGACATATAAGTTCCAGCCTTTTTCAGTTGCGATGATGCCAAAGTCCTTGCTCTGTGCCTCTGCACATTCCCGAGTACAACCAGAGACCGCACCTTTCAACTTATGTGGAGACCGCAACCCCCTGTACCTTTCCTCTACCTCTATCGCAAATGTAACCGAGTCTTGGACACCATATCTACACCAGGTCGATCCCACGCAACTTTTGACCGTCCTTAGGGATTTGCCATAGGCATGACCACTTTCAAAACCGGCATCAATCAATTTTTCCCAAATATCAGGCAATTGGTCTATCCTTGCCCCAAACATATCTATCCGTTGCCCTCCGGTGATCTTGGTATACAAGCCATATTCCTTGGCTATTTCTCCAATTACAATCAGTTTTTCGGGAGTAATCTCCCCTGCAGGAATCCTAGGAACTACGGAATACGAACCTCCTTTTTGAATATTGGCCAAATACCTGTCATTGGTATCCTGAATCGTATCTTGTTTTGTGACCAGCTCATTCCAAGTACTGGCAAGCAGTGATGCCACCAAGGGCTTACACACCTCACAGCCATCACCTTCACCTACTTCAGCAAGCAAAGCTTTGTAAGTCTTGATTTCCTTTACTTTGATAATATCCAAAAGCTCCTGTCTGGAATAATCAAAATGCTCACACACAACATTTTTTACGGTCTTACCCATCGCTTTGAGTTGGTGCTTCAGCAGGTCATTCATCAAAGGCACACAACCTCCACAGCCAGTACCAGCTTTTGATTGGGTCTTAAGCTCCCCAATATCCTCTATTCCAGAATTGATATAGTCACACAAGGAAGACTTGCAAATATTTTCGCAAGAACATATCTGCGCAGTATCCGGTAGGGAATCGATGCCTAAGCCTCCACCAGAACTTTCACCACGGGTACCCAAAATCAAGTCTTCGGGATTTGGGGGAAGTACCATTTGGTTTTGTACCATCTGTAGCAACATACCGTATGCAGAAGTATCCCCAACCAAAACCCCTCCTACCAATTTTTTTGTTTTACGGGAAATATTGATCCGTTTATATATGCCTTTCAGCTTGTCCTCAAAAACAATCGTCTCAACAGGCTCGGAATCTCCCATCGGATCCCCAAAACTTCCAACTTCCACACCGATCAACTTCAGCTTTGTTGACATATCATAGCCTTTAAATGGTGTCACTTCTTTACCCAAAAGCTGATTGACTACCTGTCTGGCCATTTCCACACCTGGTGCTATCAGACCATACACCAATCCATTACAGGAAGCAGCTTCCCCTATGGCAAAAATAGATTCATCACATGTCTGCAGTCTTTCATTGACTACAAAACCTCCCCGTGGATGGGCTTCCAAACCACAACCCTCCGCCAATTCATCCCGAGGCTTGATTCCAGCTGAGATGATCAACATATCAGTACGGAGCTCTGTGCCATCAGAAAACGACAAACCATCCATCGCCAACTCACCGGTGATCTCGGATGTACTTTTCCCCAAATGGATTCCGATCCCCAGATCCTCCAACTTTGATTTCAAAAGAGAAGCTCCACAGTCATCCAATTGCCTCGGCATCAATCTTGGGGCAAACTCTACAACATGGGCTTCCAGCCCCATATCCAACACCGCCTTGGCCGCCTCCAAACCCAACAATCCCCCACCGATCACAGCTGCAGAACCAACCTTACTTCCATAGGCCATGATTCTTTCCAAATCCTCCAATGTTCGGTAGACAAATACGCCTTTTTTCTCTACCCCATTGATCCGGGGTATAAAAGCCGATGAACCTGTTGCCAATATCAAATAATCGTAGCTAAACTCCAGCCCTTGATGCGTACGCACCAGTTTGGCCTCTCTATCTATTGAAGTGACCAACTCCTTTGTCCTGAGTTCAATTTCATTTTCCACATACCAGCTCCGTGGAGCCATATACAATTCCTCTGCACTAGTCCCTGAAAAATAAGAACTCAAATGAACACGATCATAAGCAGGCCAAGGCTCTTCACCAAACACAGTGACAGAAAAGTCTCCTCCTCTATCAGACTCTTTCAGTTTTTCACAAAATTTGAACCCGACCATTCCGTTTCCGACTACAATGACTTTTTTCATACGATTATGATTTTCTTAAAACAAATCCAGATAAGCCAAAAACCAACTCACCAACCATACACCCGTAGTGTTTAGCATGTTGTTTCAGTATTTATCCTTAAACTCTCCGCTAATTTAAAACAAATTTTCTAAAAAATTAAGTATTATTACGTAAATTTACTTAAATTTATTTTCTGAATTACTTAGACAAGAAATATATGAAACCAAATGCAAGACTTACATTGGTTGGAGCAGGGCCGGGAGACCCTGAATTGATCACTTTAAAAGGACTGAAAGCTTTACAGACTGCAGATGTAATATTATATGATGCACTTGCCAATGAAGAACTCCTAGCCTATGCACCAGAAGATTGCCTAAAAATATACGTAGGCAAGAGATCTGGCCTGCACCAAAAACAACAAATCGAAATCAATAAAATGATAGTCGGCTATGCAAACTCCATGGGACATGTAGTCAGGTTGAAGGGAGGAGATCCTTTTATCTTTGGTCGGGGACATGAAGAGATGGAGTATGCTTCAGCCTTTGGGATTCAATCCACTTACATCCCAGGGATTAGCAGCGCCTACTCGGTTCCCGGTTTGGCTGGCATCCCAATTACAAAAAGACTGGTCAACGAAAGCTTCATGGTAGTCACTGGCACGCTAAGGGACGGTACGGTATCGGAAGATATCTCGACTTCGGCGAAAAGCAAAGCAACGGTAGTCATCTTGATGGGTGTGGGCAAACTCAAGCATATTGTAGAGATCTTCAAGAAAGAAAGAGGTGAAGAAGAACCAATCGGTTTGATCCAAAACGGCTCATTGCCCAACCAAAGAACCCTGTACGGGAACTTGAAAAACATAGAAGAGCTGCAAGAAAAAGAACAAATTCAAACTCCTGCAATCATCATCATTGGCAAAGTGATCAATGAAAAACTGGAGACCAATGTAATATCCCACAGAGAACATGCTCTCATATAACCAATTGACCAAAATAGAAACGTTATACCAAAGCAAAGAATTTGGTATAACCAAAACCCCTCCCCATATCTAAGTGCAACAAAGAATGAATTGCACTTAGATTTGGCGAAATGCTGACTTGGGATTGTCACATACTGAGCATGTATAATCTTGTGGAAGCTTCAAAAAAGATGTCCCTTTGGCAATCCCGGAGGAAGGGTCACCCACCTCCTCGTCATAGACAGTCAGGCAGGATGAACATTGGTATTTTTTCATTTTGTTTTCCTTTGGCACTCCAAGCTCCTGCTTTTTCTCTGGAGCTGGTTTGGCTGCATCAAGCTGTTCATAGTACTTTTGGCTCAATTCAATCAATATAGCCGGAACAGCTGATAGCGGTACATTTTTCACAAAATAAAAATACTCGGACAAATTAGGGTTAAAATCTTTTGAGTACAGAATATTGAATGAATCTGGTTCTTTTTCTTTGATGGGTTTACATTTCTCTACAACGATGGATGTAAATAGCACCATGTGGTTGATTTTCACAGAAAAAGACAAACCGTAGGTACTGATATCCTGCTTGTCCAATGCCCTCACAAGAAAATTTTTGATCTCCAAGGCTTCTTGGTCCAACACTGGCAGATGCCAATTCAGCTCCAAGGCAGAGTGTCTGATATTGATACCGTATTTCCCCAAGAGCTTCTCCCAACTCAACCTATCCTTTTCCGCTATCCCCCTCACAATAAGAGATTTCCAAGGAGTCAAGCTTAATTTTCCGATATTCGTCTCCAAGCAAAGTTTGCACAAAGCCTTGAGGAAACTGATGCTGAATCGGTTGTTTCTCCAATATAGCCCAAGCCAATATTTCCCTCCTGCTATCCTGTTCATCCCTTCGTAATACGGTGTAGTTGTTTCTGTATATTGCAACTCCTGCTCCAAAGTATGGCAGTTGAGATTCAGCCCTTCCATGGCTTTATTGAAAATCTCCGAATACCCAAGCTTGGATTCCAATGGGTCTAGGCTTTCGATTTTTTTTGCAAGCAATGCCAGGTCATAACCGAAAAACAACATGGGGGCACACCAGGGCTTATGGTCTATTTCGGAAAACCTCAAAAACAGGTACCAGTAATTTTCCTGGTTGGAAGCGACAAAATTAATGTTTCCCGTAAACAAAGGGACAAGATTCTGAACAGGATCCGTGATATTGATTTTCAGCTTCGGCTGATAATCAAATGTATCCAGAATATAGTGGTAAATATGGGAAGCCAACCAATGGGTCGTCGGCATGACATCCAAGGAAGTATATGATGAAACAATGTTTTGGAATGCTTCACCATCTGTGTCATATACGGTATTGATAGACTGAAAAGTCATGTCCAAAGCCTCCACGTTCTTCTTGCTTACAGGAAAAAGTATATCCTGCCTTGACCCAAGATGGATATAGGAACTGCCTTGTTCATATGCTATTTGGACGATTTTATTAAAATCCCCAGGAGAAACAATCCCTCCTTTTACAAAAACACGAACCAAGTCAGATTTCTTTATTGGACTTTGTAAAACTAAATTTTCCGCCATTATATCTTTTTGAATGGTTAATTGGTTATTAGTAGATTAGGTTATTGGTTGATTAGTTATTGGGTTAATGGTTTTTCTCGTCATGATTTAACTTGACGCTTTTTCTTATTGTTTTTCTTTTGTTTTCAATCCTCTAAAATGCCTCATAGTCGAAGAAAAGAGACCTCAATCCCGAATGCTTTCTGGATCGAGGTGACTTGGTGGTCATTTCGAATTTAGAGAGAAATCTCGAACTGAAATTTATACTTACTTTTTATTTTTCACTTACTTGTCCATAGACGGGACGAGACCTCTCCTACCTCGAGGTGACCTAGTTGTTGAAAGCATACTTTTGTCTTGAATCTCACGTCTTGCATCTTGTGTCTTGACTCTAGTTTCTCGTTTCTTGTCTTCCCGATAGTCACCGGGACAAGCTTTGCTTCTTGACTCTTGTGCCGTCTCACATCTAAATATACAGAACCATCTTACCAAAGGCTATAAAACCAGTGCCTCCAAATCATTTATTTGTGAAAGTATGTTTTTGATCTCAGGTTTACAACTGCCACATCCCAGTCCAGCACCTGTTTTCTGACAGATACTCTGAAGACTTGAAGCTCCATTTTCAATTGCCTCTTCGATATTGCCCTGTCCCACATTACCACAGGTACATACTAATTTCCCAATAGGAGGAGTTTGGGAAGATTTTCCCCTCAGCAATTCCTTACGTTTATCCGACAGTTCTATCTGATCCTCAATCAAAGCCTTGAACTCCGCAAACTCGGATTTATCTCCCAGAAGTATTGCGCCAACCAGCTTATCTTGATATACGATACATTTTTTGTAATATCCCTGGGAAGTATCCATCAGCAAGACTTCTTCATACCCGTCCTTGTTGGCAGGAATCTCCGGAATCCCAATTGAACACAAATCCAAATCAGAAAACTTCAGAATATTCATCGGAACCGTTCCTTGATAGCTACTCAACTCATCTCCATTGATAAATCTCGCAGCGACATCAGCTTGCTGCTCTGCGGCAGCTGTGATGCCATTGAGTCGCTGATTGTATTCCGCTATCTCACCCATTGCGAATATTTCGGGATCAGATGTCTGCATGTACTGATTGACTTTCACACCCATCCCACAAGACAGCCCACCTTCTTTGGCCAATTCTATATTTGGACGGGTACCTATCGCATACACCACCGCCGAGCAGTCAATGATCGCCCCACTTTTGAGATATACCTTCATCTCATTTTTGCCTTCCATCTGCTCCAATTTATAGACTTGGTTGTTGAGATACAAACCTACGCCCATTTCTTCTATCTTCTCCCTCAGCAAAGAACTAGCCACCGGATCCAGTTGCCTTTCCATCAACCTCGAAGCAAGCTGGATCACGGTAACCTTAATATCAATTTCACGAAGCGAAGCAGCAAGTTCCAAGCCGAGCAAACCTCCACCCACTATGACCACATGTCCATCACCTCCCAGGTATTCTACCAGGTCATCGGCGTGATTTCTGTTTCTCATAGTAAATACTCCTGGGAAATGCACTGGAACATCAGCAGGAACAAATGCCCTACTACCTGTCGCCACCACCAAAATATCATAACAATGTTGCTCTCCCTTCTGGTCGATAACCATTTTTGCTGTTTTGTCAATGGAAACAATCCCATTTTTCACATAAAGCTCCACGCCCATCTTATCCAGCTCTCCTGATTTGAGCTTCTGGAGATCTGCCCAAGTTTTATGTTGCGCCACATAATCAGGAAGTAGCACCCTGTTGTAAAACGGGTATTCTTCTTGCGAAAACACATGGATTTCATCAAGCGAATTCATCTCCCTGTATGTCTGAATGAACCTATAAGCGGCTGCACCAGCACCTACGACGATGACTTTTTGCCTGACCTTCTTGAACTTATCAACCTGGACAGCTGAATACTTGAAATCCGGCTGTTTTGATATGGGATCAATGGTATTTCCGGTCAAATTATTCGTTCTGGAAAAATCACTCCCAAATGTCTTTCCCCAATGCATTGGCAAAAACACCACACCTTGACGAATATCGGTTGTGATTTTTGCAGGTACTTTTACTTTGCCCCTATGCCCCTGTACGATAACAGTGTCATTTTCCTTTACTCCTCTGGCCTCTGCGTCTATAGGGTGGATCTCTAGATAAGGCTTGGGTATATGTTGGTTGAGCTTGTTGACTTTTCCGGTCCTTGTCATGGTATGCCACTGATCCCTAATCCTACCTGTGGTAAGGATCAATGGAAAATCTGGACTGACAGGCTCATTTGAAGCCTTTGAAGCACAAACTTTTATTTGGGCTTTTTGATTTGGGGTATAAAATTTACCATCCTCAAAAAGCCTCTTGACAGGACTTTGCCCTTCCGATACATAAGGCCATTGTACAGTCCCTTTTGTTTTGAGAATATCATAGTCCAATCCTGATATATCTATATTGGTCCCTTTGGTCAATTGGCAATGTTCACGGAAAACATCGCCCATAGAATCATATTCGAACCCATTGTAGCCCATTTTCTTTGCAAACCGCAGAATAATCTCTGCGTCAGGCAAAGCCATTCCGGGAGCATCTGCTATTTTGTTGAGGTAAGAGATCCTCCTTTCAGAGTTGGTCATCGTCCCTTCTTTCTCAGACCAACCAGCAGCTGGCAGAACCAAATCTGCATAGGGGATCACGGATGCTTTGGAAGAAATATCCTGAACAATGACAAATTTTGCGTTTTTCAATGCATTTTCGACCCTATTCGAGTCTGGAAGACTTACCAACGGATTTGTGCAGATCACCCATACCGCTTTCATTTTGCCAGACTCCAAAGCTTCTATCATTTGAGTAGCTGTAAGCCCCGGCTCAGATGGAACATGATCTACCCCCCAATATGCAGCAACTTCCTGTCTATGTTTGGGGTCTGCAAGCTTTCGATGCGAAGACAGCATGGTAGCCATCCCACCTACTTCCCTACCCCCCATGGCATTAGGCTGGCCAGTAAGGGAAAATGGACCCGAACCCGGTTTGCCAATGTGCCCTGTGATCAGGTTAAGATCAATCAAAGCTAGGTTTTTGTCAACCCCATCCGCACTTTGGTTGAGCCCCATCGCCCACATGGTCAAAAACCCTTTGGCGTCTTCAATATAAGTAGCGGCAAGTTGTATATCTGTAATTTTCACCCCACACAATTCCGAAGCATCCTCAAGCGAAGTTTTCATCACTTCTTGCTTATAGGCTTCAAAACCATCTGTATGGCCATTTATAAAACCAATATCCACAGCGCCTCTCTCAATAAGGCAGCGGCCAATTGCGTGATACAAGATCACATCCGTACCGGGTATGATCTGCAAATGCAGGTCGGCAAGCTGGCAGGTCTGGGTCTTTCTTGGATCTACTACAATCACTTTTATGTCCGGATTGAGTTCCTTGTGTTTCTCTACCCTCCTCCAAATGATCGGATGACACCAAGCTGGATTTGCTCCAGTTACCAAAAAACAGTCCGCCAACTCAATATCTTCATAGCTGACTGGGACTACATCTTCACCCAAGGTCAGCTGATAGCCCATGACAGCAGAACTCATGCACAACCTTGAATTCGTGTCGATATTATTCGTCTTGATAAAACCTTTGGCAAGTTTGTTTATCAAATAATACTCTTCGGTGAGACATTGTCCTGAGACATAAAACCCAACGGAATTAGGCCCGTATTTTTCTATAAGTGACTTGAATACAGCAGCAGCCCTATCCAAAGCAGTATCCCAATCGGTATCTACCAGGTCATGACCCTTTCCCCATCTCATTTGCGGAGAGGTCAGACGGTCGGATTTATCCTCCACCACGTAGTGTAAGTTCATGCCTTTCGAACACAACATACCCTGGTTTACAGGATGTGTCGCATCCCCTTCGACCTTAATCTTTCCTTTGGAATCACGACTGACTACTACTCCACAGCCCACTCCACAATAGGAACAGGTACTCTTGAATCGATCTGGTTTCATGGTGTTTTTAGTAATTTCTTATTTCTCCATTTCAAAAGATGGCTCCAGCACAGCCTTGGACTCAGTGATAAAATCCAACTCAGTAGCTGCACTTTCTTCTTCTTTGACAGTAAATTTGATTGCAAGTGCGGTGAAAGAAATCACCGTAACGGCAATACCAAGAATCCAAAGAATATCAGGGTAGGACAAATTTTCGGATCGGAACAAGAAACCAGCCATGACCGCCCCTACATTGCCTCCTGCCCCTACTATTCCAGAAACTGTCCCAATGGCTTTTTTATTGATAAAAGGAACTACCGAATAGGTCGCGCCCTCTGCCATTTGTACCAACAAACTGAATACAATCATGGAGCCTATTGCCAAAGACAACACCGTCATCTGTGAAAAAACAAGCAAAGAAATCCCTTCGAGGAACAAAACTGCCCCCAATAGCCAAACCCTTCCTTTTAACCCCCACTTGATACCGGCCTTGTCACCAAAGTAACCACCGGTAGATCTGGCAAACAAATTCATAATCCCAAACAACCCAGCAATCAACCCAGCAGTTTTCAAATTTAGGCTGAAGTAATCATGGTAATAGATGGCCGCAATATTATTGATTGTCAACTCTATGCCAAAGCACGCTCCATAAATCAGAAACAATGCCCATACTCTTACATCTTTTAGGGCTTTTTTGAATGAACCTTTACTCCCTTCCTTTTCCTTTCTGAAAGCCGCATCGGACTTATACAGATCCTTCATGTTTCCGTCTGGGAAATCAGTGGTATGCTTGTAATACAAAATACCACATATTACCATCAAAACCCCTGGAATAACCATTGCAAACCTCCAAGCTTGAAAATCAAGAAATCCCAATGAAACGAACATTGCAAAAAACAGAGGCATTACAATCTGCGTAACTCCCCCACCTAAGTTTCCCCATCCCGCAGAAGTGGCATTGGCAGTCCCTACGATATTTGATGCAAACATGACCGAAGTATGATACTGGGTAACTACAAATGCCGCTCCGATCGCTCCAATAGCCAACCTAAACAACAGAAAACTTTCATAACTACTACTCAAACCAATCAGCATCACAGGAATGGCGCCCAAAATCAAGAGATAAGTATAGGTAATCCTTGGCCCAATCTTATCCAGCAACCAGCCAATAAACAGCCTAGCTACGATGGTTACTGCTACTGAGGATATTATGATATTACCAATCTGTGTTTTGGTCAAATCCAACTCCTCCCGCACTACAGCCATCAAGGGTGCGATGCCAAACCAGCCAAAAAAACAAAGAAAGAATGCAATCCATGATAGATGGAATGCCTTCATTTGAGGAGTCTTAAAACTCAACAAATCGATGCTAGTAGCCTTTTTTGAAAGATTTTTCATGTCTAATAGGTTTTGGTTGTAGGTCTTATTTTTATACAGTTTGAAATCCTGGGCTTGTCAACTGATTGGCAAGATAATAAAGTAAATCCAAAAATAAGTATTATTACTTATTTTATTTAAATTATTTACGTAGTATTTTAAGTAGTGATAAGTATTTAAACTTACAAAAATGAAAATGGAAGCCATGTTGACCCCAAGCGTTTATGTTCAGAGTTCAAAAATCAATTTGGAAAAGTTGGACACTTTAATTCTTCTGCCGCAAAGGGCGCTAGGTTACGCAAAGATTTTCTGTTGCGGTAGTGTTGCTTTATCCTTCAATAAAATGAAGATAAAAGGGATTCTAACCCACACAAATCCGGGAAAACAGGACATCCCAAAAACTCCTTTGCGAACCTTTGCGCCCTTTGCTGCCAATTTTTACCTACCGCAATGGACACGAGGGTACGAAAAGATTTTCTGTTGCGGTAGTGTTGCTTTATTCATCAATAGAATGAAGATAAAAGGTATTCTAACCAACTTCAATCCGGGAAAACAGGACCTCCCAAAAACTCCTTTGCGAACCTTTGCGCCCTTTGCTGCCAATTTTTACCTGCCGCAATGGACACGAGGGTACGCAAAGATTTTCTGTTCCGGTAGTGTTGCTTTATTCTTCAATAGAATGAAGATAAAAGGGATTCTAACCAACTTCAATCCGGGAAAACAGGATCTCCCAAAACCTCCTTTGCGAACCTCTGCGCCCTTTGCTGCTAATTTTTACCTGCTGCAATGGACACGAGGGTACGCAAAAGTTTTTTATTGTGGTAGAGACTCCCTATTTGTTATTAAAAAAATAGTACAATTACTTATTTGCAACCATCTCCCCAACTCTTCTACCAAGACCTTCTGCCTTTTTCAAAAAAATATCCTGCACTTCTTTTTCTTCATATTCTCCTTCACCAGTAATCGCCGAAGCCCCAAAAGCCGACTCTATCGAATCCCCTCCTACTATCACCATCCCATGGATCATCATGGAGCGGATCATACTAAACATGACTGCCTCTTCACCTATTGAGAAACCTCCTCCTGTGACAAATACAGCTCCGATTTTATCCTTCAAAGGTCTTCCTTCAAATGGCCATGAATTGATAAATCCCTGAACTTGAGGTGTCATATTGGCATTGTAAACGGGAGAACCCAGTATGATTGCGGAAGCATTTAAGATTTCTTCAGTCTTTACTTCTGAAATTGGTTTTAGAATGAAATCCACATTTCCAATTTCCTGAACTCCTTTAGCCACAGCTTCGGCCATGGTTTGGGTTTTGCCTGATTCTGTATGGTAAGTAATGAGGATAGAGGGCGAAGATTGTGCAAATGACAATTCTATAGAACTCAATAGAACTATAAAAAAAACATATACTTGGTTACTATATTTCATCATTACTTAAATTTTCTAAATCACCAGTTGTACAATGATAGCCATAAAGTATTACTGCCCCCCTATAAATCCTTTGAAGTCTTCATTGAATCCATTAATTTTTATTTTTGATAAGCGATCTCTCTTCAAAATGAGTTTTGCCCATTTTCATGGTTCGCCATTTCAATTCAAAGCAAGATAGCTATTATAAATATGTTAAACATATAAGTTCATATGCCTATTTGGAGAATATTGATTCAATGGTAAATATTCTAAAATGGGTTGAGTTGATCAAGTAAATACTTAATCAACTCAACCCAAGCAATCAGTGGCAATAGAACTTAGACTTTCTGATGCTTCTATATTCGCAGAGTAGATTACTATCTAATCTTTATTGTCCTTTTCTCAAAATCAATCCTTCTAACTCTATGCAAACATACTTTTCGAGCATAGCCAATTATCAGCAGATTTGGATCGAAAGGAGATATCACACAAGTGATTTTGTATATAGATCATACATTGTATTCATCAGCCCAGGGTTTGGTAGTGGCCCATTTACAAAGATCACCAATTCATAATCTTCTGGTAAAAAAGCTGCAACGCATTGTTCTGTACCTACAGTTGTATTTGTCCAGCGTCCATTTTTGGAGTACCATTTTCCAGCCGGGGTTTCAACATTCCAATCAAGTCCCAATTTTTGCTCCAGCAAATAATTCGCTCTTATTTTTGATAAAATAGTACCTTTTCTTCTCAAATGATTCATGACATCCAATACTTCATTGACAGAGAGCCTCCATGAAGCCCCTCCACTCATTGATTTCAAATTACCTGAATCCCAACCCTTTTTGTTGATCGGAGCCAAATTATAGGCTAAAGCACCAATAAATGGCATTGGTACAAATCCTGCTGGTTTCACTCCTGCTGGATTGAGAACTTTTGATTGCACATATTTTTGATAGGCAGAAATGGTGATGGAATCCCAAATGGAATCCTCCATGGCTGCCCCAAGAGGTGGGAGATTGAATCGTGTATTCTTGTTGATATCTGAATTGATAATGGGAATTAGGATTCTGCATAATCCAAAATTCATGTTTGCGTATTTCCCTTTGCCCAAAGCAACAGTTCCGGTAAGTGATACCCCCGCACTGACCCTTGATTTCATTGTGCTGAAATCCGATTTGGAATCACCTGTATCAAATCCTGAGGTATGATTAAGTAGATTTCTGAATGTGATTTTGCTCACATTATTCCCTTTTTTCCAATAAGTGGGTAGGTAATTGACAATGGTTGCATCAAGAGAGATTTTCTTTTCAGACAGCAACTTATACATAGCGATAGCTGTGATCATTTTACTCACACTTGCTATATGCATTCTAGTATCCAATGACCATCCTGTTCCCGCATCGACAGGTCTCCTAGCCCAATCCCAGATTAGCGTTTGATGAGGTACCCCTCCTTTTCTCAACTGAAAAGCATATCCTGGCACTTTTCCTTTGAAATAATTGTGAATACTATTTACAAACTTATTTGAATCCAGTTTTGGTTTACTTCTCACCCGAGCTAAAGTTATCTTTCGAGGGACTTTTGCTTCTTCATATCCAGTATCTGCTAGAATATTTCTAACATTCTCTGGATTGATTTGGTGGTTTTTGATCTCACTATCCGAAACCTTAAGGCTCGTCATGATGTCTGTCAGATTTGTTAATTTCCTTGCCATGATTTTTTGTGGTTAGATTTTTTATCCCGATAATTAAAAGATTCGGTTTAATGACATTACAATTTTTCCCAACACTAAAAACCGTGTCAGCCCTAAAACTTTCTAAAGATCAAAACTTGATAAAAATGTATTTTTTGATCTCACCAAAGATACAACACATTGAAATACAGAAAAATACCACAATCATGTGATACAAAAAACGGGTTTAAAAAATTGACAAAAAGAAGAGCATCATACATTCCATTACTATAGATGGTGGTTGAAAGTTAAAAGTGGAAGGATATCTTATTTGGAAGATTCCATCTAGAAGCTGTAACTGACAAAGCACCTATATTTAAATTTTAATGCATTTTTAACTTTGGGTTTAATCTAATCATGGGAGATTTCTGGGTATATTTCACGTAAACCTACTACCCTACCTCCTTAATTTTTTTCTGTTGCAATCAAGACCCAAGCCCTGTTGCATTTGACCTCGTGGCATCGACAGGTTTGAAAATCCTAACTGTCCCTACAGGCGCCGACAATCCATCACTTGGAGCGTCATTCCTTGTCACAATCAATGACATTTGACAACCCTTGATATTATTGTCAGAGAAAGTCCCAGAAATCATGAATTTGACCTCAGCCACATTGCCACTTAAATTGGCGACCCTTCTCAATGTAGTAAAGACCGTAAACTGGTTCCCCATACCCCTGATAAAACTGTTTTCACCTTGGATTACAGTATTATTTCCCCAGACATTTCTTGAGGATACTTTGATGGATGTACCATCTATTTCAGAGAAATGCCAGAATGTTGCTGACAGGACTGTCCCTTCCTCATGCCCTCCCTGACTATCAAAGTGAACGATGGGCTGGATTCTGAAAACCCCTGAAATATCCGGCGGGGAACCATCCAAATAAAGAGCTGAGGCATTTTGTTTTATGATTTCATTTTCATCAGGTGTCAGAAAATCCAGGATATCATACAAATCAACATTTGGTTGAGGTTCTTCGTCATTCCCTTTATCGCAGGAAGTAAACAAATACAATAGCAAAACAAGACTCAAGATTCTTTTTAGGGTATGCTTCATGATTTCCAAAAATTGATTTGGATCAAATTTACCTTTAAATCGAACGCTTGTCCATACCCTAATCATGTGATGGAAAAATGGGAATTGTTAAATTCCCAACCTTAAATTGATTCCTTAAAATGCTGAAGAAATCAACCTGGAAAAAACTTGGGAATTTAAACCAGCCCTTCATTGATCGCCTTCGAAACGGCTTCTGTCTGACAATGAACTTGAAGTTTTTCGTAGATTTTTTTGATATGGGTTCTGACAGTATCAATGCTGATTTTGCAGTCCGCTGCTATCAGCTTGAAGCTGTTCCCCCTACTGAGTGAAAGCAATACATCTTTTTCCCTATCTGTCAATCCATAACTATGGGAACTGGTAGCTTTTTGCATGGACTGGACCACAAGTTTCGCTACTGCAGGTGACATGGGGGCACCTCCCTCTAGGATTTCCTCCACAGCAAAAAACAATCTGGATGCTATATGTTTTTTTAACAAATAACCGGAAGCGCCTGCCTTGATGGCATTCAGTACATTTTCAGAATCATCAAAAACTGTCAGAATCAGAATCAAAGTGGCCGGAAAAAGTTGCTTGACAATCTTGGTCGCTTCAATCCCTGTCTTACCTGGCATCTCAATATCCATCAAGATCAAATCTGGTCTCAGCGTTTTTACTTCCTGTTCCACTTCATTCGCATGCCCAAAAGCCCCAAGCAATACCATACTTCCATTGAGCTTCACCATACTGCTGATACTTTCCCTTAGGAGGTCATTGTCTTCGTATATTAAAGTCTTGATGGTCATCATTGCCAATTTTGATCCGAAATGCTATAGAAATATACCCATGGTAAAACTATTATTGAAATATATCCAGTAAGACAACCCTTTGGTCTTTCTGTTTCAATTTCATTTCAACTACATTTCTACTTTATATCGAAAAGCATATTTCATTACATGGTTATACGCTTCTTTGCCAGTAGTCTTATTAAATCTTTCCTGCAAAGGATTTATTCAGCCTTTTGACTGTCGTCTGTTGACGATTATCCGCAACAGTATGCCCTGTTTATTCCCTTACTCGCAAAGTAGCGGATAATCACATTTCATTATATAAATCTCCCAAATACCAGTCAATTTAAAAATCCCCCAATCATGTGATAGGCATCCTCAACTGAATTAATGTTCCTGATTGGGGAAAGCTTTGAATCACCATGTTTCCACCTATCATCTCTGCTCTTTGGTACATATTGAATAGACCGTTACCTTTCTTGATAGTATCCATATCAAACCCTTTCCCATCATCCCTGATCAACAATGACAATGCACCGTTTTCCACTTCAAGCCTGATTTGAAGATGCTTGCTTTCTGCATATTTGGCGGCATTGTTGACTGCTTCTTTAAAAATCAAAAAGACGTTTCTCTTCTTTTCCAAATCCAACTTGATATCTGAGGCGCCTTCAGCTACTTCAAATGAATAAGTAATATCTTTAGACTCCAAAATCTCCCCTGCAAACTCCTGCATTTTGCTCAACAATTGCTCGAAACTGTCGTTGTTTGGATGGATGGACCACACGATATCGCTGAGTTTGTCCATCATAGATGCTGTTTGGATATTGATTTTGGAGTATAATTTACCACTTGCTGAATCTTCTTTTTTCAGAGCCATTTGAGAAAGGATATGAATACTGGATAAGGTGCTACCCAGGTCATCATGTAAATCTCTGGCCAAGGAGTTTCGGAGTTTTTCTACTTCCAAAAGTCTCTTGGTTCGCCCTACAATTCTGTATTTATTAACCAAAACCACTGCCAGCAAAATCAGAAATATAAAAATCGCAAGGATCAGCTGCTGATTGATTTTTCTCCTTTCCAAGTCTACTCTACTCAGTTCTTTTTCTGCTTTGAGCAATGTGATTTCGTTTTCTTTGATATCCAAGGAATACCTGGCTTCCAACTCTTTTAGCTGAGCCTGCAAACCTTGAATCCCAACTGAATCCCTGTGGGCATACTCTTTTGACTGAGCCTCTAATGCCTCTTGGAATTTGCCCTGATCCTGATAGTACTCCTTGAGGTTTTTGTAGGCTGCTATCGAACTGCTATGATTTTTTTGATCTGTAGCGGATTGGGCTGCAGCCATAAGGCTTTGGTAAGCTTCTTTTTCCTGAGCCAAAAGCAGCTGAACCTTTCCCATATCTGCCAATATAATGGCATCATGGTTTTTGATTCCTGCTTCGCCCAATATCTTTTGGGCTTTTTGAAAGTGTTGCAAAGCTGAGGTGTATTCTCCCATTTTCTCATAATTCTTACCCAAATTGATCAGCTGAATCCCTACCATTTCTTTTAGGCCAAGACTTTCTTGGATTTCCATAGCAAGGGTAAAGTATTCCTTTGCCAATTGATGCTTTCCTCTATCCATGTAAATATTGGCGAGATTGCCCATGACTAAAGACTCTCCCCTTTTATCACCTAAAGACTTTCTGTACCCCATGGATTTTATTAGATTAATCTCCGATTCATCATATTGTTTCAAGTCATAATATACAGTACCCAAAGCATTGTACACAAAAGCCAAACCCGTCTTATTCTGGGTCTTTTCAAAGATTTCCAAGGCTTTATAAATGGCGTCAACTTTAGATTTCCGATCATCCAATTGCCCATAAACTTTAGCCAGATTCAAAAAAAGCCCTGCGACATTATCCTGCCCAATAACTTGATGATCAAGATCTACAGCCTTTTTATAGTTGTCCAATGCTTCTGGATATTCACCTATTCTCCCATAATGAATCCCCAAACCATTAAAATAGCTATAAGCTGTATTTTGATCATCAGGATGTGTATCTAGAAAATTTTTTGCCAATCCAAAATAAAAATCAACGCTATCCAATTCTCCTGTAGCTGAATAATTCCCTCCCAATCTTACTGCTGCCAAAGCTTTATATTTTTCTATCGTGGGATTATTTCCCAGTTCAAAAACTGCCTGATAGGTAGCTATGGAACGCTTGATATCAGATCTCTCTAGAGTCACCCCCATATTGAATAGGGCTTTTGCATGAAGTGTGTCTCTTTTGTTTTGGGAAATGACATGCTGCAAACTGTCTATTAGAGGGCTTTGGGCAATAGCAATAGCAGAGGTAGAAACCAGCGTAAGTATCAAAATAGAAATTTCAACCAATAGCTTTACAAAGCACCTCATAATAAACGTCTTAACAACGATTTAAATTAATAGTATTTTTGCTATTCAGAAAATATTACTTTAATTATTTATAATGACAACTGGCAATTGTCAACAGATAGGATAAATCCATTACTGGAAATTTTTAATACGGCTTGTGGCAAGAAAGCGGATACTCACATATTATTTTTATTATCTTCTTACTGTCAATCCATTTTATAAACCTTCCCCTCTTTCATCACAAAAACCACATCCTTCATGGCATTGATATCCTTCTCCGGATCACCATCCACAGCTACAATATCAGCGAATTTGCCCTTTTCAATCGTACCGATCTTATCTTCCATACCAAGCAGCTCAGCCGCTCTCAATGTTGCTGTCTGGATTGCTTCCAAGTTGGACATACCCATCTCTGTCATGTAGATAAATTCCCTGTAATTTTCCCCGTGGGGGAATACCCCTGCATCTGTCCCAAAGGCTATTTTAACTCCCTTTTTATACGCCCTGCCAAATGTCTCCTGAATCAGTGGCCCAATTGTTTCCGCTTTTGCTTTGACGGGTGCGGGGTAGTAGCCCGGGATTTTGGCATATTCTGCCACAGACAATCCTGCTGTGATCGTTGGCACATACCATGTCCCGGATCGGATCATCATTTCCATTGTCTCCTCGGACATATAGGTACCATGTTCTATAGAATGAATCCCTCCGGTGATGGCTCTTTTCATTCCCTCATCACCGTGCGCATGAGCTGCAACATGAATCCCAAAATCAGTCGCAGTCTCAATCACTGCATTGATCTCATCCTGCTGGAATTGAGGTGCATTCCCATCCCTTGCTACACTCAGAACCCCACCTGTTGCGGTGATTTTGATGACGTCTGAACCATTTTTGACCTGCTGACGAACAGCCTTCCTCGCATCTGCTACCCCATTGATCACACCCACTTCTGGTCCCGGATCTCCCATCAAGTCGCGCTTCATTCCATTGGTAGGATCTGCATGGCCACCAGTAGGGGCTATTGATTTTCCCGATGTGATGACTCTAGGTCCATCCACCTTTCCGGCATTGATCGCATTTCTCAATGATATATTTACCCCCGAGCCACCCAAATCCCTGACTGTGGTAAATCCAGCCATCAAGGTAGTTTTGGCAAAAATGCTTGAATTGAAAGCAATATCAGCTTCATTTTCCACGAACCTATCCAAATATCTACGGGGACCTGTTTCATTTTCGAGATGAACGTGCATGTCCATCAACCCTGGCATGACTGTTCTACCCCGGAGATCTATCAAAACATCTTCAGCACCCCCAGTAACAAAACCATCTTTTATATCCACTATCAAATTGTCCTCCACAATAATAGTTTTCTCCAATAGCATCTTATTAGTATTGACATCCACCAAGCGACCTGCCTGTATGTACGACTTCTGAGCAAAAGCACCTTGTGTAACAAAGGCTAACACCATTGTAAAATATAAGTATCTCTTCATATTGAATTGGTATAATTTGGTTGCAACTGGAATCTAACAAAAAAATATCAACATTATCGTGTATAAACGTTTAGGATCAAAAATAAAATCAATAACCAAGTATATTGGACTGGAAATACCATGAATTAATCAAATGGGCAATTTTCATTTTTATTTTCTAACCAAATTTTAAAAGATATGAGTGGAATCAAAAATCGGGTCCAACTGATCGGGAGATTGGGGGCCAAAGCAGAGATCAATCAATTTGACAGCGGGAAGGTAAAAGCCAATATCAGACTGGCAACCAACGAAAAATACCGCAATGCCAAAGGGGAAAAAGTGGAAGAAACTATCTGGCACAACGTCGTTGCATGGGATAAAGTAGCCTCAACCCTGGAAAAATACACTGACAAGGGCTCAGAAATTGGAATTGTAGGCAAGCTCAGTAGCAGAAGCTATGAAGACAAAGAAGGAAATAAAAAGTACATCACTGAAGTAATCGCAGATGAAGTCCTGCTACTTGGAGATAAGCCAAATTCATGAAACAGATTTTATATAGGGACTGCTCTCATCAAATATAAGGCAGTCCCTATTTTTTTTATTATGACAAAACTTTTGCGCCAATCATAACAAAGACATGCAATAATGAGTATTTTTGGAACTCGAAAAACCTATTAACAGATATGAAAAAAATTGCGGTTTTTACTTCGGGGGGTGATGCACCCGGAATGAACGCGTGTATAAGAGCTGTAGTCCGTACGGCTATTTTTCGCGGAATCGAAGTATATGGAATCACCTATGGATATGATGGCATGATCAATGGCAACATCAAGCGCATGCAGTCCCATTCGGTGAGCAACATCATCCAAAGAGGTGGGACTATTCTGAAATCAGCCAGAAGCGAGAGCTTCAGAACGAAAGAAGGCCGACAAAAAGCATATGACCAATTGAAATCCTTTGGGATAGAAGGGATTGTAGCTATCGGTGGAGATGGTACTTTCACTGGAGCAAAGATCTTCTTCGAAGAATTTGGCATCCCTACGATTGGATGTCCCGGAACAATCGACAATGACATCTATGGGACAGACTATACGATTGGGTTTGACACGGCGGTGAATACTGCCTTGGAGGCCATAGACAAGATCAGAGACACGGCGGCAGCCCATGACAGGATCTTTTTTGTAGAAGTGATGGGAAGAGATAGTGGGTACATTGCAGTGGAGTGCGGCATTGGTGGAGGGGCAGAATTCGTCATGGTACCAGAGACCGAAACCGACCTCAAAAAAGTAGTCAAGTCCCTAAAAAACCTCAGAAAATCAAAATCCTCCAGCATCATCGTAGTCGCCGAAGGTGATGAAGAAGGGAATGCCGAGTTGATTATGGACAAAGTAAAGGACAAGGTCAATGACGAAGATAAGGAATTCAAAGTCACCACACTGGGACATATCCAAAGGGGTGGAAACCCAACTGCCCGTGATCGCGTATTGGCTTCCAGATGCGGCATGGCTGCGGTCGAGGGATTGATCAATGGGGAATCCAATTGCATGGCAGGTGTGGTCAATGGGGATGTTACCTACACTTCATTTGAAGATTGTATCGGAAAAACCAAGCCACTCAAAGGTGACCACCTGAAATTAATCGAAATACTAAGTATCTAACCAACATGGGGTTTATTCCAATCATCCTTACACTCAGTGGAGCCATTATGCTATTCTTAATGGTTGTCTATCAATCTCTACAATCAAAAAAGAAGCAGTTTGAAATTCGCTGCAAGGAGACTTGGAGTGGTATGGCAAAAATAAATCCTGAGATACTGGAAGCAACCCCAAATTTCGAAAAGATCCAATCTACTTACAAAACAATAAAGTCCGAGCTAAGAGATGACCAGCTCGGACTTTATAACACAGAGATCAAAAGACCTCTTCAGGAGGCTAAGCTGATCCGAATACATTTCAACAACCTTATCAGCAAAAAACCTTACAGCTTCGTGGTAAGAATCTTCAACATTCAACCTATTTGATTTTTTATAAATTGGTAAATATCCTCTTGCTGTTTGGGATCAAACCATTCGATTTCCGTATCCCTCCTAAACCATGTCAATTGTCTTTTTGCATACCTTCTTGAATTTCTTTTCAGAAGCCTGACAGCTTCATCTCTATCATAGTCTCCATCCAAATACCCAAATATCTCTGTATACCCTACCGTCTGTAGCGCGTTCAATTTTCTATACGGATACAGTGTCTCGGCTTCCTCAAAAAGCCCTGCATCTATCATCATATCCATTCTTAAGTCGATCCTCCCATACAGTTCCTCCCGATCCAATTCCAATCCTATCTTGATGATTTCGAAAGGTCTTTTTGTTTTTTTCTTATTCCTAAAGCTACTATAAGCCCTTCCGGTTCCACGGATCACTTCCAAGGCACGCATCAACCGCTGTGGGTTTTGACGATCCACCACTCCATAATAAACCGGATCATGTTCTTCTACTTCCGTTTGCAAAAAAACAATTCCTTCTTTTTCATACTGCTCAATGATCAGCTTCCTTACAGATGGGTCTATCTCTGGTATATCATCGAAGCCATTGCAAATGGCATCCACATACAAGCCCGAACCTCCCGTCATGATGATTTTGTCATGGTTTTTGAACAACTGTGCCAATAGAACCATCGCATCTCTCTCAAAAGCTTTGACATCATATCCATCATGGATAGACAAATTATTGATAAAGTGATGCTTTACTTGTGCTAGCTCTGAGGGGCTTGGTTTTGCTGTCCCAAGATTTGTTTCCCTAAAAAATTGGCGACTATCACATGAAATTATTTCCGTATCAAATATTTTGGCTAAATTGAGGCATAATTCTGTCTTTCCTACTCCCGTTGGCCCAACTACAAGTATTAAATATTTCTTTAATTCCACAAAACCTAGCGTTTATTTATTCCAATTTGAGATCAAAATTACCAATATTTGAAGATGAAAAGCAAAAAGGTTCTAATAGTTGACGATAATGCTCTCAACAGAAGGGTCTTTGAGAATATCATCGGCCAATTGTACGAGTATGATACTGCGGAAAACGGAAAAATCGCAATTGACAAATTAGCAAAAGAACATTTTGACTTGATCCTTATGGATATACAAATGCATGTGATGGATGGTATCTCTGCTTTGAAAAAAATAAAGAACGAACAGCTCACAGACTCACCCATCATTGCGATTTCTGCCTATGCAGACCAAAGCGACCGGGATTTTTTCCTTTCCACAGGTTTTATTGACTTTATTTCCAAACCCATCAAGCCAAAATTGTTTTTGGAAACAATATCCTATCATATAGGAAAGCAATCCAATGATTATCCCAAAGAGAAAAACCGGGATTTTGAAAACCTCGACCTGGATCTAAAATCATTGAACCAGCTCCTAAAATACAATTCCATAGAAAACATCAGGATTGTTTATGATGAATTTATTGAAGAGTCGGAAGTTTTGATTTCGGAAATAAAAGAGCTCATTGAACGTGATGAATTACATAAAATAGGAGACAAATTACATATTATAAAGGGTAATTCTGGAACTTTAGGCGCATTAAAAATTTTTAATTCGTCAAAAGAGTTTGAAAAAGACATAAAAAATGAGATTTTTGAGAATACTTTAAAAGATTATCTAATTTTAAAAGAAAATTTAGTCTCATTTAAAAGACATATACAAACCATTCAAACTTTGAATCCATGATGGAAAATAAAAAAGTACTGGTAGCGGAAGATAGTTCCGTAATCATCAATCTAACCAAAAACGTATTGATGTTTGAGAATTACCATATTACAGCAGTGAAGAATGGCAAACAACTATTGGACAAATTGGCCAGTGAAGATTTCGATCTGATCTTGATGGATATCAACATGCCGATTATGGATGGCATAGAATGTACCAAAGCTGTCAGGGCCTTGGCAGACCCGAAGAAAGCAAACATCCCCATCATTGCCATTACGGGAAATTACAAAAACTACACCCTCGATGATTTCAAAAAAGCAGGAATGAACGATTATATCCTAAAACCATTGGATTATGACCATCTTCTTGCCACAGTCAAAAAGCATTTGGCATAGTCAGATAGAAGATGATCAAGTACACCAAAAATTTCCTTGACAAGCTCGAAAACCTTTTCGCTTCTTCCGAATTCATATTAAGGTATGAAAAAGGGAGCTTCAAGTCGGGTTATTGTATCCTCAAGGAAAACAAAGTCGTTATCATCAATAAATACTATACCATCGAAGGCAAAATCAATACTTTGATAGATATCATTAAAGAACTTAATTTTAATCCCAAAGACTTCGCAGATAAGAAAAACCAAGAATTCTTGGGTGAATTACAACAAACCCAACTAAAACTTTGATAGTTACATTTTTAGGAACAGGAACATCACAGGGAGTACCGGTAATTGGTTGTAATTGTACAGTATGTACTTCATTGGATTTCCGTGACAAAAGGCTTCGAAGTGCGATCCATCTCGAAGTACAGGGCAAAAGCATAGTAATCGATACTGGTCCGGATTTTAGGGCACAAATGCTCAGGGAAAAAATCAGTTCCCTTGATGCAGTGGTCTATACCCATGAGCACAAGGACCATACTGCCGGACTGGATGATATCCGCCCGTTCAATTTCATGCACCAAAAGGACATGCCTATCTTCGGGACGGAAAAAGTATTGAACCAAATAAAAAGGGAGTTTTCCTACATTTTTGAAAAAGTGAAGTACCCTGGAGTGCCTCAGGTGGTCATGCACAAGATCAGCAAAGAACATGATTTCGAAGTCGAAGGAGTACTGTTTTCCCCAATCGAAGTGATGCACTATCGCCTTCCTGTATTGGGATTTAGGATCGGAGACTTTACTTATATTACAGATGCCAAGACCATTTCGGATGAAGAATTGGAAAAAATCAAAGGCACAAAGATACTCGTGCTGAACGCCCTTCAACTCAACCACCACATCTCCCACTTCACCCTGGATGAAGCAATACAAATGGTCGAAAAGATCCAACCAGAAAAGGCGTATTTCACACACATCAGCCACAAACTTGGCACACATGCAGAAGTAGAGGCAAAATTACCTGAACACATCAAATTAGCTTTTGATGGATTGAAAATAGATATTGCATCATGCACCTCAATTACCACTTCCTAAAATACCTTTGTCCAGCACTTGAAAACAACTTTTCCGGAGCAGAGATAGTCGAGATTTTTTCCCAAAACAAAGATGAACTGATCATCGGCTGTACAAAAAACTCCAAAGACCTCTATATCAGGGCTAATTTATTGCCTACGGTTTCATGCCTCGCATTTCCCGAAGATTTCAAAAGGGGTAAAAAAAATACCGTCAGTCTTTTCCCTGAATTGATTGGCCTGCAAATCACAAAAATTGAGGTTGTCCAATTCGAAAGGGCTTTTGTCCTAACGCTCAATAACGGGGACAAAATACTCTTCAAACTTCACGGTACAAGGAGCAATTTGTTGTTTTACAAGGCTGATGGGGTTTTGCCATACAAACTTTTCAGAAATGAACTGAAGGATGATTGGCAAATACAGATTGGGGATCTTGCAAAAGAACTGGATTTGGACAAAGAACATTTCCTAAGCTTGGAAGGAAACGCCTCTAAGTTCTTGCCTACCCTGGGGAAGATCCCAAGGGAATGGCTGAAGAAAAACGGTTATATCGAAACCAATCTGGAGGAAAAATGGCAGTTGATGACGACCCTTTTGGATATGCTGGACACACCATTGTTTTCGATCATCCAACATGGGAAAGAACACTTTCTGAGCCTTCTCCCAGAAGAAAATGCAAAGTATGTATCCAGTGAGCCCATTGAGGCTACCAATGAGCTTTTTAGGTACTTGGTAGTAGTCCAAGCTTTTGAAAAAGAAAAACAGCATTGGATAAAGATATTCGAAGACCAGAAGAAAAAATCAAATTCCTATATTCTAAAGTCGAAAGAAAAGTTAAGCCTACTGGAGGATGAGGTCTCTCCCGCCCAGCTTGCCGATATCATTATGGCCAATCTCCACCAGATTGACAAAAATGCCGAGGAAGTCAATCTTTTCAACTTCTACACCCAACAAGACCAAACAATCAAGCTTAAAAGAGGCCTAAGCCCACAGATGGTTGCCGAAAACCTCTATAGAAAATCCAAAAACAGGAAGATTGAAATCGACCAGATCTACCAAAACATCGCAGACAAGGAAGAATTGTTGGAGAAGGCAGAAAATCTACTGGTTGAAATCAGGGAAATCACGCATTTTCGGAATTTGAAAACATTCGTAAAAACCAACAACCTGATATCCAAGGAAAAAGAAAAGCAGGATCAAGTTCCTTATAAAAGATTTGAAGTGGGTGGATTCGAAGTATTGGTTGGGAAATCAGCCAAATCAAATGATGAAATGTTGCGTCATTTTGCATGGAAAGAAGACCTTTGGCTCCATGCCAAGGATGTATCGGGATCCCACGTGATCATCAAATTCAAATCCGGAATGAAGTTTCCAAAAACCGTGGTCGAAAGGGCGGCCGAGCTGGCGGCATATTATTCCAAAAACAAAAACGAAACATTGGCTCCAGTCATCTACACTCCGGTGAAATATGTGAGAAAGGTTAAAGGAGCAGCAGCTGGTGCTGTGATGGTGGACAAAGAGAGTGTTCTGATGGTTTCCCCAATTGGTCCCCAAGAAAACTGACAACAAAAAAGCTACCCGAAAATTCAGGTAGCTTTCTTTATTTTCTACTGCTCGGTGCATTATCTACTTGAAGTAAAGAAAGAGGCAATCCGAACAATTATACATCTATAGACTAACAGGGGGATTGATTTTGATATTTCATCAATCATCCCCTACCAGCAACATTATTCAACAACATGGATTTTCAACATGTTTGTTTTTCCTTTTGCCTTTAGAGGCATGCTGGCAGTATTGATGATCACATCCCCCTCTTTCACATGTCCATCAGATTTTAGCTGATTTTCTATATCTGTAAAAGTCGCATCCGTAGATACATTGCTTTCATAGTGGTAAGCCCTCACTCCCCAGACCAAGCTTAGCTGTGTCAGCAAAGGGATATTCCTGGTAAAGACAAAGATGTTGGCAGAAGGCCTGTGGGAAGCGATCCTGAATCCTGTGAAACCCGAGGATGTAATCCCAACGATGGCTTTGGCACTGACATTTCTGGACAGTCTTGCTGCCATCAGAATGAGGTTGTTGGAATAGAAGGTCTTGTCATCTTCCGGGATTTTGTAAAGGTTATGGTAGACGTCTGCATTTTCCTCAATGTAGGTAATAATGGATGTCATGGCTTTCACTGCAAACACAGGGAAATTACCAGAAGCCGTCTCAGCAGAAAGCATCACTGCATCAGCACCATCCAATACGGCTGTAGCCACATCATTGGTCTCTGCCCTGGTAGGGCGTGGATTGACGATCATGCTCTCCAGCATTTGTGTGGCAATGATGACAGGCTTACAAGCCAACTTACATTTTTCCACCATTCTTTTTTGCCAAAGAGGTACCATTTGCATAGGGACTTCTACACCGAGATCCCCTCTAGCTACCATAATAGCATCTGTCGCTTCGATGATTTCATCAATATTGTCAAGCGCTTCCGGCTTTTCTATTTTGGCTACTATTTTACAAACCTTACCGGCTTTTTCGATTCTTCTTCTAAGATCATAGATATCTTCGGCAGATCTCACAAAAGACAAGGCTATCCAATCCACTTCATTGGCAAGGCCAAACTCCAGATCTTCCAGATCTTTTTCGGTAAGGGAAGGTGCCGACACTTTTGTATTGGGAAGGTTGATTCCTTTTCTTGACTTGAGGATACCACCATGTATGACGGTACAGTTCACGTTTTTCCCATCTGAACTATTGACCACCAACTCCAAGTTGCCATCATCAATCAATATCCTGTCACCAGGTACCACATCATTGGGAAGGTTTTGGTACACGGTACTAACCAAAGCAGCAGTCCCTATTACCGGGTCATTTGTAATTGTAATCGGATTTCCGGGGATGATCTCTACCCCATTGTTTTCCACTTCACCAACCCTGATTTTGGGACCTTGCAGATCTTGCAGTATCCCGATAGAAAGGTTGTTGTCCTTGTTGATTTTACGGATCATACCAACGACTTTGGCATGCCCTTCATGGTTTCCGTGTGAAAAATTCAAACGAAAGACATTCGCTCCAGCTTTTGATAGGTTAAGCAAAGTCTCTTCGTTGTTAGAGGCAGGACCTACTGTAGCCAATATCTTTGTTTTATTAAAGAAAGGTACACTCATGGGTAATTTTTGTTTTAATAGGTTAACAGGTTTTCTTTTGATTTAATTTTAGACACGTCCAATTTCACTACGTTTTGGATGAAACTACTCTTGGAAAGTCGCTCAATATAAGCATTAATATTCAAATCGAAGGTAAGGTCTTGCACGAGCATAAAGTAATCCATGATTTTCAGTTCAGGGATTAGATGAAGTGCATTGCCATTGGCGCTAAACGATCGGTTTTTCAAAAGCTGAATATATCCATGATCTTTTTCAAGAATATATTGAGAAATTTTCAACTCGGAATCATCGAGGAATTGGAGCTCAAAATCCTTCGTCTTGACCAAATTAATATTCAGACAATTGTTTACCACCCAAGCCATTTTATAGTCTTTAATTGGGGCAACAAAGCCTAAAAGTTCGAATTCATACTGGTGCTCTACGAGTAATTTTGTTTTCTTCATTGAGGAAGAATTTTGAAGAACAAAGTTAAAAATAATCCTTCAACTTCAATGTAGTTAGAGAATATCTTGAATTTAGTTGCCCGTTTTTTTTGGCATTAAGGTTTTAAATATATTTCTTTGCGAAGTGTTTTAATATAAACTGATCACAAAATGTCTGAAATTGCACAAAAAGTAAAAGCCATTATCGTTGATAAGTTAGGCGTGGAAGAATCTGAAGTTACTCCTGAGGCTAGCTTCACCAATGATCTAGGTGCTGACTCTCTGGATACAGTAGAGCTCATCATGGAATTCGAAAAGGAATTCAATATTTCTATTCCAGATGACCAAGCCGAACAAATCGGTACAGTAGGTCAAGCTATCAGCTATCTGGAAGCAAACGTTAAATAAGATAATCACTTAAAATTCATTTATGAATTTAAGAAGAGTTGTAGTAACAGGTCTAGGTGCCCTTACACCAATAGGTAATACCGTCCCAGAATTTTGGGAGGGTCTTGGTAATGGTGTGAGCGGTGCTGCGCCTATTACTAGGTTCGATGCTTCCCTTTTCAAGACACAGTTCGCCTGTGAGGTCAAAAACCTCAACGTGGAGGATTTTATCGACAGAAAAGAAGCTAGAAAAATGGATCCATTTACACAGTATGCAATGATTGCTGTGGATGAGGCCATGAAAGATTCCGGATTAGATCTTGAAAAAATCAATTTACTCAGGGCTGGTGTTATTTGGGGTTCAGGTATTGGTGGTCTCAAAACATTTCAAGATGAAGTAGTTGATTTCGCCAATGGTGATGGCACACCGAGATTCAACCCCTTTTTCATTCCTAAAATGATCGCCGACATCAGTGCGGGATTCCTTTCCATCAAGTATGGTTTCAAGGGACCCAACTTTGTCACGGTCTCAGCTTGCGCTTCAGGCACCAATGCCTTGATCGATGCATTCAATTACATCAGATTGGGCAAAGCGGATATATTCATATCCGGTGGTTCGGAAGCGGCAGTAACGGAAGCTGGAATAGGTGGTTTTAATGCCATGAAGGCACTTTCCCAAAGAAACGATGATCCTAAAACAGCATCCAGGCCATTTGACAAAGACAGAGATGGTTTTGTCTTGGGCGAAGGAGCAGGAGCAATCATCCTTGAGGAATACGAACACGCCAAAGCGCGTGGTGCCAAAATTTATGCTGAATTGGTAGGTGGCGGAATGACTGCAGACGCCCATCACATAACAGCACCACATCCTGATGGAGAAGGTGCCGCAAATGTTATGCGATTTGCGCTGGAAGATGCCGGGCTATCCCCTGAAGATATCGACTATGTCAATGTACATGGTACTTCTACTCCTCTTGGAGACGTGAGCGAAGTGAAAGCCATCCAAAAAGTTTTTGGTGAGCATGCATACAAACTCAACATTAGCAGTACAAAGTCTATGACCGGTCACCTTCTAGGTGCAGCAGGAGCAATTGAGGCAATTGCATCCATCCTATCTGTCAAAAATGGTCTTGTACCTCCAACAATCAATCACTTCACTGATGATGAAAACTTGGACAGCAAGCTTAACCTGACATTCAATAAGGCTCAAAAAAGAGAAGTTCGAGCTGCTTTAAGTAATACTTTTGGATTTGGTGGACACAACTGTTCTATCATTTTCAAAAAAATCGATGAGTAACCTTGAGACTATCACGCTTACTCAGATTACAAGCACTTCTTTATAACAAAAATGAAAAAAGGCTTGCTGCTGCCATAAAACACATGGTGGGCAGCAAGCCTTTTAATTTATCCCTATACAAGCTTGCCATCAAGCATGCTTCGACTGCCGAAGAAAGCATCAACGGGCTGAAAATCTCAAACGAAAGATTGGAATTCCTTGGTGATGCGGTCTTGGGGACAATCGTGGCCGAATTTTTATTCATCAAATTCCCCTACAGGGATGAAGGATTCCTTACCGAAACAAGATCCCGGATTGTCAACAGGGAGGCTTTGAACCAAATAGCGATCAAAATAGGCCTTTCCAAATTGATCAATGAGGAAATGAAAGGCAAGAATGTCAATGCCCATAAATCCATATATGGAGACACATTGGAAGCATTGGTCGGAGCTATATATCTGGATCGGGGATATGCTTTTACCAAAAAATTCATTCTCAAGAGGATCATCATCCATTTTGATGTAGATGACATCATCAATACGACTACCAATTTCAAAAGCAAACTGATTGAATGGTCCCAAAAAGAAGCCAGAGATATTGACTTCAGATTGGTTTCTGTATCAGGAAACCAAAGATTCAAGGAATTTTTGGTGGAAATCCTGATCTGCAACGAAAGCATTGCCGAAGGAAAAGGACCAACGAAGAAAAAAGCCGAACAAGAAGCATCAAAAAATGCTTGCGAAAAACTTAACATCCCAATTTAGAACACTATCTTTTGATTTGGTGTTCTAAAAACTGATCCACGCTTATGTCACTATTAAAAATCGCCTGCGCATCTGTCAACCAAACACCACTGGATTGGGAAGGAAACTTCAAAAATATCAGCGATGCCATCCAAGTGGCCCAACAAGGAAAAGTAGATTTACTTTGTTTTCCTGAATTGGCCATCACCGGGTATGGAAGCGAGGATCTTTTTTTGAGCTATTGGTATCCACAAAAAGCCCTCTCCCAATTGGGAAAGCTAATCCCCCTATGTAAAGATATCACCGTAGCCGTAGGGCTACCGATAAGGATTCAGGAAAAAGTCTATAATTGCGTAGCCATCATTGAAAATGAGCATCTTAAAGGTTTTGTCGCGAAACAATATATGGCTATCGACGGAGTTCATTACGAATTTCGATGGTTTACACCTTGGGAAGCTGGAGAAGTAATATCTTTTGATTTTTCCGGTCAAGAAATCCCCCTTGGAGATCTTGTTTTTGGGAAAAATGGGGTGTGTTATGGATTTGAAATCTGTGAAGATGCGTGGCGGGGTGATTTGCGCCCAGGATACAGACTTAAGGACAGGGAAGTTGACATTATCTTCAACCCAAGTGCAAGCCACTTTGCCATGGGAAAAAGTTTCCTCCGAGAAGAATTGGTCAAAGAATCTTCTACCCTATTGGGGGTGACATATTTCTATGTCAATCTTTTGGGAAATGAAGCTGGCAGAATGATATTTGACGGAGAGACACTTGTGGCCAAGGATGGGAATCTGTTATTCAAGAACAAATTACTTTCCTTTTCCGACTTTCAGGTTTCCACTTTTGAATACGACAAAAACAATGGAGATTACCCTGAAGTATCAAGTATACACGATAAAAACGAGGAGTTTACACAGGCAGCGGCACTGGGCCTGTTTGACTACATGCGAAAGAGCCGCAGCAAAGGTTTTGTGCTTTCGCTAAGTGGGGGTGCTGATTCTTCAAGTATTGCCGTGTTGGTCGCCGAGATGGTCAAAAGAGGCGTATCTGAATTGGGACTTCCTGCTTTTATGAAGAAGTTGGGGATCATGCTGATACCCCAAACAGACAATCCTGTCAAAGAAATTGTCCATGAGATTTTCACTACTGCCTACCAAGCTTCCGACAATTCCTCCTATGCCACTTTCAATAGTGCAAAAGCATTGGCAGAAAGTATTGGTGCGAAGTTTTACAATTGGGAAATCTCAGAAGAAGTAAAATCCTACACCCAGAAAATCGAAAAAGCAATCGGCAGGAAGCTGACTTGGGAAAAAGACGACATAGCACTCCAAAACATCCAAGCTAGGACACGATCTCCAATCATCTGGATGCTTGCCAACATTGAGAATGCATTGCTCCTAACCACCTCCAATCGAAGCGAGGGGGATGTTGGGTACACCACAATGGATGGAGATACCAGCGGGAGTATTTCTCCAATAGCCTCTGTCGATAAATTTTTCATACTCGAATGGCTCAAATGGGCTGAAGTGGAATTGAAATATGCAAGCCTCCACAAAGTCAATGCATTGCAGCCTACTGCAGAGCTTAGGCCAAACGAAAACCACCAGACTGATGAGCAGGATTTGATGCCATACCCGGTGATTGTAGAAATAGAAAGGTTGGCTATTCGGGACAAAAGGTCACCACTGGACGTCTTTTATATATTGAATGAAGAACTGGAATTGGATGTTGATCTGTTGAAATCATATATCAAAAAGTTTTTCAGACTGTGGTCTAGAAACCAGTGGAAAAGAGAGCGGTTGGCTCCTGCATTCCATTTGGATGAGTTCAGTGTGGATCCTAAGTCCTGGTATAGGTTTCCGATTTTATCAGGAGGATACGAGGAGGAACTCAAATCACTTGACAATGCTGAAATTTAAGATGTTTCTTCAACTCTCTAGCAAGAATCAATTTAGACCGACATTGTAAAACAGAAAATAAATTTTGGGAATTTTTGTCGTGAAATCACTGATAATCGACATATTTGACAAAAAATTAAAATGATAGAAAGTATTTTAAATTACGTTGTTTGGAGTCCAGACCCGGCTGTTTTTTCAGGTTTTGAAAGGTTAAGGTGGTACAGCTTGCTGTTTGCCCTAGGCTTTATCATTTCCCAACAAGTAATGGTTTATATATTCAGGAAAGAAGGTCAAAACGAACAGTTGGTGGACAAGCTGACCATCTACATGGTATTGTCCACTATCATCGGAGCGAGACTGGGGCATGTACTTTTCTACGAGCCGGAGAAATATCTCAGCAATCCCATTGACATCCTCAAAGTTTGGGAAGGTGGACTTGCAAGCCATGGGGCTGCTATAGCTATACTGATTGCATTGTACATGTATTCCAAAAAGACACCCGGTCAATCATATCTTTGGGTTGTGGATAGAATTGTTATCGTAGTGGCAATGACTGGGGCTTTGATCAGGATGGGAAATTTGATGAATTCGGAAATTGGTGGGAAAGATACGGGCACAGACAGTGGATTTGTGTTTGCCAGGGATACTGAAGAAGCGCTCGAAACCCTGAGGATTCCGATCATGGAAGTGAAGGCCTACAAACCTGATGATAGAGATGGTGAGCTGGTAGGAAATGGGATTGTACCCGTCAACTTTGACATAACAATAGAAAAAGGGGGATATGAGGAAACCCAATTAAGGAATACTTTGGAAACTGATGTAAAATACATATTCAACAATTTCAGAAGCTCCCAAAAGTATTTGGCAGAAGATCCGAATACTGACTTGAACTTCGAATTGGTGGATCAAGGCAGTTATTATTTGGCTACGATCAAAACATTTGGAAAATCAAAGCATCCTACACAAATCTATGAATCTTTGAGCTACCTCCTTATCTTCATCATTTTATTCGTATTGTGGAACAAATACAAGTCCAGGTTACCAGATGGCTTACTTCTTGGATTATTTCTGATTTCAGTATTTGGAGCTAGGTTTATATGGGAATATTTCAAAGAAAACCAAGTGGAGTTTGAAGAGGGATTAGCCTTGAATATGGGGCAAACCTTGAGTATACCCTTAGTGATAGGGGGAATCGTCCTGATTTATTTGGCGGCAAAAAGGGGATTGAAACCTACAGATGAGTAATCTTAAGGAACAGGGTCATGTCCGTGTCCGCCCCAAGGATGGCAGCTGGCAATCCGCTTGATCCCAAGCCATCCCCCTCTGAAAACCCCATGTTTGAGAATGGCTTCTTTCGTGTAGGTACTGCAAGTAGGGGTATACCTACAGGTGGCTGGGAAAAGCGGTGAGATCAGGTATTGGTAGATCAATACGGGAAAAATAGCGATTTTTCTTATGAAAGTTTTCAAGTCTCTTATAATCATATTTAATACTAAACAATAGACGTGCTTCAAATAATTCCTTCATCCAAAAATTAGAACAGAGAAATTGAGACAGCAATATCAAACCTTCAGCATCTTTGTATTGATAATGATGATTTTGGTACTGCCAAAAATCAGCTTGTCCCAGACTACCGACTCTCTGGGGGTACAGCATTTGGGCTTGGACATCCCAGATAAAGCAGTAATCAACAATATTTTTATAGTCGGAAATCAAAAAACAAGAAAAAACATCATCCTTCGGGAATTGAATTTCAGTACAGGAGTCACTTATGACTGGGATGAGCTGATTTCCATCATATCTGCCGATCAAAAAAAGATTTTCAACCTGCAGCTTTTCAACAGCGTGGAGATCACCCCGCTGATCACAGGCGAAGACCAAATCGAGATATTGATCAGCGTAGATGAAAGGAGGTATTTTATACCTTCTGTGATTTTTGAATTGGCTGACAGGAATTTCTCCGAATGGTGGACTAATCAAAACCGTAGTTTCAAAAGGGTGAATTACGGTGCCAGATTCTACCATAACAATGTGGGTGGGAGAAATGAAAAAATGAGGGTCAGTGCACAATTTGGATTTACACAGGCATTTGATCTGTTGTATAGTTTTCCATACATTGATAAAAACCAAAAGCATGGATTGACTACACAGTTTTCATACGTGACGAATAAAACCATTGCAGTCAGGTCTGCAGAAAACAGACAGGTCTTCTATACCAACGAAGAGGAAGACGTCATGAGAAGACTCTTCAACTCAAGCCTAAGATATAGTTATAGAGGGAGTTTCTATAATTTCCATTATGTCACTTTAGGCTATACAAATGTTCGGATCCATGAAGATGTGCTGATCGAAAACCCCAATTACTTCCTGCACGACGACACCCATCTGAGCTATTTTTCAGCTGGATATATCTACAGGCATGATAGAAGAAACTACAACTCCTACCCTACCAATGGGGCTTTGTTGAATTTCGGGATTACAAAATACGGTCTTTTCAATTCCGACGACTTCAAAGATTGGGAGTTCACAGCCACTGCAAACAGGTATATCAAGTTCAATGACAATTTACACTTTGCAACCGGACTTACCTTAAATGCATTTATGGGTAAAAGACAGCCTTTCACCTCGGTTCGGGGGGTTGGATATTCGCCCAACTTTATCAGAGGATACGAACTCAACGTCATTGATGGCCAGCATCTGGCCGTCCATAAAAACAGTTTCAGGTTCAAATTCCTGGACCTGGAATATGACATCTCAAACCTTAGTCCTTTGGAAGGTTTCTCGACTTTCCCCATCAAACTTTATCTGGGTGCCAACTTTGACCATGGCTTTGTCAATGACAGAAATCAAATCCCCGAAAACAAACGGTTGACAAACACGCATCTTTTTGGCTACGGCCCCGGGCTTGATTTGGTGATTTTTTATGACATAGTATTTAGGTTTGAATATTCCATGAACAACCACAATGAAGGTAACTTTTTCTTCAACTTCAAAGCACCTTTTTAATCCAGATCATGTGTATTGGAATGAACTTGGAGTCTCTCTTCTTCACTTCATCATTCGATGTTCGACATTTAGAACTCGACATTTTTTTCAATCTAGAATTTCGAACTCCGAATCAAGAAAAAAGCATCAAGCCAAAAGATGGGACATCCTCCAAGTTTGATATATTAAACGTTTAAGTTCGGTTAGGCTCTTTACTTTTTACTTGATAAAAATTAAATTGTAAAAACTGTTTTCAGCTTTAATTTTTTGTCACATGGTTAGAATCTGGTTTTTGATATTCTTAATCAGTTTGCCAAGCCTGAGCCTGAAGGCCCAAAATGGCATCGAAACACTTCCTCGTGGAGCCAGAAGCATGGGTATGGGAAATGTCAACCTCACCATTTCAGATTCTTGGGCAATATTCAATAATATCGGAGCATTGGGAAGACTTACAGAATCCGGTGTTATGGTTGGTTACGACCATAGGTTCAACCTCAACGAACTGACTACCCTTGCTGCCGGAGTAGCTATCAACACCGAAAAGCTCCGATATGGGATCTGTGCTTCCAGTTATGGTGGAGAGCATTTCAACCAACAAAATCTTGGGATAGGCATATCAAACCAACTTGGGATAGCCAGCCTTGGCGTCAAGGTCAATTATTTCCAAACCAACATCGAGGGATTTGGCAGATCAGGAAGGCCTGTTGTGGAATTTGGTGGAATGGCAGAATTAGGACCAAACCTATTTTTTGGAGCACACATCTTCAACCTGACCAATTCCAAACTGGGTGGACAAGCCATTGATCGGCTGCCCACAGTAGTCCGATCAGGGATTTCCTATAGGCCTTCGGAAAAATTGATGGTAAACATTGAAGCAGAAAAAGATATCCTATTGGACCCCTTGATCAAACTAGGGATTGAATACAGTTTGTTGGATAAACTGTGGATGAGGAGTGGCTTCAATACCAATCCCAGCAATCTGTTCTTTGGAATAGGATTCCGTCCAAGAAATTTCACCATCGATTATGCAATGACCCAAAATCAATATTTGGGAAATACACACCACTTTTCATTTGGATATTTATTTCTCAAAAAGTGAAAAAATGGTGGTTTACATATCTAATCCTTTTTCATTTTACATTGGTAAATGCCCAAACATACAGGAAAAATGAAATCAATATAGAGAAGTTGATCGAAGAGCTTTTTGCAATGCAACAAGATGAGGACGACTACGAAAACATGTACGAAGGTTTGCTACAGCTCTTTCTCAACCCCATCCACCTCAACAAAACCAATCCCGAAGAATTAAAGTCTATCTACATCCTGAACCCCTACCAAATCAATTCTTTCTTTGAATACAAAAAAGCTTTCGGTGACTTGATATCAATCTATGAACTGCAAGCTATTCCGGGATTTGACTTGGAGACTATCTACAAGATCATTCCTTTTGTCACATTGGATGATAGATCGGAATCAAGCAATCGCCCACTTTGGGAGAGAATCACGAAGGAAAGGGATGCCTATTTTATATTTCGACAAAACAGGGTTTTGGAAACACGTAGGGGATTTACCCCTCCAGACACATTAAGCAATGGGCGGTTGACAAGCCGCTATATGGGAGATCCGAACAACCTGTATGCCCGATTCAGGATTCAGCACAGCAAGGATTTCAGCTTGGGTTTTACCATAGACAAAGACCCTGGAGAACAATTCATCTGGGATCCAAATACCAAAAGGTATGGCTTCAACTTTTTGTCCTATCATTTTACCCTGTATAACCAAAACAGATGGAAAACAATCACGGTAGGTGATTTTCAAGCTCAATTTGGGCAAGGTTTGGTATATGGAGCGGGCTTTTCGGTTGGCAAAGGAGCAGAAACCATCACAACAGTACGGAGAAGCAGCATTGGACTGAGACCATATACTGGAGCTATGGAATTTGGATTCTTCCGAGGAGTAGGTGCAACGTACAAGCATGGGGGGTTGGAGGCAAGCTTACTACTTTCCCATGCCCCAAGGGATGGGAACGTCCAAGCCATCCTTGACACTTTAGACCAAGAAGAATTGATCATATCATCCCTTCAACTTTCAGGCTTACACAGGACACCCACCGAAATTGCCTACAAAGACCAGGTAAGAGAGCGCAACTTGGGAGGGAATATACAATACACACACCGAAACAAACAGCTACAACTTGGAACCAATACATTGTTTACATCCTACAGCCAAACTTTCCAAAGAAATCCCCAGGTCTACAATCAATTTGAATTTTCTGGTCAGCAGAATTATATCCAAAGTCTATATTTTTCCTACAACTTGCAAAACTACTATCTGTTTGGGGAAACTGCCCGTTCCAAAAGTGGCGGATATGGATCGGTTTTGGGTATGATGAGTAGTCTGGGAAGATATATTGATTTCTCTTTGCTTTGGAGGAAATTCGACAGGAACTTCCACACATTCTACGGCAATGCATTTTCTGAAAATACCCGACCAATCAATGAAAGAGGGATCTATATGGGCTTAAATTTCCGTCCTAACACCCGGTACAATTGGTCCATCTACTACGATCAATTCAAGTTCCCTTGGATAAAATTCAGAACATACGCTCCTTCCCAAGGTCATGAATGGCTAACAAGATTCTCCTACAGACCATCAAAAACGACCTTGCTCTTTATCCAATTCAGGGAAGAATCCAAAGCAAGAAATGTCAGTGAAACCCGACCTTTCCAGTCAACTTATCAACTAAGCCAAGGAAAAAAATGGAACTATGTGATCAATTTGGATTATAAAATCAATGAAAACTGGAGTCTCAAATCAAGGGTGATGGGAAGCAGGTTTGATTTTGACAGTCAAATCACAAAAGGTTTTGCCATCAGTCAAGACTTGAATGCAGACTACCAAAAATGGAGAATCTCGACCCGATTCGTACTCTTTGAAACCGACGATTACGACAACCGTCAATACATCTATGAAAGGAATGTCTTGTGGGCATTCTCCATCCCTGCACTTCAAGGCCAGGGAATGCGCTACTACACACTTGCCCAATACAGACTGAACCCAAAATTAACCATTTGGGCAAGATTTTCCAGAACAATCTATACAGATAGGGAAAGCATAGGCTCTGGACTTCAGACAATCGAAGGAAATCGGCAAACAGAGGCTATTTTTCAACTCAGGTATCAATTTAACAGATAATTTCCATAATCGGTAAATGAAGCACTTCTTCATTTTGTATCTTAATGGTTGAAAAATTGAAGTTTATGAAAAAAATCTATTTACTGATTCCCGCATTGTTTTTCCTCCTGATCAGCAGTTATGCACAGCAACTGGACCTTTCGAAATTGAACAAAAAAGAAGGTTTCTTTAATTTCTATTTGGATGATGACAAAGGGAAAATCTACTTGGAAATAGAAAAACTGAACCAAGAGTTTCTTTATGTCAATTCCCTTCCTGCCGGAGTTGGCTCCAATGACATAGGGCTAGACCGGGGACAATTGGGTCGGACGAGAGTTGTAGAATTTAGAAAAGCTGGCAACAAGCTTCTACTAGTACATGTAAATTATGACTTCAGGGCATTCAGTGACAATCCAGATGAAGTAAAATCTGTCATAGATGCTTTTGCAGAGTCTGTACTTTGGGGTTTTGAAATCAACAAAAAAGATGGTGATAAATACATTGTAGATGCTACTAATTTCTATTTGCAGGATGCACATCAAGTTGCGGAAAAACTTGGCTCTGCTAGGCAAGGAAGCTATAAATTAGACAATTCCCGAAGTGCCATTCATGAACCTATGATTAAGAATTTCCCGCAAAATACAGAAGTGGAAGCCATCATTACAGTCACCGGAACGCCCGCTGGAGGATATATTAGATCGGTAACACCGTCTCCAGAAGCAGTCACCGTGAGACAAAGACATTCATTTATCGAGCTTCCCGACGACCAATACAAGCCAAGGGAATTTGATACCAGAGCGGGATATTTCCATATCAACTATTTGGATTTCACATCAGCCATCGGAGAGCCGATGGAGAAGAAGTTTATTTCCCGTCACAGATTGGAGAAGAAAGATCCTACTGCAACACTTTCTGAGGCTGTGGAACCGATAGTCTATTATTTGGATAGGGGTACACCAGAACCTGTGAGAAGTGCTTTGATAGAAGGCGGGAATTGGTGGAATGAAGCCTTTGAGGCTGCTGGCTTCAAAGATGCCTTCAGGGTGGAATTGATGCCGGAAGGTGCCGACCCAATGGATATCCGCTACAATGTCATCCAGTGGGTTCATCGATCTACGAGAGGCTGGTCTTATGGCGCATCCGTAAGAGATCCTCGAACAGGGGAAATCCTCAAAGGACATGTGAGTTTGGGATCTTTGAGGGTTAGACAGGATTATTTGATTGCCCAAGGGCTTTTGCAGCCATTTGAAGATGGAAAACCAAAAGATCCAAAAATGCTGGAAATGGCCTTGGCTAGATTGAGGCAGCTCTCTGCCCATGAGATCGGCCACACCATCGGACTGGCGCACAGCTATGCATCCTCTCCTACCGAAAGGGCTTCTGTGATGGATTACCCATACCCATACATCACCATGGACGATGATGGAAATCTGGACTTTTCCAAAGCTTATGATGACAAGATCGGGGATTGGGACAAATGGGCAATCAGATACGGATATGATGTAATTCCATCAGGTCAAGATGAAAAAGCCTATTTGAACAAATTGCTGGAAGATACTTATGCCGCAGGACATACTTTTATTTCCGATTCAGATTCGAGAAATTCAAGTGGTAGCCATCCACAAGCACATCTTTGGGACAATGGCACTTCTGCCACCAAAGAGCTTGAAAGAATGATGAAGATCAGGAAAGCAAAGCTCAGCACATTTGGGCTGAATACCATCGAAGAAAATACACCTGAAGCATTGGCGGAGGAAGTCTTGGCACCATTGTACTTGATGCACCGCTACCAAGTAGAAGCAACTTCAAAGCTCATAGGAGGAGTTGATTACACCTATAAAGTCAAAGGAGATAATCAGAGAAAACAAAGCAGGCTAGATGCCAAATCCCAAACAGAGGCTCTTGAGGCACTTATCCATGTAATCAGTCCAGAAAATCTGGCATTACCAGATCACGTTATCGATTTGATCCCGCCAAGACCAATGGGATATGGAAGAAATCGGGAAACTTTCCCATCCAGAACAGGCCCCAACTTTGACCCTATAGCTCCTGCGGAAAATATGGTTGACATGACATTTGGTTTTCTTTTTGATGCAGCTCGGGCAAATAGAATCATACAACAAAGTGCCTTTGATAGTACATTGCCATCACTTGGAAGGATATTTGAAAAAATCAGATCTGCTGCCTTCCATATTGTTTCAAACAATGAATATGAAAACCAGATCAGTTTGATGATTCAAAACAAATTGATAGATCAATTGATCAATTTGGCAAAAGATTCAAGAGCTAGTTCTTTGGTCAAATCAGAAGCTAGAGCTTTGTTAAGTGACATTAGAATCAACGAATTGAATCCAAATAAATATAACCACAAAGAAAGAAACATAGGAAACAATCACAAAAATTTCTTGCAATTAAAAATAACCGCATACTTTAATTTAACAGAGGAAATAAGTGCTCCACAGACTATCAGCGTCCCAGATGGAGCTCCGATTGGATCTGATGATATGAGTTGCGATTTTGATTATTGATCGGCAGTTTCTTGTGATTTCACTAAGATGTTTTGGCTAAATACCGATAGGTTTGGCTTCGCCGAAAAGTGACTAAAGTGCATCCGAGACTTAGTGTTCTTTGTGAAAAACTTTGTGGTCTTAGTGGTTTTAATTTTTACCACAATGATCACAAAGTAAAAACACTAAGTTCACAAAGAAAAAAAACACTAAAGTCTTAGCCTAAAAGCGAGGGATTCCCCCCCCGGAGTGAGGCATTAAAGATTTAAACCTGCCAGGTCTCGTTTCTTATTTAACGGTATTAAGTTCACATTCTATATTTCTTCAAAATCATAACTTAATTTTACATAAATTAAGTACGGGATTTACCGAGTAGGTTGCCTTTTACTTTTTTTGAAGAAATAAATATGACCTGTAAATAAGAATTGAATGATATCAAATTACTGGAAATTCCTAACCGTTTTTACTGTTATTTTTGCCCTTACGATCACGCAAAACTTTGCACAAAACGTCATAGTCTCTGGAATGATAAAGGATGAAAAGGACAAATCACCTTTGGCTTATGTCAATATCTTTGTGTTATCTTCTTCCGATAGCAGCTTTGTGTCGGGAACTGTTTCCAATGATGAGGGTAGATTTACGCTTCCCGCAATCAAATCCGGTAAGTACATCATCAATTATTCTTATGTTGGTTACAACTTAAAATCCAACAGCCTTGAAGTAGGTCGCCTTAGTGATTACCTTGATTTGGGAACTATACTGCTTTCAGAAAACTCGGAGGAATTGCAAGAAGTAATCGTATCTGGTCAGAGGGAGGAAGTAGCTTCAGCTTTAGACAAAAAAACCTTTACACTGGAAGATAACATCAGTCAATTGGGCGGATCTGTATTGCAATCGCTTCAAAACCTTCCCGGAATCACGATAGATCAGAATGGGACGGTTTTTCTCCGTGGCAGTGATAAAGTCGCCATACTTTTGGATGGAAAACAAACGGCAATCACAGGTATTGGTGCACAATCAGGTTTGGAAAATTTCCCTGCTTCATCTATTGAAAAAATAGAAATCATCAACAATCCATCATCCAAATTCGATGCTACAGGAAATGCAGGTGTGATCAATATTATTTTCAAAAAAGAAAAAGAAGAAGGTTGGAATGGTAAAGTAGGAATGATCGGTGGACTTGGAAATTTGATAGAGAAAAGGGAAAGCTTAGCTGGCCTAAGAGACCAGTATCGATTTACGCCGAAACTCAATCCATCCGCATCTCTCAATTATAGAAAAGGAAGCATCAATGTGTTTTTTCAAGGGGATGTACTTTGGCACAAACAAATGATGAAAAGCGAATTTACAGACCGAGTGTTTGATGATGGCACACAAATCCGCCAACAGTATATCGAGAACAGAACCCAACCGATCTATAATCTAAAAACCGGTTTTGACTGGAATCCAAACGAAAGGCATTCGATCACATTTTCCGGATTATTCAACTACAGGGAATATACCGACCTGGGTGATATTCTCTATGAAAATGCCGTGACAGATCAAAGACAACGCTTGTGGGAATATTTTGAAAATGAAGTCAATCAAACTTTATTTGCTTCAATTACCCACCGGTATAATTTCAAGCAGCCAGGTCATCACCTTACTTCCGCTTTCAATTACTCTTTCCGAAGAAAAGATGAGGTATTTTTCTTCACCAATGAAGAATTGGACTTTGTAGGAACTGACACAACTGCCCTGATTGCAGATGAGAATATCTACGACCTTACTTTAGATTACCAAAAACCACTTCGTGCTGGTAGAATGGAATTAGGCACAAAGCAAAGGGCGAGAGTTTTCCCAAACCTAATCACCTTCAGTCCAGGGAACAACTCAATATTAGACCCGGGACTTGCTGGGAGTGCTGAGTATCAAGAATGGCTTTCGGCTGTCTATGGAAATTACATCTACGAAAAAAACAATTGGGAATTGGAAGCTGGACTAAGGGTGGAATATGTGAAAGTTGACTATTTGGTAGATCCAAACCATGCTGTATTTGAAAGTTCAGGTTTTGATTATTTTGAACCTTTCCCTAGCTTGAGAGCTACTTACAATATCAATCCACAAAGCAATTTTAGCGTTTTCTACAACCGAAGAGTGGATAGACCCGAAGAAAAAAACCTGAGGGCTTTCCCAACTTACGCAGATCCAGAAATCCTCAGCATTGGTAACCCTACACTGGTACCTCAATTTACCCAATCTGTAGAAGTAGGCTACAAGCAATCTTATGACCTTGGATATTTCTATGGTGCTATTTACCACAGGGCATCCACCAATATCCTGACGAGGATCACAACTGAAATTCCCGGATCAAATAGATTGGTTACGATAGATCAAAATGCTGACCGAGGCTGGAACTCGGGTGTGGAGCTGGTACTTTCCCAAAAAATCGGAGAAAAACTCACCTTGAATGCAAATACAAATGTGTATCAAAATAGAATCGGTGCATTTTCGCTTGAGAATGCCTACCCTACCGATATCACATTCAGCAGAAATGAAGAAAGTGCAATTACAGGAAATGTAAAAATCAATGGCCTTTTCAAGCTTGCAAATAGCCTAAACATCCAATTGAGTGCGATCTATCTCGCTCCCGATATCGTACCCCAAGGCAAAATCCTTGCACGCTATCATATCGATGGTGGCATCAACAAGAAAATCCAAGATGGAAATGGAGAACTATTCTTCAATGCAAGCGACATTTTCAACACCCTGATCATCAGGTACCGATTAGAGGGAAATAATTTCACCCTAAGGTCAAATGATTATTTTGAAACGCAGGTTTTTAGATTGGGGTATAGTTATAGGTTTTAGATGGGAGGATATTTATTCCCTTTAATCGATATCACCAAGTCTTTACAGGACAAATCTGCCTTACTGGAGAAAGGAGAGTGATTATCATAATTTCTCTTTTTGAAAAACAAATAGTAATATTTACCCTATATCCATTTTAATTTCAAAATTGTTTTCTGTAAAAAACAATTTTAATTTTTGTTTTATCTATAAAACATTTTGTATTTTTGTTTTATTGAGAAAACAAAATGGAAAGGTTAATTGAAATGTCTAGGAGGAAGCTGATAGCCACGCCTCCAAAATTCAAAAGATATTTAAGTGGCAAAATTGATTGGACACAAAGACTCATTGTGATATTAGGTCATAGAGGGACTGGGAAAACTACGCTTATGCTCCAGCATATGCATGAAAGCAATGTCAAATCAATTTACCTAAGTTTGGATGATTACTGGTTTGAAGAAAATAGATTAGTAGAACTTATAGAGCAATTATATCTGGATGGCTATCGTAATTTCTACTTGGACGAAGTTCATAGATATGCACATTGGTCGTCTGATCTGAAGACTATCTATGACAATTATCCCGATTCCAAGTTTATCGTTTCTGGTTCTTCCATTTTGGAATTGAGCAAAGGAAAAGCCGATCTATCCAGAAGATCTGCTGTCTATCACCTTGCAGGACTTTCCTTTAGGGAATTTATTAATTTAGAAAAAGACTTCAATTTTCCCGAATTGGGTTTGAAAGACCTACTTGATGATCATCAGAAAATCGCTGAAAAGCTTTCTGATCAGGTGGACATCCTGTCACTTTTCCAAGAGTATCTAGAGTTTGGCTATTATCCATTTTATCAAGAAGGAAAAGACTTGTACAAGGCAAGACTTTTGGAGATTACAAATTTGGTCTTGGAGATGGATATAGCGCCTTTTGAGGAACTAACACACAAGACGATCAAAAATATGAAGAAACTGATTTTCATCATCAGTGAATCGGTTCCATTTATACCAAACATCAGCAAAATAGCAGAAAAACTGGAGGTCTCTAGAAATACGATTTTGAAAACATTAGACTTACTGGAACAAGCTCAAATCCTAAACCTGCTACGATCATCTACTCAGGGTGTTTCTTATTTACAAAAACCTGAAAAAATTTACCTTCAAAACACGAACCTCGCCTACGCAATTTCCTCCAACCATACCAATTCGGGAAATATAAGGGAGACATTTTTTTTGAATCAAGTTCAGGTGAATCATCATATCACTTCACCAAAATTTGGAGATTTTATGGTAGATAGCAAGTACGTTTTCGAAGTAGGTGGTCCTACAAAAACCAAACACCAAATCGAAGGAGTTCCAAACGCTTTTATTGCTGCAGATGGCATTAAAAGTGGCGCAGGAAGTAAAATTCCATTATGGCTGTTTGGCATGTTGTATTAGATATTGGCTGTTTGATTTTCAATTAACCTAATCAACCAATAACCAATCACTGATACCCACAACCTATTTCTTCTGGTGCCTATCAATCAACACATCCATGACTTCATCCAGCTCGTACCCTTTTGCTTCCAATAGCACTAAGTAGTGATAGAGTAAATCTGCTGCTTCACCCATGAAAAGCTCTTTGTTGTCATCTTTGGCTTCGATCACGATCTCCACGGCTTCCTCCCCTACTTTTTGGGCTACTTTATTGATGCCCTTGGCAAAAAGGGAAGTGGTGTAGGATTTATCGGTAGGATTGTTTTTGCGGTCTTTGATGATGGCCCTAAGTTCATCGATGAAGAAGGTCTTGCTTCTATTTTCTTCGGAAAAACAGGTATCGTCACCTGTATGGCAAACAGGGCCAACTGGTCTGGCTTTGACCAAGACGGTATCATTGTCACAATCCACAGTCAAGGAAACGACATTGAGGAAATTACCAGAAGTTTCCCCCTTCGTCCAAAGCCTGTTTTTGGTCCTAGAGAAAAATGTTACTTTTTTGGTATCCAATGTGATGTCCAGAGCTTCTTGATTCATGTAGCCTAACATCAAAACTACGTTAGAGTCTGCATCTTGAATTACCGCAGGCACAAGGCCATCTACTTTTTCGAAATCTATTTTCAGTTTGTTCATTTTTATCTAGAATTCGACCCCTTTAGGGTCGTGGGTTTAATGGGATTTGAATTTATTTACCACCGTGTTTCACACGGGGCTACTCATGGTTAAACCCCATTCGGGGTTGACTGCATCTTCGTTATCTCATTTCTAGCTTCTCGCCTCTCTCTGCCTCTGTCTTGCATCTTGATTCTTGTCTCTTGATTCTTCTTTGACCTTGCCCTTTGACTCGTTTTCTCGCTTCTCGTCTCTAGTTTCTAGTTTCTCATGTCTCAAATCTCAAATCTCATTTTCTAACCGCAATATCTTCCCCGCTAAGATAGGTCTTCAATTCTGGAATTGGAATTTCTTTGAAATGGAAAATGCTTGCAGCCAAAGCGGCATCTGCTTTTCCAAAGGTAAACACATCTTTGAAATGTTCCATATTTCCGGCTCCTCCTGATGCGATTACCGGGATGGAAAGCATGCTGGATATTTCAGCGGTGATTTCGTTGGCAAAACCTGCTTTTGTACCATCGTGATCCATGGAGGTCAGGAGGATCTCCCCAGCGCCTCGTTCGCAGACTTCCTGTGCCCAGGCTTGGGTTTTTAGGATCGTTGGTTTTCTGCCACCATGGGTATGTACAAAATCAATTCCATCAACACTTCTTGTATCAATGGCTACCACAATGCATTGGCTCCCAAACTCAAGTGCCATTTCATTGATAATATTCGGATTTTTTACTGCGGCGGAGTTGATAGAGATTTTATCTGCCCCTGCATTCAGCAAAATTTTCACATCCTCCACAGTAGAGATTCCTCCTCCCACTGTGAATGGGATATTGATGGCTTTTGCTACTTTGGTCACGAGTTCTGCCAATGTCTTTCGCTTGTCCACAGTCGCTGTGATATCCAAAAACACCAATTCGTCTGCCCCTTCATCGGAGTATATTTTAGCAAGTTCCACAGGGTCTCCTGCATCTCTTAATTCCACAAAATTGACTCCTTTGACCGTGCGGCCATCTTTGATATCTAAGCAGGGGATGATTCTTTTTGTTAGCATTTTGGATTGGGGAATTGAAAGATTAGAAGATTGTTGGAAAGTTTGAAAGTTGTAAGGTTGTAAAGTTGTAAAGTTAGCTTACGCGAGATTAGGAGATTGGAAGATTGTTGGAAAGTTGACATTCTTTTTTAAAATCTTACATGTCATATCTAACGTCTCATGTCTCTTCTCTCAAAAAGCCGCTAGCTCTTCAAGACTGATTCTTCCTTCGTAGTAGGCTTTTCCTACTATGGCTCCGTAAACACCTGTCTTCTGGAGTTCTTCGAGGTCTTTGACATTGGAGACACCACCGCTGGCGATCAGTTTGATGTTTGGGATTTCTTGGAGGATCTCTTTGTACAAGTCCACTGATGGTCCCTGAAGCAAACCGTCTTTGGCTACATCTGTACAGATCACATAGCTGATCCCTTTGGCATGGTAGTTTTTGATAAAATCAATCAAATCCATGGACGTAGTTTCCTCCCAACCTGAAATTGCAATTTTCCTATCCTTTGCATCTGCTCCCAAAATAATCTTCTCACCTCCATATTTTGCTATCCATGATTCAAACATCTCTGGGTTTTTCACAGCTATACTTCCACCTGTCAACTGATGCGCTCCCAACTCGAATGCCAAGGCTATATCTTCATCAGACTGTACTCCTCCTCCAAAATCCACTTGAAGTGAAGTCCCAGAAGTGACAGATTTTAAAACTTCCCTATTGACAATTTTCTTGGCTTTGGCACCATCCAAATCCACCAAGTGCAATCTCTTGATTCCTGCATCCTCGAACCTTTTGGCCATTTCCAATGGGCTGTCGTGGTATTCTTTCTTCTGATTATAATCGCCTTGGGTAAGTCTGACACACTTGCCTCCTATGATGTCTATTGCGGGTATGATGTACATTTTGAGGGTAGATTTATGATTTTAGATTGGTGGATTTGAAAATTGGAAGAACTTGTCCGCCGTGGCGGATTTTAAAATTACAAGATTGTTGGAAGGTTAGAAAGTTTTAAGATTGGGAGACCTCTCTCCCGATGCTTTCGGGATCGAGGTGACTTGGTGGTCATTTCGTCATTTCGAATTTACCTCACATTTGGGAGGCAGTAGAGAGAAATCTCGAACTGAAATTTATACATATACTTCATTTTTCCACTTCATTGACCATAATCGGGACGAGACCTCTCCTATCGTCGAGGTGACGTAGTCGTAGACACACTTATGTCTCTTGCCTACCTGTCTTGAATCTCAAGTCTTGTATTCTTATATCTTGTCACATCCTGATTTTACTTGACACTTTTTCTTATTGTTTTACTTTTGTTTCAATCCTCTTAAATGCTTCTTAGTCCAAGTAAAGAGACCTCTCCTGCCGTCGAGGTGACGTAGTCGTAGACACACTTATGTCTCTTGCCTACCTGTCTTGTTTCTCGCTTCTCGTTTCTTGACATTTCGTCTCGCATCTCGTTTCTAGTCTCTCGTTTCTTTGTACATCGTACTTTGTACTGCTACAAACTCAGGAAATTCTTCAAAATCCTCTCTCCTACCAACCCACTCTTTTCTGGATGGGCTTGCATGGCGTAGAAGTTGTCTTTGTGCATCAATCCTGCGAAGTCATGCACATAGTTGGTTGTGGCGATGGTAAATTCGCTGAGTTCACAATAATAGCTGTGAACATAATATACGAATGACTCATCGTTGAGCCCTTTCAGAAGTGGGGTTTTGAGTTCGGTCAGATTGTTCCAACCAACATGGGGGACTTTGAAATCTGCTATATTTTCAGGGATGAACTTTTTTACTTTGACAGGAAACACTCCCAAACAAGGAGTATCATTCTCTTCGGAATGGTCGCAGAGCAATTGCTGTCCAAGACAAACCCCAAAGAAAGGTTGCTTGAGGTTGGGGATCAATTGGTCTAGTTGCTTTTCTTTCAGGTATCTCATCGCAGTACTTGCCTCTCCCTGTCCTGGGAATATCACCTTATCGGCTTTTGAGATTTGCGCTAGGTCATCTGTCAAGATAGCCTCCGCTCCCAGTCTCTCTAGTGCATAGAGAACCGACTGAACATTCCCCGCATTGTATTTAATGACTGCTACTTGCATTTTGGATTTTAGATTGAAGATTGCAGAATTCAGATTGAAATATAGATATCGGTCGTACCGAACGAAAAACCTGAATTTTAAATCTTAAATTATAAGATTGCAAATTTAAAAATTATTCTTCCTGATCTACGATTATTTTGAAGTTCTTGATGGTTTGTCTTGATTATTAATCCAATTGGCTTAACCTTTCTACCGCTAATTTGCGGATCTCCGGATCTTTATCGCTTTTTGCTATCTCTGCCAAAGTTGGTTCAAATGTTATTTTACTTACTGCAAGTTTTCTAACCTCAGGATCTTTTTCAGTCTTGGCTACTTCTGCCAAACTTGGTTCAAACGTCATCTTCCCTACTGCCAATTTCCGGATCTCCGGATCTTTATCACTTTTTGCTATCTCCGCTAAAATTGGTTCAAATGTTATTTTACTTATTGCAAGTTTTCTAACCTCAGGATCCTTTTCAATCTTGACTACTTCTGCCAAACTTGGTTCAAACGTCATTTTTCCCACTGCCAATTTACGGATCTCAGGATCTTTATCGGTTTTTGCTATCTCTGCCAAAGTTGGTTCAAATGTTATTTTACTTACTGCAAGTTTTCTAACCTCAGGGTCTTTTTCAGTCTTGGCTATTTCGGCCAGATTTGGATCAAATCCCATTTTCTTTACAGTTTCTTTCTTTAACTTCGGATCATCAACTACAGTTTTATTTACATATAGCACTGTATCCACACCGTCCCAAGTAATCACAACTTCCTCTGATGTTCTACTTGATTTATGGGAATAATTGCAACTAACTAATACAAAAAGTAAAACTTGGATAGTCAAGAATCTTAAAACATTCATATTTTGCTGTTTAACGCTGGTTTCGTGTAGCATAATCTGGGCAGAGTGGAAATATCAGGTTCTTTTCGATAACAATCCCACAATATTGTGGAAAAACAGTGCGAAAAAGTCACTTTAACAGACACAACCCTACTGACTAAGAAGGCTTTTCAAGCAGTCCGGTCATAATATACCAAAGGTTAAAACATTTTGCAATCTTTGGTTAAAGATAGTTTTTAAAAATAGAAGCCACACAATCCATTGCTGGAAAAACAGCAACATCCACCAAATAATATTCTTCGAAATCATTTACAAAATCGGAAATGCAGGATTATTTAGCCCTTCCAACCCCACTTTGGCAGAAAGGATTTCCACTCCTACCACAAAATCCATCCGTCTTATTAATTGACAAACTTCCCATCATGTTAACCCAAGGTAGACTCAGTTCCATGGTCAACTTTAAATCATTCAATACCAACTCTATAAACTCCTATGTATGGTTTAAAACAATTTGGTTCAGCATTGCTTTTATCATTCCTCATATCCACTTTTGATGACCGTAGTGATCATCTTGAATTGTACATTGGCAGTAAAGCTATGTTTGGCATGTGCCGGGATGACGATTCCCTCTCCCAGGTTCAGATAGATTGTTTTTCCTTCTATATCCACTTCGGCTGCTCCATCGATGATCTGAACATAGGTATCAAAGGGAGTGGTTTTCTCACCCAACTCTTCCCCCAATGCCATTGAAGTTGCTGTAATGTTCCCCGTGGTTTTTTTTATAATTGTCTTACTAACCACTGCATTTGGGATATATTCAATGATTTCGATGATGATGTGTACTTTGCCTTTTTCCAGCACTTCATTGTTTTTCATGTCTATGTTTTTAGAAGTTGATATAGGTATTTTTAGAATGACCAAACTTGCATAAATCCTCCTTACCTATGTTTTCAAAAGATCCAGAATCAAAGGAAGCATTCTTTAGCGGGAATTTTTCGGCGGTTAAAATCCCTATTGAACACAGCAACCTTTATTTCTTGATATATATGCTTCAGGAAAATAACCTTTGATATAAAATAAAGGTGGGATTAAATGCGCTCAAAAGCATTATATAATTAAAAATGATTCTTGTATAATTTGTTGGAAAAATTGCATTGAACACTAAAGATCTTCCAAATTGAAGCGCTGTCTTTTGGTAAGGGACTTAAAAAAAGTTGGAGTCAAACCCGTCACTTGTTTGAATTGCTTTGACAAATGTGATATACTGTTGTAATGCATCAAGTAAGAAATCTCGGTTAGATTCAGCTCATCATAGATTATCAGTTCCTTGATCCGCTCTACTTTGTGTATAATTATAAAATGCTCTATTGTAATGCCTTTTGTTTTGGAAAAAGTCTCGGCAAGCTTATGGTACTCAATCCCCAATTTCTCACTTAAAAAAACGGAAAAATTCACTTTGGGCAATTCATCAGAATAATGCACCATCTCAACAATTACATTGGTGATCTTTTCGATCAGCATAGCCTTTTTGTCATCCATCAACTCCAAGCCAGATTTATGCAATTCCTTTTTCAGTTTTTCCCTTTTGGCAACTGTAATGTTTTTGTAAAGGAGCACTTCCCCAAGTTCAACAGATTTATATTTTATTTTTAATTTCTCCAGCTCTGATTTTACCAGCAACTTGCATCGAAGACTTACCATATATTGAATGAATATTTTCATGTTTCATTATTTTGATTCGGAATGTTTTCATCAATATCCAAGGTAAAATTCAAGCTTGATTGAACTTAAGGCAAAACATCTTTCAATTTAGATAAATTTAAGCGATACGTTTATTGAAAAGCTTATTTTTCTTGGGGTTATATGTGTTTTGTCCCAAATTTTACTTCCCATTTCAATTTGCCTGCTCTTTCCCAGCATAACCCTATGATCCACTAATCGTCCCAGTCACTCATCATTCGATGTTTGACATTCGGAGTTCGACATTTTTTAATTTCGATCTCTGAACGATGAAACAAGAATTTGTCATGTCATGAAAACAGTTGACACTTTTCTAATAAATTGAAAGATTCAACCCTGTCTGATGCCAAGCAGGCACATCGGGGTTGAATCTTGCTTCTCGTTTCTTACCTTTTGATTCTCTGTTTTTGTCTCTCGCTTCCCTCCCGCTCACTTCACTTCGCTTCTTCTGCCACCATTTCTTCCAATACAGCTTCAATCTCCGGTAAGGATTGGTAAAGCTGTTCGTAGCTTTCGATGATGAAGTATTTGTCCTGGAATTTATCTTTCCAATATGGGGTGTTCATGATCTTCCTAACATCATATTCCAGATGTGCCGGTTCATCGGAAAGGCTGTATTTGGTCTCACCTGCCGAACTTAAGATTCCTGCTCCATAAATCTTAACTTCCCCATTTTCACGAATCAAACCAAATTCTATCGTAAACCAATAGATCCTGGACAAGATTTCAATGGCCCATTTGTTTTCAATATGCTTCAATGCCAAACCACTTAAATTTTCCAAGAAATCCACATAAGGTTGGTTGGTCAACATAGGCATATGGGCAAAGGCGTCATGGAACATATCCGGCTCTTCGAGGTAATCCAGCTGCTCCATCTTGCGGAGCCAGGTGGATGAACAGAATCTCTTGTTGTTCATCAAGCCAAAGAAGAGATCATCATCGATCAATCCCGGGACTACCTGAATCGCCCAACCTGTACTATCCGCCAATCTTCTGTTTACATCTTCGAAATCAGCAATTCGATCTGCTGTAAAGTTCACCTCTTTGATACCTTCGAGGTAGGCAATAGAAGCGGCTTTTGGAAGGTTGACAATCTGTCTTTCAAACAAGATTTTCCAGACTTTGAAGTCTTCGGCAGTGTATGCTGCATAATCTTGCTTCATCTGTTTGAGTCTAGGGTCGGTAAAGACCCAATCTTTTGGTTTGCTATTCATTATATTTGGGTTATATTTTTCTGTTCTTATAAGCTCACTGCAAGTTGCTTTCATTCCTCCTACCAATATCCAAATTTAAGCATTTCATGAATTCCTTCAATCTGATTTAATTGAATGTGAAGAATAATCAACTTCCTATCATTATAACTTTTTCTACAAAAAGCCATGCAATTTCAATCAATTGAGCTATACTGATAACTGATAACCTAATAACTATTATCAAAATAGTACTTTATCCAATCTTTAAATCAGATAGATAAAGCATTCAATTCATTCTTCTAAAGAAGTGCAAACGTCTTTCTTAAGGCGAAGGTCTTTCTGATCTGTTCAGCCAAAAGGGAGCTTTGGGCAAAATCCAGGGTTTGCTGCCCATCAGAGTATGCTTTCTCCGGGATCTCATGTGTTTCGTAGATGATCCCATCTGCTCCTGACATCACACCGGAAAGCGCCATCTGTGGCACATAAGCCCTGATCCCAATCCCATGTGATGGATCTACTATCACAGGCAAATGGGATTTTGCTTTCAAAATAGGAACGGCATTCAAGTCCAAAGTGTTTCTGCTAGCCCTTTCATAGGTTCTGATTCCCCTCTCACAAAGGATCAATTTTTCATTCCCCCCCGAAAAAACATACTCAGCAGATTGCAGCAACTCTTCAATGGTTCCGGATATCCCCCTTTTGATCATCACTGCTTTATCAACTTTTCCAAGTTCATCAAGCAAGTTGAAGTTTTGGGTATTTCTCGCCCCTACCTGATAAATGTCCACATAAGGATACATTTCTTCTATCTGGGAAACCTGCATCACTTCAGTCACGATTTTGATCCCGGCTTCCTGGGCAAGATCATACCATAACTTCAATCCATCGATCCCCAAACCTCTAAATGCATAGGGGCTAGAACGTGGCTTAAATACCCCTCCACGCATCATTTTGATGTTATTCTCTTTCAAATGGGCAATCACTTTTCTGATCTGCTCCTCTGATTCAATGGAACAAGGTCCCGCAATGACAGCCATATCACCATCTTTGATATAAATGCCATCTCCCAAATCAATGGATGTAGGTTTGACCTTCCATTTTTTGGAAACCAATTTATACTCGTCAGATACGATATGGATATCTTCAATCCCCTCTTTTTTCCCAATTCTTCTGATATCAAAATCCTTCTTGCCTATCCCTACCAAGTAATCTCCCAATTGGGTTTTCACCTCAGTGATTTTGTATCCTATCTGGTTTACTTCCGCTATAAGGGAATCCTTTTGCGCATCGCTAATGTCTTGTTTTAATTGTATGATCATGATTTTTGGGTTACAGACTGAATGTATGATTTGATATCAGCAGAAAGATTTTTGCTGTCTTTGACTACTTTGATAAAAGCACTGCCAATAATGGCTCCGTTGCCATATTGAGAAGCTTTGGAAAATGTCTCCGCATCAGAAATCCCGAAACCAATCAATCGAGGGTTCTTGAGCCCCATATCTTGGACACGTTTGAAATAAGCAACCTGCTCTTCGGAAATCCCGGTTTTGGCACCAGTAATGCTATGTGAAGAAACCATATAGATAAACCCATTTGAATTTTCATCTATTTCACGGATTCTTGCCTCGCTGGTTTGTGGGGAAATCAGGAAGGTATTGCTCAAGCCATATTGATCAAACAAACCCTTGAATTCATCCAAATATTGCTGCATCGGAAGATCCGGTAAGATCAATCCATCGACACCAACTTCCTTACATTTCTGCAGGAAACTTTCCATTCCATATTGAATAATGGGATTCAAATACCCCATCAATACAACAGGAATACTTACGGATTGCCGCATGTCTTTGATTTGTTCGAACAGCTTTTTCAAGCTCATCCCGTTCTCCAAAGCAATCATATTGCTATCCTGGATAGTAGGGCCATCCGCAATCGGATCTGAATAGGGAACACCAATCTCGATGATATCAGCCCCTGCTTCCTCGATGGCTTGCATAGTCGGCAAAGTATCCTCCAAAGCCGGGAATCCAGCCGTGAAATAGATAGACAATACCCGCTCTTTTTTATTTTGAAATAATGTATGTATTCGGTTCATTGGAATTCTAAGATTTTAAAATTAGAAAATTGTAAGATTAGTTCTAAAGTTGGAAGGTTTTAAGGTTGGTTTGATAGTTATAAAGATTAGAAGATTAGCTTACGTGTGAAGATATCCCAATAGTAGACATTAATTAACTTGGGTTAAATCCAAGCTACTTCTACAATAGAGAAAATATTGAGAGTATCTTATATCGACCGTGAGGAGTCTGTCCCACAGAATTGCGGGAAGATATTTCACTTCGTTCGATATGACATGTGACTTACGACAGCATCTCGAATAATCTCGCTTCTCGCCTCTTGGTTCTCGTGTCTCAAATCTCCTGTCTTGTATCTTGTGTCTTATTTCTCAATACCCTCCCCACTTAATATAAGTATCCAAATCCTTGTCTCCTCTTCCGGAAAGGTTGATGACGATGACGTCGTCTTTTTTGTACTCGATCATGTTAAGGGCATGGATGGCATGGGCGGTTTCGATTGCTGGAATGATCCCTTCCATTCTACTCAACTCAATTCCTGCTTTCATGGCATCTTCGTCTTCTACTGCTACAAACTCCCCCCTTCCAATGTCAAACAAATGCGCATGCACAGGTCCGATTCCCGGATAATCCAATCCTGCCGAAATGGAATGTGGTTCGATAACCTGCCCATCTTCTGTCTGCATCAACAATGTTTTGCTTCCATGCAAAATACCAGATGATCCCAAGACTGTGGTTGCGGCTGATTTACCGGAGTTTATACCCAAACCTGCTGCTTCCGCTGCTACCAACCTTACTTCAGGTACATTGTAGTAGTGATAAAACGCCCCGGCGGCATTGCTTCCTCCACCAACACAAGCGATGACAATATCGGGATTTTCTGTCCCTTCTTTTTCCAACAATTGCTTTTTGATCTCTTCTGATATCACAGATTGAAACCTCGCCACCATCTCCGGATAAGGGTGTGGACCAACCACAGAACCAATGATATAATGTGTATCAACGGGATTGTTGATCCATTGACGCATGGCTTCGTTGGTAGCATCTTTGAGTGTTTGGCTACCGGAAGTTGCAGGAACTACTTCTGCGCCAAGGATCTTCATCCGCTCTACATTTGGGCGCTGTCTCTGGATATCCAAAGCCCCCATGTAGATTGTACATTCCATTCCCATCAAGGCACAAACTGTGGCTGTCGCTACTCCATGCTGCCCTGCCCCAGTTTCAGCAATGATCCTTTTTTTGCCGAGTTTCTTTGCCAAGATAATTTGACCTACAGTATTATTGACTTTGTGGGCTCCAGTGTGGCATAGGTCTTCTCTTTTGAAGTAGATTTTTGCTCCGTACTTTTCGGACATCCGCTTCGCAAAATACAATGGTGTAGGACGCCCAACATAATCTCTCAGCAGGGATTGAAACTCCTCCTGAAACTCCTCCGAAGCTACTATTTGCTCATAGTTGTTTTTCAACTCCTCAATATTTGGATGCAACATCTCAGGGATGTATGCCCCTCCAAACTTTCCGTAAAATCCTTTTTCGTCAACTTTAATCATTTTTTTATAATTTATGATCGGTGTTATATTTTTCTACGATTAAATCTACTTGGCTAATCTTTTATCCCTGCAATGAATTACCGGAATAATATACCTGTCATGCCTACGGCATTTTACTCTTTATCTATTTTATTCAAAGTACTTAACGGTTCAGGTTTTTCAAGATACTTGTGTCTCATATCTTTGTCACATTCTGAAATCACTTGACACTTTTTTCATTATTTTTACATCCTTCATAACCATTCAATTGCCCCTTCAGGGCAAAATTGATCTCCTTTTCATCTTAACATAGGGTTAAAAACCCTATGTTTATATCAGATGCCCTTTCAGGGCATGTGTCTTATGTAGTGTCTTTGCTTCTTGAAGAGTCACCCTGTCACGTCCTGATTTTACTTGACACTTTTTATTTATAAATTGAAGAAGCTCAACCTCCCGATTCTCGGGACAAGCACTTCGGGGTTGTCTATATTGAACCTCTTGACACTTGCGTCCCCGATATTCACCGGGGCAGGCTTTACGTCTTGTGTCTCACGTCTTGTGTCTTGCATCTTGTTTCTTGCTTCTCGCCTCTAGTCTCTCGCTTCTTATATCACACTTGAAACTCTTTCCTTAAACTCCCTGATCTTCCCAATATCTTTCAAGGCTGGTTCGATTTCGAATTTTGAATTGATATCCAATCCTGCAAGTTGGGGAATTTCAGCTTTAAGCAATTGTATATCCCCGATGTTTTCGATACTCAGTCCCCCGCTCAACAGAAATGGTTTATCAAATGGGTAATTCCTAAGAATTTTCCAGTCAAATGTTTTTCCACTTCCTCCATACCCCTTTGTAAATGTATCAAACAGGAAGTAATCAACATAAGGAACAAAATCTTCCAAAGTCTTCCAATCAATATCTTCCTTGATGGAAAACACCTTGAAAACTTCCAATCCTGTTTTCTCTTTCACAAGCTTGGTGAATTCACTTGTCTCCTCGCCATGCAGTTGGATAGTTTGAAGACCAAACCTATTGCTGGTATTTTTGATTTCCTGCAAACTCGCATTCACAAAAACACCAACTTTTCGGATTGGAAAATTGACGATAGACTCGGCGAAATCTTCAGGAACAAATCTTGGGGATTTGCCATAAAAGATCAAACCCATCCAATCAGGATTGACTTGGGCAATCAAGCTATCGATATTCTCCCCAGACCGCATTCCACAAACTTTCAATTTCATTTTTCTACTGTTAATCCATTTGCTGCCGCCAACAAATCCCTGTATTCGTTCATAAAGTTGTACGCAGCTTGATAAGGTCGGCTAGATTTCATAAAATTTTCCCCGATCAAGAACCCTTCGAAACCAGCTTGTTTCAAACTCACCAATGTGTCTGGTCTGGAGATCCCACTCTCGGAAATTTTCACAAACTGATTGGGGATTTTGTCCACCAAATCATAGGAAGTCTGCAATGACACATCAAAGGTCTTGAGACTGCGGTTGTTCACACCTACCAAATCGAGGTATTCGTTGACCGAAGATTCCAACTCTTCTCCATCATGTACTTCCATCAAGACTTCCATCCCCAAGGATTTGGCGAATTTTGCCAAATCTTTCAACCTAGCCGGTTCCAAAGCTGCAGCGATCAACAAGATACAATCTGCCCCAATCGATTTTGCCTCAAGGATTTGGTATTCATCGACAATAAAGTCTTTTCTAAGAATTGGGCAGAAATTGAATTTTCTTGCTATAGCCAAGTCTTCATTATTACCTCCAAAAAACTCCTGATCTGTCAAAACCGACAAGGCTGAAGCTCCTGCCTGCATGTAGCCAATACTGGTGGCTTCTACCGATGCACTGGGATTGATTTCCCCTTTGGAAGGCGATTTTCTTTTGAACTCTGCAATAATTCCCGTTTTCTCTGGATCAGAAATATAGTCCTTCATCGACACTATTTCAGAATCAAAGTAGATGCTTTTCTCCAGCAGCTTTACCGGGACCAGGCTGCTTTTTTCGGCTACTTCTGTCTTTTTGAACGCTATAATTTTATCTAGAATATTCATATTTATCTGTTTACGCAAGTGAAATGGATTTTTTGGGATTGACTAAGGCATTGAACCTTTCCAGTGCTTTTCCTGACAACAAGGATTCTTTTGCTTTTTCTACTGCCTCGGTAAAATCCAAAGATGTATCAGCCGTATGGAGCGCAGCCGCTGCATTGGCAATGACAACAGAATTTTGGGAGCTAGTTCCCTTCCCCTTGAGGATATTGTCAAATATTTCCGCTGACTCTATGATACTCTCCCCTCCTTTGATGCTAGCTGCTTGGAGGGTAGGTAAATTGATATCTGAGGGGCCATATAGTTTCTCTCCATCTTGGGAAATTATCTTAAAATCACCTGTGAGGGAAATCTCATCATAGCCATCCAAAGCATGAAGAATACTAAATCTGCCCTCTTGATTTTGAAAAAGATAAGCATAAAGTCTGGCCAATTCTAAGCTAAAAACCCCCACCAATTGCTTTTTCGGGAAACTTGGATTTACCATTGGTCCGAGCATATTGAAGAATGTTTTGACACCTAGTTCTTTTCTGATGGGACCAACATGTTTCATCGCCGGGTGAAAAAGAGGTGCATGGAGAAAGCAGATACCTGCCTCGTCCAAGCTTTTCTTGATCTTATCAATGTCATTGGTGAATTCATAGCCAAAACTCTGGAGCAAATTGGAAGAACCACATATGGATGACACACCGGTATTCCCATGCTTTGCAACATTTTGTCCAGCTCCAGCCACAATGAAGGAGGCTAAAGTAGAGATGTTGAAAGTGTCCTTGCCATCTCCACCAGTCCCACACAAATCCATCGCATCATACTCGGAAATATCTACAGGTACACATTGGTCCAGCATTGCTTCCCTAAAACCTCCAAGTTCATCCACGGTAACAGACCGCATCATATAAACAGTCAAAAATGCAGCAATCTGGCTCTGATTGTATTCACCGGAAGTGATTTTCAACAGCACCTCTTTTGCCTGCTCTTTACTCAATGTCCGATGTTCTATAAGGTGGTTTAGTATTTCTTTCATTTTTTTAGTGTTGGAAGGTTTTAAAGTTGTAAGGTTTAAAGGTTATTTGGAATTGGAAGAACTTGTCTCTATTTATCAGGATTGTAAAATTCGAAGATTTAAAGATTGGTGGTGATTATTTGTAATTACTTGAATGATATTTTAGTGGTTAGAGATTGAGAATTACGAGTTATGATGCTTTTCAATCCTCTTAAATACTTCTTAGTCAAAGTAAAGAGACCTCTCCTGCCTTCGAGGTGACTTAGCGGTCATTTCGATTTTACCTCACATTTGGGAGGCAGTAGAGAGAAATCTCGAACTGAAATTTATACTTACTTTTTATTTACAAATTAAGGAAGTTCAACCCTGTCTGACGCCAGGCAGGCACTTCGTTTTTATCTTCTCGCTTCTAGTCTCTCGCCTCTATCTCTCTTCTCCTTTTTACCCCAGCCAATTCTTCATCATCGCCACGCCATGTTCTGTCAAGACTGATTCTGGATGAAACTGGAGCCCTCTCACGTTGTATTTTTTATGCCTTACACCCATGATTTGGTTGTCAGGAGTTCTGGCGATTACTTCAAGTTCTGGGCTGAGGGTCTGTTCGTTGATTACCCATGAATGGTATCTGCCAATATTAAACCGCTTTGGAAGACCATTGAACAAGCTATCTTCTTCTACGGAAACTTCTGATGCCAAGCCATGGACCACTTCAGACAGATTGATCAGTCCGCCACCAAAAGCCTCGCCGATTGCCTGATGTCCCAAGCATACCCCAAGGATATCTTTATAACTCCCATATCGCTTAATTAATTCAGGCATGATCCCAGCTTCAGATGGAATACCAGGGCCAGGGGAAAGGAGGATTTTGTCATATTGTTCAATTTCCTCCAAAGTGATTTTATCATTTCGGAATATATCGAGTTGATCTCCATAACCCAGTTCACGGATGATATACACCAAATTGTAGGTAAATGAATCGTAATTATCTAGGACGAGTATTTTCATTTTTCGAATTGAAAGATTGTAAAATTAGAAGATTAAGGTTGGAAAGTTGGAAGGTTGGAAGGTTGGAAGGTTAGGCTCTAAGGTTGATTATTTGGATTACAAATCTTTATGATATTAACTCCAATTAATTAAGGTGTTTTTCTGTTATTTGTTATTCTTTTGATTGTATGCTTTGAGGTATTTTTTGAAGATTGGAAGGTTAGGGTTGGAAGGTTTTAAGGTTAGGCTCTATGGTTGATTATTTGGATTACAAGTCTTTATGATATTAACTCCAATTAATTAAGGTGTTTTTCTGTTATTTGTTATTCTTTTGATTGTATGCTTTGAGGTAATTGATGAATGCTTTTATTTTACTAGAAAGGGTAAATAGATCCATTTTAAGTTTTTCATAATCTTCATTGTTCACTCTACCTGCTGCTACCAGTATTGCAAGTTGGCTTCTAACTTCACCAGCTGAACCTTTGGCGTAGTGTAGGTATTTGACAAACACTTTATTGTTGTTGTATTCAAATCCTTCAGCAATATTGTTTGAAATCGAAATCGCTGCTCCTATAATTTGATCTCTTGACTTATAATCATTTTTCAAAGGACTTAAATCAGCCAATCTATAAATCTCAACAGCGATCCTTACAGCTTCCTTCCAAATTTCTAAATCTTCAAATGCCGAAATCTTTGCCATATCAATTCATTTTTAATTCTTATAAACAACTAATTATTAAATTATTAAGCAATATTTTCAATTTTATAACTTTTCTTTTTTTTACAAAATCAACATCATTAGATCTCTATTACTCAAAATTCAATGATTCCCAACAACCTTACAACTTTCAAACATTTCAACCTTTCAACCACCTTCAATCTTTAATCCCTAGATCGCCTCTGCGGCTTTGAGGGCTACTCTTAGGGCTTCTAGTTTGTTGGTGACTTCTTGGAGTTCGGATGCGATGGATGACTTGGCGACTACGCCTGCACCTGCCTGGAAGCGGAGCTGGTTGTTTTCCGACACGAATGACCTGATCAATATCGCATGGTTGAAATCTCCATTGAATCCCAAGAATCCAATAGCTCCTCCGTAGAATTTCCTGGATGTATTTTCCAGTTCATCGATCAATTCCATGGCTCTGTATTTCGGGGCACCAGACAGCGTTCCTGCCGGGAAGGTGTCGGCTACTAGCTGAAGTGGGTTAGCTTCTTTGGGTAATTGACCTGTCACTTTGGAAACTAAGTGAATCACATGTGAGTAATATTGAATTTCTTTGAACACTTCAACTTTTACTTTTACCGAAGATCTGCTCAAATCATTTCTTGCCAAATCGACCAGCATCACATGCTCTGAATTTTCTTTTGGATCATCATATAGTTTGAGTGCCAGTTCTGCATCTGCCTGGTCATTTCCCGTTCTTTTGAAGGTACCAGCAATGGGGAAGATTGTCGCCACATTGTTTTTGACAACTATCTGGGCTTCCGGCGATGAACCGAAAACTTTGTAGGATCCATAATCAAAATAGAACAAATATGGAGAAGGATTGACTGAACGCAATGCACGATACACATTGAATTCGTCACCTTTGAACTTCGTGGTATAGTTTCTGGAAATTACAATCTGGAAGACATCTCCCCTGAAACAGTGTTCTTGACCTTTTTTCAAAATATCCAAAAATTCTGCATCTGAGTAATTGGACACCTCTTCTCCTTCCAATTTGAAAGAGTATGAAGGAATGTTTTTATTGTTCAAGATCGTCTCCAATTGGGAGATATTTTCAGGTTTCTCTGCCCCTTCTATCTGATGTTCCAAAATGTGCATTTCATTTTTGAAATGATCCACAACAATGACATTTTGATAAACAGCATAATGCATCATTGGGATACTCGATTTCTGAGTGTTTTTCAGATTGATATCTTCAAACCTGGAAACCGTATCATATTGCATATAGCCAAACAGACCATTGGTGATAAATTTCAGGTTGAGGGATTTCCCATCAAAACGGGAAGAAAATGACCTCAATGCATCAATCAATTTATCCCCTTCCTCCAAAGGATAGTTTTTCCCATTGCCCAAAGGGAGATCTTCCTTGACCATCTCTCCATCAAAGGAAAAAGAAGCTAAGGGATTGAAACAGATGTATGAATAGCTATTTTCCTGCCCATGGTAATCCGAACTTTCCAACAAAATGGGATTGGCAAACCTGTCCCTGATTTGCAAGTAGATACTCACAGGGGTAATGGTATCAGCCAAAAGCTTTTTGTATTGGGTATTCAGTTTGATTTTAGTCATTAGCTGTAATGTTTTCGGTGATTTTTTTGCATAAAAAAAGGCTTACTGGGGAAACCCAGCAAGCCTAAATATCTTTTAACAAGCATTACATTTTAGACAATAGCGTTAGGTTCTTCCCCTTGAAAAGAAGTCATTTGCCACCACCAATATTTTGCTTGTATTGCTTTCATGTTTTTAACTTGCGACAAATATAGAAATGCATTTTATTTAACAAAAGTTAAATCGAAAAAAATAAAGTGAATTTTACGATATTCATTAATTTCGACAACATACTTGGCAAAACCACAGAATAAATCTCTGGAAACTAGGCTAAGGGATATCTCCCCGTAATTCTACGGGGCAGGCTCCTTTGGTCTTTTTTATTTTATAATCCAGTAAAACCAACCAATTTCCACACATCTACAATTGACTTTTCATTACGTGTAGCTTTGCCTGATAGTCATATTAGTAACCAGGGTTTTGGTCAGTGGTTGGATCAAGCGCTTTATTTAGGTTTAGTTCTTCAAAGGGAATTGGGAATAAATAATGCTTCTCGGCAATTGTTTTCCCTTTGCCTTGTTGGATCACTTCAGCTGCTTTACCTGTCCTTTTTAGATCCAACCATCTTTTTCCTTCAAACTGAAATTCATAAGCCCTTTCCTGCAAAACCAAATCCACGAAGGTGTCTTCATCATAATCTTGAATCTGATAATCTTCATCAGAAGGCAAATCTGGATCAAGCCCAAAAGCCCTTCTATGTACTTGGTTCAAGGCTTCAAGCCCCTCTTCAGTTGGTTCATTGGTAGCCCGTGCGGATGCCTCTGCAAACATCAACAACACATCAGCATACCGGTAAATCGGGAGGTCATTTCCTGCCCCTCTGTTGGAAATTGCCTGCCGGTCAATATATTTCCCTGAAACCAGTGTATTGGATCCCATTCCAAAATCTATGGGAATCCATAATGACTTTCTCAGATCGGCATCATCCCAATTGGTATAAAACGGATCTGTCGAGACGGCATAATGTGCATAAGCTCCCCCAAGGTTGTACAAGCCCGTATTCGGATGGTTGATTATCCACAAAAGCCAATTGCCTTGCGCCACTTCTCTGGCATATTTTAAATGAAAAACCTCTTCTGAAGTAGTCGTCAAATCAGGACCAAAAAGATTGACCTGAAAATCTTCAACAGAATTGACTCTCACAAGAGCATATCTACCACTATTGATGACTTCTTCTGTTTTGGACAGGGATTCATCATATCTTCCCAATGTAAGATACACATGTGCCAAAAGTGTTTTTGCTGCATACCGAGTAGGTCTTCCTATCTGTTCCTGAACTTCGGGAAGTGTCTCTTCTGCTTCAGCCAAATCACTTAAAATCAAACTATAGATATCTTCCACAGAACTTTTGGCTAAATCAAGCTGCTCAAGATTGGTATCCAACCTCAAGGGTACAGACCCCCAATTCCTCACCAAGTCAAAATATGCAAAAGCCCTAAGAAATTTTGCCTCCCCAAGATTTCTCGCCAGTGCTTCTTCTGAAATAGAGGTCCCTTCCGGAGCATTTTTGATGACAAGATTTGAATTTCTGATACTCAGGTAATACGCATTCCACCTGACTGATGTAGCATTGATGTTTGCTGTGTTGAAGCCTTCAAAATCGTTGTATTGGGCTCTGCTACCACGTCCATAACCCCAATCTGTATGGGTATCAAGTATGGCAATCTGCTCAGCCATTTCCATTCTTAAAGGTGAGTAGATGGCATTTACTGCACTTCGGACTTCCTCTTCTGTATTGTAAAAGTTTTCGGCAGCTATGGTTTGGGGATTTTCTTCCAGCAAATCACCACAAGACCAAGTAAGCATTAACAATGGGAAGACACACAACCAAAATCTGTTATGCAAATTCCCGGCAGTTGATTTTTGGTAAAGTATAGATAGAGTTTTCATGTTTTCGGATTTAAAGAGGATGATTGGTTGACATTAGTTTCAGAAGCCAAGCTTGACACCTACAGTCAATACTTTTGGGATTGGATAGCTATAATGATCAATCCCTGCCTGTGTATCGGCACCTCTGGAATTGACTTCCGGATCCCACCATGAATACTTTGTGAAAGTCAGCAGGTTTTGTCCACTTACATAGAGCTGGGCCTGACGGATAAATTCCCAACCCCAGTTTTGGACTGGAAAATTGTAACCAAGCTGAATATTTCTCAATCTTAAGTAGGAACCATCTTCCACAAAACGATCTGAAATCCTTACCGTATTACTTCTACTGATCACAGGATATTTTGCATTTGGATTTTGTGGTGTCCAATTATCATATAAAACTTCCCTCGGCATGTTGAGTCCCTGACCATAATCCATGGTACTTGGGATGGCACTAATGTTGAAAATGTCATTCCCATATGCACCTTGGAAAAAGATATTCAAGTCAAAATTCCTGAAAGACATATTCGAATTCAAACCATAAAAGAAATCTGGGTTTGGGTCACCGATAAAGGTTTTGTCATTTTCGGTGATCTCTCCATCCCCATCCAAATCCATGAACCGAATCTGTCCCTGCTCATTGTATCCATCTTCTACAAAACCCCAAAATTGCCCTATCGGTCTTCCTTCCTGAAGGATGTTGACATTGTCTGACACTATCAAGACATTGATATTGGAGCCCAAGATCGATTCCCCATTATTCAGGGCAATCACTTCATTTCGGTTGAAAGTAATGTTTCCATTCACGTTCCACTTGAAGGCGCCATTCAATACTGCAGCGTCAACCCCCAATTCCAAACCTTTATTCTGAACCTCTCCTACATTCTGGATTGTAGTGGTGAAACCTGATGAACTAGGCAATGTGACGGTATTCAATAAATCTGTCGTATTTTTGATATAATAATCAGCCGTCAAAAACAACCTGTTATTGAAAAGTCCCAAATCGACACCAAAGTTGATTTGCTCTGTGGTTTCCCATTTTAGATTCCCAGGAAAAACAGTGCTCGGAGAAAGCGTGGTATATAGCTCATTCCCGAAAATTGTATTCCCCGGAAAAAGTCGGTTGAGTGTGGCATAAGGAGAGATGGCTTGATTACCCGTCTTCCCCCAACTAGCCCTAAGTTTCAGATCCGAAAGATTTTCATTGTCCTGAAGAAAACCTTCTTCAGAAACCCTCCATGCAATCGCGCCGGATGGGAAGAAGCCCCATTTATCCCCCTCGCTATATCTGGATGAACCATCAGCACGAAAACTTGCTGTGAGCAATAGCTTATTGTCAAAACTATAATTCAAACGCCCCAAATAAGAGAGCAATACAGATTTGGCATATCCCGAAGAAGGGATCCCCGGAGTCTCTGCTGCCCCCAAATTACCAGTTCCGAAACTATCACTCAGGAATCCGACTCCATTTGCGGCAAGAAAAGTAGTAGTAAAATCCTGGTAGGTAAACCCAATCAAGGCATCTAGTTGATGCCGTTCTGCAAAAGTCTTATTGTAGTTGATTGTATTTTCACTTAATAAACTGGTGAATTGGCTAGTACTAACAGAGGCTATTCCAGGAGAGTTAAAAAAGTTTCTGGTCTGATAATTATCTGTCCGATCATCCCTATTCTCTATTCCTCCTGAAATTCTGATTGTCAATTCAGGTATTGGATTATAAACAAATGCGGCATTTGAAAGGATCACATTTGCTTTGATTGTATTTGTCTGCTCATTGATGAAATTCAGTGGATTGATGATATCAGGAGCTATGAAGGGATATTCATTCGGCAATACCGTGTAAGAGCCATCTTCATTGTATGGTCTGGAAATAGGGGCAGCAGAAATGGCAGCTCCAATCATAGAACTCCCACGTGTCCCTCCACCACTATCCCTCCTATCGGTTTTGAGTCGGGTCAAAATATTTGACATTTCAAGCCTCATCTTGCTGTTCACAGTATGGTTGAGATTGAACTTGAGCGAATACCTATTGTAATCACTCCCTTGGACAATCCCTTCTTGCCCAAGATGACTCCCACCGATAGCATAAGTAGTTTTGTCATTTCCTCCGGTGAAATTAAGTGAGGTCGTCCTGATCGGTGCGCTTTGGAATATCAAGTCTTGCCAATCAAAGCCTGTCCCAAAACCCTGAACTTGACCAGGTGTAAAATAAGGATTTTGTCCATCGTTTTCGGCTTGTAGATTTTGTAGCTGGGCATATTCAGAACCATTCATCAAGTCAAGCTTTTTCCTCAATGACTGCACCCCATAATTCGATTCGAATTCCACTCTTGATTGTCCTGGACTTCCCCTTTTGGTTGTGATCAGCACAACTCCATTGGCACCCCTCGAACCATAGATTGCAGTGGCGGAGGCATCTTTTAGGACTTCAATACTGGCTATATCTGCGTTATTGAGATTGGAGGGATTTCCCGAAAATGGAAAACCATCTATCACATACAAGGGATTGTTTCCTCCTTGGATTGAGTTCGTACCTCTAACCCGTACATTGATGGTGCCTCCAGGAGCTCCGTTGTTTTGGATGATCTGTACACCTGCAGATCTTCCAGATAAGGCTTGCAAAACATTTGAAGTTGGGAAGGCGTTGACTTCTTCCTGGTTAACCCGTGAAACGGAACCGGTCAAATCGCTCCTTTTGGTCGTCCCATACCCTGTTACAAGCACTTCTTCCAAACCAATCAAATCTTCCTCCATTATCACATTGATGATAGTTTGGCTGCCTACCACAATTTCCTTCGTTTTATAACCAACAGAAGAGAATCTCAATACGCTGTTTTCCCCGGGAACATCAATGGTATATTCCCCATCAATATCTGTTACCGTTCCTATATTCGTATTCTTTACGACTACAGTGATACCTGGGGCGCTTTGCTCATTTGCTGTTGTTACTTTTCCAGTTATTTCTGTCTGAAAAGCAGAAACCCCGCTGGAGAACAAAGGATTGAGCATTAGTAGCAAAAACCACATTGACACTAGTAAATTAATCCTCATATTTTTACTTTATTTTATTAAACATATTTGTAACATTAAGGACATTAATCCCAATTCTGGCAATTCCCAAAGTGGGGTTGTTACGCTACAATGTGGGGGATTTTTCTACATTGTGCACCTCAAACCTTTATTCACCAAAAGACAAATAGGGAAATACGTACCCAAAAGACCTTTTTTTTCCCAGACTAAATTTATGGTCAATTATCATGCACCAATTAAATACATTTATATGACCCTGAAATTGTAAAGATTACTGTACTTCGGACTGAACTCATGAAAAATAAGAAAGCGATTGTCGACCAAACTTGAAAATATAGTGCAATCTAATGCTTCTGATACCGTATATGGTTTGGAAGGCTTTGAGTGATAGCGTATATTTGCAGCTCGAATTCCAGAATATGCCCATAAAAACAAAAATTTCTTTGGAAAACTTAGAAGTTGCTTTTGCTTCTAAATCCGATACTGAATTGCGGAAAATGTATCTCATTTTCGCAACTATGAACAACAATACCGCCGTGAAGTTAGGCATAAAGATGGCTAACTTGGCTTTTGCCATTAATTTCCCAATCAAAGGTTTGATGAAAAAAACCATGTTTGGGCATTTTTGCGGAGGTGAAAGTATAGAAGATTCGCAAAAAACCGTAGATGAATTGGCTGCATTTCATATCCGGACCATCTTGGATTACTCTGTGGAAGGAAAGGGAAGTGAGGAGAGCTACGAAGCTACAAAAAATGAAATCTTGAGAACGATAGAACGTTCGGCTGGTGATGAAAACATCCCGTTTGCAGTTTTCAAGGTAACAGGGCTTGGAAGCTATGAAATCATGACAAAAGTCCAGGAGGGTAAAAAACTGGACAGCAAAGAGCAAGCAGCGTTTGAAAAACTCAAGTCAAGAGTTGATGAACTTTGCAATGCAGCTTATGAAGCCAAGACAAAGATCCTTATTGACGCTGAGGAATCCTGGTTTCAGGATGTCATTGACCAGTTGGCCTACGAGGCAATGGAGAAATACAACTTGGAAGACTGTATCGTGTACAACACCTATCAGATGTACCGTCATGACATGCTCTCTAGGTTGAAAGAAGCACATCATACGGCAGTGCAGAAAGGATATAAACTTGGCGCCAAACTGGTACGCGGAGCTTACATGGAAAAAGAAAGGGATAGGGCAAAAGAAAAGGGTTACAAAAGCCCAATCCAACCGGATAAGGCTTCTTCCGACAGGGATTTTGATGCTGCGTTGAGGTTTTGTATTGAAAATCTAGGACAAATAAACCTGGTAGCAGGATCACATAATGAAAGAAGCAATATTTTGCTCACAAGTCTGATAGAAGAGTTCAATATCAATCCAAGTGATGAAAATGTATATTTTTCCCAACTATATGGAATGAGTGACAATATCTCTTTCAACTTGGCAAATGCTGGATTCAACGTAGTCAAATATGTACCTTACGGTCCCGTAGAAAAAGTCATGCCCTACTTAGGGAGAAGAGCAGAAGAAAACACATCCGTGTCTGGACAAAGTTCCAGGGAGTTTGATCTGATCAAAAAAGAAATCGCAAGAAGAAGAAGTCTCAAAAATTAAAAATATAACGGAGTCAACATCGATAAACCACTCCAAATCCCAAATCAATACAAAATGCAATTGTTAAGCGAACAGGAAATAGAAAGAAGAAAAGACCGTGAAGAATTGATGAAATTGGGTATAAATCCATATCCGGCAGAATCATACCAAATCAATGTAACGGCAGCAGATATCCATAAAAATTACGAAAACAACAAAACCGACTACAAAGACATCAGCATAGCTGGTCGTCTGATGAGCCGTAGAATCATGGGTTCTGCTTCTTTTGCAGAAATCCAAGATGCTACGGGGAGGCTTCAGGTTTACGTAAGAAGAGATGACATCTGCCCTGATGAAGACAAAACTTTCTACAATACCGTTTTCAAGAAGCTTTTGGGAATTGGTGATTTCATTGGAGTCAAAGGTTACATTTTCACAACACAGACAGGAGAAATCTCCCTTCATGTGACCGAACTTAAAGTACTTTCAAAGGCAGTGAAACCATTGCCTGTGGTAAAGAGGGATGAAGATGGGAATGTGTTTGATGGATTTACTGATCCAGAATTGAGATATAGACAGCGATACGTTGACTTGACTGTCAACCCGGATGTCAAAGAGGTATTTGTCACCAGAACAAAAATCATCTCAAATATGAGAAGGTATTTTGATGACCACGGATGGCTTGAGGTGGAAACACCTATTCTGCAAGCTGTACACGGTGGTGCTGCCGCCAGACCTTTCAATACCCACCACAACACCTTGGACATGCCTCTTTATCTGAGGATAGCCAACGAACTTTATCTAAAAAGATTGATTGTCGGCGGATTTGATGGTGTGTATGAATTCGGAAAAATGTTCAGAAATGAAGGCATGGACCGTACCCACAATCCAGAATTCACTTCCATGGAAATCTATGTAGCCTATAAGGACTATATCTGGATGATGGAAATGGTTGAAGAGCTTTTGGAAAAAATCACCCAATCAATCCACGGAACTACTATAGTAACAGTCGGAGATAAGGAAATCAACTTTGCAGGACCATATAGAAGAATCAGCATGTATGATTCCATATTGGAATACACAGGTATTGATGTCAGTGCTATGGATGAGAATGGTCTGCGTGAAGTCTGCAAAAACTTGGGTATCGACACTGACCCAAGCATGGGCAAAGGAAAGCTGGTTGATGAAATCTTCGGTGCAAAAGTTGAGGACAACCTGATCCAGCCAACCTACATCACGGACTACCCGATAGAAATGACACCTTTGGCGAAAAAACATAGGTCCAAAGAAGGTTTGGTAGAGCGTTTTGAGCTGTTTGTCAATGGAAAAGAAATCGCAAATGCCTATTCTGAATTGAATGATCCTATTGATCAAAGAGAGCGATTTGAGGAGCAGTTAAAACTGGCAGCTAGAGGTGATGACGAAGCCATGGCAATGGATGACGACTTCTTGAGGGCCTTGGAATACGGCATGCCTCCTACTTCGGGACTTGGTATTGGCATCGACAGATTGACCATGATGCTGACCAACAAGACGACGATCCAAGAGGTCCTATTCTTCCCTCAAATGCGTCCAGAGAAAAAAGTCAAGATCGCTACAGATGAGGACTTTATGGCATTGGGCATTGCCCCGGGATTGATTCCTGCATTGAGAGATCTAAATATCCATACCATAGAGCAACTGAAAGAGCAAGATGCCAACAAGCTATTCAATGATGTCTGTGGCAGAAGAAAAAAACTAAAACTTGATGCTTCCAATCCTACCAAGGAGGAAGTAGAAGGCTGGTTGGAGTAGGTTAATTTTAGATTGTAGATTGTAGAATTAAGATTGTAGAGTGATGTGAGATGAAAAGCCTGCCCCGGTGAATATAGGGGAGATAATGAGGCTAGAAGCGAGAGACTAGAAGTGAGATTTGAGAAGAACATGAATATGCCCTGAAATGCCTGTCCCGTACCGAAAGATTTCGGTACGGGAGGCAATTGAATTTTTTCGGTGATACAGAAAAGAAATTAAAAAGTGTCATGGAATTTCATGACGTAACTGGGAATTTGTGGAGAGAATGCGTTTTACTTTTTGCTTCCGATTGGGTCGGAACAGGCTTTGTTCCAAAAAGTAACAAAAAAAAGAAACCCCGAATTACCGAAGTAAAACGGGGTTGTTATATTTCATACTTTTTTGAAGGCTTCAGGCAGAGAAGTTAAGGGAGACAATCTTTGCGCCTTTTGCTCCTGTGCGAACTATTTGAGAGTTCCAACCGCTAGGCTCCACTTCTTACTACCTCATCTACAATCTTGCATCCACTTTTTCTTTGGGCAGGAAACTTTTCACATCAAAAACAACCCTTTCATCTGACTTTGTTATTTCAAGGTTTTTGAATTGATCATGGGACACAGCCAAGACAATGGCTGCATACTTATCTATCTCCAAAGTTGTTCCTTTACCAAGCAATTCTACTTTGTATTCCTTCCTTACTTCAACAATGTCCACCCAAGGATCATAAATATCAACGTCCATGTCAAAAGATTTCAGTTCTGTATAAATATCAATAACCCTGGTATTTCTAAAATCTGGACAGTTCTCCTTGAATGTAAAACCTAAAATCAACACCTTGGCATCAAGGACTTTAAGGTCTTTCCGCATCATCATCTTGATCAGTTCGGTGGCCACATGCTTTCCCATGCTGTCATTCACTCTCCTACCTGCCAATATGATCTCGGGATGGTATCCCACTTCCTGCGCTTTTTGGGCTAGGTAATACGGATCCACCCCTATGCAGTGTCCTCCAACCAAACCCGGGCTAAATTTTAAAAAGTTCCACTTTGTACCTGCCGCCTCCAACACTTCCTGGGTATCAATATCCAGTAAGTTGAAGATTTTCGAAAGTTCATTCACAAAGGCAATATTGATATCCCGCTGGGAGTTTTCAATGACTTTGGCAGCCTCCGCCACTTTTATGGAGGATGCTTGAAAAGTCCCTGCACTGATGATGCTCCTGTAGAGCTGATTCACAAATCCAGCCGCCATGGGATTGCTTCCTGAAGTCACTTTCAAAATCTGAGTAACAGTGTGCAACTTGTCACCCGGATTGATCCTCTCAGGCGAATAGCCCACAGAAAAATCCCTATTATACTTTAGTCCTGATTTGGACTCCAATACGGGTACGCACTCTTCCTCTGTACATCCTGGATAAACTGTGGATTCGTAGATCACCAAATCACCTTTTTTAAGGACAACGCCAACAGTCTCAGATGCGGAAAGCAATGCCCCAAGATCCGGCTTGTTGTATTTGTCTATGGGGGTAGGGACAGTTATGATGTAAATATTACAGTCAGACAATGCTTTAGTATCAGCCACAAATTGGATGTTGCCCTTTCTGATAACGGCATTTAAGGTCTCCTTTTGTATTTCCAAGGTATCATCTATTCCAGCATTGAGTTTGCCGATTCTTTCTTCACTGATGTCAAACCCAAGAACTTCATATTTTTTTGCAAATTCCACTGCCAATGGGAGACCTACATAGCCAAGCCCAATGATTGCAATTTTTGATTCTGACAATGGTTTCAACATTGTTATTTCCATACTAATGATAATTGAGTGCTAAAGATAAATAAAAGTATATGAGTATCCGCAATGTTGCACGTTGAGTAAGAAGTAACCTTATAAGTTGCGGATACTCGTCAACAGACAACAGTTCACAGTCAACAGAACAACAAATCGTTCATCCAACAATCTATTGGCTACAAGCAAGAAAGCGGATAGTCATAAAAGTTACAAAGTATCCTTCCAGAGGGTTAAAAAGAAACCCCGAATTACCGAAGTAAAACGGGGTGTGTGGAAAAAATTATCTTTGAATTCTTACTTGGGATATTTGCCATTTTTTTTTGCCAAAGGATTCTCGCAGAGACGCAAAGAAATATCTCTTCGTTTCCTTTTTTTAATCTTTGACCTCTAGATAAGGCTTTCTCAAGCCACAAAAGTCAAATGCAACAATGATTCAAAAAAAAAAACCTGCTTTGCTATCTTTGCGCCTCTGCAGTCTTTGCGAGATCCCAAAAGATTACTTCCTCGCATAATCATCCTGCAACCTGACGATATCGTCTTCATCGGAAGGATTGCCGGCATCCGTATGTACCCATATCTCAGCTACCACCCCCCATCCATCAGAACCTATCAAGCGGTGTCTCTCTCCTTGTGCAAGTTTGACTACCTGGTCTTTGATCATGGCAGTTGCCGGGGTCTCTTCATCCGTCTCCGATCTGGCAATGGCTGCTTCACCGGCTACAAGTTTCCACAATTCCGACCTCCTGAAGTGATACTGCCAAGAGAGTTTTTGGTTTGGGGCTACCAACAAGATTTTGGGGCTATAGGAAAGGTTGTTTTCCAGATCAATATCCACTTCCTTGAAAAACATTTCCTTGAAGGTCTTGATTTGCTTTGGTTCGATGACAAAGAACCCTCCCCATGGCCGCTCCTGATCCTGAGCGACAATGTCAAACTGAAAGTTCTTTAACTGTGCTTCGATCTGTGCGAAGACTTCAGCTTTTTCGAGGTTTTGAGTAAGGGGTTTGAGCATGGTTTTATTCTATTAAAGGGTTGGGGATTATAAATGAAACGTTAATTGTTTAACGATACCCCAAGTTGCCTTATGGCATACGCATCAGAATAGTGTCTAAATGAAGGGGCAAAAGAGCTGTTTTATACGGTAAAGACCTGCTTAGTTAGAAATTTGTTGATCTACATTTTAAATAACATCCATTTTACAAAATAATTTCATTATTATTTGAAATACGTTTTAACTAACCCTTTAATTGTGTAATATGTGAAATAATAGATTGAAGATATTATGTTTAAATTTTCTATATCTCTATAAACTTTCCATTGGTATCTAGAAGCCTTAAACTTATTACTAGATACAGAATTGGACATTAAGCGATACTTTGCAAGAGGCTTATTTAAACCATAAGCTTTGGGAATGATTTTTAAAATTTTCAACCATAAGGCAAAATCTTGTCTTCTCTTTATAATTGGCATATATACCTTACCAAGTTTTTCAGTATCATATACGACAGTAAGACATCCAATTGAGCAGGTTTTTAATAAATCATTATAGGTTACTTCATGGGGAGCATCTATATGTCCAGCAATTTCACCATTCTCATTTATTTTATCATAAGCAGTAAAGGTAAAAGCATAGTCGTTTTGACGCATAAAGTCTAATTGCTCTTCAAGTTTAGTAGAACACCACATATCATCACTATCTAAAAAGGCTATATACTTTCCGTTCGCTGCTTCTATTGCTTTATTTCTAGAGACTGCTGGTCCACTATTTGTCTCATTTATTAATAACTTAATCCTTGAATCCCTTTCCTGATACTTTTTAACAATTTCAATACCTCCATCAGTAGAACAATCATCAACTATAATCATTTCCCAATGAGGATAAGTTTGCGAAATAACAGATTCTATACAGTTAGAAATGAACCCTTCTGCATTATGTAAAGGAGTTATGATAGTTACTATTTTTGTCATTTAAATTAAAATAAATCAGAGTTTAAATTAGTTCAATAAAGAATTCCATCTTTGCTTATATTTTAAGACATTTTTCTTAACATCAAACTCCGAAACTATTTTATTTATAGCCAACTTTGACATTTCCTCATAAATTTCAGGTGAATTCATCAACTTTACAATCAACTCAACAACTTCCTCAGCACTATTGACGATCCAACCATTCGCTTTATCATTGACCAATTCATCAATCCCTTGTGTTGGAGTCGTAAAAGGAATTACTCCCTTTAGCATAGCTTCCTTAACAACATTAGGGAGACGTTCTCCTTTATGACTTGACATTAATATAAAAAAATTACAAGTATCAAGATATTTAAAAAGTTCATCTTGTGAAACATGACCAATAAAATTAACGCAATCTTTTACTTTTAACTTTTCAGATTGTTGGATTAAAAAATTTCTTTCAATACCATCACCTGCAACTATCAAATTTACATTAAACCCTTTATTTTTTAATAATTTCAGTATAGTTATAACTTTATCAACACCTTTCTCAGGTATGAGTCTGGATGCTGTCACTAAATTTATTTCATTTAAGTTTATGAGCTTCTTTGGATAAAGTTTCGAATCGTCAACAATTGTACCATGATAAATCACATTAATTTTATTTTGCTCACCTCCTAATTCAAGTATTTGATTAATATTTGTTTTCGAAATAGTAAAGATATATTTACTAATCTTAAGGGAGTAATTTGAAAATGCATATTTCATTTCTAAATCATTTGCACCAAGAAATGTTGTTATCGCAATATCCTTTCTATACTTATAAAGTAAAACAGAACAGAGTGACGGATAATGCCCCCAGTATAAATGAACCACTTTAACATTTGAATCCTTGATTCTTTGAAAAACATAAAAAGTAGAGGGTAGAAGAATAACACTTTTAACTAGATGTACTGGATTTCTCCATAAACATTTAAGTATTTTGCTAAAAATCAAAATAAAACCGAGAGGATGCAAAATCATTGATTTGATTCCTAAAAAAATATTTTTTAGAGATAAGTGCTGAATTTTATTTTCTTTATGACGTCTTTCTTTTATCAAACTTGTAAAATCTCTATGTTTAAACCTCATTGCATAAACATCCGTTTCTACACCTAATTCATTTAATGCATTGATTTCCAATGAAGCAAAAGTCTCGCTAGGCACAGGAAATTGCATAGTTATAACTGCAATCCTCATATTAAATTTATTATTTTTCTTTTACGCAAAACAACTGATCCTTTTATCAAAATAGCTAAAATACTATAGTACAAAAAAGAAACACGAACTTGCTCAGTAATATTATTACCAATTGAACATAGTGGTAAACAAATTAACCAAACTAAGATAGCAGCAAAAAAAGGAAATAATGCATCTTTCGTTGTTAACAACTTTAGGCAAATTATAGTATACTTAATTCCTAATAGAAGAGGGATTAAAAAATAAACTACCAAACCTATTAAGCCATATCTAAAAAGAAAGTATGTGTACATACTTTCAACAAATTCCATCTTTTCTTTAGCAGCACCATTACCAAATAAAAGTATAAATGGATTACTAACCGCTAAATCCAATGTGAACATTAATTGATCTTTCCTTATTGAAGTTGCGTTATCCATAGATTCCAAACTGCCACTTTCAATTATTCTGACAAATGATTTTGTTAAATAACTGAAATTTGTCAAAATGTAACTTAACAATATGGAAAATCCAATAATTCCGGCTATGCTTAAAATACCATATTTCATCATCCCAAAACTCAATCTCCCTTTAAACAGGGGCATCCTTTGATTATAAATCATAAAAATTGGTACAACAATAATAAGCCCGAAAAGTAATCCAACTGCCATAGATCTGGATTGTGTAAGCATAAAAAGTACTAACGCTATAATGAAAAAAAACAAGTATGCCCAATGGTTATAAACAAATCTAAATAAATAATAAAATATGAATAATATCATAACAAAAGCATAATCATATGGATTTACGAATGGAATGGAAAGTCTCCGGGTCCTAGCATTATGAAATTTCGTATACAAAACAGTTAAATCATCAGAAAATCGAATATTCTGATTTATTCCAAAAATAATAAAGCAAACAAATATAAAAATCATTATTTTATTCAGCTTTTCTAAATCTTCATAAGAAGTGATCGAAAAATAAGCTAAACAAAAAATCAATAAATATAAGATAGGCCTATGTAATTCATAAAAGTCTCTTGTTACTATAGTAAAATCACTAAACAATGAACCTAACGACATTGAAATAGGAATATGAATTAGTAAAACAATAAAAATACCAGATATTAACTTAAAAGATTTTGTTTCTAATACTTTTAATTGATTTTTTACGTTTTTTCGATAATTTAAAGCAATTGCTATAAAGCTAAATACAATAACCAAACCATTTATCAAAATAGCTCCAGCAGATTCAAGATATACATGAAAACTAGGAAAAAACATTGCAAAACACCCTATAATTATGAAAAAATCATAAAGTCTAAAATACCTCTTAAATCCAAATCCCATTTCTAAAAAGTATAATTAATCTTTTTTAATGAACTTAACTATACCAGAGTACGTCGCAGGTATTTTTAATTTTACTATATCTCCATCTTGCTTCATTCGTATCTCACCTTGAATAAAATCATCAACCATATATTGACTTGGAACTTCTATAGTTATATTTCTCTCATCATAAAATGGATTTGATATGACCAAATAAATATTTTCATTATAAAATATTGTTAAATCCTTGACATCTTGACTTTCTCTAATTTTTATGAAATCCTTTCTAATCTCGCCCACTAATACTAAATCAACTAAACTTTTTATATCACTAACAGCCAGTTTAATGTCATCCAACCTCTTATTAAAATGTTCCTGATCATTGATTTTCCCTTTTTTGTTCTTCTCCCTAAATAAATCATGATAAGAATAGAAAATTATCCCCCTTGCTCCTTCAATAATTGCCTGATAAGTTTGAGTCTTTATCTCGTCTCTGGTTGGTATTCTTGATTCCCTATCAGCATGATAAACCGATTTGTCATAAATTTGTGGAACTTGCCAAACTCCTTTTTTTATGTTTTCATTGTTCTCTCCTCTCATGGCATCCATAGATAGTCTAGCTCTCCTAGAAGATTGTGTTAAATCCTCAGCACCAATATTATATGAATCCATGGCTAAAATATCAGTTATATCTCTATATTGAGCCAATATATCTTCTTGGTATAACACCTGAAGAGTGGGATGGTTTTGATCATGCTCTTTTACTTTGTTATAAAGTTGTGAAATCAATGGAATCCAAGATGTTCCCATTTCATCATTTATATACCAAGCTAACAATGCATCATGATTTCTTAATCTTTTTACTTGTGTTTCAGTAGCTCTGAGGAAGTAATCCATGTTTCCATTCCGATTTTTAGGATATTTATCTTTTAAAGAATATACAACGTGAAGACCATTATCAGCTGCTCTATTTAAAAACCTTTCTTGATGTGGTCCAGTGCCATAGCCATAACACAAAATAGTGTTAAAACCTGCTTCAGAAATCCTAGAAAGATTTTCATTATCAGTAGAACCACTTGAGCCCATAAAAACGCCTAAAGGAAATATTCTATCTCCGTTTTTAACAGTAAATCCTTCACTATCTATATAAACAGTTCTTTTATTTTCCTTAACTACTAGAGTATCCGTCTCAACATTAGGGGAATTCAAACTATCGTTTATCTTTTCTTGATCTCGAAAATTGATTTGAATTGAATTATCTTCTATACTCAAATCAGAATTAGGTATTCTTTCGAGTATTTGTAAACTAAAAAAGTCTATTTCTGAGGAATAGTAAATAAAACTTGAATTACTAACTAATGTAAGTAGAGCAAATTTAAATACAGTAAATAAGATTTTAGAATTGATCAAAGGCATAACAAATTAATTTAATTTCTTTTCATTACTCAAAAGTTTCAAATATTTATTTGAAATATTTATTGGGTCAAATTTTTCAATTGCAATCTTTCTGTTCTCACCCCCAATACTCTTCAATTCTTGCTTACCCATATTGACAATTCGACTTAAGACATTTGCGATGGATTGATGATCTGTAGGATCAAATAACAAATAAGGGTTCTCAATGATCAAAGGAATATCTGAAACAGTTGATGCAATAATTGGCTTACCACAAGCCATACCTTCACAAACTATATTTGGAAATCCTTCATGAATACTAAATAATCCAACTACATCTGAATTTTGGATTTTTTCCTTAATTTTTAAAGTAGCTGGATAAAATTTAATAATATTATTTAAATCATATTTGTTTATCAAATCAAGGGATTCTACATATGTTGAATCATAATATGGTGGAGTTATTTTATCTCCATACCACTTAATTCTGATTTTATCTCTTTCTTTTCTTGGTAAAAGATTCAGTGCTTCAATTAGTCCTAACAAATTTTTTTGAGGGACATGACGTCCTGCAACTAATATTTCCAAAAATAAACTATCAACATTACGAGTGGGCTCTTTGATTGGTTTCCATTCATTGGAATCAATCATATTATATATCACATGAAATTTATTTTTCGGTAAAATAGGCATTACTTTTTTTACCATTTCAATATTTACTAATGAATTGGCCACTACTTCATCAGCAAAAAAGTGAAAAAATCTAAATATTTTCATTTTTTTTGCTTTTAACATTTTAGGGTTTGCATTCCTTTCCCCAACTATTAACTTCCACTTCCTAAATGGTAATCCAGCAATCTCACAAATAAAGCTTGGTGTCTCTAAAAAAGCTAATACAGAATCATAACCTCCTTTTCTAATAAAGCTTCTGATTTTCACAACTCTTCCAAGGTATGTTCTTGATTCAATTAAATTAACTTCAATCCCTTGACTTTCAAGAATGCTAGTATAAAATGGGTTGTCATAATATGTCAAAAAATTCACTTCATGACCAAGTGATTTAAATTGAGATGCCAATCCTACCAATTGCCTCTGTGCTCCACCAGCTTCAAGACTTTCTATCACGCACAAAATTTTCATTCTATCTTAATTAGTTGTTGTAAAGATAAGAAAGCTCCTCAAAATAAACATTTTCTGAGTAATCACTATGGAATTTATTATATGAATTTACACAAAAATTATAAATTTTATCCGGAGAACTTAATAAATTTTCCATATCCGATCTAAAATCATCACTTAAAATACCATTTTGCTTATCAACTAATCTATAGGAGTTCCCAGAATTTGAAACTACTATACAGTTCCCTGTAGCCATTGCTTCAAACAAAGATTGAGATGGATAATTATCTGGCTTGATCAACGATACTACAATCTTACTTTTGGAAAATTCCTCTATAATACTATTTGTGTAACCAACATAAGCTCTAGAGTTTTCAATATATTCATGAAGAATCTTCTTCAATTCAATCTCTAATGGACCTTTACCTAGTATCTTAATTTTCCAGTCAGTGTAATTCGATAAAATATCCTTCATTACAGAGGCAAATTTCAGAACATTTTTTCGTTCAATAAATCTACACGCACATATAATAACATTCTCTTTATTTTTAAACCTCGTTTTATCATCTAAAGAATTTATTTCTAAAGCTCGAACAGAAACAAAAGGATAATTCATGTATATCAATGCCTTGCTTAATACACTAAAAATATATTGGGTTTTAGTAAACCTATTATAAACCGAATCAGATACGCAGTTTATTTTAAATAATCTCGTCTGTAAATAACTTTCTATCCTGGTATTCTTGTGAGCACTGATAAAAGTATCTGCAACATCTGGACTTGTTACTTCAAATACAACTTTTGAACCTAATCCAGCTAAAATCAATGAATAATGATATGCCGCTAAGTACGAATGTAAAATATTGATTTTATAAACTATCTTAAAATATGTCAAAAAAAACATATTCCAAAAATGAATAAATACCCTTTGATTGATTATAGGTTTCGGTATTATCTTAATGATTGAACTGTTATTTTTTAAAAGTATAGAAAGCTCTGTATTCATTTGTGCCAAGTTAAAAAGTTCGAGATTCACAAATAAAAATGGGGAAAGTTCTTTTTGGCTTGAAAACCACGAGGATAATGCTAGCTTAAATACACGTTTCTCAGCACCATGGAGCTTATTACTTAACAAGCAATAAGCAATTCGCTTAGTCTTATTCATTTCAAATTATTCTTTGTTCAACCTCTAAATCAACACCGAATCGATCATAAACAAGCTTTTTTACTTCATTTATTATTTCAATAATATCTTGTCCTGTTGCATTATCATAATTAACAATGAAACCACCATGCTTTTCAGAAATCTTTGCTCCACCTATGGTAAACCCTTTAAGATTTAATTCATCAATCATTGCACCAACAAAAAAACCTTTTGGTCGTTTAAACACACTACCTGCATTTGGAAACTCTTTAGGCTGTTTTGCCCAACGCTGATTTCTAATTAGTTCCATTTTATTTTTTATTGCTTCTTTCTCTTTAGGTACTAATTTTATCCAAGCTTTTAAAACCACTTTATCTGTATTGCGTTGAAAAAAACTATTTCGATATTCAAACTCCATATCTTCTTTAAAAATCTCTTTTACTTGCATATCAGCTAAGTCCAAGTACCTTACTTTAAATAAAACATCTTTTATTTCTTCTCCACTAGCTCCTGCATTCATTACAACTGCTCCACCAAGAGAACTTGGAATATCATAGAAAATTTCCAGACCACTTAATCCATGACTCAAAGCCAATTCACTTAACTGAAGCATCGAACAGCCTGCTTGTGCAATAATTAAATTATTCTCACACTTAGCCTCATTGAAATTCCCGTTAAAAATTAGAAATCGCTTATCATAAAAATTTTTAGATAATATCACATTATGACCACTACCTAACATAATAAAATCGTCAAATTTTGAATAAAATTCGACTACATCGTCTTCAGATTCAGGGAAATAAGCTACACTACAATACACGTCTAACCTATACGAATTATAAAGTTTCAAATTAAATTTATCGATAGCTTTCATATTACTTTTTAACTTTACTTATCAGGTTCTCCACAAATTGATAATCTTGCTTTTTAAAATTAAATATTTCCTTAACTGTTATACTTGTCTCCTTACTATAAAAATGCAAAAACAGTATAGCTGCTAAACTATAACTAATTGTGGATCCAATCGCTGCTCCATCAGCTCCAAATTCTGGAATCAAGAATAAATTAAGAGCTATATTTACTATGAGTGCTGGTACCATTGCTTTCATTGAAATCCATGGCTTACCTTTTCCAGCCAAATCGACATTCATTACTTTAAAAATTGTAAGTAAGAGAACACCAGGTAACAACCATTGTAAAACAGATATACTGCCAACAAAATCATCGCCATACATAGTAATTATAATCCAACGCGAAAAAGTAACTAAAATAACTGACCCAAGACCAATAAAAAAGATCGATATCCTTAACAATTGTGCGACTTTATATGAGTATGCTTTATCATCTTTAGAAGTTGCACTTCTCGCAAAAACTATAGTACTTAATAACATAGGAATTTGCCATAAATATTGTATAATTCCAGAACCTTTTGAGTAAATCCCTATTTCATAGTCCACACTCAAATTATCAAGTAAGATAACATCTATGCGATAATTCAAATTTATCACTAGTAAAGCAGTCGCATATACCATCCCTAACCCCAGCATTTTTTTTATAACTTCAAAGTCAAACTGAATTGAAAATGCCTGGATGAAATTATTCTTAAACAACAATATTAGAAAAATAAAAATTGGCCCAGCAACCATAGCTATCAAATAGCCAGCGACTCCCATTGCTAATAAATAAACTAAAACTACTGTAAGTACAAAGATAATCAATGTAGGTATCCAATTAATTTTATTAAATACTCCAATTTGATTTTTACCTAAAAAAATTCCGGAATTATAAGTATTAAACAAACTAAAAGGTATTGGGATCAATGCCAAAATTACCCAGAGTATATTTCCTCCTGATTTACTAAAATAGGTCATCAAGTAGTAACTTACTACAATACTTAAGATTGAACTAATTGCCCAGATTTGAGTTATGGCTGTTTTAATCCTATCTTCTGAAAAAATCCCCTTTCCCAAAAAATACGTAGTGGATTGCCTGACCCCTAATGAACCAATTGACATAAAGAGGGAAGGGTAAACTAATAAAGCAGCAATAACTCCATTCTTTTCTGGTCCAAGTGTCCTAGCAACTACAATAGAAGTTCCTAGACCAAAAATAATCATAAGGATTTTAGAAACCCCTACACTAGATAAATCTCTTAAAAAATTAGCCATGCCTTATTTTAAAAACTCTATTCTAACTCCCAGTTTTGATAACTTTTGCTCTAGCTTATTATATCCTCGCAATGCCATCTCAACATTTGATATTTCTGTTTCTCCTGGAGAAAGTAATGCACCAATGACTAATGCCATACTTCCTCTTAAATCTGTAGATTCAACCTTACTTGCATTTGGAGATATATTATGTTTACCAAAAGTTGTTATTGCACCCTTTTCCCACTTAAGCATGTTAGGGTATAATTTTGCCAATTCTTCACAATATTTAATTCTCTCTGGATATCTATAATCGAAAATTCTACTAATACCATCAGCATGTAAGCCTAGAAGTACATAAAATGGTTGCATATCTGAAATAATCCCAGGATGCGTTCCCGTAGCTAACTCAAATGGTTGAATTACACCATTAATTAAGCAATCCGGATTTATATGTACATTTTTTTTGTTCCTATAAAAATCAATCCCAGCTTCTTCAAGATGTTTTAAAGGTATTTCCATTGTCTCAAACGGAACATCCTCAATTATTAAATTCCCACCTGATAAAATCCCGTAAACAATCCACGTAAGTGCCTCAATTCTATCTGATATTACCTCATAAATAGTACCTTTCAAGTTCTTTTTTCCGAAAATTTCAATGAAACTATTTCCAACTACATTTATTTTCACTCCCATTGTTCTCAAGAACATAATAAGATCTTGTACCTCAGGTGAAATGTATGCATTCTTAACAGTTGTCCTCCCTTCAATTGTTGAAGCACATATTAATGCATTTTCTGTTCCACCTATTGTTGAAATTGGAAAATCTATATGACCTTCTTTAAATCCATCAGTAGCTTTAACTTCAATATAATCAGGTTTCTCCTCAACAGTTGCTCCTAAATTTTCCCACACCATTATATGAAGGTCATACCCTCTTGTCCCAATTTTACAACCACCAGGATATGGGATTCTAGCAATACCATTACGTTTTATGAGACCCGCAACTAATAAATATGTAGTACGAATAGGATAATCATAACTTGAAAGAGTAAGATCTTTTAAGTTCTCAGGTTTTATTTCTACGGTTTCGGAATCTGAATCAACGGTTACTTCTCCACCACATGCCCTTATGAACTCCATTTTATAATTAGCATCAACTAACTCTGTTGGGAAATTCTCAAGTAAAACAGTTCCATCTGAAATTAATGATGCAGCAAGTAATCGAGTAGCAGAGTTTTTGGCTCCACTAACTTTAACTTTCCCTTGCGGAATTTGTCCACCTTGTATTTTCGCTGTAATATTTTTCATATTGTTTATATAAATATTCAAATTAGATACCTTCAATAATAACCTGTAACCAACTAGACTTAAAGTACTCTTGGTTACATAAATTAATTTCTTATTTCCTGGACTAGAGCATTTTTAACTTTTTTAAAATCAATATTGAACTAAGGTCATTGTTTATAAACATCTTTTAAACTAGATCAAGTTTTTATAATATAAACTTTAATTAAAATTTATTGAAGCTGAATTTAAATTAGGATACTTAATTGGTTATTTGATTTATTTAAATCTTCTGAAACTCCAAATTTGTAAAACAAGTTCTATTAGGCTTGAAAACTATTAAATATAACCATAGTATTGTTTTTAACTGATTGACTCTCAAAATTTTTAACAATTAAATACTTATAGAAAACTAATTATAATTTAATTCAAGTTCTTAACCCAATACCCATATTATCACACCCCTATCCCATAATGCACAAAGCCTAGTTCTGCAAGGTATTTTTTATCATAAATATTTCTACCATCAAAGACCACTTTACCATTCAACAGCTTGCCTAAGGCATCCCATGAAGGTATTCTAAATTCTGACCACTCAGTCACCAATAACAATGCATCTGCATCCACACAGGCATCATAGGCATCTTTGGAATAGGTGATTTTACCACCAACATAAATATGTTGAGCTTCTTCCATTGCAATAGGGTCATAACCTTTTACTTTAGCTCCAGCTTCTATCAGTTCATCGATAATTACGATCGCAGGTGATTCACGCATATCATCTGTATTTGGCTTAAAGCTCAATCCCCACATCGCAAAAGTCAAGCCTGACAGGTCCTCCCCGAAGTGTTTTTTGATTTTCTTGACCAATACATGTTTTTGGGCGTCATTGACATCTTCTACAGCTTGCAGCACTTTTAGGTCATAGCCATATTGCTTACCCGTCTTGATGATCGCTTTGACATCCTTCGGGAAACAAGATCCTCCATAACCAACCCCTGGGTAGATAAACTTGGTCCCAATCCTAGGATCTGAACCAATTCCCTTTCTTACCATATTCGCATTGGCACCTACCAATTCACAAAGATTGGCAATGTCGTTCATAAAGGAAATTTTAGTGGCCAACATGGCATTGGCAGTGTATTTGGTCATCTCAGCAGATGGAATATCCATAAAAATGATCCTGTCTCCATTTAATTGAAAAGGCTTGTAAAGTCGCTTCATGATTTCTTCTGCCCTCTCATCATCCACACCTATGACAATCCTATCCGGCTTCATAAAATCTTCCACTGCTGCCCCTTCTTTCAAAAACTCAGGGTTGGAAGCCACTGCGAAAGTCAAATCCGAATTCCTTTTCTCCAAGGCTGCTTTGATAGCAGCCCTTACTTTTTCGCCTGTAGTCACAGGAACAGTACTTTTGGTAGCTACAACGATATAGTCAGACATTTTTGCCCCAATCTCATCGGCCACCGCCAACACATATTTCAGATCTGCAGAACCATCTTCACCAGGAGGTGTTCCCACTGCGATAAAAGCCACTTCAGATCCTTGGATGGCTTCGCCCAAATCAGTCGAGAATTGCAACCTTCCGGAAGCATAGTTCCTTTTGACAATCTCTTCCAATCCAGGCTCATAAATAGGCATGATGCCATTCTTCAATCCTTCAATTTTCTTTTTGTCCACATCTACACAGACTACATTGATGCCTACCTCGGCAAAACAAGCACCTGATACGAGACCTACGTACCCTGTTCCTACTACAGTGATTTTCATTTTCTATGGAAATTTTTATGATTAATGATTAAGGTTGTTTTTGGTTAAGAGGGTTAAATAAGTTTAAAAGATGCTCAATGCTATAGTCGTTAAGCGTTAAAGACGTTAAATGTTAAAATTGTTAAGCGTTAATGTTTGCCTGCGGCTGCACGTTGAACGATTAACGTTTAACCTTAATATTTAACGATTAACACAGAACGCTTAACATTCCCTTACTTATATCCCTTTCCTCCACTATTTTTTAGTTTTATGATCAAAGATTAAGGTTATTAATTGGTTAAGAGGGTTAATAAGTTTAAAGGATTAAATGGTTAAATGGATTGTGGCATTTAATTTCAATCATTTAAAAGCAATCTTCTATTCTATTTATTTTGATTTCTTTTTAAGGTATTTTCTTTATTTCCCAATTGAAATTTATATAGAGAATTTAGCATGTGCGCTATTTTGTCTAATTCGACTCTTAATTCCACGTATTTCTCTTGACTTATATAATTCATATCAAGGGATGTATTCAAATGATCTATTACTTCCATTGCACTTGAAAAAGCTACATTTGTAAAGTGTGCTTGATCAAAATTAGAAGATCTTCCTGATCCTTCAGCTATATTAGTACCTATACTATCAGCTGCCCTTTTAAGTTGACTAACCAAATCATACTTTTCTTCTACTGGAAAATTTTTTAAGAGTTTTCTTATGTTGACTCGAAATATCCTGCTTGATTTATATACTTCAAGTTTCTCAAAAGAATAGGTGTGAAAAGCCATAAAAAATTATTATACAAATTTAAACTATCCATCTATAAACCTTTTAAACTATTAAACTTTTAACCCAAACTCAATGACGTTAAATCCTCCACGGCGGACAAGCTTTTGAACGATTAACATTTAACGCTGAACGTGTTTAACACCTATTCCTCCTCTTCCCCCCATTGCTCCTTTACTCCCTTTAAAAACGCAGATCCGAACACATATCCCAAAGCTACAACAACGCCAAGGATGGTGAATATGGCTAATATCAAGGGCTTCTTTGGAGCAGACTTTTCTACTGGTATGGTTACAGGTTCAATCACTGAAAATACAGGGGTATCTTTGGATACTTGGAGTTTTGCCAGCTCCAACTGCTTGGCTATATCAGTATAGATATTAAAGGCAAAATTATACTCTGCCTCCAACCTATGCAATTGGTTCATGGCTGTGGCCGAGGATATATTCTGGTTTCTATCCCTAAAATTTGCCAAGCGTGCTTGGATTTGGTTGAACTCAGCTTTTTTCTCTTCATAACGCTCCTCCGTAAACTTCAACTGTTCTTTGGCCTTGGATATTTTGTAGGCAATCACTTCTTTCTGCAGAAGGTCTTGTGCATGCTTTGCCAACTGTGCGGCCATGACAGGTTCAGGCATTACAAATTCTAAGGATACAAACCCTTCTTTATCGTTTGGCGTGACCAACAATTGTCTATCTAATCTTTTAAAGTGGGTAAATTCATCTTGAGAAACCCGAATCAATCCATTTTCCAACTTCAAAACAGCTTCTTCTTTTTGTCCGCCTTTAAGTGCTTTAATAATTACTCCAGGTAAGCCAAATGTATATTTCTTTACATTTGCTAATATGCCTGGACTAAATATTTCGCTATAATATTGTTGATAAGTAACAGGTTCAACGATTCCATCCACATTGATCTTTGCTTCCAAAAGTGCTTTTCTAAATGAAACCGAAGAGGTGATCTTGGGATACAAAAGAGGAGGTATTTCTGTTCCTGAGGCTCCCCCGCCAAGATTGATACCTGCCAAGGAAGCAAGCCCGCCTAATGAACCTCCCCCTCTATTTGGTTCTGATACCTGTGGTACAAAAGTAGAAGAGGCTGTAAATTCCTTGGGTGAAAACATGGCAACAAAAAATCCAAGAATCATAAAAATGATGACAACAGTTATTATCTGTTTACGACTTTTCCAGATTATTTTTCCAAGTGCAAGAAGGTCTATTTCGTCCTCATTTGGATTTTGCTTATTTTGTGGATGGGTTGAAGACATATTTCTTAGGAAGATAAATTAAGGAATATAATTTGAGGGTTAAAAGATCAAGGATTAAGAGATTTAATCAGTAAATCCTGTAATAATTACTTATTGAACTGTTTAGTTATTTCCGCTTTGGTTGATCAAGTTATTGATAATTAAAGCCAAAGTAGCAACTCCTGTTCCCATACCTATCCATGCTTGGGCAGGAAGAGGTTGCTTTTCTTCTTTACGTGGAATAATGATCTCTGCACCTGGTTCGATATGGGGATAAAACTTGATAAAAATAAATTTCTTGGTTCTGGAAACATCCCCATTGGCATAGACCACATAAGAACGGCCCCTTCTGGATCTTTCTGTAAAACCTCCTGCCCTAGATATATAATTCTTGAATCCTGCAAACTCCCTATACCTGGTCGTCGTAGGAAACAATACCTCTCCTCGCATCCTTACAGTCTGCAATTCCTTGGGGATGGATAAGACATCGCCTTCTTGTAAAATCAAGTCATTGTGTCCTCCTGGATTTTTCAAAATCTCTCCCAAATCAATCCCTACCATTTCCCTAGTCTTCACCTTGATTCTCTCAAGATTTTCATCCATTTGGTTGAGGTTTTCCAGTGTTTCCTGTCTAAAATCATCTGCCAATAACCCCTCTTTCTTATTTGCCAGATCACCGCCCTTCTCAGCTATCTTTCTATCTATTCTACCCAGCATCAACTTTTCAGCCTCCGTATTATCTTTCCCATCTTTGACGGCATTGGACTTTACATTGGAAAGGTTATTTGACTTAATCTGATTTTCACTTGGTCCTTCATAGAATTCATTTCTCCTGATCAAAGTAGCCCCTTTCGCATAGGCAAATTGGTTGAGCCCTCCTGTTCTTTGGATGAGATCCGAAATCCTTTCGTCAGCACTTGAAATCGCATATTCACCAGGGTAATGAACTTCCCCCTCTACCCTTACCAGCTTTTCCCTTTGGAATCCAGGTGATTTCCTGACGATCACATGGTCAAATGGCTGCAAGACCAAGTCTGAATTTTTATCGGCTATTTTTAAGTCTTTATCAATGTCTATCCTGATTATTTCCGCCAATTTACCACTTACATCATCCTTTACCCGTCTTGCAATTTCTATTTGGGAGGAAGTCGCTGACTCCTTGAAGCCACCAGCTTTTAGGATTATATCTTCCACACGCATGTTTTCACCAAAAGCAAAGGAACCTGGCCTGTTGACTTCCCCAGTGATTCTCACATAATATTCTTCTCTAATATCATAGATACTGGGGATATTCAAGACATCTTCCCGCTGCAACTGTATATCTGCTTCTTCTCCCCTGACAATCGCTCCGATATTGACTGCCAATATTTCCAAAGAGAAATCTGGCCTGGTTCTATACAGTGTCGCCCTATTTAGAAATGCATCTTCCCTTAGTCCTTCTGCTCTTTGGATGAGGTCTTTGATTCCCAATCCCTGGCTGATGGCATAGACTCCCGGTCTCATCAAAGCCCCTGTGGCCTGTACCCTGTTTTCAAATCTCGTAAGAATCTCCCCAAAGATATAATTGTCCCCTTCCTTGGGAACAAAGGTCTCGAATTGGGCTTGTTCTACGTTTTCCACTTTCAATTCTGTGGCTGTAGTCCTATAGACGGTAACCCTACTCGGGTATGCCGTACTGGTAAAACCACCAGCAAACTGAATCAGATTAGCCAAAGTTTCATCATTCTGGACTTCGAACAGGCCTGGTCTTCTGACCGGTCCCTGCACTTCCACCCTTTTCTGTACCGGTGGCACCATGATGACATCATTGTCTTTTAGGCTTACATTGGATGCCTGGTTTCCATTGATCAAAAAATCATATACATCGACTTCTGCCAGTAGCTTGCTGTTTCTATAAACCTTGATTGCCCTGAATGATCCCGATTCGGTAATCCCCCCGGCAGCGTAGAGCGCATTGAAAACAGTAGAAAAAGAAGAAAGGGTATAGTTGCCCGGTGCATACAGCTCACCAACCATCGATACTTGAATAGATCTGATATTGCCCAACCTGATTTGCATAAAGGTGTTTGGGTTACCACCAGCCAAACCTGAATAGATATTGGTCAGGGAGCTCTTCAACCTCGAAGTGGCTGCTTCTACAGTCAAACCACCCACGTTGACTGGCCCTATATTGGGGATGAATATATTCCCTTCGTTGTTGATCCTCAGATTATATTGCTGCTGGGAAGCGCCATATATGTCTATCAAAAGCTGATCTCCCGTGCCCAAAGTATAGTTCATGGGGGTCGGGAGATTGAGGTTAGGGGTGAATGTCAGTTTGTTGTTTTTAAACAAGGAGTAACCAAAAATCTTTTTTTGTTCGGTATTCAAGCGTCTTCCCTCTTCCTGAACCACCACGTCTTCGGTGATCCCTTCCCTTCCTGCATCTTCACCTCCATACACATCATCATTATTGCCCCCATTTCTGATTTTTGATATTCTGCTTTGCAGTTTGGATACCTCACTTGAAGGCATTCCCCTTTCTCTGGCCATGGCGATCAGCTGCTGCTCATTCATACCTGTGGCTTCAGCCCTGCTTACCAGTTGCTCCACCTGTGCATCCGAAAGGTTGTCCACCTTGATGGACTGGATATCAGAAAGGGATTGGGCAATGATCAATCCACTAATAAGGATAAAGTTCAAGAGTAGGATTATTTTTTTCATAAATTTTTAGGGAAAAGGTTAAAGCGGAATGGAGTGGTTTGAGGTGCTTTTTTGACTTTGGCCTTTTGAATGTTTGCTATATTTTTTAGATAAGATAATTGAGGAAATAAGGTTAAAGAGGCATAAAAAATGCTTTTTTTAATTTTAACCTTTATCCTCGTTCCCTCATCCTTTATTTTTTTTGAATAGAATTGTTTTTTACTACCAATACTTTTAAATCTGTTTGACGGGAAAGGAAAGTCAGTTTTTTAAAATGTAATTATTTCCACAAACATTTCTTTCCTTTTTTATCATCTCTTTTCACCTTGTTCCTTTGACCTAAATTTACAGCTTCGCCCTCTCAGTCACATCTTTGTGCCTAGCGGGTATGAATTGTAAATAAAAAAAATTGAAAACCTTATAAAGGTCTCAATTTTGGCTTTGGTAAAGCAATAAAGCTTCGGGATCTGAAATTTCACTTTCTATGTGAAAAACCACATGCTTATGAATCAGTGTTTCCAGCTTGCTGGTCAATGATTCCAGATACTCTTCATTGAGTTCCTTACCTGTGATCTGTACTTCAATTTTACCTGAATCCAGTCCCCTAGCATAGTCTCCAATGAGGGCGACTTGATCAACATTTCCCATCCTCTCCAAAACTGTTGCCAAAAGCTTATCGAGGCCAAGATATTTTCGGATTATTTCTTGAAGGTTGGAAAAAAGGGGGTGATCAATATTCGCTTGATAGTCTATTTTATTCTTGTCTGCCACCTTTTTGAGAAGTCCTGCATCTGTTAAATTGTTGAGTTCTTTTCTGATGGCATTGGTAGAGTCTCCAAACTCGTCGGCAAGCCCACGCAAATGTCCCTGGTTTTTGGGATTGCTAAAAAACTTTATCAAAAGTTTTAACCTTGTCTTGGATGTAATTAAAGAATCTAACATAAAAAGCATTCACAAGCGAGCAACAAAAGTACTCGGTTGTTTATTGATTACAAAATGTTTTTTTGATTTTTTTAAGCAATGTGAATTTGAGCCAGTCTGGTGGATGTAGGCTTGTCTTTGGAAGGTTGAGGGAATAAGGATGTTGGAAGGTTTTAAAGTTGGAAGGTTGGGGGAATTGGGGGAATTGGGGATTGGTTGATTGGAAAATTGTAAAATTGGAAGATTGGAAGATTGGAAGATTGAGAGACGTTGTGGTCATTTCGAATTTACCTTACTTTAGGGAGGCGTGGAGCCTGTCCCGTAGGATTGCGGGAAAAAATCTCGAACTGGATTTCAGACCCCTAGTTCGGTTTTTACTTTTTTGTGAATTGACTGGGCGAGACCTCTCCTATCGTCGAGGTGACGTAGTAGTAAAAAGCACACTCGCCTCTTGAGTCTTTGTCACGTCCTGAAATTAATTGACACTTTTTTTCATTGCCTTCTTCTTGAATGCCGAATTGTTTTCATTTGCCCTTTCAGGGCAAATATTCAATCGAATCATTTTTTGACATCGGGTCATGACCCGATGCTTAGATCAAATGCCCTTTCAGGGCAATCTAGAATGTTAATTCGCATCTTAGCTCTTGTGTCTTATGTCTTGAATCTAAAATCTTCTTATTTCTTACCTCTTGCTTCTAGTCTCTAGCATCTCGTTTCTAGTCTCTCGTTTCTAGCTTCTCGCTTCTCATTTCTAGCTCCTCCATCAATACCTATACAACCCTTGATCTCTTTTCTTCTTTAGAATATTCCTAAGCAGGGATCCAGTCAATCCACTGAATGCTCCCAACACAAATCCGACCACTCCTGTTGCCACAAACAATAGGTTGCTATTGTCGCCAATCCCCATCAATTGGGCCATCTTTTCGGGCAGTGATGAGTTGGAGGCTAAGCTGATGTATGTGGCTTGGAAAAACCAAACCAAACCAAATGAAATGCCGCCAGCTAAAAATGACATCAGGCCATTTCCTCCAACCAAATATGACAGGACAAAAACACCCAACATCATGATTGGATAAGGGAAAAATGGTCCTAGGATCAATAGAAATAAGGATGAAAGTACAAGTAATGCGATAAAACGGATCATGATTTTGGTTTTAGGGTTGTGGAAAACATTAGGTTTTGGCTATCCCCTTCTTTTCTCAGATTGAAATTGATGTATTCTCCATTAGCCCACTTCTTGAGAAAATTGTCATAAAACCTGCTGCCAGGATTTCCTGATTGCCCCCCCGGATAAATCCCGAAAGCCCTTGGCAGTTCCCCAAGTTCCACTACCATCCTCCAGCTTGCCCCATGCCGCTCTGATGTAGCATTGATAATGCCGGCACCTCCACCTGTGTAAACCCCTTCGTGGGAAAATGATTTGAAATTTGGGACTAAATGTTGGATGCTTGTATTTTTGAAAGATGCCCAATTGTATTCCCCTTTTTCTTCTTTGAACTTCTCTAGCTGAACTATCATCGAGTCAAAACTTGCCAAGACATGAAACCTGGCTGTTTCCACATGCTCGGTTGCATTGATGTCAAACAAATTGGACTCAGGCTCATTTTGCAAAAGTTTTACTGTTTGATATTTATTCGGCAATACGATGGGTTGATCCAAACTGATCAAATCCCGCCAAATGCTTCTGTTCAAGTACTTCCACCAAAGCTCAAATAACGTGGGCGCTGTTTGTTCCGGGTTGGTATAAAAATCCCATTCCATCAGCTCCTTGATGGTTGCTTTTTGACCGGCCTCTCGGAACTGAAGGCTATCTTCCTGCACCATTTCCAACATGGTTGGTAGTGCTTCGGAAGCATGCAGGTTGTAGTTGTCAAACTGTAAGACCATCATATCCTCTATTCGAATATTCCCAAGGGATCCCAATCTTTCGTTGATTCTTCTATTTCTGTAATGTTCGAAACTATTGTCAAATACATAATAAGGATATGATGGATCTACTGAATGCTGGTTGGCAGAGGACACAAATCCACGAACAGGATTCAAGGTGGCTGGATTATGTTCATTCGGGACAAACTCCTTCCATTCCATTTTGGGATCGTTTCCGTCCATTAGAAATTTGCCTTGGTTTTTCCATTTCAGGGGAAATTTGCCTTGGACTTTCAAAGCAATGTCCCCAGATGCCGAAGCAAAGACGAAGTTCTGGGCTGGAGAAGTATAATAGTTGAGTGCTTCTATGTAGTCAGTGTGATTTTGCCCCTTGTTCAAGAGCAGGAACGTTTTCTGTTCATTGGAAGGTAAATGGGCTGTCCACTTCAATGCGAAGTTTACATCTTTGCGTTTTGACCTGAAATTCTTATCATAAACGATAGGACCATGATGGGTATAGACAATGGTATCAAAATAGCTGGTCTGGTTTTTTACTTTGATTTCTTCAATTCTGAAAGTACTTTGGATCCACTGGTCATTGTAAAGATACTCTGTCCTATCTTCCTTCCTAAATTGGATGGCATACCAGTCCCGAGTATCTCTAGTTGCATTGGTCACACCCCAAGCGATGTTTTCATTGAATCCGGAAATTATCCCCAGAGCACCTGGTAAGGTCGCCCCTTTTACACTATGGTTGGGAGTGCTCAGCTGCATGGCATACCAAAGTGACGGGAGATTCAAGCCCAAATGCGGATCATTTGCCAAAATAGGTTTTCCACTCTGTGTTTTCGTACCTGAAACGGCCCAGTTGTTGGATCCTATCCCCTCTTCCGGTTGGATCATGGTCTTTACAAATATGTTCCCATCGGGGTAATTGATGCTATCTGGGACATTTACTTGAAGCGGTTCGAAATGCCAGGCTTTGTCAGCTTCGATTACAGGATCATTTTCTTCGGGAAAAAGTGGAAAAAGCTTATCCAACAATTCCTCTCCCAGCACATTTCTCAGATTGGTATATTCCAGATCCCTATCCCCGACCAACATATCGGCCATGTACTTCAACAACAATATTGACTTGTAGGCAGACCATTTTTCAGGTCTGTAATTGAGTATTTTGTATTCTATGGGTAGTCTTGCATCGGACAAGCCATGGATATACTGGTTGACTCCATCTGCGTATGCAGTTAGCAGTTTCAGTGTTTCCGGGTCATTGGTTTCCAAATACTGAAGCCCTTGTTCAGCGGCGAAGGGAAGTCCTTTTCTCCGCGTCATCCTATCTAAGTCCAAAGCAATGTCTCCCACAATCTCTGATATCCTACCTGCCGCCGCCATGGTCTGAAACTCCATTTGCCAAAGTCTGTGCTTGGCGGTCACATATCCTTGGCTTCGATAAAGGTCTTCTTCATTTTGGGCATAAATGTGAGGAATCAATTCCTCATCATAATCAACCGTCACAGGTGCAGAAAGTCCGTGAATGATGATTTCTTCTTCGATAAGTTGGTCCTCAGCGTACGCATTTTGCCAAAAGCCATGGTATGGATCCAGTAATTTTCCCAACGGAGGGACTGAGCCAAACTGGAGGGAAAGTGCAACACCAAGTGAAATAGTGATTATCAATGAAAGGGCAAAGCCTATGTATTTCATATAGATTTCAAATTGTCAGGTAATTTAAAAAAAATATTAGATTAGTTTATAGTAAATCGAGTGAAAGGTTGATTGGGGAATGGGAATTGAAAGATTGGAAGATTGGGGTTATGTTGGAAAGTTTTCAAGGTTGGAAGGTTGGAAGGTTGGGGAATAGTTGATTGAGGATTGGGGATTGGGGGAATGGGGATTGTAAAATTGGGAGATTGGAAGATTGGGGGACTTGGAGGTCATTTCGAACATGTCTCTATTAGGGTGGAGTGAGGCCTGTCACGCAGGATTGCGGGAAGAAATCTCCCCGCAATTCTGAAATACGACAGGGTCATATCGAATTCACCTCTCCATAGGGAGGCGAAGTGAGATATCTCCCTTGCGGTCGATATGACTTGCCTCTAAAACGAGGGCGCAAGTATAAAAAAAGTGTCAACTAATTTCAGGATGGGACACTGCGGGACAGACTCCTACTTCAGTTTTTCCATTGGATAGATCCTTTGTTGAGGATGGTCTATAGGGCTACCGGCAAAAATGTGTATAACCACATAAAAAATCCTCTACGCTGCTCTTTCTTAATCTATCCTGCTTCACGCAGGCAAAACCCCTATCAAAAAAATCAAAAATAAATTTGCGTAGCTATATAGCTACACGTATATTTGTAGCCAAGTGACTTCGCAACTGGTTCTGGTTGCTGTCACTTGGCTTAGACCGAAACAAAAACAGATGAATTTAAGAAGAGATGTATTCCAAGCTATTGCAGATCCTACGAGAAGGGCGATACTATTTTTGCTGACAACACAATCATTGACAGCGGGGATTATTGCCTCCAACTTTGACACTGCAAGACCAACTGTATCGAAGCACCTGCAAATCCTCACCGAGTGTGAATTGGTGAAGCAAGAGCAACAGGGCCGTGAAATCTACTACCATCTGAATCTCGATAAGATGAAAGAAATCGCAGATTTCATTGAACCTTTCAGAAAGCTGTGGGATGATAGATTTAACAAATTGGAACAGGTAATGAAAAACTACAAACCAAACTAAGCTCCAATATGGAAAAAAAGACAAAAATCACAGCCGAAAACAACAGGCAGGAAATCTTGATAACCAGAACTTTTGATTTGCCAGTAAACCTGCTTTTCAAGGCTTACACGATTCCCGAACTTGTGGAGCAATGGATGGGAAACAGCGTTTTGAAACTGGAAAACAAAGAACATGGGAGCTATCAATTTGAAACCAAAGACCAACAGGGCAATACCCTATTCCGCGCCAACGGCACCATCCATAAGGTAATAGAAAACCAAAACATCACCAGGACTTTTGAAATGGAAAACACACCATTTCCTGTCCAACTTGAATTTTTGGATTTTGAGGCAATTGATGAGGAGAGCAGTAAGCTGACGATGAAAATCATTTTCAAATCAGTAGAAGACAGAGACAATATGCTCAAATTGCCTTTTGCACAGGGGATCAATATGGCCCACAACAAACTTCAAAAAGTAATCAGCCAACTAAAATAAAATGAAAAAGAGAGATAAGATAATATATTGGATAGCTACTATTTGGCTAAGTTTGGGGATGGTTTCGACGGGTATCGTCCAAATAATCGGAATGGAAGAAGAAGTCCAAAAAATGAATGAACTGGGCTATCCTGCCTATTTTCTCACCATAATTGGTGTGTGGAAACTGCTTGGGGTCATAGCGGTACTTGTACCTAGATCTCCTTTAGCCAAAGAATGGGCCTATGCGGGTTTTTTCTTTTTGATGACAGGTGCAATTTTCACACATCTTGCAGTTGGTGATGCGGCAGTAGAATATATTGGTCCTTCCCTACTGCTCGTTTTGACTGTTGTTTCCTGGTATTTCAGACCAGCAGATCGTAAAACCCCAAAGAATTGACCATGAAAATAGAATTGAATCCACAGGTAGATAAATATTTGGTAGATGGCTGCATGCGTTGCAAGTATGGAGGCACTCCCCAATGTAAAGTGCTGAATTGGACAGAAGAATTGGAAAGGCTCCGACAGATCGTCCTAGAAACAGGCTTGAAAGAAGAGGTAAAATGGGGAGTACCGGTATACACACACAAGGGAAAAAACATAGTGACCGTAAATGCCCTGAAAGAATCCGCCAACATAGGTTTTTACAAAGGAGCCATCCTGACTGACAATCATAATATCCTTTCACAGCAAGGGAATATCCAGTCAGCCCGAATTATCAGGTTTACCGATGCCAAGGAAATCAACGATTTAAAAGACATTTTAAGATCCTATATAAAAGAAGCCATAGCCATCGAGGAAAGCGGAAAGAAGGTCGAAACTGTAAAGAATCCCGAGCCTATACCTGAAGAATTATTACAGGTCTTTGAAGATGATCCTGCATTCCAAAAAGCCTTTTATGATTTGACTCCCGGGAGGCAAAGGGGTTACATCATCCATTTTTCACAACCCAAACAAAGCCAAACAAGACTGGGAAGAATTGAAAAGCTTAAACAGCAGATCCTGGATGGAGTGGGCCTACATGATAATTACAAAAGAAATGTATAAACGGATAAAACCCAATCCCTAAATTGATCTGGAATATACGGATCTAATTTGACTATGGCATATTGTTATACTTTAACCATACAGGATTTTTGGGTAAATATAATTTCCCGTCTGAACCGTGGATTAAGCCATCAAGTGACTAAACGACTATCGGCTAAAGACTGATAACCTGAGTTCGACTATTCTCACTTTGTCAACCTGCCTGCCGGCAGGCAGGAACGGTTTTAAATGGTGAGAACTACGAAAAGAAGGTGCGAACTTTTTTATGAAGTAATATTGGGATATTGCGGATTGAAAAAGTGAAGTAGGTTGCCGTGTAAAACCGAATAGTCGGCTCAGTCAATAAAAACGCCGAGTTTACAAAGAAAAAAATCCCGGAAACTATTGCGCAATCAAATAATTGCATTTAAATTAGCAACCATATAGTAGCAAATAAAAAAAGATGAAAACTAGAAGAGATGTATTTCAAGCGATTGCTGACCCGACAAGGCGAGCGATTATCATGTTGCTGACAGTTGGCGCATTGACACCCAATGCCATTGCCGAGCATTTTAATTCCAGCAGACAGGCAGTTTCAAAGCATCTACAAATACTCACAGAGTGTGAAATAGTACAGCAAGAGCAACTCGGAAGGGAAATTCATTATCACTTAAATGCTGATAAAATGAAAGATATTGAAAAATGGTTGCAGCAGTTCAAACAACTGCTTTCCAAGAGATTCAACCAACTCGACGATGTATTGGAACAACTTAAAATAAACAGAAAATGAAAAAAGCAATCTTATTCAACTTCGATGTTGACAAAGCAAACAACCAAATCAAAGTAGAACGGTCTTTCAACGCACCCATCGACTTGGTTTGGGCAGCTTGGACAGAATCCGATATCCTTGACCAATGGTGGGCACCCAAGCCTTGGGTTGCCAAGACAAAATCCATGGATTTTAGGGAAGGCGGGCATTGGCACTATGCAATGGTAGGCCCTGAAAACGAAGAACACTGGGCAAGGGTGGACTACCTTACCATCAATCCTGAAAAACACTTTTCAGCCTATGACGGCTTTGCTGATGCAGACGGAAACCCAAATACAGCTTTGCCAAGAAACAAATGGGAAAACAATTTTACAGAACAAGACCAAGGAACAATGGTCGACATTTTATTATCCTTTCAAACCTTAGATGATCTTGAAAAGGTAATCGAAATGGGCTTCAAAGAAGGGTTTACTGCGGGACTTGAGAACCTGGACCAATACATTGCTTCCCAGTTTTATCTCAGAAAACAAAACAAACCCAACAACAAGCCAAGGGTGTCATCCTATTTAAATTTCCCCGGCAATACGGAAGCAGCATTCAATTTTTACAAAACGGTATTCAAAAGTGATTTCATCAACGGTATACAGCGTTTTGAAGATATTCCTGCAGATCCAAACCAGCCACCTGTTGCAGAGGAAGTCAAAAAAATGGTCTTGCATATAGAACTTCCGATTCTAGGTGGCCATATACTGATGGGAACAGATGCACCAAAGGAATTTGGAATGAGCGTCAATAATGGAAACAACATGCACATCAACCTTGAACCTGAAACAAGAGAAGAAGCAAAACGCCTATTTGATGAATTGTCGGTTGACGGCAACATTGAAATGCCAATCCAAGACATGTTTTGGGGTGCTTATTTTGGAAGCTTTGCTGACAAATATGGCATAAATTGGATGATCCACTTCCAAAACCAATAAGCACATATAAAGAAGAAAAAATCATAAATTGAACAACAATAAATACTAACTACGATGTCATTTCAAGCATATATCGACAACATTCAAAAGAAGACAGGGAAATCACCTGAAGACTTCAAAAAACTGGCAGAGGAAAAAGGGTTTATCCAAAATGGAGAGCTTTCGGTAAAAGCTACCCAAATCACCAATTGGCTGAAAGAAGAATTTGAATTGGGCCATGGGCATGCCATGGCTATCTATGCATCCCTAAAAGGGAAAACAGCATAATAGGATTGACCCCTCATCCATTTAAGCAAACTGGCTATGTGTTGTAATTTATTGATCTTGTTGTTAGGGTAAAACCAATGGTATTTTGAAATTTGTACAGTGTTTTGGATATTCAAGATATGATTATCCGAAATAACACCAGAAGCTAAACTAAACTACTACCGGCTAAAGACCGAAAGGCTTGGTTTCGTCTAAAGGCGACTAAAGTGCATCCGAGACTTAGTGTTCTTTGTGAAAAACTTTGTGATCTTAGTGGTTATAATTTTTACCACTAGGATCACAATGTAAAAACACCAAGTTCACAAAGAAAAAACACTAAAGTCTTCACTTAAAGGCAATGGATTTCCCCCTGGTGTGAGGCATTAAAGGTCTGGTTCTCGCGGATAATCGTTATTTTACGCCTCGGCACACAAGGGTTATTGGCCGATAAGTTATCAATGCTTCTATTGATTTAAAACATATCATTTTGTTTCGTCACTCATTAAAAAAGCGGATAATCATCAATTATTACAAAACCACCATCTGTTGCTGAAAACAACAAAAAGTAGCGGACATACAACTGCAAGTGTTTGGATTTATTTTCTACTTAGCGATGCCCCAAATTACCTTTGGGGTATCGAATTTTAAGAAAAAACCATATGTTAAGTACAAAAATGATTGGCAACAAAATTGCCGAAGCCCGAAAAAAGGAAGGTTTGTCTCAAGCCCAATTTGCAGAACAATTGTTCATTAGTCCCCAAGCAGTCGGAAAGTGGGAACGTGGTGAGTCAATGCCCGACATCACTACTTTTAATCGAATCGCTGATATTCTTGGTGTTGACTTAAATTATTTTTCAGAACGCATTGCTACTGGAAACAAAGGAAATGAGCCCAACAAGCCATCAGCAGAACAAACTACAACCCCCTTATCTGAAAAGGGAAATCTGTCTAGCAACAAGGAAGAAAAAAAGCCCCTTTGGGATATGTCAAGGGGGAATTGGGTAGATGCTGATTTTTCGGGATTGAAAAACCTTCAAGATAAGTTCAGCGCTTCCAATATGCAACGTTGTAAATTCATAGGTTCTGAATTGTCCGGGATTCAACTTAAAGCCAACAATATCGAGGGATGTGACTTCTCAAATTCTGAGATACAAGAAAGTCACATTCAAAACTCCCATTTGATGAACAACGAATTCAATCGCTGCTCGCTACAAAAATCGGAATTCTCAGGGAACTACATCAAAGGCTGTGATTTCTCGGAAGCCAATCTAGCTGACGTAAAGCTAAAGTCATGTTCCCTAATAAGGAATCACGTTGAAGGCGCAGTCTGGCTCCGTACTTCATTTGTAGAAATGCAGATTGAAGACATTATCTTTGATGGAACGATAGACAACTGCTACTTCGACAACTGCAGCTTCAAAAAAGTAACTTTCCAAAATGCTAAGCTTATCAATACCTTCTTTAAAGGCAGGAAATTAAAAGGAATTCAATTTATCGACTGTCAAGCGGATAAGATGACATATGAATTCCTTAAAAATGGAAAGGCAAGTTTAGATGGACTCACCATATTAAATCCATGAAAATGATTTATGTTTTTAAAACTTCAGTAAAATACCAAAAGGATATCATTCGACTGAAGCCCTACCTCTCAGAGCTGATTGGTGAAGTGGGTTGGAACTTTGATCTTGAAGACTGCGACAATATCCTAAGGGTAGAAAGTCCAAAAGAAATCAAATCCAAGATCATCAACTTACTGGCAGTCCTTGGTTTTGATTGCGAAGAATTGCCGGATTGATTCTAAACAGAAAAGAAAATGAATATCATAACACACCAGATAAACGACACAAAAATTGCAGAAGTACTTTCGGAAGAAGTCATCATAAACAATACCGAGGATGGATTAGACTTATTGGGAAATCTCTATTACCAAGGTTTTGACAGGATTATTGTCCACCAAAAAGACATCAATGCCAATTTCTTCGACCTAAAGACAGGGATTGCCGGAGAGATCCTCCAGAAGTTTTCGACTTACCGCGTCCGTCTGACAATAGTTGGGGACTTCTCCCCATACACCAGCAAAAGCTTGAAAGACTTTATCTTTGAAAGCAACAAAGGCAATCATGTCAACTTTGCAAGTTCCTTGGAAAATGCCATCAAAAACACTTCCAGATAACCAAATGAATGACAACGACACAAAACGTATCCCTAGGCTGATTGCAATACTTACACAGTTGCAAACAAAAAGACTTTTGACTGCCAAATCACTTGCTGACAAGTTCAAGGTAAGTGCCCGTACCATCTATCGGGACATCAAAGCTTTGGAGCAGGCGGGTGTCCCTATTTTTACGGAAGAAGGCAAAGGTTATTCATTGATGGAAGATTACCGACTCCCTCCTGTCATGCTTACAGAGGGTGAGGCGAGTGCATTGATTACAGCAGAACAATTGGTCCTGAAAAACAAAGACACCTCTTTCATCAAAGAATATACAGAAGCCATCACAAAAATCAAATCCGTATTAAGACACCATACAAATGACAAAGTAAACCTGCTTGCCGAGAGGATACATTTTAGACAAAACAACAATGATGAAAAAACAAGCAACTATCTATCTGACTTGCAATATGCGTTGACAAATTTCTACCTGATAGAAATAATCTATACAGATGAGGCCAAGACAAAAACGCAGAGGAAGATTGAACCATTTGCGTTATATAGCACACAGGACAATTGGCTACTCATTGCTTATTGTAAATTGCGGAAAGATTTCAGGGTATTTCGGTTGGACAGAATACAAAGCCTGACAATACTCTCTGATAAGTTTGAACCACACAAGATGACCTTGAAGGAATATTTTGAGATTTGTACGGAAAAATATTCTCCAACACCCTTGCCATAGGGCTGTCACAGGGGTATCATAATTTTGTAGTTCATCTATAAAAAAACAAAAAATGAGCAAAGTGAAAATTGAGGCCTTCAAGGTCATTGGCATTTCGGTAAGGACGACCAATGAGAATAACCAATCAGCTGTGGATATTCCTAATCTATGGAAGAAGTTTATGGAAGAAGGCTTTTTGGAAAAAATCCTCAACAAAATAGACAATGCGATTTATTGTCTATATACAGAATATGAAAAAGACCATACCCTACCCTACACGACCATATTAGGCTGCAAGGTAACTTCAACCGAAAATGTACCAGAAGGAATGGTAAGTAAAAATATCGAAGGAACTACCTATGAAAAATTCACTGTAACGGGAAGCCTTCAGGACAACATTGTCTATAATGAATGGCTGAAAATCTGGAATTCAGAGTTGTCTCGCCAATTCTCGACTGATTTCGAAGTATATGGCCCCAAAGCCCAAAATCCTGCAAATGCAGAAGTTGATATCTTGATAGCCGTAAAATAAAAACCATAGTTCAAGAACTTCATAAATACTACCTGGCAAAAGAAGAGCCCAACAAAAGCTGTATGCTTGCCCTCCGAAGTATTATTCTGGACCAAGACAAAGACATCTCAGAAACACAGAAGTGGGGAATGCCCTGCTTCTGTTACAAAAAGAAGATGTTTTGTTACCTCTGGACTGATAAAAAGACTGACGAACCTTACATCCTTATGGTAGAAGGAAAACATCTTGACCACCCTCAATTGGAGGAAGGAGACCGCAAAAGGATGAAGATTTTTAGAGTAAACCCTAACATAGATTTACCGATCGTTGAGATAAAATGTATATTGCAACAAGCATTGGATTTGTACAAAGAAGGTGTGGTTAAAGTCTAGCAACAGTCCTATAAAAAGACATTGTAACAGCCATGACTTTCCCCAAACCCAGTTTTACAATTGGTAAAGACATTATAGATAAGCTGTTTGTAAGCATCAGGTCAGAATCAACAAATATGAAAAAAAACTCAAAAATCACCCTCTGTTTGGCATGTTTATGCCTGCAGCTCACAAATGTGCTCGCCCAAGAAATCCAAAGGGTTGAAATTGCGCACGACAAGTTAAATGAGTTTGTGAATCTAAGGGATTTTTGTATTTCATCTGCCAACGACGAGATCTATTTTACCATACAAAGCCCTTTCCAAGAAATCTCTCAAATTGCTTATATGAAGAAAACCAATGGAGAATGGACTTCTCCTGAGCTGATGGCTTTCTCAAATAAATTTTCTGATTTGGAGCCTTTTCTTTCACCCGATCAGACAAAGTTATACTTTGCCTCCAACAGGCCACTAAATGACACCTCAAATACAGAAAAAGATTATGACATTTGGTATATCGAAAGGGCTGATAAACAATCACCTTGGTCTATCCCCATCAATCTGGGAGAACCTATCAATACTGGACAAGACGAATTTTATCCTTCGGTATCAAAAAATGGCAATCTCTACTTTACATTGGATTCCCCATCCGGAATGGGAAAAGATGACATCTATTTTAGCGAGTTCAAAGATGGGATTTACCTTCAACCGCACTTGTTAGACTCGGCAATCAATAGTCCCGGGTACGAATTCAATGCTTTTGTCTCCAAAAACGAAGACTTTTTGATCTTTACAAAATACAACAGTGAAGATGGGTTTGGCAGTGGGGATCTATATATTTCGACGAAGGATATAAACAACAACTGGACGCAAGCCGAAAATTTGGGTAGTGGGATCAATACGAAATTTATGGAATACTGCCCTTTTTATGATGAGGAAAATGAAATATTGTACTTCACAAGCCGTCGAAACAACATAGAAAAAAGAACTTTTGAAAACTTCGAATCACTAAAAAGCTATCTCACAGAAAGCGAAAATGGCCTTAGCAAAATATATAAGGTGAAGTATAAAGTGAATAAGCCCGAAAGATGAAAGAGAATTCGCTTTTAACAAAAAACCTCAATAATCAGGTATCAGCATTGTAATCTACTTTTTTTCCGCTTGAATTATTGGAATATTATTTCTTCATGGACTGTAACATTTTGCCTATTCAGGCATTATCTACACATGAATGAATTCAAATCCAGATTTTGGCCACAATTGGTTGTGGTCTATACCCGGTTTCTATTGGGAGGTGGTTTTGTTTTTGCAAGCATCATCAAGATCAAAGGCAAAAGATTCACTACTATCGGCCATGAAGATGCCTCTTTTGGGACAGCCATGCATTTCTTTGAAACGATGTTTCAGACGGGTATCTATTGGCAGTTTTTAGGTTGGGCACAATTGCTGGCCGGACTATTGCTGATGACACAGCGATTTGCAAAACTTGGATTAGCTCTCTTTATACCAATCATAGTAAATATCTATATAATTACCATTTCAATGGATTTTGGCTATACATCTGTCATCACCGGAATGATGCTGATCACTGGTTTGGGCCTATTGATTTGGCATTGGGAAGAACTTCGCATTTTGATTAACCTACCATATAACGAAACGCCAAAGCACCGTTTGGAAAATGAAAAGTTATGGGTAGGTACAGGGGGACTTATGTTTCTGTTTACAGTTATCTACAGAATCTTATATGATAGTTATGACCCCATTTTTTGGTTTGGGGTTTGTTTTCTGATTGGTCTGGCAGCACTTCTCATCCGGATAAGCATGAAGCGCTATCATCGGTTACAAAAATAAAACCTAGTCTACTAACCTGAGTTCGATTGTCCTGAAAGTCAGGTTCACCCTTGGACGCCTGATTAGCTTCGATGGTGGAAGACGATGCAACCAGTGGGTCTGTGTTTTATCTTTCATGACCAGAAGACTGCCATGTCCCAATACGAGGGAGATTACTTCTTTGGTCTCTTTGTGTTTAAAGGCGAATTTACGCTCAGCACCAAAACTCAATGACCCAATGGCTCCATCCTTTTTCAGGTCCTTTTCCCCGTCACTGTGCCAAGCCATCCCCTCTTCACCACTGTGATACAAGTTCAGCAAACAGGAATTAAAAGTTTCTCCGGTTGCTTTTTCAATCACATCCTTTAATTGCAGCAACTCACCAGTCCATGGAAGTGCATTTTTGGTGACGTTCGAATAGGTATATTCAAAAGGCTTATCTCCATACCAAGCCACTTTTCGTTTGGTCATGATTTTCTTTCCAAAAATAACCGCTTCGTCATTGCGCCAAGCTATGGAGTCCAAAAGAGCATTAAAGTAACGGTTGGCTTCCTGGGCTGGAAATATGACGCCATAATAGTTTACTGTCCCATCTTTAGGTAACAAATTCTTCGATTTGCCAAAGTGATTGTCAAATAAATCCATCCTTTCATTTTTGATATTTACGCCCAAAATATCCGCACGGTATGTAATCATTTTGGACAGCTTGCCCTATTATACAATAAGTACAGCCCAAAAGTTACTGAATTTCCAAATTTAAAAATTTTGCCTTATTTTCTTAAGTAGCAAACCACGGGATTTTATTTCCTGAAAACATTACTTATCTTAATACCCTAACTACGATATTCTTTACCTACTTATTAACCCCAATATACAATTATGAAAAGATCAATACTTTGCCTCCTCGGAACGTTTCTCAGCATGCTTGTACATGGCCAAGAAATATCAGACCAGGTATTTATCACAAAGATTCTAGATGCCAACACCGAGAGATTTTCTAAAGCAGCAAGGGAAATATGGGAAAATCCTGAATTGGGTTTTTTGGAATATACAAGTTCCAAGATCCTTGTTGACGAATTGACCACCTCTGGATTTGATGTTGAGACTGACATTGCAGGTATGCCTACAGCTTTTGTAGCCACATACAGCACAGGAGAAGGACCAGTCATTGGTTTTTTGGCTGAATATGATGCATTGCCGGGCATGTCCCAAGATGCTGTACCATACAGATCCGTGATCGTGGAAGGGGGAAGCGGCCATGGCTGTGGACACAATCTTTTTGGGACGGCTGTAGTAGCATCCGGCACAGCATTAAAAGAATGGATCGATGCCAATAATATCAAAGCAACCATAAAAATCTTTGGCACTCCGGCGGAGGAAAGTGGTGGTGGAAAAGTATATATGGCACGTGACGGCATATTCAATGGTGTCGATGCTGTAATCAACTGGCACCCCTCAGATAGAAATGCCGCAAATGCTGCAAGCTGCAATGCTGTCATTGGAGGCAGGTTCAAATTCCATGGTGAAACAGCTCATGCAGCAGCTTCTCCCCAGAGGGGAAGGTCTGCTTTGGACGCAGTGGAAGCCATGAATATGATGGTCAACATGATGAGAGAACACGTAGACCAAGAGAGTAGAATCCATTATATAATCAGTAGCGGAGGCTTGGCACCGAATGTGGTTCCAGACTATGCCGAGGTGCAATATATGATCAGGCATCCAGACATTGTGGAACTTAAAGATATGTGGGAAAGAATCGGTAAAGCGGCTGAAGGAGCCGCCATGGGCACTGGTACAAGGGTAGATATTGAATTGGCCTCTGGCCTGTATGGTTTACTTCCCAATGAAACCTTGGCAAAGGTGATGCATAAGAACCTCTCTTTATTGGGAGGGGTTGAATATGATGAGGAAGAAATGGAGTTTGGCAGAGAAATCCAAAAAACCTATAATTCCAAAAACATCCCGCCTTTGGAATCTGCTAAAAAAGTACAACCCTATCAGCTGACCTTCTTTCCGGCATCTACAGATGTAGGTGATGTAAGCTATGTAGTCCCAACCGTAGGTTTGGGTACTGCCACTTGGGTACCGGGTACAGCAGCCCATACATGGCAAGCCGTAGCGGCAGACGGGATGAGCATTGGATTCAAAGGTATGATGTTGGCAGCTAAGACTATGGCTTTGACCGGTAAGGAATTGATATTAAACCCATTGCTGATCAAAGAAGCGACAAATGAATTCAAGGAACGGCTTGGGGATTTGAAGTATGAAGCCCTTGTGGGAGACAAGAAAGTCCCTCTCGACTACAATGTCAAAAACTAATATGCATAGCAAATAGATGAAAGAACAAACCCCATTGGTTGACAAAGAATACTTACTAGAAAAATTTCAAGGTAAGGGAGGCTGGACTTTTGCAAGAATCCCAGAAATCCCCCCAAGCAAGAACTCACATTTTGGTTGGGTTAGGGTCAGGGGAAAGATTGACAGTTTTGAGTTTGGCAGCTATAATCTCCAACCAATGGGCAATGGCATGCTGTTTTTGCCCGTCAAGGCAGAGATCAGAAAGAAAATAAATAAAAAAGCAGGAGATATTGTCCACATCATCTTATATGCAGACAACCTGCCTTCTGAAATACCCGAAGAGCTCAAACTCTGTCTCTTAGAGGAACCGAACGCATATGAAACCTTTTTAAGTTTTACGAATGGAGAACAAAAGTCCATGATAGAATGGATATACTCTGCAAAAACCGATAAAACGAAAGTAGAACGGATAGTAAGGACGCTAGATAAAATCACAAGCAGAATTAAAAGGGGAATTATAGAGACTGATTCCCCTTGACTAAATCAGTCAGTGAATTTTAAAACTTGATTTCCTGAAAACAATCCCCTCCGTTTTCTTTCAATGTTTCATCTTCCAGTCACTTTTCAGCCAGTGGATTCTCTCTCAATAAGGCTTCCCATTAGCTCCGTTTGGATAATAGCATCTTTCTCCGCTTTTCCATTCAGCTGCTTCAATAAGCTTTCCATCAGCTTGTCGGCTATAGATTCTACCGGTTGGGACAATGCGGATATTGTCGGGGTGTAGAGTTCGAAAAGTTCGTCATCATCAAAACTTAGAACTGCCATGTCCCCGGGTATTGATATCTTGTTATTTTTCAAAACCTTAAGACCTGCCTTTGTCAAATAGTTGGTCGAAAACACCATTCCGTCCAACCCAGGGTTGGCATCAAGAAAAGATTGGATCTCCTCTACGGCCGACTTCTCCTTTACACCAAAAAATGGTATTTCCTTGACCAACCTGGGGGCTCCATGTTGACGAACAGCTTTTTCATATCCACTAAGCCTGCCCATCATCTGGCTTTGTTTGGAGTCTGTAGTGATAAACGCAACATTCCGGCAACCTTTCCCAAACACAGAATTGACGGATTTGAACATACTTTCCATATTGTCAATCACCACATGACTTACCTCTATATCTTCAAAATACCGGTCAAACAATACGACTGGAATCTTCTCTTCAATGAGTGTTTTCACCTCTTCTTCAAAACCTACCGGTGGGGTAATTATAAACCCATCAACCTGTCTATCCTTAAAAAGCGTCAACAACTCCCTACTCCTTTCTGTATCATTCTCAGTGCTGCAAAATATCAATTTGTATCCATTTTTATACGCCTTCTCTTCCATCAGCCTGGCTATACTGGAAAAAAACCGATCTGAGATATCCTCAACCATAAAGACTATGATGTTGGTTTTCCCTGTCCGAAGCCCCTTGGCAAGTAGATTTGGCTTGTAGCCTATCTCTTTGATATACTTTTCCACTTTTTCGATCACCGCCGTACTTACATTATTTTTGGCCTTCTTGTTGATGACAAATGAAACTGTAGTTGTGGATACGCCTGTTGCCTTGGCAATATCGGCTATTGATATTTTCTTCTTTTTCATCTTTAGCAACTTATATATTCATACGATTTCCGCAATATATAATTTGTTTTAATTACTTCATTGCCCAAAAGGCTTAATCCAACAGTCTTTTTCCTTCAATCTAGTTTTTGATTGTAAACCAAGCACTTCAGGTTTCATATCGTAGTACCATCAGCCATTTCCGACCACCTTGCGCAGCCTCCACCTGAGCCCAAGGATACTCAAAGACAAAAACACCAAAGCTATTGCCAATAATCCACCAATCGACGGCCAAAGCACATCCCATCCCGCTCCGTATACTGTGACATTCCTATAGCCTTCCAGAAAATGTGTCAGGGGAATACAGGATGCAACAGCCTGTATCCATTGGGGCATTTCGCTTAGGGGCCAGGTAAAACCACTCAACACAAAACTTGGAGTCGCTATGACCATCAGAATTTCTGTCGCTTTCAATTGGCTTGGAATCAAAATACTAACGAAAATCCCCAAAAATGTAACTGCAGCGATAAACACCGCAACCAATACCGCCAACTGGAGCCATGTCCCCTGGATGAAAACCTGAAAATAGGCGTACATCCCTCCCATCATTGCCAATACAATCCCGCCAAGTAACCAAAAGAACAGGGATTTGATCCCGATTGCATTGAATACATTTCCTGATTCAGATACAAATCCCCCCAAAGTACCTTCTTCGGTCTCTCGGGCAAAACTCAGGGCCATCGCCAGCAAGAACACCTGCTGAAGGATCGTAGCCAACATCCCTGGCCATAAAAAGCTGAGGTAGTTTGCCGATGGATTGAACTTTCTCTCATAGTTGACTTTGAATGGCTCATATTGAAGCATCGCCATGTCTGCGGACATGCCCTTCTTGAGCAAAGACTGAATCTCAATCCCAGCACTGAGTGTACCCAACACCACCTGAATTCCTCGGGAGGCGTAGTTCGCAGTCAGGATATTGGCAGTGTTTACTTCTACCACTATCTCGGGACCAGACTGCCTGTAGATCCCTTTCTCAAAACCTTCCGGTATCCATACCAAGGCATGGATCCCCCCTTCTGTAAATGCATTTCTACTTTCCACCCCCTGAGTGAGCACTTTAGACACTCTCAGGTTCTCCTGATCATCCAAGGATTCGATAATCCTATCCGACAAAATGCTGTTATCTTCATCCACCACCCATATGGGTAGGTTTTCGGGCTTGGCTTTTTGATACACAAACCCAAACAACAATCCATACGCCAATGGCGCCCCAAAGAATATGGCGAGGACTACTGAGTTGGATCTCAATAAGCTCAGCTCTCTTTTCATCAAACCCAAAAATCTATTTTGCATTTTCAATCTCTTTTATAAGCACCCGGCTTCCTGAAAGCCACTTCTTTGAATCCAGTTTTCCCTGAGGCTCCAGCTTCAGTTCATATTGGCTTTGGTCATGATCCCATCCGGGATAATTGGTTGTTTTATCTGCATACCTGGTCAGCTGCTTGATCGATGCTACCCGCACAGACACTTCCTGTCCAGCCAACACTCCCATAGCTTGCAGTTCCCTCCCTATCCGAAAATCCCCAACCATGGTCTCCGGGATAGTCAGTCTGAGATATACCTTTTCATTGTCAAACCCTGTAAACATCGGATAACCAGCCATTGCAAGTTCACCTTCATTGACGGCAATGGTCTCTACCCTAAATGCCTTTGGTGCGGTGACGTACCTTTCTGCCCATGCCACATTGGCTTCATCCCTAGCTCCTTTTGCTCGTTCGTATTGTCCCAATGCCATTTGCACCTGTTCATTTCTGACTCCTTTTTTCACCTCCTCCAATTTGGCTTGGGCTGCATCATACTGGGCTTTGGCTCCTTTGTATTTGGCAGTCACCTCTTCGAATTGTTGGCTCGAAATCAGGGAATCGCTGTACATTGATTGCATTCTCCTGTGGGATTTTTCCGCAAACAGGTACTGCTCTTCATATCCTTCCAAGTTAGCTACAGCCTGCCTGAGCTGCTCATGTGTAGCCCCGTTAAGTGCCATCCTGTATTGGGCCTCTGCAGAGACCAGTGCACCCTCAGCCTGTGAGAGCTTCGCTTTGACTTCAGGAAAATCCAAAACCGCCAAAGTATCCCCTACACCAACTTCCTGCCCTTCTTGGACGTACATCCTCTCCACCCTGCCGGGATATTTGGTCACGACAGTGACGGTCTCTCTTTTCACTCGTCCCTCCAAGATCTCTTCCTGAGGAGACGTACATGCGACAAACCCCAACAACAAGAGGTAAATGCCTGATTTTTGATATATACTTTGCATAATATTTTTCTTTTAAGTCTTTATAAATGAATATGTGAGTATTCGCAATGTTGCACCTTGGGTAAGAAGTGGCTTTATAAGTTGCGGATACCCGTCAACAGCTTGCGCGACTGTGGCGTAGTTGAGAATTATCCGCATGATTTCATATGGATAATTTAACTACTGGTATCATTGCGGATAATCATAAAATTGAATGGATGTCTATCCATGTGCATAAGGCAATCAAACCTTCCTATAGAATGGCCAGCTGATCCAGGCTAAGCATTCCTTTTCCTTCCAGCACCTTCAAAGCTGCTTGGCGTTGGTTATAGAGAGATTGGGTCCATTCCAACATGGCCTCTTGGTAGTCACTTTCGGCAGTGAGCAATTCCGAAAGTTTGATCAAACCCAAGGAGAATTCTTTTTTGGCAATTTCTAGCTGTTTACCGGCAATTTCCGTTGCTTTCAGGGAGAGTTTAAGCTGTACACCAGCCTGTCTGTAATCCTGCATGGATTTTTCCTCCGCCAATGCCAACAATTCTTCTGTCTCAACAATCCTTTCGGTAAGCATCTTTTGCTCAATTTTGGCTTTTTTGGAAGCATGGTTCGTATGAAGTCCATCAAAAATCTCCCATTTGAGACCTACACCCACATATCCAGTTGGATAGATTGTGACATTGCCTACCCGATCGTAGCGAAGCCCGGAGAATGCCGCCACTTTGGGAATATGATTTGATTTGATTGCCTTATATTTCCACTGCTCGGCTTCGTATGCCGAATGGAGCGCCCTCAGCTCAGCCCTATTCCCATAACCTCCTTCCAATAAGACATCCCTCTCTTCTGAATTGATTTCCAACTGGTTCAAGCGAAGCCCATCCACCCCTGTCATTTGAGAAAGTTTCTGCTCCAAAATAGACCTGCTGTTGGAGAGTTCCTCCTGTTTTGCCTCCAGCTTCAACATTGCCAAGGAGATTTTTTCGAGCTCATGCCTAGGAATAAGCCCATTTCCAAATGCACTTTCAGCAGCCAATTTCTGCCTATCCAGTCTTTCGGCAGCATTGGCGAGCACCTCCTCAGACTGCCTGATCAGCAGTGCTCGGTCGTAGTAAGAAGCCAACTCCAACAATAGCGAAGCAGAATGCATCTCTTTTTGAGCTTTGATGACGGATTCCTTTTGCTCCAAAGCCTTCATATATCTGGGAACCTTCAACCCAGAAAACAAAACCATATTAGCTGAAATATTGGCTCCCATATAGGTATTCCCCATAGAAAAACTGCTTGTTTCGGGAATGATCTCAGGAGATATGGGGACGGGAAGCTGCCCCAGCAAAGGCCAAATTGGAGCCAGATGCGGAGTTAATATATTTCTCGTCTGCAATTCCATATCAGAGTGGAATGCTGCATACCCACCTGACAGCTCCAGTTTGGGCAGGTAGGTCGATTTCAACATATGCTTCTCTACCTCCACCAACTCCAACTGGGAATCCATCTGTGATTTTTGGTGACTGCGCTGCTCTGCCAGCCCTGCCAGCTCTCCAAAAGTCCAACGCTCCTGCCCCATTGCATTCTGACTGCCTGTCAATGCCATCAGCAACATGAGGGTCTTTGCAATTCTTTTAAAATTATCCATAGTCATTCTGTGTTCTATTTTTCGGAAAAAGTTGAACGACACGTCATCCCTGATACGTCAACAGAGGTGTCCAAAGGAAGATTTGACAAGAAAACACACTAAACCCAGCTGTCTGGAAAGCAAAAGAACCCACCAACATCCAATACTTTGGATGATTTCTACTTGATGGGCATAAGGCAACCATTCTCCAACCATTCCTGTGAAAACACCTTCAAGAAACCTCTTGACTGAAATTCATTCAACGATGCAAAATTAGATTGGCTACCTGTGGATTCTTTTGATCTAAATCAAAAAGCGAAACTTGAAAACATTTATTGTTTCTTGGAACGAATTCTACTGAGGGTCTCCTGTGTGATCCCCAAATAAGAGGCTATATGCCCCAAAGGAGCCCTCAAAATAATGGATGGCTGTCTTTCTTGCAAAGTATCATACCTTTCCTGGGCATTTTGAAACTGCAAGGCTACAATCCTGTGACTTGACTTCAACAAAAAATGCAAAAGAAAGTGGCTTTTCACCTTCTCCATTTCAGGGAATTTGGAGAGCATATCATCCAAACCTTCCCTACTCAGACTGTATAAAACACAATCTTCCAAAAGCTCTATGGAGTAATTGGATGGGGTACCTTCAAAAAAACTTTCCGGAACTGTCACCATATCTCCCTCAGAGTAAAAACCATAGGTAATCTCCTTGCCGTGTTGATTGCTGTAAAACACCCTTGCCATTCCCTTCTCAATAAAATATATCAAGCGGGCGGTATTCCCTGCTTGATGGAGCATATTCCCTTTGGGCTTCTCCTCCAGTGACACCTTGAGGAGCATCTCTTGCCTGGTTTCATCAGAAAGTCTTACAATTTGGTCCAAATAATTCAATAAGGTCATATGAGATCTTAATCCGGGTTAAAAAAGGATGTACTTATAGATTCCAAATATACAGATAAAGTTCTTGGCGAACCTCACCCATACATCCAAAAAGACAAAGTGCAATACTACCGGCAAGATTTTGAAGCAGCACTCTCACTCCTTATTTCAAATCTCCAAAAACTTTTGAAACATAAGTATCCTGTTCTCTTTTCACCTCCTCTTCACTCTTTTTTCATAGCCTTTTCGCTTCCTTTGAAGAAAAAAAACCACAATTAAACTTTGGTATCGAATCCCTCCTGCCCCACTCCAGTGTAGAAGATATATTTCAAAATAGTCTTCAAAAAATCAAAAAATATTATCTATACCCAACACAAAGCCACTATTTGGCACAAATGTATATTCTACACTTTTCATTTTTGACCTGAATTAATTTATTTTTCAACAATTAGTCGGATTAGAATAGCATTATCTAACAGTTTATTAAACATTTCACACACAATTTATTAATATTCATATAAATCAAGTAAATATTGTAATATAAAACATGGTAAACTTACCTGTTGTATCCTGCCCTACAGGATACAACAGGTAGGTTATATTTTGACCTAGGGATATATTACAAATGTTAATTCTAAAAATATAGCCTATGTAAAAATATTACTTCATTAAGTGTTCGTTTTACACTATTAAATTTTTGATTGTAAACATTACCACACACTTATTTAATTATTGCCCTTCAATTTTATTTATAACAAAAACCCAAAAGTACAATGACCAAGAATCTATTTTCTTCTATGGCCATGCTGTTGCTGCTGTTCAGCTGCAAGGAGTTTGGCTATGAAGAGCATTACAAACGGCCGGAATGGCTCCGGGGAAATGCATGGGAAGTCCTCGAAGAAGAGGGACAGTTCGGCATATTTCTCGAAGCTGTTGAAAGATCCGGTTTTGCGAGTTTAGTAGAAGGCAAAGGGGTAATCACCGTGATGGCCCCGACAGATGATGCCTTCAAAGCGTATTTACAAAAAATGGATCTAAATTCCATTGACCAACTTTCCAGTGCAGAAATCAGAAAACTTGTTGGATACCATTTGGTATATTATGCGTTTGACAAGCAGCGATTTGCCAATTACCAGCCAGAAGGGTCTGATTTCCAACAACCCGCCTCCGCAGGGTTCTATTTCAAACATAGAACCAAAAGCAGGGACACACTATCGGTGGTATTTGATCCAGTGGAAAACAGGGACAAAAAAGTCTTCCATAAAGAGCGGTTTCTCCCTGTGCTATCCAGCTATCACTTCAATTCGAAAAGTATAGACGCCCAGTCCAACTATGAGTACTTTTATCCGGGAAGCACTTGGACTGGCCAAGGAGGAGGTTTCAATGTTTCCAATGCCTCTGTGACAAATTATGGAATACCTACGGACAATGGATACATCCATATCATCAACCAAGTCATAGAACCACTGGAAACGGTCCATAAGGAGCTTCAAAATGCACCGGATTATTCCAGTTTTATTTCCATCTACGACCGATTCCGCACATTCTGGTACGATGAGAAGACCTCTGCAGACTATGCTGCCCCTGGAGACTCTTTGTTTGTGATGTCACATACAGGACTTCCACAGATTGCATCCGAATGGTCTTACAATGGAGAAGGAGGCCTTCCCGATTATGCCAATCTACCGCAACTCTCAGGAATAGCCTTCAATGTATTTGCTCCCAATAATTCGGCCATGACCAGTTTCTTCAATGAATATTGGGCAGAACACTACACCAAACTCTCGGATGTAAATTTCCTTCCATTATCACTTCTATTGAATAACCATGTATATCGTGGGTCGGTAGTGTTTCCTTCGGAAATCTCAAGGGGTTCAATTAGAAGTTCCTATGGCAATGTTATCCAATTTGACCCTTATCAGGATGTTAAGGATAAGAAAATATGTTCCAATGGTGTTTATTATGGGCTGGAAAGTGTAGTGGCTCCACCTCTCTTCCATAGTGTAGCTGGCCCCTTATTGAAAAATCCTGCCAACAAAATGTTCCTACAAATGGCCCATGGATCAAATGTCTTGCAGGCACTTAACAGTGATGCTTTAGACTTTACGGTTTTTGTGGCTTCAGATGATGTGGTAAGCAACACAATCTATGGTGGAAGCGAAATTTTCTGGGATGCAGGCCACCCATTGCTTTTTGGTGATGAGTCGGTCCAGGTAGAAAATTCCGAAGGCATACTTGTTCCTATGAGCCAAAGGGCCATGGCATTGTTTGTAGAAAACCATATTGTATCAGAGCGGATCACGGAAATAGGCGGCAAGGCGGTATATAGGACGAGAAACCCCTTCAGCTATCTCTATGTGACTGATCAAGGAGTGGCATCTTCCAATACATATAACTTAGGGACGTTTGTTCCTGCCGTGGAAATCGAAGGACCATGGATTAATGGAAAGGTGTATAGTGTAGAAACCTCATTGATCAGGGAAGAAGGCAGCTTCAAATATATTATTGCCACTGCCACCTCTGGCACCAGCACGATACGGGAATTTTCAGAATTCTCCAAGCTTTTGGCACAGGCTGGCCTGATCAATATCAACGACGAGTTCTCTTTCCTGTTTGGGGATAATTATGTGTTGTTTGCCCCTACCAACGAGGCAATATTACAGGCTTTGGAGGAAGGACTTATACCGACAGACCAATCAGAACTAGCCCGCTACCTTCAGTATTATTTCGTGCCAGTTTCCATCAACTCCCTGAATGATTATCCATTCCCTGGTTTTGGGGTGGAAGGAGAAATGTTGACTTCCCAATTGGAAAGCAATGTCCCTATGAAGATCAAACTGATCGACAAAGGAAACAACCTGCAGCTTCAGTCTGGTGACGGAAGTATTGCCAACGTAGTCAGTGAGTTCCCCAAAATCTATATGGATGGGGCTGTCTATCAAATTGACAGGGTTTTAAAATCTCAATAAGGAAACTTTTATGAAAATACACTATACACTTACATGTATTTTGGCATTGGCTTTCAGCCAACTCTATGCCCAATCTACAGTTTTGACGGGAAAAGTTCAAGATGTCAACGGAGAACCGTTGATAGGTGCGAGCATATTTGTGGAAAACAACCAAAGCAGAAACTTGGCTGGGGTGGCTTCCAATGCAAACGGTACATTCCGGTTGGAAGTGCCCAGACAAGACGATTTGACCATCGTTTTTTCTTACATCGGTTTTGTTACCCAAAAAGTAAAATATGGCAACCAGTCTAACCTGGTCATAACCCTGAAGGAAGATTCTTTTGAATTTGGCTCTGCAGAAGTAGTCGCCAAAAAAATCGAAGTCAACTCATTGGGAGTTTCAGAAAGACAACAAGTCTCTTCTTCCCAAAAATTCAGCATCAAGGAGATTGAAGACGTCCCAATGGTTTCCCTTGAATCGGGACTTCAGGGGAGAATGGCTAACGTGGACATCATAGCAGGTGCCGATCCTGGATCCAGAAGTTCGATCCGAATCAGGGGGACATCTTCACTGAACGCCAACGTAGAGCCTCTGATCGTCATTGACGGGATTCCCTTCCCTACCAATATTACGGATGATTTCAACTTTGCCACTGCCAATGACGAAGACTTGGGAGCCCTGGTCAACATCTCCCCCAATGACATCGAATCCATAGAAGTATTGAAAGATGCAGCAGCTACTGCCATCTGGGGATCTCAGGGTGCCAATGGGGTCTTGGTATTTACGACGAAAAAGGGAACCAAAGGAAAAACAAGGTTTTCTTTTTCCTCCAAAATGGACGTGAAGCGAGAGGCAGCCCCTATCCCCATGTTGAATGGAGCACAATATGTGAGTTTGATCCAGGATGGGGTTTGGAATTCCATCAATGACATTGGCTATGCTGCAGGCTTGAATTATACCAACTTACTGTATGAGACCAAGGAGATCAACTTTGATCCGGAATGGGCATATTTTGACGAATATAACCAGGATGTCAATTGGATTGATGAAGTGACCCAATTGGGGTATTTTTCAGACAATTCTTTCTCCCTAAGTGGTGGTGGTGACAAAGCTACCTACAGGGTTTCCTTGGGCTATCTCCATGATGTAGGTACCACTATGGGTACTTCCTTCAACAGATTCAACTCCCTGGTCAGTATGAATTACAGATTCTCCAACAGACTGAGAGTCAATGCAGACATGTCTTATTCCCAAAGTGAGAGGCAAAGCAGTTGGACAGAAAACAGACTTGCTTCACCGAGAGGCTTGGCCATGTCGCGGATGCCTAATATGAGCCCTTATGTTTTGGATGCCAATGGCAACAGAACTTCAGAGTATTTCACTCCATTGGAAAATTTCCAGGGTTCTTTTATCAACAACAAAACATACAATCCTGTGGCAATGGTCCGAGAATCGGAAAACAGGACTTTGGCGGACAATGCCAGGGTTGTTTTTAGGCTGATCTATGATATCAATCCGGATCTGCAATATACAGGCACAGTTGGTTTTGATGCCCGGACGAACAAAAACAAAAAGTTTTTGCCCCAATCAGTCACTGGAGTATTGTGGACAGACCCTTATTTCAACATGAGTTCAGACTTGATATCTGACCAGCTCTATATCAATACCGAAAACAAGTTCATCTACAATAAAGAACTGAATTCCAAAAACAACATCATCCTAAGTGCATTGCTTCAGACAAATGAAGGGAGGAATTTTAGCTATGCCAGCCATACCAGTGGCAACGCTTCTTCTTCCCTGAGCGATCCGGCATCTGGCGGTGCTGTCACCGGAATGGGATCCAACAACTCCATGACCAGAAGAATCGGCTTGATCACCAACGCCCATTACACCTTCAACGAGAAATACATTATTTCGGGAGGCTATCGCTGGGAGGCCAATTCCAGTCTAGGTGTAACCCAAAGATGGGCTGGATTTCCATCTATCGGTGTAGCGTGGCACTTTGGTGATGAAGGATTTTTCAAGGATCTGAGCGGGATTGACATGGGTAAGTTGAGAGGTTCTTGGGGCAAAAGTGGCAATGCTCCTGGAGGTGCATTTCCCTACATAGGCACATTCACCCCCATCACCCCCGGATACATGGATATGATTGCCATCTCCCCGGCGAGCATGCAGCTCGATAATTTGCGTTGGGAGACTATCACCCAGAGCAATATTGGTGTTGATCTAAGTTTATTGAACGGTAAGTTTTACCTATCTGCTGAAATATATGACAGGGAGACTTCTGATCTCTTGCAGAAAGATGTAAAACTCCCTTCAACTACAGGATTTTCCGATGTAAGGTTTTACAATTCCGGAAGGGTTTACAACAGAGGTTGGGAAATCATGCTCAACTATGACATCGTCAGGACAAAGGATTATGGTTTTGCAATCAACTTCAATATGTCCAGAAACCGAAACGAGGTCATCGAACTTCCCGACAACATGCAGTTTGAAAACTACCAGTTTAACAATGGGAATTTTGCACACAAGATCGTCGAAGGCAACCCCATTGGGTCATTCTATGGATACCGCTATCATGGTGTATATCAGAATGCCGAAGAAACCTATGCCCGCGACATCAATGGAAACTTGATATATGACATCAACGGCGAACCGGTATTTTACCAAAATGGAAACCGTAAAGTTTTCCCTGGAGATGCCAAGTATGAAGACGTAAATGGGGATGGTGTGATAGACCAGTATGATATCGTGTACTTGGGCAACGCTATGCCAATGCTGACCACTGGCGGTGGGTTCAATCTCAGGTACAAGGGCTGGATGCTGAGCACCTTTTTACATGGCCGATTGGGTCAGATGGTAGTCAACAGAACCAGAATCGATACAGAAAACATGAGAGGGACCGGCAACCAAAGTACTGCTGTACTGAGGAGATGGAGACATGAGGGGGATGATACGGAAATCCCAAGAGCCCTTTTTGGCGAAGGGTACAACTACCTTGGTTCCGACCGGTTTGTAGAAGACGGCTCTTTTGTGAGACTGAAAATGATCTCCCTGAAATACACCTTGCCAAAAAACATCCTAGACAAATTCAAAATGGAAAGGATGGATATATTCATGACAGTTCAAGATGTGTTCACCTGGACCAAATATACTGGACAAGATCCCGAAGTGCCATTATCCAGCAACATCTATATGCTGAGCGTGGACAATGCGAGCACACCACGGCCAAGAAGGTATGCCTTGGGTATAAACTTGAACTTTTAATTGAAAAAAGATGAAAAAGAGATATTTAATCCTATTCACTGCCATGATGAGTATATTCAGCTCATGTGATGGATGGCTTTCCATACAGCCGGAAAACGACCAAGTCAGTGATGAATATTGGGCTGATAAAGAAGAAGTCGAGGCAGTACTGGGTGCTGGATATGTCCATCTCAGAAGCGCACTTCAAAACATGTTGGTTTGGGGAGAGCTAAGGGGCAACACCATCGGCTTGGGTGGTTTTTTCAATGTCGATTTACAGCGATTTGCAGTATGGGACATTATCCCGAACAATGACCTGGTAAAATGGGAGCGCTTCTACCAAGTGATCAACGACGCCAATATGGTGATCGAATATGCACCGGCGGTTGTAGACAGAGACCCTTCATTTAGCGAGCCAATCATGAAGTCTTTCATATCGGAAGCTTATTTTCTCAGGGCTTTGTCCTACTTCTACTTGGTGAGAAACTTCAGGGATGTACCATTGGTCTTGAAACCTTACATGGATGACAGAGAGCCTTTTGAAGTGGAGAAATCACCCGAGAACGATATTCTCCACCAGATCAAAATGGACTTGGTCAATGCCATTGAATTCAGCAAAGAGATTGCTCCAAGTATCTGGGAAACCAAGGGTAGATCAACAAAATGGGCTATCTATGCTGCTTTGGCTGACGTGTACCTATGGACAGGGGAATACGACAAAGCAATAGAAGCCTGTGATATGGTGATCAACTCGGGCAGGGTCGGATTGATCGACGGAGTCGTCAACAACAGAAACAACTGGTACACCATTTTCAACCCTGGCAACAGCAACGAAAGCATTTTTGAACTACAGTTTGATTTTGCAAGAAACCAGACCAATAGCCTGCTATCCTGGTTTGGCACCAATTTCAACTATGTAGCATCCCAACACGCAGTCTTTTTGTATGAAAGCTCCAGTGAAGATATCAGGGGAGTCGGAGCCAGCTATACCGAAAACAATTTCAGGGTTTGGAAATACCTAGGAGCAGAAGCAGGAACTGGAGTCCCACGTACCAACAGCGACCAGAATTGGATCATTTATAGGATGGCTGACATCTACCTGATGAAAGCTGAAGCCTATGTCATGAAGGGACCGGGTTCCTATGAAGATGCCATGGAAATGGTCACCAGGGTTCGCTCCCGTGCAGGGATTTCCCAACCCTTGGCGCAAGGAGGTACCGAATTGGAGATGTTATCGATAGTCATGGATGAAAGGGGACGCGAATTTTTGGGAGAAGGAAAAAGATGGTACGACCTGCTTAGGGTCGGAAAAAGAGACGGATATAGGTATAAAGATTACCTGATCGGGCAAGTCCTGATCAGTGCTCCGGCAAGTTCGGCTCCTATAATCCGTTCCAAACTGCTCAATGAGGACAGTCATTTCCTACCTATTCACAACAGCGAACTGATCGTGAATACCAAACTTGTCCAAAACCCATATTACGAAAATCTAAATTGATCTGAATCATGAAAAATATTCGAGATGATATATTCAAAAACCTCTGCCTCTTCTTAATGATCGGACTGGGTTTATGGGCGCCATCCTGCCAAGACCCATACGCCGACTCCACCTTTACAGCCTTTGAAGAGCTACCTATGGCGACGATGCTGAGACAGGATCCGCAGAATTTTTCCCTTTGGGTAGAATTGATGGAGCATGCAGACCTGTTCAATACCTATAACCTGAACACCACCTACACTTTCTTTGTCCCCAACAATGATGGGGTCAAACGATACTTGCAAAACAATGGGTTGCAAAAGGTGACAGATATTGCCAAAGATGATGCACAATACCTAATCAAGTACCATACTATCCATAAGGTCAGATTTGACCAAAGCCAGTTTGAAAGCGGTACCATCAATGATGTCAATGCTACAGACGACAATCTTTCCATAGAATTCAGGGAAGGTGGACTGAATGCGATCTATGTCAATGGTACAGCCAGAATAGTCCAGTTGGATGTCAATGCCACCAATGGAGTTGTACATGTATTGGAGGATGTATTGGTTCCTGTAAGGGAGACTATCTTGGATAGGTTGACAGAGGACAGGTTTTCCATTTTTCACGAAGCGGTAAGGCTGACTGGTTATAGTGGGGACCTGAACACTGTATATTTTGATGCGACTGATGCTTCCGGAAACCCAATAGAAGTAAGGTATAGGTTCACATTGTTTGCGGTATCCAATGAAGTGTTTGCACTCGAAGGAATCCAAAATATAGATGACCTAAAGTCAGCCCTGGGTGTAGAAAGTGATGATTTCAATTCAATGGACAATCCCTTACACAAGTATGTTGCCTACCATATTCTGGACCAAGTGAGATCTTATACCGATTTGGCCAGATTCCCTGAGGGAGAAAGCACCATGAACATCAATACTAAGGCAAGCAACGAATTGCTCAACCTCAGCGATATCGGAGGTTCTCTGGTGGTAAACTATAATCGAGAAGAAGAAAAGGGAGTGAATTTTACACAAAGCAATGTCAACTGTAAAAATGGGGTGATCCATGAAATGGACAACTGGATGCCATTGTTCACTCCACCTAGGGTTACAGTCATCTGGGAATTTACTGATTACCCTGATCTTGCGGCTATCTGCACACAGTTCCAAAACCCAAGCTTGGGATCTACCTACACCAAGGTAATCAACCAAGGGGAGTTAAGTTCTTATACTTGGAGGACAGTCCCTGAATACAAGGGCAACGCCGTATCCTATAGAAATAACAGGGGTGCGGATGGCATCTGGTATAGAGATGCATTGAATCACGATCATTTAAGACTGGAATTGGGTCCATCAGGTTGGATCGAAATGGAAACCCCTGTATTGATCAAAGGAAGCTACAGGGTTGTGCTGGTGTATATAAGTCCAAGAACATCAACCAACACCGGAATTCTCCAGTGCTCTATCGATGGCAGAAGGTTGGGAAGCCAATTTGTCAATTCGAATTCCAGAGAAGACCGGAGATTGGAAAGACAGCTTTCAAGCAGTTTTTCATTTGACGAAACCACCAGTCATACTTTCAGGATTGTAGCCATCGATGGAAGGCTGCTTACTTTGGATTATGTAATGTTCGAACCTGTTGACTAACCTTTAATAACCATGAAAAATTTAAAATACCTAATCATATTATCCCTTATTGGATTTTGGGCATGTTCTGAAACCTGGGATGAGCATTATGGAATGCAGGAAAACAGTGACATTACCATGGTAGTGTCCCCCCTCAATTTGCTGGAATATTTAAGGACAAATCCAGAGTATTCGAAATTTGTCGAAGCACTGGAACGAACAGGAGTAGCCAGGGAATTGGAGCGAGATCAGTACCTATCAGTCTGGGCAGTGAAAAACTCGGATATGGATGTCTTGGTGGGACTTGATTTGGATGAAGCCTATGTCATGAAATACCATGTAAACAACCTGAGCTATGACATGGGCAAGCTCAAGAGTGGCTTGCGGTTGAGATCATTAAACGGAAAATACATCCCGGTAGAAAGTCAATCTGGAGGCATCGTAAAAGTAGCCGACGCCACCATTACCGAGGGCAACCAATTCTGTAAGAATGGGGTAATCCATGAGATTTCAGAATTGATGATCCCCGATGAGAGTATTTATGAATACCTGTTCAATCTTGAAGATGATTACTCTATCATCAGGGACACCATATTTGCCATGAACGATACGCTTTTCGATGTGGACAACAGCATACCGCTGGGAGTAGACCAGTCTGGCAACACCATCTATGATTCAGCTTTTGTCATTCGAAATCCAATTTTTGAGCAAGTGGATTTCAAATCTGAATTTTCGCAAGTGACCATGTTTGTCCCTAGCAACCAAGTGATAGAGGAATGTTTCCAAAACTTAGGGGAGCTTTATGCGCAATTTGGCAAAGAGTTCACAAAAGAAGATACTTTGGTAGCCTACAATTGGATCAAACATGCCTTGTTTTACAATCAGGTGGTGGATAATTATGGCATGGAAGAAGATATACAATCTGCTTTTGGAAGACTTTGGAAGACCACAGTTCAGGGCGTCAACCCCCAATACAAAAGGATGAGCAATGGAAGGGTTTATGATGTGACTTTTCTGAAAATCCCGAACAATGTCCATATCGCCATGATCAAACAGCTCTTCCATTATTATGATTTTGTTCCGGACGAGAAGAAAGAAGAGCTGTTCACCTTCCATAATGCCACGAACATAGTCACCCAGGTGACTGATAATTATTCCTTTCCTACGATCAACGTATCAGGGGCCTATACCATCTTGAGGGTATTCGGTGGCAACATCCCCGGTAGTCCTGTAGCGGTGGATTTTACCCCAGTAATGTTGGCTACCAATCCGGATGGTACTACTACAGCCATTGAAGTAGAAGTACCCCCGGGCGAATACAACCTATACATGGGATTTCAATCCAGAAACCACCCTTACATCAATGTATACATAGATGGCAAACGGGTAGCCTCTGAGCTGAATGTAGAACCAGCTACTCCATGGAATTATGACCGTGCGACCAATACGGTATCCGGTACCAGATGGAATGGCTGGGGAGGATTGGTGAATGTTGTGAACATTGAAGGAGACGAAGTGAGGAGCTTCAAAATCAGGATAGAGTTTGCCCGGCATGGGCTTGGGAATGCCGAGGAGCTGAAGCTTTACCACTGGGCCCTCATCCCTACCCAGAACAATTACTAAGTGGTTGATATTTCATGTCCGGCTTTGTCCGACAAAGCTGGATTCAAGAATAAAAAAATGATATGATGAGAATTTCTAAATTATTGATAGTACAGCTTCTTGTATTGGGCTTCTACATTGAATCCAACGCACAGCAAGCTCATGAGCTGTCCGGAAAGGTAGTGGGTACATCCAAGGGAAACCCAGTAGCAGGGGCTGTGATATCCGTCAAAAACAATGACAAAACAGTTCAGACAGATGCGAATGGAGAATTTACAATTGCCGTAGAAAACCTGAATGGGGAGATCAAAGTGTGGGCTCCCGGTTTTTTTGAAAGGGAAGTGCCGATTTTGGGTAGAGACAGACTGTTCATAGATCTGGTACCTGAAGACAGGCTGAACCACAAAGATGTGCAAGCCATGGCAGATCCAAGATTTGCACAAAATCAGGACGTGATGGTGAAGGGCAATTTCCGTCAGGGGGCACTTTATGTAGAGGATGTTATCCAAGGTGTTTTCCCTGGCCTGAACGTTATCAACAAAAGCGGTATGCCTGGAGAGGGTTCTGTGATAAACTTGAGGGGAATACGGTCTATGACTGGTGAAAATTCCCCATTGATTGTCATCAACGGAATCCCTTACTTGCCTGATATGAATAATTCCGCAGTGATCGGGGGTTATTCAAGAAGCGTATTCAATGCCATCAATGTCAATGATGTCCAAAACATCCGGCTACTGAAAGGTCCCGAAACTGCCATGTACGGCTCCTTGGGTTCCAATGGGGTGTTATTGATCGAAACATCCGAAGCAACGGACTTGGAAACTAAAATTGAGTTCTCCGGTCAGTACGGAATAGCAACCAACCCCAGAAACCTACCTGTCCTAGGTGTAGATGGTTTCAAGAGTTATATCGGAAATGTGGGATTGACAAGATATGCTGATATGGGAGAAATGCTGGAACTGTTTCCATTCTTAAGAGACGACCCAGACTACTATTACAATTTCCTTTACAACAACGATACCGATTGGCAATCTTTACTTTACAGCCCATCATTCGTCACCGACAACACCTTGAGAATCAAAGGTGGTGATGCAATCGCCAAATATGACCTTTCGGTGGGGGTATTGAACCAAGGTGGAACCTATCAAAATTCCCGAATGACCCGCTACAGTACCCGACTGAATGCCAATGTCAACCTCACCAAAGACCTCGAACTGTTTGCTTCCATGGGATTGAGCTACTCAAATAGCAGTCTGCATGAGCAGGGGATGTTACAAGCTACCAATCCCCTACTCGCCGCATCCGGCAAAGCGCCAATCCTAAGTCCCTTTAGAAAGGATGAATTCAACAATGAACTTCCTACTTATGATGTGGTTAGGCAGTTTGGCGTCAGCAATCCGCTGGCCTTGTTGCACACTACCAACATGATTTCCGATGCCTATGATTTATTCCTGAATACTGGTCTCCACTACCAATTAAACCAAAATTGGAAGGCAACGGGAGTATTTGGATACTATGCAGGATACAACAGGCAGTCTGCATTTATCCCAGGCAGGACCTCAAGAAGCATTGTGCCTTTGGAGGATGGAGTAGCCCTCAACACAGCCAGGGCGGGAACAGGTCAGGTTTTCAATACTTATTACAATGTCAATTTACAGTACAACAAGGATTTGGGAAGGGACAAATTGGATGCGGGAATTGGATATCAGGGGATTTTGAATAGCCAAGAGTTTGATGCGGGAATTGGTAGGAATACCAGCTCGGATTTCTACCGTACCCTTAGCTATGTGGATTTTGCAGGAAGGTCATTCTGGGGATACATAGAAAAGTGGAACTGGATGAGTATCTATGGCTATGCCAATTATGATTTCAACAACCAATTGGTAGGCTCCTTTTATGCTTCGGCAGATGGCGCCTCGTCTACTGGAGCAGAGACCAGCCGATATGGATTTTTCCCCGGTGCAGCACTTACATGGAGGATAAAAAACACAGATTGGTTAAAGAATGTCAACCAGATCAGCAGCTTAAACTTCAGGGGGGGATATTCCATCACGGGCAATAGCCGATTTTCATCCAATCTGAGCCGGCAATATTATACAAGCCAGATTTACAGGCAACTGGCAGGTATCGTCCGCGGAAATGTCGCAAACACTTCCCTGCAATGGGAAAAAAATTACACCCAAGAGCTTGGAGTGGAAGCAGGCATCCTCAACAACCGGTTGATGGTAACTGTAGATGCGTACAACACACTTTCCAAGGATGTAATCCTTCCCCAGCCGGTATCCCCAGTATATGGGACCGATAGGATATTTGTCAATTCCGGCCAGATCAGCAACAAAGGCATAGAACTCGGAATCCAGGCTACATTGATAGAAAACAGAGATTACAGCTTAAGTATAGGTGGTTCTATCAATAGGAATAGAAATGTTGTGGAAAGTCTGGGAGGCTCTGGTAAGATCAAGGCAGGATTTGATGATGGTGCTGTTTTGATCACTAAAGTAGGCCATGCACCATACAGTTTCTATGGCTTTCAGACCAATGGGGTGATTGCTAGCCAAGAAGAAGCGGAAAGTTTAAACTTGGTCGATTACAAAGGGGATGCGTTCAGTGCCGGTGACATCCGGTTTGTGGACCTCAACCAAGATGGGCGTATTGATGAAAATGACAGAACTGTCATTGGCAATGCTTTGCCCGACTTCTTCGGTGGATTTTATACCCATGTAAGGTATAAAATGTTGACCCTGACTGCCCATTTCAACTACAGCATTGGCAACCAAGCCTACAATGCCGTAAGAAGGGATTTGGAATCAATGAGTGGATTCCAGAACCAATCCACAGCCGTGGAAAGAAGATGGCAAACCGACGGTCAGGTTACCAACATGCCCCAAGCCATGTTTGGTGATCCCATGCAGAACAGCCGCTTTTCCGACAGGTGGATCGAAGATGCTTCCTTCCTAAGGATGAGTAATCTGACATTCAACTACCAGCTTCAAAACTCCAGGTTTAAAATGATGGAAGGAGCCAACATTTACATCTCAGGAGAAAACCTATTCACCTTCAGTAAATACCTGGGTCTGGATCCGGTAACGGCATTCTCCTATGACCCAATGATGCTGGGTTTTGACTATGGAAACCTGGCGCTTCCAAGGACATTCAAGGTGGGTTTTAATGTACTATTTTAAATGATGAACACGATGAACAAAATATATAGGTTAATCATATTAATGGCCATAACCGGAACTTTCACCCGGTGTGATTCTTACTTTGACCCGATCACCAATGATATATTGGACAACAAAGACTACATAGGCAACACCAATGAACTTTATTCAGGATACATGGGGATTGCTGCGAAAATGCAAGTAGTGGCTGACCAAGCCATATTCCTGACTGAGCTAAAAAGTGATTTTCTGGAACCTACCCCCAATGCTCCCCAAGAGCTATGGGACATCTATAACCTCAACGACCTCAATGGAAACGCCTATGCAAACCCAAAAGGCTATTATGATGTCATCATCAATGCAAATGACTATATCGCCAAGGCATTGGAATACAGAGATGGCAATCCTAGGGCAGTAGACAACGCTGTGTTTGTGCCATTAATCAGTGGCGCCATCAGATTCAAAGTTTGGGCTTACCTTATGTTGGGGAAAATTTACGGTGAAGCAGTATATTTTGATGCCCCCTTGGCCACATTGACAGATCTGAGCAAATTCCCAGTCCTATCTTTGGATGAGTTAATTCCGAAATTGATGGAGTTGATGGACGTAGGTACTGCTGGGATTGATGGCAAGCAAGTGTTGATATGGACCAACCTGCTGTTTCCGGGAGTTGCCACCTCTGCCCAAGATCTGACTTGGAATATGATCTGCCCTTCCCCAGAGCCTCTATTGATCGAGTTGAACTTATGGGGAGGAAACTACCAAAGAGTTGTGGATATGAGCATGCAACTTATATATGACAATGGTGGTGGCAGGTATAAGATTGGCAATGACGACTACAATGCCGAATGGGTCCAGTTTTTCCATAGAGACCCCATCACCAAAACCAGGGAGCTGATCAACATCGTGCCTTTTGATTACGAAAGAAACCAGACAAACCGATTGATCAGGTATTTTTCCAATACCCACCCTTCTGTGCATTATGTAAAACCTACAGAAGTTTCCATGTCCCGATTTGAACGCCAAGTAAGACTGGACGGGATCACTATCGGGGACAACTTCCGGGGGAACAACTATACCTACATGATGCAAAATGGAGACTGGGTAGTCCGCAAGTTTTCCAGGGATAGGGAGTCTTCCGAAATGATCTACAGAAACAATGTCCATATAGTCATCTATAGGGCAGCCGAAATACATTTATTCCTGGCAGAAGCACTCAATAATTTGGGACACTTTGCCGAAGCAGAGGCATTTTTGAATGATGGGGTACAAGAATACCTTTCCAAATATGCAGGAAACCTCAAATACCCTTTGGACAATGAGGTGTATAACTCTGTGATCAACAGAAATTGGGGAGTCAGAAGAAGAGTGAACCTACAACCTGTTTACCCAGAAGGACTTTCAAAAGAAAATCTTGAAACCAATGATGACATCCAAACTTATAAACGCAGACTGGACGAACTGATTTTGGAGGAATACTGCATGGAGACGGCCGGTGAAGCCAAGTCATATTTCGCCATGATCCGTATTGCCAAACGTTGGAATGCACCTTCCATTCTGGCTGACAGGGTCAGTGCCAAGTACTCTCCAGGAATGCAATCTAATGTCAGAAACACATTGATGGATCAAAATAACTGGTTTGTCAAATACGATCTTTCTCTGACAAACGAATAGAACTAAACCAACCTCCCATACAAGGACTCCCCTTAAAATGTTTCGGCTGAATGGGGAGTCCCTCACTGGACAATACAAAGTTACAACTCATGCTTGAACCAATTTTAAAAAGAATCAAATCAACATGCCTCAAATATAGTATAATGGCCGCCGCCGGGATTTGCTTATTCCATGAAGCTTCCACCCAGCAACTTGCCTTTCCCGGAGCAGAAGGGTTTGGTAGGTTTGCCACTGGAGGTAGAGGGGCTGAAGTCTATCATGTAACCAATCTTAACGACAGCGGCCCTGGATCTTTCCGGGATGCTGTAAGCCAACCCAACAGAACAGTTGTATTTGAAGTTGGAGGAGTGATTGAAATCAAAAACCGTATAGTCGTATCACCCAATATCACTATAGCGGGGCAGACTGCGCCGGGAGAAGGGATTACAGTATACGGCAATGGTGTCTCCTACTCCGATGCCAACAATACTATCACGCGGTTTATTCGCTATAGAATGGGTAAAATCGGGGAAAAAGACAAGGATGCTATTGGAATAGCACATGGAAAAGATATGATCTTCGATCATGTTTCCATATCATGGGGCAAGGACGGAACCTTTGATCTGAATGGCGATGTCAGCAATGTCACCTTGCAACATTCTATCATTGGGCATGGTCTACAGACCCACTCGACCGGAGGGCTGGTACAGTCTACTGGAGGCGTATCCATCCTCAACTGCCTGTATATCAACAACCACACAAGAAACCCTAAAGTAAAAGGGCTCAATCAGTTTGTCAATAATGTGGTCTACAACTGGGCTGTTGCCGGGTATATTTTAGGCGGATTTTCAAAAGGTATTTCCAAAGCGAATGTAGAAGGCAACTACTTTATAGCCGGACCGGAAAGTGGCCATACCCCACCCTTCAGCAGGGCAAACGAAAACTTCCATTTATATTCCAAAAACAACTGGTATGATGCCAACAGAAATGGGATTTTGGATGGTGAACCTATTTCAAAAATCGTCTACGGGGCTGTCACTTGGGAAGAAAAACCTTTTGACTACCCCCATATTAATGTCAAAGCCCCAGATCAGGCCTATCAGCTTGTGGTGGAGCATGTAGGGGCATCCCTTCAAAGGGATGAGGTAGACAAAAACCTGATCCGAGACCTGACATCATTGGGGACATTGGGTAAGACCATCCATGATGAAATGGAACTCCCTACCAAAGGCCCCGGGACAGTAAAAGGAGGAAAAGCTCCCATAGACACTGACCGTGACGGTATACCTGATCACTGGGAATTGGCAAATGGCTTGGATCCAAATGACCCAGAGGACGGCAAACGTATCAACCCAGACGGATACAGCAACCTAGAAATATATTTAAATGGTTTGGTTCATCCACAGTGACAGGCCACACCTTGAAAAAAAACAAACTAGATATCAATTTATTGGCAATTCTTCACCGACAATTGCTTGAAGTGGTAAGCGCAGAATTCTGAAGTTAGATCCCTTCTGGTGAAGGGCGATTATCCATTTAGAATTGACTTTCAATTTGTGTAAAAATATGTTTCATCCGGATTTAGAAATTTTCATCAAGAATAGGACGAAGAGGTCTTTCCAATAAGTGACTTCAATATAAAAATGGGCTTTTGTCGGACTTTAAGTCCTTTCATAATCCCATTGTATTACAATTAACAGGTAAACCAAAATAACAAATATGGAAATGAATTACTATGATACTAGAATCAAGAAACCCAAAGGACTGATACCTTTAGTTCTTTGCATGTTAATGGTATTTCTGGCCCTTAATCCAGAAAGTTCCTTTGCCCAACAAGACAGGACATTGTCGTTTCCCGGTGCAGAGGGTTTCGGCCGCTTTTCCCCTGGTGGAAGACACGGCTCTGTGTATATCGTGACCAACCTCAACGATTCCGGTCCTGGGTCATTTAGGGATGCGGTCAGCCAACCCAATAGAATCATCGTGTTCGAGGTGGGAGGCATCATCCGGCTGAGGTCGAGGGTAGTAGTTGCCAGAAACATCACCATCGCCTCACAAACAGCACCGGGTGATGGGATAGTCCTATATGGCGATGGCTTGACTTTCACCCAGGCAAGCAATACCATCGTCAGGTATCTTAGGGTCCGAATGGGCAGGGTTGGCACCAGTGGTGCAGATGCGATTACCATGACAGACAATGCCCGACACCTGATTTTCGACCATGTGTCTGCTTCTTGGGGAAGGGACGAAAATTTCTCCATCACCGGCAGGGCCGACAGCATTACGATACAAAACTGCATCATCGCCCAGGGACTGGAAACCCACTCCTGCGGGGGCTTGGTAGAACCTTCCGGGGCAGTCAGCCTTTATAGAAACCTCTACATAGACAACAACACCCGAAATCCCAAGGTCAAAGGCATCAATCAGTTTGTCAACAATGTGGTATACAACTGGGGTCGCGGAGGTGGATACATCATGGGTGGATCTGCAGGAGATTCCTATGTGAACATTATCAACAATTACTTTATCAATGGCCCAAGTACTACCATCAGGGCTTTCTCCAGAGGTACGCCTACCTTTGTCCCTTATGTGGAAGGGAACTATCACGACGACAACCTCAATGGGGTTTTGGATGGCATTTTGTTGCCTCAATCCTCATATGATGGAATAACTACTTTCAGGGAAACCCCTTACGACTATCCTATGCCTGCCCAGCTGTTGAGCCCTGAGGAGACAGTCGAGTACATCAAGCTACATGCAGGATCTACCTATCCAAGGCGGGATCCAACGGACAACTACCTGATCGATGAATTGAGTTCTTATGGAACCAAAGGCAAGTTGATTGCCAATGAGACAGAGTTACCTTTCGGTGTCGTAGGGGATGTATTTGGCGCACCAGCACCAGTAGATACCGACAGGGATGGTATCCCTGATTATTGGGAGATTGCCAATGGTCTTGACCCCAATGACCCTTCTGATGCCATGATCATTGGTACTGATGGTTATGCCAATATTGAGCATTATATCAACGGCCTGGTGGATATGCCTGCACCAGATTTCCTCAAACCTATATCGCAGGTACAGATCAATGATCTGACACCAGTATCTATGGATTTCTCATGGAAAATAAATGATCCAAGAGAAGCTGCTATCGTAGTAGAATACTCCACGGATGGCACTGTTTTTCATGTGGCAGATACTTTGCCCCACAATTCTTTGCAATACAAACTTGAGGATCTCCAGCCAGACACCCAATACCATATCAGGCTCAGGACGTTCAACGAGTCCATGGAATCGGCTCCCAGTGTACCAGTAACCGGAAGAACCGTACCAGTCCCTACCGCCCCACGACGACCATCGGTTGTTTTTCCTTTGGATGAAGGCATCTATGCCGATACTACAGGATTGGTACTGCGTTGGAACGGCAGTGAAAATACGGAGGAATACATCCTGTACTTTGGGGAAGACCCGGAAAACCTACAGCTACTTGACTCCCTGACTGCCAAAGAATTGCAAGCACCTGAATTGGCTTCGGAGAGGCAATACTACTGGATGGTAGTAGCAGCCAATGACTTGGGAAGCACAGAAAGTGATGTCTGGTCATTTACAACTAGGCCTTATATCCCTCAGGGGCTGGTTGGCGCATGGCTGATGGATCATGATTCCGGCACCTTGGTTGCAGACAGTACCGACTATGCCAACCATGGAGAGCTCAATGATTTGGACGATTACTCCTGGGTGGAGGGACAGAGAAACAATGCCATTGATTTCGGTAATGGGGAGGTGACCAGCCATATTTTGATCCCCCATGCTGACCATTTGTATTTTGACACACATTCTTTTACCATATCCATGTGGATGAAAGCTTCTGAACAGACTACCCAAGCTTATATGATCCATAAAGGCACCTTCGTAAAAAGTGAGATCACTGGAGGCACTGGGCAGTGGTATGGTATAGAAATCAAAAATGGGGCAATGAGATTCGCAGTGGATGATGATATCACCAAATCTGAACTTTCTGTACCAATGACGCAATTCCTTACCGGTGAGTGGGAGCATGTTGTCGCAGTCCGAGATACTGACACGAAAATGCTTAAACTTTACAGAAATGCCAAATTGGTAGGCCAAACCGCGGACAATACGAAACTAAGCATAGGTCAGCTTGAGTCAATAGTGTTGGGTAACACCAAAAATCTGGATACACCTTTTTTGGGAGTGATGGATGAAGTCAAACTGTACAATTTTGGGTTAGACGAAAATGAAATTATGGAACTTTTCCACACCAGTCCAGAACCCATAAAGCCATACGAACCTTCATTGCCCAACAACAGCTTGCTGGAAGGGTATTCCAATGAACAGGAGCTTGCCTGGAAAGGTGGCGTCAATACTACCACTTACCAAATCTACCTGGGCAAATCTCCTGAAGACCTTCAATTGTTCAAGGAGCAGCCGGTAGGTGAATCTATGGTGACTATAAGCTCATTGGAAGCCAGAACAGATTACTTCTGGAGAGTAGATGCTGTAGGCCCAGAAGGAGTTACTGAAGGTGATATATGGAACTTCAGGGCTGTGACTCCAAAGGGTTTGGTAGGTTACTGGAAATTTGACGAAACGGAAGGTGTCATTGCACACGATGCATCCAGATATGGGCATGATGCCGAGGCTGTTGGATTTCCCAATCCCGTATGGCAAGCAGGGAGATTTGACAATGCGTTTAAGTTTGAAGACCCAACGAGTACAGCTTCGGTTCTGATACCCCATGATGAGCATTTGATGTTTGACAGAACTTCCTTTACCGTTTCTATGTGGGTAAAGATTCCTACCAACACATACACCTCCTCCAACGGTAGGGATTGTTACTTGATACACAAGGGTTCTTTTGAAGCAGCAACCGGAAAATGGTATGGCCTGCAGCTTAAAGATGGCATCCTGACATTTGCCATAGATGATGGTTTTATCAAAACCGACGCTTCCATTAGGGTGACCAACAACAATGCTTTCAACTTGTTTGGAAATGAATGGAAGCATATTGTAGCCGTAAAACACGAGGAGGAAAAAAAAATCAAACTGTATATAAACGGGGAATTGGCAGCCGAGAAAAACTATACTACGCAAACAATTGGCAAACCCGACCCAATTACCTTGGGGAATTCTAGGGAAAACAAACCCTTCAGGGATGTGATGGATGATGTAAGGCTATATAATTACGCCCTTACCCAGCAAGAAATAGCCACTCTAGGTGAAGGTGAGCTATTGTTTGGAAAAGCGAACAACCCCTATCCAGCAAATTTGGCTGACCCTGTTTCCACATCTGAGTTGGTTTTGTCTTGGGAAGGAAATGCTCCCTCATACCTTGTGTACTGGGGGCTTTCGGAGGAAAGTATGACGCCGATTGCTGCAGATCTAATGGTCAGTGAATTGCTTGCCCCGGCACTTCAAAAGGGTACTACCTATTACTGGAGAGTGGATGCAACAGATGGAGCTGATTTTCAGCTTGGGGACCTTTGGTCTTTTACCACCTCTCCAGACTTGGAAGTACGCTATAAGAATGGTAGCAATCAGCCCACCGATAACCAGATCCGCCCCCAATTGGAACTCTTGAACCATGGAGGTGCTGACATCCCATATCAAGATTTGGAAATAAGATATTGGTTGACCCCCGAAAATTATTCAGGGATCAATACATGGATAGATCATGCAGATTTGGGCACATCCCATGTAACCATGGAATATCAAGAGTTGGACCTGCCAAGATCTGGCGCCTTTGGATATGTCGTCTTTACCTTTTCCCAATTGGCTGGAAATCTGGATGCTGAAAGCAATTCTGGTATCATCCAGTCCCGATTGGCCAATACCGATTGGTCCAATATGGATGAAACGGATGATTATTCTTACATGGCTTCCAATAGTTTTACAGTCAATGAAAAGATCACCCTGTATTATAAAGACCAATTGGTTTGGGGAATTGAGCCGGATCTGATCCCTGTAAGTAAGGCTCTAAAGGTTCTTTCGGCCAATAAAGCTAAAAAGACAAATGGAAATACCATCCAGATGGATCTGAGAATAGCCAATACTGGCAATGTTCCAGTGGGCTATGAAAACCTGACCTTGAGGTATTGGTTTACCAAAGACACAGAAGCCCAATTAAATTTCTGGTTAGATTATGCCGCGTTGGGCAATCAGGCTATCCAAGGAAACTTTGAGCAACTTGAACTGGCAATACCTGGCGCTGACACCTATTTGGAGCTTTCCATTGACTCTGACGAAGGTGTCTTGTACCCAGCCAGCCATACTGGTGATATACGGATCAGAGTGACCAAATCTGACTGGTCATCATTTGACCAAAGTGATGATCACTCTTTCCAACATTCACTTGTGCTTCAAGACCACGAAAAAATAACCCTGTATGAACAGGGGCAGTTGATCTATGGCCAAGAACCTGATGGGCTTCAACTCTCAAGAGTAGCAGAAGAAATCAAGCAAATCCAGGTTGATGGGACAGAAAAGCCAGAAGGGATTTTAGCTGGTGATGCGATGTCTTTGGTTTTGCTTTACCCCAATCCTACAAGTGATATCCTGAACATCAAACTTTCTTCCCTGTCTGAAGAAGGAGGGGCAGTGAAAATCTACAATGCCCAAGGATTGACATTATTGGAAAAAGCCCTCACAGGGACATCCACCGAAATCAATCTGAGAGGCATCCCTGCAGGGATATACATGGTAATGATTACCAATGGAGTCAACCGCCAAGTCCAGAAAGTAATCATACATTAAAGCCGACCGAACATTCAGGTTTATTACTCATCAAAAACTGCCGATGCAATGTGTCGGCAGTTTTTTTCTTAGCAAACCTCACAAAATTAGATAAGGCACTCTACGCTTTACGTCAAAATGATATTACTAGAATGGATACCATCAACTTTTAATTTAATATAGGGTTATCAATATTCCATGGTGCTAGATGCCAAACCCAAGACATGTAAGCATGGATAATTGTACCAAAACCAAAAAACTTCAAACGGAAAAATAATAGCCTATCCCTTTGATGGTAATAATCTGAACAGCAGGGTCTTCTTTGAGGTAATCCCGAAGTTTGGTAATATAGACGTCCAGATTTCTAGAGTTGAAATAGCTGTCATCATCCCAAAGCTCCAGCAGTATTTTTTTTCTTTCCAAGGTACTGTTGGTATGCTGCAAGAGCAAGTGCAGGATACCTGCTTCCTTATGGGATAGCCTTCGAATATTTTGGAGGGGGTCTTTGAGCTCATAGCGCTTGGGGTAAAACATGAATTTACCAAAGCTGATTTCGTGTTGGTTATTCACTTGACCAGAAGTTAATTTAAGCAGGTTCTCAATCCTGATAATCAATTCCTCCAAACTGAAGGGCTTCTTCAAATAGTCGTTCCCCCCTGCTTTGAACCCCTTCACTACGTCATCAAGCTGACTTTTTGCCGTCAGAAAAATGATGGGCATTTTTGGGGTGGTTTTCCTGATTTCTTGGGCCAAAGCATAGCCATCCATTTTGGGAAGCATGATATCCAGCACACATATATCAGGTTGGTTGGACTCAAATGCTCTCAGACCTGCCAAGCCGTCGTCAGCCATATATACGGTATATTGACGGCTTTGAAGGCTCTCCTTGACAATTTTCCCCAATGCTGGCTCGTCTTCAACGTATAGAATCTTAGTCATTTTTTGGAAGTTGTATGGTGAATAATGTGCCTTTTCCCAACTCAGACTTGATGGTAATTTTGCCCTGATGGTTTTGAACTGCAGCATAGACTTGCGCAAGTCCCATTCCATAACCTTTGACATCATGAAGGTCTTGTTGGGGTACTCGTACAAACTTCTCAAAGATGTGTTTTTGAAATTTTTCCGGAATACCTATGCCTTGATCCTGAATGTTGAAGTATAATTTATTGGCTTGATGATAAAGTTTGATGTTGATGGCTTTTTTATCCCCGCTGTATTTGACAGCATTGTCCAAGAGATTGAATATCATCAATGCCAACTGCTCCTGATGTCCTAGGATAGTATAATCACCTTCCTCTTTTTGATAGTCAAAAGCAAACCCATTTGAGTTCAGTATAGGCTTGAAAGACTGAATCTGCTCTTCCAACAACTGATCGAAAGCAAGTTGACTTTTCAGCTCTTTCTGGTTTCCAGAGACAGCCGAACTCAGGATACTATCAGACATTTTACTCAGTCTTTTGAGCTCTTTTTTGGCAATCTGTATGTATTCTTGACGGATTTCGGTCTGTTGGTCTGCACCGAAATTTTCCAATGCCTCCAATACCACTCCCACAGTGGCCACCGGTGTTTTGAGTTCATGGGTGATATTGCTGATCAAATCATTTTTGAGGAGGTTCAGTCTTTGTTGTTTCAGAATAGTACGGTACATGATAACAAATGAAATGCTGACCAAAGCCAAAACAAGAAACCCAAAAAGGATTGGCGCCGTCATTTTTTTCCACAAGTAGATCTGGTATCCATCAAGATAGGGCTGTATCCTTGTACCAAAAGGAATATTTATTTCATCCAAAACCAAGCGGCTTTTGGTATTGGAAATTGCTTTGTCCCCAAATTTCAATTTCCTTACACCTGCTTTGAGATGATATCCCTGCTCATGCAATTTTTGGTTGAAAGTCTCCTTCATAAGCACAGTATCGAGTATTTCCCTTCTGAAATTAAACTCAAAACCCTGACCCGGCAGACTATCAAGGCCTGTGATGATAGGCCTTAGAACACGCTTGATTGAATCCGTTTCCAAATTCCCACCTGTTGAAATCACCCTGATCATCCTATTCAGGGAAGAGTCGGTTTTTCCGGAACTGAGAGAGTCCACAGAGACTTGGATCCTCAATTTTTCATTGGTGTTATTCCCATTGGTTTGCGAATCAAACCTCTTCAGCACAATACCATGATTCAATCCTGAGCGAAGGCTATCTAGATTATGGATAAAGGGAAGGTCAATCGGAGAAGCTCCTTTCCAAACCAGAGAGTCGATCATATTGGTCACGGTAGTGGAAAATAGCAAGAAAGTCTCCTGTTTAAGGCTATTTTTATAATCCTGATAAACGGTATTGAGCCAAAAGACCTGTAAAACCAACATCACCAAGACACTGGAGATCATCAAAACTAGATATCGGCTGTTTTTCTGCGCCATAAAACAAATATAAATGCTTTTTTGAAGGTTACTTTCTGTCATTAACCTTAATTAACCTTGTTTCTAGTTTAGTTAACCTATTTGCATTTTTTCCATTTCTACTTTTGGAAAACCAAAAACTCCAAAGCCATGAAAAAATACATTTTAGCAATTCTAATCTGCTCCCTTTGGTCATTTATCAGCCACCAGACCACAGAAGGGGTGATTACCTATAGCACCAAGGTCAACATGCACAAAAGACTCTCTTCTGACAGGGATGAAATGAAAAAGATGATTCCAGAATTCAATGTAACCAAAAACATCCTTCTTTTCAACGAATCGGAAAGCTTGTACAAAAATCTACCTGAAGAAGAAAACCCCTTTGACCAAAGTACGGGAGGCAATAGGATGATGATCAAGACAGTCATGTCCAATGAAACCTACCTTGATAGAAATGAATCCCTGCTCACCCAGCTTAGGGAGTTCATGGGTAAAAAGTACTTAATCAAAAAGGAACTCAACAGAATCCCTTGGAAACTGGAAACCGAATCCAAAGATATCCAGGGTTATGCCTGTAAAAGTGCTTCCTACACTGACGAAAACCAAAGGGAAGTCAAAGCTTGGTACACAGAAGAGATCAGAATTCCACTGGGACCTGAAAGTTATCAGGGACTGCCGGGCTTGATTCTGGAAGTGTCCATCAATGGAGATGATATGGTCATCAGCACTGAAAAAATCGAATGGAGGACCTTGAAGAAAAATGAACTCAAAGCACCAAAAGGCGGACAGGAGGTCAGTGAAGATGAATACCGTGCCATGTTGGAGGAGCAGATGAAAAATATGGGGATGCAGCCACAAGGGCAAGGGGGAGTCAGAATGATTATCAGAAACTAAACCACTCGTCTCAAGGCGAGTGGTTTTACCCCTGATTGGTACATTAACAAAATTCATCAAATATGAATTCAAAACTTTCTTTATCGCTCTTCTTTTTGCTTTTGGCCGGACTCAATTCATACGCCCAAAATACAAGATGGACACTGAGCGGAAACCTGCGGGATGAAAATTCACAGCCACTTTCCTCGGCAACCATTACCCTTTTGGATCTTTCAGATTCCACTTTGCTTACTTTCGGTGTGAGCAATGCCAAGGGGGAGTTTTCAATCTCAAATATCAGGGAAGAAGCTATTTTGATGCAGGTTTCCTTTATGGGTTTTGAGACCATACTTGAAAAAGTCAGCAGGCCTGAAAATTCGCAAAGCCTGAACCTGGGAGTCTTGACTTTGAAAGAAAAAACCGCTGAAATGGATGAATTTACGCTGGAAGACATCGCTCCCATCACCATCAAAAAAGACACCATTGAGTACCATGCAGATGCATTTAAGACACAGCCCAATGCGAATGTAGAGGATCTACTCAAGCGTCTGCCTGGCATAGAGGTAGATCAAGAAGGGAATATCAAAGCCCAGGGGGAAACCGTCAACAGGGTCTTGGTAGATGGAAAAGAGTTTTTCGGAACGGATCCCAAACTAGCTACCAAAAACCTTTTGGCCGAAGCCATCAGTAAGGTGCAGATCCTGGATAGAAAATCTGAGCAAGCACAGTTCACGGGTATAGATGATGGACAAAGGGAAAAAACCATCAACTTAAAACTCAAGGAAGATTTCAAAAAAGGCTTCTTTGGTAACCTCACTGGAGGCTATGGCACAGACAACCGCTACAAACTACAAGGTAGCTTGAACAGGTTTTCCGAAGACCAACAGATTTCATTCTTGGGACTTTCCAATAATATCAATGAGCAGGGATTTTCAATAGATAATTACATCAACTTTCAGGGAGGAGTCGAGAGTTTTGCAAGTGGTGGTATGGTTAGGGTCACAGTTGGAGGGCCTGGAGGAGGAAGTTCCGGCATTCCTTTGAACAGCGGTCAAAGACTCAACGGCATCATGGATAGCCATGCTTACGGGGTTAACCTCAATCAGGATTTCAGTAAGAAAACCCAATTGAGAAGCAGCTATTTCTTCAACCAGCTCAACCATCAGATAAACCAAGATACCGAAAGACTCAATTTTTTCCCATCGGGAGATTTCACTTTCGGTGAGAAAAGCATTCAGGACAACCAATCCAACAACCACAGAATCAACCTTATTGTAGACCACAAGCTCGACAGCCTAAATTCCTTCAGATCCACTACCAATGCACAAATAACCCAAACCAACCGTCAGTCTGGAAGTGAAACAGCCAATAGGGATTTGGAAGGAAATCTGCTCAACCGGGGAAAAAGGTCCAATTTGACTTTTGGTGATGCGTATCAGGGCAATACTGAACTTCTGCTCAGACATAGGTTCAGCAAGCCAGGGAAAACCATTTCAGCTAACCTTATCTTTGGAATCAATGCGAGTGAATATGCAGGAATACTTTATGCTGAAAATGAATTTTTTGGAGAAAACCCTGCTACAGAAATTATTCATCAGGAAAATAAGCAAAAGAATCATGCTTGGAATTACGGAGCCAATATTTCCTATACGGAACCGCTGGGCGGAAGAAAATACTTGGAATTGGTTTATAACTTTAGGCAAAACAGGAGTGATGTGGACATGGAGGTATTTGACAGAGAAGGGGAAGACTTGGTGTTCAACCAAAACTTGAGCAACAAATTCAATACGATTTATACCTACCATAGACCTGGTGCAAACATTTCCTATAATGCCAACAAATACAATTTGGTAGCAGGAATGGCCCTACAGGCAACTTCACTCAATGGGGAATTGCTTCTTTTTGACGAGACGGTCAGCAATAACTTCCAAAACCTCCTGCCGAGTATGCGCATGAACTACAGCTTCAGCAATACAAAAAACCTGATGTTCAACTACCAAACATCAGTCAACGAACCCAGCATAGAACAGTTGCAGCCAGTAATCAACAATACGGATCCACTCAACATTTACGTGGGCAACCCAGGTCTTCGGCCAGCATATACCCATAGATGGCAGGCAAATTACAATAGTTTTGACATGGGAAAATATATCAACCTATTTGCCAGTGCCTTTGTGAACTATACAGAAAATGCCATTGTAAACTCCCAAAGCATAGATGAAAGGCAAGTAAGGACCATTACTCCTGTCAATGTGCACAACAATGTAGTCATTGGGGGAAATCTCAACTTTGGCTTTCCCATCAAACCCCTTAATAGCCGTTTCAACTTTGGCCCCAACATCAATTACAGCAGCGGCTACAACCTGATCAATGAATTGGAGGATCAAATCCAAATCAGCAAGCTTGGGGGAAATGTACGCTGTGACTTCAATTGGAAGGAATTTCTCAACCTTGGACTATCAGCCAATATCAGCAGAGAAAGTACCGGATATGCATTCAACCCACAGCAAAACCAGCTTTTCTTCAACCAAAATTACAATGCGGAACTTGGACTGAACTTCCTACTGAAATATGCTTTTGCCGGAAATTTCAATTACCTGAAATACAACTCCAGCACAACGGATTTCAATGAAACCATTCCCTTGCTCAACCTTTCCTTCAGTCGGTTTATACTCAAAAACAACATGGGGGAAATCAAACTTACAGGCAACAATATCCTCAACCAAAACATCGGTGTAGCCCAAAGGGCAGATATCAACTTTATAGAACAGACAGTCACAAATAATCTGGGGAGATTCATCATGCTAAGCTTCACCTACAAACTCAACAGCAAACTCAATCCTTTGGGCAATATGGGACGGCCAGGGATGGGTATGAGAGGGATGAGGTTTCAGAACTGATGGTCCATTATTATTCCAAAAGCCTAAATGGTAAAATAAGTGACGGGGCTTATTCCCTAATAATTGTTTTAGAGGCTTTTATCTCCTTTGGAGAGCATCCATTAATCTTTAGAAATGGTCTTCCCATAACTTACACCTTTCTGGGTAGACACAAATATTTATTTAAACTAAGATAGACTTATACAATCTTAGATTCAATATAATTTTCAGCTCTATCCATATATAAAAATAAGGTAAACCTTAACCTTCAACTTGACAATATAGGGTGAAGAGTTGCAACTAAAAGTAAATAACTTCACCGGACTGTGCCGACCTTCTTGCCGCATCCAGTATCCGAACCACCATCAGGTTATTATCCAAATCATATAGGCTGTTTTTACTTACCTGTAACCTGCCGCGCACCACATCTGCAAAATAGGAAAAGGGATCTCCGTAAACGCCTAAGTCATCAGCCTTGGCATGAAGTGTCAAAACTTCATCTGAAGTTTTATTTTTAATTTGCATGACAGCATGATCCTGGGTTTTGATAAAACCGGATTCACCATAAACTTCCATATCCTTACGGCCAAAAGGCCAGTTCCAAGAAGCTTGGATAATGCATTGTGCATCCGGATAATTGACAATGATCAATGCATCATCGTCAACATTGGGGTAAATGTGTGGCTTGTACTGACGGGTAGATGCCCATACAGAAACCGGCTGTTGCTCATTCATCAGGTACGTCATGATGTTGGCACCATAACATCCAAAATCTATCAAAGCCCCTCCCCCATTTTGAACAGGATCGGTAAGCCAATCCAAAAACGCTTTGCCTACACCTATTTCCTGTGGCCCTTCATGACCTGTATAGAAAATAGCCTTTCTGATTTTACCTACAAATCCTTCATTCACCAGTTGATAAGTCTTCTCAGTGGTGGGATACCAAGATGTTTCGTAATTGGTGAGTAATAGTATTTGGTGCTTATGGGCCAATTGTACCATTTGCTCTGCATGTTCCAAGTTTGTTGCCAAGGGCTTTTCGACCATGACATGAATCCCCCGTGGGGCACAAGCTTCTACTGCAGCCAAGTGATCGAAAATAGAACCAAAAACAACAACAGCCTCCGGTTTCAACTCGTCCAGCATCCAATCCAAATCCTCATACCAAATTTTCTTTTTCAGCTGATACTTTTCTATATACCCCTTCATTAAAATTTGATCAGGTTCGAATATCCCAACCAATTCAATATCGGACTTCCCTATTCTTTCCAACACCCAAGGAAAGTGCCCATGGGTCGCACCAACTACAGCTAGCCTTAAGGGTTGGTCGTCACCTACCTGCGGTGATTGTGCCATCGCTTGAATTTGGGAGCCACATAAAAGCAGTACAATGGCTAACTTAATCGTATTTAGGTAAAATTTCATGTGTATTCCGGGTCAATCAAAATGTAAATTAACAAGAGCATATGGTCCATCAAATTTTTCATCTAAAATTTTCTAGCAGTAAATCAGGTAATTAAGATTAGAAGATATTTTTTAGGTTGTTAGTATTTGGAATATTAAGGATTCAAGCTACCTTTGCAAACCGTAAGACAAGCAATTGTCTTGGGGATAATAATCAGGTTGGCAGATTCATCTGCCTAACCAACAATTGAATAGAGGAGTGGCAGAGTGGTCGATCGCGGCGGTCTTGAAAACCGTTGTACCGTGAGGTACCGGGGGTTCGAATCCCTCCTCCTCTGCATACAGACCCTGTAATTAACTTTAAACCAGTTACTTGCAGGGTTTTTTCTTTTTGATAGTCACAAAAGCTTTAGTACTTTCCAAAATATTTTTCCAAATCCAATGTTTAGTTATCTTATTTGGGGAAATTTTCAGACGCATATATTCCAGCCCCTTGTATGAAACAAACATTTTCCCTGTCCGTGACTCTCATACTTCTATTATCCTTGGGATCTTGCGCTACAAACAAATTCAGGTCCGCTGAGGTTAGCCCATCAGAAATAACAGATTTGCGGATTTTCAAACCCATATCATTTATAGAAGGAATCAACAAAGGAAACAAAGCTGAACTAAGTGACAGCCTTTCTTTCTATTCCAGTGTGCTGTGGGTAGATGTACTAAAACAAAATGATTTCAGAATCCCACTGGGCAAGGAAATAGAAATTGATGATCCCTATTTTAATACTGAACTTGAAAAACAAACAATCCGGTTTTTTGACCAGTTAATCATGGCAGGAAACGTTGGAAATGTAGAAGTCCCCCCATTGGTGGTTGCTGTTTTGGATGATGAAAAAAATAGGTTCGGCCTTTTGACAATACATGCTGGATTTACAAGAAGAAAAGGGAACTACGGTGGACAAGTGGCAAAAGCCGTTGGAATCGGGATACTTACTTTGGGAATGTATGCGCCTGTACCGACAAAAGCCAACTCTTCAGTATTCGTCGCTATCATAGACAACAGTACTTCAAAAACAATATTCTATAACCGATCCATTTTGACCGATAAAGAACCTTTGGACCCAAAAGTTTTGGACAAGCAAATCAATAAACTGTTCAAACGCTATTTTTGGTAAAAGGGCATATTGTTTTATTGCTGATTATTGTAAGAACCTGAGTTCGATCATGACCCAAATCTTTCAAATTGATGACAAATCATCTGTTCCAAAGCTTTTTTGTAATTCTGCACTGCCACAGAGGAAGTAAAGAGAAATAAATAAGGCTCTATCAGTTCCAATTCCATCAACAAAAAATCCCCTCCCCTCCAAACACCATCTACCCTTGCATAGAGTGTGTCTTTCGCATACGAATCAACCAATGACTGAAGGTATTGCAGTTCCATTTCGGTGGGCTGGATATTTCCGATCTTCCCGCCATAAAAGTGCTGAACACGATAATCCCCATTTTTGGCACTTTTCAAAACAGCATGGGAAAACTCACCCCTAAAAAATATGTAGGAGTACTCCCCCACTTCGACGATCTCATCAACAAAAGGCTGAACCATAAAGGACTCATCCCCCTTCAGTTTGTCCAACTTACAACCTATCTCCTCCCAGTTATCTCTGTTGATTTTGAATGTGTTTTTTGCCCCTCCACTTATCGTAGGCTTGATCACCAGTTGCTCTGCGTCAAACAATTCAAAACAGCTTTCCAACTGTGCCTTAACCCCTCCATTTTCAAGGAAAAATGTCTTCACGATTGAATATCCAGCCAATTCTATCTCTTTTAGATAGCGTTTGTCAGAATTCCACAATACTGTCGTCACAGAGTTAACCAAGGGGATGTTCAGAGATGATATTTTCTCACACCACATTTTAAACTCTTTATACCTATCAAAATAATCCCAAGGGGATTTCAATAAAAGCAGATCATATTGGCTCCAATCTACTGCACTGTCAGACCAGACTTCAAATCTGTAGAATATATCCAGTTGATCGAGTATATTTCCCAGCAATTCATCTTCATCCGCTACATCTTGTGTATTGTATGAACCTCTTGCTTCATAAGTAATTACAGCTATTTTGGGTTTCATATGAAAATTATTGATCAAATTATACATCGAAATTATATCATTTTATCTGTTTTTCGTTAATTAAACGACCAATTAATCCTATTTTTGGGGCTTGCCTATATGAAAAAAGAAAAACTAGTCATCATCCCTACCTACAATGAAAAGGAAAACATCCTGGACATGGTTCATGCTGTCATGAATCTGGAAGGTGATTTTCAACTTTTGGTCATTGACGACAACTCTCCGGACGGGACTGCACTGATAGTCACCAAACTACAAAATGTATATCCGGACCGACTCCATTTACTTCAAAGAAGCGGAAAACTGGGGCTGGGGACTGCATATATTGAAGGCTTCAAGTACGCTATTGAGAAAGGTTACCAATATATTTTCGAAATGGACGCTGATTTTTCCCACAACCCAGAAGACTTGGTAAAACTTTATAATGCCTGCGCCACCGATGGCAATGATATGGCCATAGGCTCTAGATACATCACGGGTGTCAATGTAGTCAATTGGCCTATGGGAAGGGTCTTGATGTCATTTTTCGCAAGTAAATACGTTCAGTTCATCACAGGGCTCCCCATCAAGGACACCACTGCCGGCTTCAAATGTTACGCTATCGATGTACTGAAGGCAATGGACCTGGACAAAATCAAATTTATTGGCTATGCCTTTCAGATCGAAATGAAATTCACTGCATGGAAACTTGGTTTCAAAATCGTAGAGGTACCAATTATTTTCACAGACAGGACAAAAGGGACTTCGAAAATGAGCAGGGGGATCTTCAAAGAAGCTGTCTTAGGTGTACTTTATATGAAAATCAGAAGCCTTTTCAAAACCTTCAAACCTGCTAATCAAACTTGATCGATTTGATGGGCTTGATGTTGCTGATAAGCATCGCAGGAATGAATAACACCAAAGTAGTCACCAACAATACCACCAGATTCAAAACAATAAATACAGGCCAATTCCAATGGATGGGAACAAAACCCATGTAATAGTTTTCGGGGTCCAGCGGGATAATCCTAAACCGATCCTGAAGCCATCCAAAACCAAGTCCGATGGCATTTCCCAACAAGAGCCCCCTCCCTATTATCCTCACCCCATTCCAAACAAAAACCCTTCTAATCTGGGCATTTTTTGCACCAACCGCCTTAAGTATCCCAATCATTTGTGTTCGCTCCATGATGAGGATAAACAATATAGAGACCATATTAAAAGCCGCCACAAACAGGATCAAAGTAAGAAATACATAAACGTTGTTGTTCAGCAAATGAAGCCAATCAAATATCTCCATGTATTTTTCGGTCACTTTCACCAACTTCAGGTCAAAGTCCATAAAATCATATAGTGGTTCAGAGTAAGCATTCATTCTTTTTGGATCGTCCACAAAAATCTCATAGCCACCGACTTGATCATCTGACCAGCCATTGAGGTTTCTGATCGTTTGGATATCCCCAATCAGGATTTTATCATCGAAATTTTCCAAAAACGTCTCATAAATCCCAACTATTTTCAATCTTCTGTACCTTGGTGGTTCTTGGACAAAATACATGGTTACCTGATCTTCCAAATTTAGAAGCAATTTGTTTGCTATCTTTTTGCTCAGCACAATCTCATTGCTTGCCGAAGAGTCGGAAAACTGGATAAACCGTCCTTGGATGATCGAAGACTTGAAACTCAGGGAATCAAAATCCGGTCCCACCCCTTTCATCAATACACCTTCGACTTCTTCATCACCTTTCAACAACCCTGGTTTGTGGGCAAAGACCTGAATATGATCGATGAAATCCAAATCTTTATGGTTTCTGAAAAATTCGGAATCAGTAGAAATCGGAGACTCTTCAAACGCATTTCCGGAAACAAACTTCAAGCCCTGAAAATGGCCAGTAAAAGAAAAAACCTTATTGGAAATCTCGTTTTGAAATCCACCAAGTATCATAAATGAAATCATGGTAATCGCCAAGCCTATAGCGACACTGGCTACAGCGATCCGATGAATCGTACCAGTGAAACCTCCGGTTCTCTTAAAACTGATTCTTTTGGCAATGAAATAGGATATATTCAATGAAAGTTTTTATTTTGATGGAAATCTAGCGCAAATTAACATGAAGCAATTGAAAATAGTACTTCTAATCTCATTTTTACTTCAAAGCTTTGCTTTTTGCAAAAGTCCCGAGACAAAAAAAGAACAAACTACCCCAGAAATAAGCGAAAAACAGCCAGACAATATTTTGCCGGGTGCAGACCGACCAGAAGAGTACCTATCCTTGCTTGAAGGCAAAAAAATAGGCCTGGTAGTAAACCAAACGAGTATCCTTACTTCAAAAAACAATATCCACCTGGTGGACTACCTGATGATGGAGGGGATAGATGTTGTCAAAGTTTTTGTCCCTGAACATGGATTTAGGGGTGATGCAGATGCCGGGGAGGTGGTAAACAATGAGGTAGATAGCAGAACAGGATTGCCAATAGAGTCTCTTTATGGGAACAATAAAAAGCCATCTGCAGCTTCCCTCAAAGGATTAGATATGATCATCTATGACCTACAGGATGTAGGATTACGTTTTTACACTTATATCAGCACCATGCATTACGTCATGGAAAGTGCTGCCGAGAACCAAGTCCCCTTGTTGATTTTGGATAGGCCAAACCCGAATGGCGAATACATCGATGGCCCTGTCTTAAAAAAGGGGTTTGAAAGTTTTGTGGGCATGCATCCAATCCCCGTGGTCCATGGACTCACAGTAGCTGAGCTTGCCAATATGATCAACGGTGAAGGCTGGCTGAAGAACAAGGTAAAAGCAGACATCAAAATCATTGAAGTAGCGAACTGGACAAAGGAAACCCCGTACAACCTTCCTGTGAAACCCTCTCCCAACCTCCCTAACGATTTGTCGATCAGACTATACCCTTCCCTTTGCTTTTTTGAGGGCACTGACATCTCGGTAGGCAGGGGAACATACTTCCCTTTTCAAGTATATGGATATCCGGACAAAAAATTCGGGGAATTTTCATTCAAACCAGTCAGTATCGATGGGATGTCCAAAAATCCTCCACACCAGAATAAAGTATGTTATGGAAAAGATTTGAGAGAGGAAGCACTCACCCATCAATTTACCCTGGAATACCTGATTGATGCGTACCAAACTTCGGGGAAGAAAGAAAAGTTCTTCAACAATTTCTTTGACAAACTAGCAGGCACCGATCAGCTCAGAAAAGATATCCTAGCCGGAAAACCAACCGAAGAAATCAAAGAATCCTGGCAATCAGACTTGGAGAAATTCAAAGAACAAAGCAAGCCGTATTTGCTTTATTGAGATATGGGATGCTCATAAAAAAGAGACAAGACACAAAGCACCGAAATGCCTGTCCCGAGAATACCGGGAGGCTATTGCTAACTATTCAGTATTCAAGGGACGCAATGAAAAAGTGCCAAGAACCTAAGATAAAACAAGGTTTGGTCTCTGGGATCTATTGACCCAAGGTTAACGCAAAGTGTTTTTCATCAGCAACCATCCGCCAAATCAGCATCATCAGTGTTCCATAAATCATGCGGTAAGGAATAAAAAATAGATTTTACAGATGTTTTTTGCATTACCAACCTAAAACTATATCCTACAAAATCATAAATCCCCCCATCCTTTTCTCCCTTCACCTTTTCTCTCCTTCTTTTTTTCCCAAACCCGCTGCATAGGCAACAGTAATATCGGCAACAACATCAAATCTGCCAATACCGCAAATACAAGCGCCAAGCTAATCAGAAGTCCAGTATAGAAAGTTACACCAAATTCACTGAAAGTCAAGACCAAAAACCCTGAAACCAAGACAATAGAAGTCATGACAATCGCTTTCCCTGTCTCCAAATAGGTTCTCTTGAGTGCATAGAGCATACTTCTTCCCTTCTTGAGCTCGGTTTGGAGTTTGGTCATAAAATGAATGCTATCATCGACCGCAATCCCAAACGCAACTGTGAATATCACGGCAGTTGTCAGTTTGAGATCAATATCAAGCAGCCACATCACCCCACACATCCACAACAGGGGCAGGACATTTGGCAATAAAATCAAAAAAGAAACCCTCCAAGAACGAAACAAAAAACCAGCTATCAAACCCACCAAAACAATCGCTACACCCAAGCCTTTTGTCATCTGGTCTGAAATCGTCACATGGCTTTTGTCGATCAAATTCGATGTACCTGTAAGCTTTACCTGTAGAAGGTTGCCGTTAATTTCATTTTCAACAAACAATCCCATCGCTTTGTTGAGCTGTGAACTTCTAAAACTTCCAATATCAGCTGTCCTGGTAGACAGGCGGGCTTGCAGCAGGTCTTCTGAGATCAAAGCGTAGCCAGCTTTTGCCAAGGCTTGGCCTAGGTAGGGTTTCAACCTTTGGTACTGGCCTCCGGATGGCATGGTGAAAGCTTTGGCATTCCCAGAATTTTGTGCTTGATTGAGTACTTTCACAAGGGAAAGAGGTGAAACGATCGCTCCTGTTTCGTATTCCTTCCGAACGTAAGCTTCAAGTTTGTCTATTTCCTTCAAAACCTCATATTGGAAAATATTTTCCGACGAATCGCCAACTTCCAAAAAGAATTCCAGAGGTTTTGAACCCCCAAATTCCTGATCGAAAAACTCAAATTCCTGCACCAATTCATGCTCTCTTGGCAGGTTGTCCAATAGATAGCCATTGACCTTCAAATTGGCAAGGGCTATAATTGATAATGCAGAAATAACTGTAAATGAAGACAAAACCAATACTTGATGTTGAAGAATCCACCGAAAAGATTTGGCTAAAGCGTGTTGCCAAAACTCATTGTAGCGATTGCTTTTTGAAACTTCCAAAGGACTGAGTAAATACAACAAACCGGGAGTGATCAATACAACTGCCACAAACATGACCATCACCCCCAAGGCAGTGTAGACCCCAAACAATTTCAAGCTTATCGCACTGGTAAAATACAAGGTGGAAAAACCCAAGGCTGTTGTCAAACAAGTGAGGAATATGGCTAGAAACAGATTTTTAAAGGTCGATTTTATTGCCTCATCCTTGGTCAATCCAGAGCGGAGTTTTTGAAGATACAGTGTCATGTAATGAACCAAAGCACTCAGGCCAATCACCAGCAAAATAGTCGGCTGCATCACTGACATCACATCAAGTGCCTTTCCACTCAACAGCATGATAGCTATCGTCCAGGCTATCCCAAATAGCAGTACAACAAGTGGCAACAAAACTCCCCACCAAGTCCTGAATATCAAAAACAAAAGGAGCATGATCAAGACAATGGAAATAGATAGAAAAAAAGCGAATTCCCCTTGGAGCAAATCCACAAACTCCCCCTGTGCTTTGATTTTTCCCGCAGCATAATATTTGTCAAAATCCGCATCCGTGAGTATCTTTTTCACTTCTTGGAACAAAAAATCACCATCTTCTTTAGATATCATTTGTTGATTTTTCAATATCAACAACAGATATTCTCCATCCCCACTGATCAAATTCCCAGTATACTGTGGATGGGATTTTAATTTCTGCTTTGATTTTTGAAGTTTCCCGTCATTTTCCCACTCCAAAACCGGAAGATACCTCATGCCAAAAACATTGAGTACAGGTTCCTGAAAGGTCAATAACGATAGGACGCTTTCGACAAATTCCAGCGAATCCAATTTGTGCTGAACCTGCAATGCCTTTTCCAAAAAACCAATGTCAAATATCCCCTCTTTCCTTCCCAATGCGATCAGAAGGTAATCGTTGTCATTCTCAAACTTTTCCCTAAAACCTTGATAAAAAGTAAGTTCTTCATCTTCCTGGGGGAAAAATTGCTCAAAATCATAATCAAATACTGCTTGCGGACGAAACAAAGCCAAGGCAATACTGATCATTATGGCTATTGCCAGTCCCCATAAAGAAGCTTTTCTTTCAAACATATTTCCCATTAAATGACATCGTCAAAGATATAAACCATAAATTCACCTTTCTGATTATTTAGAATCTTTTTATCTTGCCAACTTCTAATAAACACGATCCCAAAAATGAAGCAATACCACGATTTGATGAGACATATTTTGGACAATGGAGTCCAAAAAGGAGACAGAACCGGTACTGGAACAATCAGTGTATTTGGTTACCAGATGAGATTTGACCTCAAAGAAGGTTTTCCATTGGTCACTACAAAAAAATGTCATCTCCGATCTATCATCATCGAACTGCTATGGTTTCTCAATGGCGATTCGAACATCAAATACCTCAATGACAACAAAGTCAGCATCTGGAATGAATGGGCTGACGAAAATGGAGACCTTGGTCCGGTCTATGGCTATCAGTGGAGACATTGGCCTGATGGCAAAGGTGGTGAAATCGATCAAATCAAAAACCTGATCCACCAGATCAAAACCAAACCGGATAGCAGAAGGCACATTGTAAGTGCGTGGAATGTCGCAGATGTGGACAATATGGCACTTCCCCCTTGTCATACTATTTTCCAATTCTATGTAGCTGAAGGCAAGCTCTCTTGCCAACTTTACCAAAGAAGTGCAGATGTTTTTCTTGGTGTGCCATTCAACATTGCATCTTACGCACTATTCACCATGATGGTAGCTCAAGTCTGTGGTTTAGAGTTGGGTGAGTTTATCCATACTTTTGGTGATGCACATTTATACAGCAACCATTTGGAGCAAACACAACTTCAACTTTCCCGTGAATGCAGGCCACTGCCGACCATGAAAATCAATCCGGAAGTGAAGGATATCTTCTCCTTTAAGTTTGAAGACTTTGAGCTCGTAGGATATGATCCCCATCCACATATCAAAGCTGCTGTTGCAGTATGATCGAAGGATTTAGGCATTGAATGAAGGGTATGCTGTACCCTTCATTCAATGTTTTTTCTTTTTTACCAAAATCTCATATTGTGGATAGAAATATACATTTTCAAAATCCCACCTATCTTCATTTTTCTCTTGTGAATAATTGGCTGAAAATCTTATCTCGTAGAATAAAACAGTAAATTCATAAGCGCCTAGACTAAATTCATATTCTATATCTTCTTCAAATTCACTTATCCCCGTTTTTTCTGCATTTGACTTGGACTCATAGATTTGTTTTAAGTCATCAATCATGTCATATTTGCCAATTGACATTCCATTTTCATCGATCAGATTGAACAGCAATTTTTTAGGTTCAACACCCCCCCAATGGTTCTGGCTTATTTCGAGGACTTCATTTCCAATTTCCAAGCTGTGTTCTTGAAAAGTGGCAATTGAACTATATACAAAATCATATTCACTGACATCCAAAAACCTGGATTTTTTATATTGCTTTGATTGGATGGTTATTTCGAAAATTTCATAATACCTATCATCCAGAATCACATTTTTGAATTCTTTTTTGAAATCATAAGTGTTCGAATACTGATACTTAAAAATCGAATCTGATGAAGTTCCTTCCAAATAAACATCCAGAAATTCAGCTTGGCCATTTTTGTGCAGGTAAAAAGCAATGCTACTCAATTGATCTGCCTTATTGCTCTCTATTTCTTTTTCAAAATCGATCTTATTGTTTTCTACTATCCCAAACTTCTCTATCAATTCTACAAACTGATTTTTCTGGCTTCTCTTCGACACACTGAATGCATTCAAATAGGGAAAAGAAATGCTGATCAGTCCAAAAAGAAACAAACTAATGGGGATTGTTTTGATTGATGGTTTTTTGAAAAGTATAAAATAAAGTGCAATCACCGTAATCCACAAAGCGATGATCAAGACAAAATACCGATTGGGGGTGACACCATATTCAAATATCCTGGTGAAAATGGCCACAAACAACAAAATCAGAAACGGAAGCAATGAGTAATAAAAAATCCTGTCAAACCATCGTACCCAAGCCTTGGCAGTTTGCTTGGAAAGTGGGAATATCAGCAAAAGAGACACAAATCCCAAAAAACTATATGCGATTACCATGTAACTCACCCAGCCTTGTGGAAGAGACCATCCTATCAAAATCTTGGCTCCATAAGCATACAAGATCGCTGCATAAATCAACAACAAGGGAATGATAATGTATTGTACAAAAAACTTTTGTGCTACTGGCACCAACTGATCATTGACCATACCTTTGAAACCATCCAATGCAAAAATCAGAAAGACAAAGCAGGATCCAAAAATGCTCGAAATGAATGTCACGTATAAATAAAGTTTCCCATTGCCAAATCTCAGATTGAACAGGTTCTCAACTGCTGCGATCGCCAAAAGCAACCCCGCAGTAAGCACCCCTACAAACAAGACAGTCTGTGCCAAGTTTGTAAAAAGGGATTTGTTGTAGCTCCAGAAACCCATTTCACCATTCCGGTGAAACAAAAATGGCAAAAAAGAAACAGCCAAGTGATGTAAAATCCCAACCACAAACATCAGTGTCAAATGGTAGGAAGTATATGCTCGATGGTCGTCGGGAAACAAAAAATAATACCCAACAACGATCAATACGGAAATCGGAGCTAGCCATTTCCATTTTTTGATTTCATGGAGCATTGACAAAGCAAATGAAAGGGAAATCCCCAAAAGGGAAATTATGGTCAGCTTGATAAAAGGAGCTTCTTTTAACACTGGAAACTTCTGAAGCAAAAGAGAGCTGCTTTGATAGTCTGTAATCTCCGAAGATAGAATCGCAAAGATTGTTGCCAATAATGCAAAGGCGATGGTAACGGGGTATTTTTTGAATACCTTTCCAAAGTTCTGATAAAGGTGTGCTATTTTTTGTCTCATGGGTAAAATTTAAAAATCAAAAAGTTCATTCAAATAACTATATGTATGTTGTCCAAGCTTTTTGCCTTCCAAATATGACAAGTAACTGATCCCGGCCACATTGCTCACAAAGACAGCATCTGCTTGATACAATTCTCCTATTCCAAAATATCCTTCCCTTATCTCCACTCCTTTATTTTCCAAATATTCCAAAATCGCCCTTCTAGCAACTCCCGCTATGCACCCTGTCGCAAGTGTAGGTGTATAAAAAACACCGGATTTGGTCCAGAATAAATTGGAAGCACCCGCTTCTGCCACAAAACCCTTTGCAGTCAACAGCAGCACTTCATCCATTCCCATCAATGCCCTATCCCTATTGGCGATCACATAAGTCAAGGCATTCAAAGTCTTGCAATGACTCCAAGGAGAATGGTTCAAAACAATCTCGGGATGCACATAAGCAGATTGCTTGACACTTGGTGCTGGCAGAAATTCTTGGATATGGAGCGTTTCCTCAATGTCATCAGATTGGGGAGTATATTTTCCTTTCCCAGCCCGATAGACATTCCAACGAATCCTTAATACCTTGCGCTCTCCATATTTTTCTCTTATGGCATGGCTAATCTGATCCATTGACGATAGGTTTTCAGTCGACAGTCCCAGGACCCTACATCCTTCCACCAATCTTTCAAAATGCATTTCAGCAAATCTAATATTGCCTTTTATATAGACCATTGTCTCAAACAATCCATCAGCAAAAAGAAATGCTCGGTTGGAAACCTTCCCATCCAATGTCACCCATTCGGACAGTTTATCCTTTTCCCAAGAGATTGTATCATTTTCGGTCATACAAATGTGCGTTATCGTACAAAATAAATTTCTGAAATTTAAACTTACCGTTAAAATTAATTAAATATTCAATATTTCTAGCCAATTTGGGCTCACTATACTTTATTTACGTGATCTCAATGAATTAAAGTATTATTTTAGCACAATAATTGAAAATCTAATTATTATGGGTGGTAAAAGCAGTGTTTTTGATATGATCGGTCCAGTGATGATAGGACCTTCTTCTTCCCATACAGCCGGTGTGGTCAGAATCGCCAGGGCAGCCATCAGAGTTCTTGGAGGGAAGCCGGATCATGCCGACATCACATTTTATAATTCTTTTGCAAGAACTTATGAGGGGCATGGAAGTGACAAAGCCATCATTGGAGGCTTGATGGATTTCAAAACTGACGATGCCAAAATCAAACAGGCATTTGAAATCGCAGAGGAGAGCGGGCTTACATACGTCTTCAAATCCATTGGAAATGCATCGGTATACCATCCCAACACCATTAAACTCAACCTTATCAAAGGTGAGAAAAAGGTGGAAGTAATTGGTGAAAGCTTGGGCGGAGGTTTGATTAACATATCCTTTGTTGATGGATTCATAGCTGATTTTTCAGCACAGTCCCATACATTGATCATCAAAGCCAATGATGTTTCGGGAGCCATTGCATTTATTTCCAGTGTCATCGCTCAGGAACAGGCAAATATCGCAACAATGTCTGTTTCCAGAAAGGGCAAAAATGACCAAGCATGCCATGTAATCGAAATGGACTCAGGGCTTCAACCCATTACAATTGAATATTTGAAAAGCTTACCTTGGATCAAAGAAATCATATACATACCTGATATTGACTTATAAAGAATGAAAAACAAATACACTTTAGGCTTATTGCTTTCCTTTTTTTTATCAAATTTTGAATTAAAAGCCCAGGACAGTAATTACAATTCATTAGATCTTCAATCATGTATTGAGATTGCCCTAGAAAACAACCTGACATTAAAAAGAAGTGAAGTCAACCTGGCTATCAGTGAAGCGACACTATTGGAGAGCCAAGGTCAGAGGCTACCTTCATTGTCTGCAGGTGGAAGTTCGGGATACAGGTGGGGACGTTCAATCAACCCTGTTACCAACCTTTTTGAAACAAATAGAATTGGTAATGTCAACCTTTCTGCAAACACAAACTTGACTGTTTTTGCTGGTCAACAGATCAACAATTCCATCAAACAGGCAAAAACAAACATTGAGGTCAGTAGATTAAATGTAAAAACTACTGAGAACAATATCACCCTGAATGTGATCAACCTCTTTATCAATGTAATCTTCTCTGAAGAACAATTAAAGATTGCCAAAAACCAGTTGGCCTCCACCAAAGAACAGCTTACCAACACCACAAAGCTTGTAGATGCAGGTTCCTTGCCTTTGGCAAACAAACTGGATTTACAAGCGCAAGATGCTACCAATGAATTGGAAGTATTGAATGCCGAGAATTCACTGCGCGGTGCCAAACTGAACCTGCTGCAAGCTATGCAATTGCCATTTGACCCAAGCTTCAAAGTAATCGCACCAGATCTCTCAGTTGATAATATTGCCCTCTCGGGACAAAGTGTCAATGAAATCTATAATCTATCCAAAGAAATCCTGCCGCAAATACAGGCAGCAGAACTTGCTGTAGAAAGTGCCGAGTATGGAGTCCGAGCTGCGAAAGGAGCTTTTTACCCAACCTTGGGAGTTGGTGCAAACTTGTTTTCAAATTATGTTGACAGAACGACACCTGGATTTGACAGGCCTGAATTCATAACCCAAATTGAAAACAACCTTTCCCAAGCAGCGAACATCAGTTTGAATATCCCAATTTTCTCCAACTTTAGGAATAGATCTTCCCTTCAAAGGGCCAGACTTCAAAAGAACCTAAGTGAGATCACTGCTTTTGAAACAAAAAATGAATTGAGGCAGGATATTGAAGTGGCATTTACCAATGCAATCGCTTCCGATCAGGCATATAGATCCTCATTGGTACGGGTAGCTGCCTTGGAAGAGTCTTTTAGAATTGCCAAGCAAAGATTTGATGCTGGTGCTATTAATTTTGCCGACTACCAATTGGCACAAAACAACCTGTTCAATGCGCAAGCTGATTTGGTAACAGCAAAATACACATACATCTTTAGGGTAAAAGTTCTGGATTTTTATCTCGGTAATCCGCTTAATTTATAATCAATATCATGGCAAAGAAAAAATCAAACAAATTCCTCTATATCCTTTTGGGGATAGTCGGAACACTTATAGTTTTCGCAATCATTGGAAAGTCTGCCGGTTGGATTGGTGGAGAAAAAGAAGTGGCAGTAGAGACCACCATCGCCAAGAAAACAAGCATTATCGAAAAAGTGTCTGCCTCTGGAGTCATCGAGCCTGAAATCGAAGTCAAACTTAGCCCAGATGTGGCAGGTGAGATCATCGAACTCAATGTCATGGAAGGTGATTCTGTAAAAGTGGGAGACCTGCTTGTAAAAATAAGGCCTGACAATTTCATTTCTGCATTGGATAGGGCTAAGGCCAACCTCAATCAGCAAATGGCTAACCTTGCACAGTCCCAGGCCAACCTAAAGAGAGCTGAAGCACAATTCACAAGGGCAGATTTGGATTATAAAAGGAATGAAAAGCTCTACAATGACAAGGTGATTTCAGATTCAGATTGGGAATTGGCCCAATCAAATTTCTTGACCGCACAAAATGATCTTGAAGCAGCAAAACAAACAGTTCTGGGTGCAGAATACATCATCAAAAGTTCCCAAGCCACTGTCAATGAAGCCAATGAAAACCTTCGCTTGACAAATGTCTATTCACCTGTTAACGGTACAGTGTCTAAACTACTGGTTGAAAAAGGAGAAAGGGTTGTTGGAACACAACAAATGGCAGGTACTGAAATGCTTCGTCTCGCCGACCTGAGCAAAATGGAAGTACGGGTGAATGTCAATGAAAATGACATCATCAGAATTAGCTTGGGGGATACCACTTTGATAGATGTGGATTCTTATGCATCTGTAGCCAAAAAATTCAAGGGTGTCGTTACTTCTATAGCAAACTCAGCAAATACCAAGGCAAGTATTGATGCTGTCACTGAATTTGAGGTTAAAATCAGGATATTGAACGATTCCTATGCCGAGTTGGTAACCGAGAAAAACAGGTTTCCATTCCGGCCAGGGATGACTGCAAGTGTTGACATCATCACCCAGAAAAAAACAGGTGTACTTTCAGTGCCTTTGGCTGCTGTGACTACCAGGGAAGACCAAAAGATTGAAAGTGCAGATGGAACGACAAAACTGAAAGAACTGATCTATATCGTCGAAAATGGGAAAGCGGTACAAAAAGAAATAAAAACCGGAATTTCTGATTTTGACAACATTGAAATCCTAGAGGGAGTCAATGAAGGGGATGAGCTTGTATCAGGACCGTATTTTGTAATCAGCAAACAGTTGAAAGACAATGATTTATTGAAAGTCACCAAAAAGACGGAATAAGAAAGAATAATTTTGATTTAATTACAAAAAAGGAGATTCAGCTTGTGTCTGAATCTCCTTTTTTGTTTGGAGTTTCAGATTTCAGGGCTACGCCCCCCTTTGTACTGCCTGACTTTGTTCTTCTATGAAGATCACAGGGCTACGCCCCTGACAATAGATTATCAATGATCCCTATTGAAATCAATAAAAAACTGGGGCCAGGGTCCACATATCTTCGTAGAAAAATTTGGATCTAGCCAAAACAAAGGGGCGTAGCTCTGATATCTTTATTTACCAGACCACAAAACTAACAATCCCAATTCTTCAATTGATCATAGACCAAATGTACTGGCAAACCCATTACCGTGTAAAATGAACCCTCTATCCTATCCACCGCTACATAACCAATCCATTCCTGGATCCCATAAGCTCCCGCTTTATCAAAAGGCTTGAAAGTGTCGATGTAATATTCAATCTCTTGATCATCCAGTTTTTTGAAACTTACTCGTACTTTGTCTTGAAGTGAAACCTGCTTGGCGAGAGATGTAATCGTAATTCCTGTTACTACTTCATGGGTTCCTCCAGACAAAGACTTGATCATCCGAAATGCATCTTCTTTATCCTTGGGCTTTCCTAGAATTTCATTGTTTGAGATGACCACAGTATCGGCAGTTATCAAGACTTCATCCTCTTCAATTTCCTGCAAAAAAGCGCTTGCCTTTTTCTCAGAAAGATACCCGGCAACCTCATATACATCCATTGCTGAAGGGTAGCTCTCATCTGTATCTTTCGTCCTGACAGAAAATGTAATTCCCAATCCTTTCAAAAGCTCATTCCTTCTGGGGGATTTGGATGCCAATATCAAACGGTGCTTATCTAACTTGATCATGGTTGGAATATTTGGTATGGAAATTCAAATTCACTTTCTTCCACTGAGGCAAACAGCAAACCTGAAAGTGTTTTGGGATAGAAATAGGTTGATTTTTGGGGCATGGTATGGCCAGACTTGCATACTTCCAATACTTGGTTCATGGAAATATCCTTTGTGATAACAGCAAAAGACGCTTCACCTGAAATCGTCTTGAAAATGCATCTTCCCAAATTCCTTTCATACGCAATCTGATCGGAAAAGCGCTGTTGCTCCAATGGTATCCCCAAAATCCTATCTATCAAAAAGTAATGCAAAACCATCAAATCAAGGTTTTTGACTACTTCAGGGATGGAGGGTGGCATCTCATCGATGTGTTCTTGGTATAATCTTATTTTGTAGGCATGCTCCCCAATGACCAAGCCAAAAGCCCATTTCTTTTGCAGTATAAGCTCTTCTATTTCTTCGACATCGTTCAATTTCTTGACAAAAAAGAATTCACTGATCCGTTCCAAAAGTTCCTCTTCTTCCATGCGGAATCCCATAAAAACCCTATGGGTAGGGAGGATTTTCAAATTCTTGGATAGTGCATTGGTAAAATACATCATGTGGAAATTGTAGGATTCATTTCCGGTATGATGGGGATTGGCTTCCCTCATGGACTTCCTATAGGCAATAGCCCCCTCATATCGATGGTGGCCATCTGCCAATATGATCTGCTTATCATTGATGACTTTGAGAAACTCTGAGATTACTTTAGCATCTTGGATTGTTGCCATGACTTCCCTTACCCCTTGGTAATCCTCCAAATCATATATTGGATCTTCGATAGCCTTGTCCATATAGGCTTCCAAAGAAAATAAAGGATCTTCATATAGGCCATGGGTAGCACTTGGTTGGATTTTTGTCGCTTCCAGCAAATCTACACGATCATTGACTGCCTTGGCGATGGTACTCTCATGTCTCAAGACAATGTTCTCATCCCAATCATACGCTTTGATTTGTGCCACAAACCCTTTCCTACAGGATTCTCCCTCATGGCCTGGAAGCCTAAAATATTGGTAATAGACATAGATCCCAGGAATCCTATCCTGAACAAGAATTCCGTCCTTCTTCCATTGCACCAAGCAATTGGCAGCAGCCATCGCGGGATCATCTCCCAATGGTACAGAAATATGAATGCTATTGAGGGGATTGTTATAAAGCGCTTCTCTTTGCTTGGTAGATACTACATCAAAAAGCGGAGAAGTCAAATCTTCGATTTGCTCCCTTAGGTTTTCATGGTATCTCCAAGCCTTGATAGGTAGTATCTCAGCCATCAATTCAACCTGTTTTTCCAATTTGTCCTCGGCAAAGCATCATTCTGCATGGACTTCACGCGACGCAAGTCAGATTTTTGCTTTTCAAACAAGGTAACAGCAGCTGCCGAAAGCAATGCCAGCTCCTCTTCTGTCCATTGGATATCCAACTTGTCCGGAGTAAAATACTTTTCTACAAATTTGGTATCAAAATCTCCAGACCTGAAAGCTTCATGTTCCATCACAAACTTGCAAAAGCCCAATGTTGTCTCAATTCCGGTGATGTGATATTCCCCAATAGCCCTGATCATTCTATCCATAGCCAATTCCCTGGTATCAGCATGTGTGATCAACTTTGCGATCATGGGGTCATAATAGATAGGAATATCCATCCCCTGTTCAAACCCATCATCTACCCGTACTCCAGCTCCTTGAGGCCTGATATAAGTTTTTAGATTCCCGATATCCGGCAGAAAATTATTCCGGGGATCTTCAGCATAGACCCTCACCTCCATTGCATGGCCATAGATCTTCAAATCACTTTGTCCAAAACTCAAGGGACGGCCCTCTGCTATCAAAACCTGCTCTTTTACCAAGTCTTTTCCTGTAATCATTTCCGTAACTGGATGCTCTACCTGGAGTCTTGTATTCATTTCCAAAAAGTAAAAATTGAGTTTTTCATCCACTATAAACTCCACAGTCCCTGCTCCATAATAATCACAGGCTTTGGCCACTTTCACCGCAGCCTCTCCCATTGCCTGTCTCATTGCTTCATAAACTACAGCGGAAGGAGCCTCCTCTATGACCTTCTGGTGTCTTCTTTGTACCGAACACTCCCGTTCAAAAAGATGTACCACATTGCCATGCATATCACCCAGCACCTGGATTTCTATGTGTCTTGGGGAAGTAATGTATTTTTCAATAAATACAGCTCCATCTCCAAAGGCTGATTCAGCTTCAGAGATTGCCCTATACATTTGCTCTTCAAACTCTCCTTCATTTTCCACTATTCGCATCCCCTTTCCCCCTCCTCCAGCACTTGCTTTGATCAAAATTGGGTAGCCTATCCCACTTGCTTTTACTTTGGCAGCAGGGATATCAGAAATAGCATCTTCAGTACCAGGAACCATTGGAATGTCATACTTTGATACAGCATGCTTTGCGGCGAGTTTGGATCCCATTACTTCTATCGCTGCTGGAGATGGTCCTACGAAGATGATTCCGGCATCAGTTACTTTCCGTGCAAAAGTGGCATTTTCAGAAAGAAAACCATAACCTGGGTGGATTGCGTCAACATTCAGATCTTTACATACCCCAATAATCTTGTCCATCAAGAGGTAGGATTTGGAAGAAGCTGGCGGGCCAAGACAAACTGCCTCATCGGCAAATTTGACATGGGGTGCATTTCTATCCGCTTCACTGTAGACGGCGACTGTCTTGATTCCCATCTCTTTGGCCGTTCTCATAATCCGAAGACTGATCTCTCCCCGATTGGCCACCAAAAGTTTTTGGATTTTTCTCATATTTGGGTTGTTGTTATATCTTAAAATGCTGAATCTACGAATTAAAGAAAATTAAATGAGTAAGTGAAAGATTATTTGAATTGGGAGTCAATTTTTGCAAGGGTGGGCAAAATGTGTTACTTTTGGCGAGTTTAGCGGAAAGTTCCGCCACCAATAAAATGTAAAACTTAAACGTTTTAAACTTTGGATTTATTCGAAAAATTAAACACGAATCTAGGCCCATTGGGCAAGCATTCGGAGTTATCAGAAGGTTATTTCACTTTTCCAAAATTAGAAGGGGAAATTGCCCCCAGGATGCAGTTCAAAGGCAAAGATGTCTTGACTTGGAGTTTGAACAACTACTTGGGATTGGCCAACCACCCCGAAATAAGAAAAGCAGATGCAGAAGCAGCAGCGAAATGGGGAGCAGCTTATCCAATGGGTGCCAGGATGATGTCCGGTCAGACGGATCTTCATGAGCAGTTGGAACGAGAACTTGCCGAATTTGTGGGCAAAGAAAGTTCCTACTTGTTGAACTACGGCTACCAAGGGATCATGTCTGTGATAGATTCACTTTTGGACAGAAAAGATGTAGTAGTCTATGACAGTGAATGTCACGCCTGCATCATTGATGCCCTGAGAATGCATTTGGGTAAGCGCTATGTATTTCCACACAATGATATCGAAAACTGTGAGACCCAATTGAAAAGGGCAACCAAACTGGCTGAAGAAACCGGTGGTGGGATTCTTTTGATCACCGAAGGTGTATTTGGTATGACGGGAGATCAGGGAAAACTTGCAGAAATTGTAAAACTGAAAGAAAAATATGATTTCAGGATCTTGGTAGATGATGCACATGGCTTTGGCACCATGGGAAAGACAGGTGCAGGCACAGGTGAAGAGCAGGGAGTCCAAGAGCAAATTGACCTTTATTTCTCGACATTTGCCAAATCCATGGCTTCTATAGGCGCATTCATTGCCGGTGATTCCAATGTGATCCATTATTTGAAATACAATATGCGTTCCCAGATCTATGCAAAATCATTGCCGATGCTATTGGTAGAGGGTGCTTTGAAAAGATTGGAACTATTGAGAACCAAGCCTGAATTGAAGGATAACCTTTGGAAAATCGTCAATGCCCTGAAATCAGGTCTGATAGAAAAAGGATTCAGCATAGGAAAATCCAATTCTCCTGTAACACCGGTGGTTTTGAATGGCACAGTGGGTGAAGCAGCGACTTTGAGCAAGGATTTAAGGGAAAATTACAGTATATTCTGCTCTGTAGTCATCTATCCAGTAGTCCCTAAGGGAATGATTATCTTGAGATTAATCCCTACCGCAGTCCATTCTCTGGAAGATGTGAAGGAAACAATCGCAGCATTCGAAGCAGTGAAAGACAAGTTGACAAGTGGGTTTTATAAACGCTCCGACCTTGCCATATCTTTTGGGGAATAAAAAAATCCTCAAAAAATAGGCTTAAACTGTTCTTTTATAAACATTTTGCATATATTGAACAAAAAATAAACTTATCATCAACCTTAAAATTAACTTTTACTATGAGCAAATTTAGCGAAATTAAAGATCTTGTAATGGGTCTAGAAGGTGACTTCGAAAAATTCTACGATAAAGGCAACCAAGCTGCTGGAACAAGGGTAAGAAAAGGAATGCAAGATCTTAAGAATTTGGCGCAGGACATCCGTAAGGAAGTTCAGGACAAAAAGAATGCAGGTTGATTGTTTGACAATCAACCTAATCCAATAAAAAAGGGAGACTGTAAAGCCTCCCTTTTTTATTATTTCTTCTCCATTTCCTGCGAAACTTCCAGTTTATTGTTTTCCCTATTGACATCTGCCATCCTCATACTTGGATCTATTTCCACACTTTTGATTTCTGCTATTGGCCTAGCCAATTTCACTTCCGTGGTGTAGCTTGTCCAAGGCCATTTTTGCGTCAATATGCGTTTCGGCATACCTGCCTCTTCCGGTTTCTCCCCCCTTTGGATTACCAAAGGCAAATACACCAATTCCTGGCTGCCATCCTGATAAGTAACCACTACATCGAGTGGCATTGGCATCATTCCGACCCTTTCCAAAGTGATTTTTGTATTCTTGCCTTCCGCTTCCACTGATTTCACTCCATAGTCTATCTGCTTGGTAGATGCTATAAAATAATCATAGTACCAATCCAACTCCAATCCACTCACTTTTTCGAAGGTTCTGATGACATCATTTCCATTTGGATGCTTGTATTGGAAGTCCTTCCACAATCTTAGCAAAGCTTTATCGAAGTTCTCCTTTCCCACCACATAAGACATCTGCTCTACAAACACCGCCCCTTTATTGTAAGTACCAGGTCCGTATGCCGAATTCAAATTATAATGGTCTCCATGGGTTGTCAACGGCTCTTCATAACCAGCATCTGCCAACCTGAAATATGACCTATAACTTCCATTATGGATAAAATCCGGGTCTTTCTCAAACACCGCATCCATCACAACACTTGTCCCCCATGTGGTAAAACCCTCATCCAACCAAGGCTCAGAAGATTCATTGAATCCCAATACGCCATAATACCAGCTATGAATCAATTCATGGACTGTCACCCCAACCAAGCTTCGAAGATTTCTATGTCCGGTGATCAAAGTAGCCATAGGATACTCCATTCCCCCATCACCACCTTGGATGACTGAGTATTGCTTGTATGGATATTTACCAAAATTTTCGCTACAATAAGCAATTGCATCGATGGTATACTGCATCAACTTCCCCCAATTCTCCTCGGTTTTCCCATCTTTTACATAAAGTAAATGAACCATAGGACCATCTTCCATCTGCTGTTTTACCAACGTATATTTGGGATCGGCTGCCCACATAAAATCATGTACACTTGGCGCCGTAAAATGCCAGGTCAATTCTTTTGTCTTTGGCTCCGGCACTTTTACACCGGCATCCTCATATCCTTTGCCAATTTGGTTTGCGTTTTCCAAATATCCGGTCCCTCCCAAGAGGTAGTCCTTGTCTATCGTAATCTTTACATCAAAATCCCCAAAATTGCCATAAAATTCCCTGCCAATATATGGATTTGCATGCCAGCCCCTCACATCATATGCGGCCATTTTCGGATACCACTGTGACATGGAATAGCGAATACCTTCTGCATTGTCCCTACCTGCCCTTCTTACCTGCAATGGCACTTGCCCAAAAAATTCCATATCAAAAACCACTGTCTCACCAGGCAATATTGGGTCTGACAGATCCACTTCCAAGATCGTTTCCTCATGAACAAAGCCAACTGCCTTTCCATTCATTTTCAATGATCTCACTTCCATGATTCCATATTCTTCAGGCTTTAGATTTTGTATCCTATCCCTCACCCTTCTATCCGGATCTGCGATCGTTCTTGACCTTACATCCATCATGCTATTTGGCTGAAAGGCATTGTAATAAAGATGGTAAAAAGCCCTATCCAATGTATCCGGGGAATTATTGGTATAATGAAGTTTTTGTGTACCGGTATATTGGTTTTTCACAACATCCATCCTCACATCCATTTCATACTTCACTTTCTGCTGAAAGCGGTCTTTTTGCGCATGCACTGATAGGCTTATTCCCAATAGGGAAACTACCACCACTGCAAACCTTAATCTCTTAATCATATTATTCAGGTTTTTTTGCTAAAATAATCGAAAATGCCACCGTCAAACAAGCCGTTGATAAAATATACGGATTTTAATGCAATTCATTTTTGGGAAACCCTATGCATTTGTTTCTTTCCAACAACCCTTAAGACATTGGCTATCGCCTACATCCAAGCCACACAAGGAAAGTCGGTAATGTTCAATGCTTGTTCTGCAAAACTTAACATTAGGGCATCCCCACGGGTAACCTAATTATTTGTAATGCTCTTGGTAGTACTTTTGGTATTCCCCCGAAGTCACATTGTTAAGCCATGACTCATTTTCCAAATACCAATCAATGGTCTTTGATATGCCTTCTTCAAATTGTAGACTTGGTTCCCATCCCAGTTCTTTTTGGATTTTGGTAGCATCGATGGCATAGCGCATATCATGTCCTGCCCTATCAGTCACATAAGTGATCAATTTCTCTGATGTCCCCGACTCTCTTCCGAGTTTTTGATCCATTTTTTGGCAAAGCAACTTTACGATGTCAATATTTTTCCACTCATTGAATCCTCCCACATTGTAGGTTTCACCGATTTTCCCTTGATGGAAAACGACATCTATAGCCCTGGCATGATCCACTACAAACAACCAATCTCGGATATTTTCACCTTTTCCATAGACAGGAAGTGGTTTGTTGTTTTTGATATTATGGATACATAGCGGGATCAACTTCTCAGGAAACTGGTTCGGACCATAGTTATTGGAGCAATTTGTGATAACTGTCTTCAATCCATAAGTATTCGCATAAGCCCTCACAAAGTGGTCAGATGCAGCCTTTGATGCTGAATAGGGTGATTGGGGATCATAGGGGGTGGTTTCTGTAAAAAAACCTCCATGATCCAATGACCCATATACCTCATCTGTAGACACATGGTAAAAGAGATGATTCTGAAGTTCTTTCCAATAGGACTTTGCTACATTCAGTAAGTTTACGGTTCCTATCACATTGGTATTGACAAACGCAAGAGGATCAGAAATTGATCTGTCCACATGGGATTCGGCTGCCAAATGAATGACATCCGTGATCTGGTGCAGTTCAAAAACCCTCTTCAATTCATCTACATCCAAAAGGTTGACCTTTTCGAAAATATAGTTTGGTGAATTTTCGAGATCCTTCAAGTTTTCCAAATTGCCTGCATAAGTCAGGCAATCTAGGTTCACAATTTTGTAATCACTGTATTTGTTGACAAAAAGTTGGACGACATGGCTTCCTATAAATCCTGCTCCTCCGGTGATTAAGATATTTTTGGACATTTTATGAATAGTTAAGGTTAAATAATCTAATTTTTATTTTTTGAAATATGATTTGTACCAATCAACAAACCTTGAGACTCCTTCTTCAACAGATGTATTTGGGCTGTACCCCGTATCCCTGTTCAAGTCGCTTACATCCGCAAAAGTAGCTGGTACATCTCCAGGCTGAATCGGCAACATTTCTTTTTCGGCAACTTTGCCCATGGCATTTTCCAAAGCTTGGATATAATCCATCAATTCAACCGGATTGCTGTTTCCTATATTATAAACCTTATATGGCGCTTTGGAACTTCCCGGATCTGGCTTATCACCTTCCCAGTTCGTATTGGCAGAAGCTGGTCTGTCTGAAACCCGGACAATCCCCTCCACAATATCATCCACATAGGTAAAATCCCTTTTCATTTTGCCATGGTTGAACACCTTGATAGCCTTGTCATGATCAATGGCATCGGCAAACAAGAACAAGGCCATATCAGGTCTTCCCCAAGGTCCATATACCGTAAAGAACCTCAAACCTGTAGTAGGGATATTGAATAGATGACTGTAAGTATGTGCCATCAGTTCATTTGACTTTTTGGTGGCAGCATAGAGACTGACAGGATGATCTACATTGTCTGTAGTGGCAAATGGCATTTTCGTATTTGAACCATATACCGAGCTAGAGGATGCATATACCAAATGTTTGACAGGAAAAGCCCTGCATGCTTCCAGAATATTCATAAAACCTTGAATATTCGCCTGGATGTATGCATCTGGATTCTCCAATGAATACCTCACTCCTGCTTGGGCTGCAAGGTTTACGACAATATCTATTCCCTCAGATTTAAAAACCTCCAAAAGCTGCTCTTTGTCGGCTATATCCAGTTTCATGAATGTATAGCCCTGCAGTGATTCAGATTTTACAGCTTTTCCATAAGCTATAGCTTCCCTTTTCACTCCCGCCGCTTCCAATCTGCTGTATTTCAAATTCACATCATAATAATCATTGATATTATCCACTCCAAAAACCTCATCCCCTCTTTTTATCAATGCATTTGTGAGGTGAAAACCGATAAATCCGGCAGTACCGGTGATTAAATATTTCATAACTATAAAATTAGAATTCTTTTTTTTTTAACTTGGAAATGGTCAACAGGGCAATTTCTTTTGGAATGAAATCTTCGGATATAACCTTGGTTTGTGTCCCCACAGACCAAAAAGGAACACAGCCCAAAAGAGATCACCACGCCTCTATTTAAAACCCTCGTTTCGAGACTTTTAAAATAAACACTCCTGATATGTCAACTATTGGCAATACTATCTTGTGATTCCAAAAGTCTATAATAGTGTTTTAAGATACTTTGTTGAATGTTTTTCCGGTTATATTTTTCTGTTACTTCACGATATAGATTGTCTGCCAGTCCCTGCATGTACTCCCGCTTCACATAGGCAAATTCAAGGGCATCCTTCAGCACATCGATTTTATTGACTGGAAACATCAAGCCTGTCTTTCGGTCTGTGACAATATCTTTGTTTCCTATGATGTTTGAACAGATTATGGGCAATTGCATGGCTCCAGCTTCCAACAAAACATTTGGAAACCCTTCCCTATGCGATGCATGCACCAATATATCAGAAATCGCCATATAATGGGACACATGGTCTGTCCATTCGATTTGGATGATTTTTGGATGGTCCTGGATCTGCCTCAATATCTGCTCATCAATAGGATCTAATCCCTGTTCAAATGAACCTAATAGCACCAATTTGGATTTGTTGACAATCTTGGAATTCAAAAATGCCTTTACCAATTCTTCTATCCCTTTGTCTTTGACCAATCGTCCAACTGACAGGATGATAAATTCATTTTCTCCCGGCAAAATGCGCATTGTTGCAGCCACCAGATGATTTTCCTTTAAAGAAACCCTATTGAACACATTTAGGTCAACTCCATTGGAAGAACCCTCTCCATTTACCAATACCTTGGACGGGTCTGCCAATTTCTCAGAAAGTATGAATGACTTTAGGGATTGGGAATTGGGCCAAACCTCAGTAGCATAGCTGAAAGTCCATTTTTCTGCCTTCATCAGAAGGCTTTTCTTGCTTTTTTCCGCTGCCATATATGGCATTCCCGCCACTGTATGGATCCTGATTTTCACCCCTGCAAACTTTGCCGCTATCATCCCCAGCAATCCCGCCTTGGGTGTATGGGTGTGTACGATATCCGGCTTCTCTTTTCTGAACAACTTAAAAAGCAGCCATAGGCAATATAAATCCCAAAAAGGGGTGATTTGCCTTGTGAATGGGATGACTTGGTGGGGACAATTCTCCTTTCTGGCAACTTCTTGAACCTCTCTTCCATCTGCACTTACCATCAGCACATCCCAACCCGCTTCTTTCATAAATTTCATCTGTCCGGAAAGCAAAAGTTTAAGTGATATGGGGACAGTCGTTATTCGAATTAATTTCGGCATTAAATTTCTGGGTTAAAACTTCAAAGATAAGGTTTTATTCTATTTTAAACTGTATCCTAAGACAGGTTATTTTAGAACAAATCAAAAAACAAAAATATATCCACAATGATGCCAATTGTTTATATTGTTCATAAATTCATAGCATATCCCCAATTTGATGCAAACGATTTTGAAAGGCAGTTATCAAAAACATACAATTGATAGTAAGCTCGTTTCAGAAAGGCAATTATCAGGCAGAATAGACCTAAGGAAAGCAATTTCCCTAAGAAAAAACCCTATTTCCCGTAGATTTCAAAAAACTTGTTTTCCGATTCTACAGTGCCTATCAATATGATTTCAGAATCTTTCTTCAATACTGTGTCCGGCTCAGGATTGATTTGGATAGACACATCATCCCTGATCCCAATCACAGTACAGCCTGTCTCCTTCCTGATTGAGGAATCCATAATTGATCTGCCTTCCAGTTTTTTCGGGACTTTGACTTTGATCAAGTCAAGACCTTCTGCCACCATCAAAATATCAGACCTTTGCAATAGATTCAATATTGTATTGGCTCCCATGGAAGCATAAGACATTACAAAATCGGATCCTGCCCTGTGCATTGTGCCCAGATTCCTTTCCAAAGTGGAGCGGGTAATAATCTGGATATCTGGCCTAAGCATTCTGCAATAGATCGTCAGATAGACATTCACATCATCATCATGGGTAGTGATGATGACACATGGAGAGTCGTTGATCCCAGCTATCTTCAGAATCTCAAACTCTGCAGCATCACCCAATATGGTCTTTTCCCTATCATATATCCTTGTCACATCCTTTTCTACAATTCTGTAATCAATATTTCGCTTTGCCAAAGCCCTGCCGGTAGATCTACCTACCCTACCTCCACCAATAATAATCACCGGTGAATTAATCTCTGACTTCACACCATGGATTTTGTTGTAATGCTTGATTTGTTCATTTGAACCTGCCATCACCAAAACTGTGCTTTCAGAGATCATTGTATCAGGTTGGGGAGACTTGAATTTTCCCCTTTCCCACACACCAACTACACTTACACCGATTTCCTGTCTTAGATTGGTTTCCCGCAACATTTGCCCTACCAAAGAAGAGCCTGTCACCATGGCCTCAGCAATCAGTAATTCATCAAATCGTCCAACAACATGTGCACATGCATCTCCTCCGTTGGCACGACGGGAAAGAAACAGCCCCATAATTTCACCCAGATGAAGCACATGGTTGCTCCCTGCCAACTTGAGAATATCATCAGAATGCTCAAAACTACAGGTTGAAATGATGGGAACATTTTTCGATATTCCCCTGACTGTAAATGCAACATTTGTATTCAGAACATCGGATTCTGTTGTCGCTACCAAAGCCGCATTTTCAACCCTGGCAGCTTTGTATGCTTCTGGATCTACCAAACTTCCCAGCATGACCTTAACCCCAAGCTCCCTTAGCCGTAGACCTTCCGCAAAATCTTCAACCAGAACTACATACTTATAGTTGAATCGGTTGAGCTTTTTGATCAATGCTTCTGTCACAATCCCATACCTCGTTAGAATAACATGTCCACTGGTATTTTCGGGCAATTCATGTGGAACCTTGGCCTGCTCTTGGGCTTTCATCCAAGGAGAATAGAAGAAATTGATAAAAGTAAATGGAAACAAAACCAATAAAAACAACATCCCCGACAACAACACTAAAATGGAGAATAACCGACCAGCATCGCTATGAAAAGTAATATCACCAAAGCCCAAAGTAGACATAACAGTCAAAGTCCAATAAAATCCGGTGATAAATGAAAAGGATTGCCCTTCTCGAATCATCAAGAAATGAAAAATGACAGAGAACACAGTAATCATGGCAAACAATACCATTACAAAACGAAACAATATCTTTAGGTTTCTGCGTTCTGGTTTGTTTTTCAACAATAAAGTTACTTGAGCTGAAAGAAATTTCATCTGACTATAAGGTTTAAAAGTTTTACGAATTTAATCTCTGAAAGATAGTTATTATCTATCATGAATGTAAGTTTTGGCACCAGAAACAAATGAAATTAAGGTTTGAGTCTAACTGGATAAAGAAAGAGGAATTCTGTCTATTCTCAACACCTCTTTAGGGAATGCATACTTTTATGTTTGAGTAAAGAACAATATGATTATCCGCAATGACACCAGTAGTTAAATTATGCATATATAATCATGCGGATAATTGTCAACTACGCCACGGCGCACGAGTGTCGACGGTTGACAGTCAACTTACCCTGGAAACAATATGGATACATTATTTTAAATGGCTACTGGTAAGAAAGCGGATATACATAAAAGACAATTCATTTTTTTTTCAAATGAAAGACCAATCCCTTTATAATCAAGCACTAATTTCAATACAAAATATTATATTTTAAAATGATAAAATTATGGTTAAATTTATCAACATATAGATCAATGACAACATATTAGATCATAAAAACTATGACAAACCTAAAGACAGAACTGAAATGGGCTGCAATATTCATCCTAATGGGTTTAATTTGGATGTTATTGGAAAAGTCCTTTGGCTTGCATGACGAACATATTTCCAAGCATGCCATATACACAAATTTGGTAGCAATTCCCTCCATTGCTATCTATGTTTTTGCATTGCTGGATAAGAGAAAAAAATTTTATGATGGAAAAATGACTTATTTGCAGGGAGTTTATTGTGGTTTGATAATTACACTTTTCGTGACAATTCTGACCCCCGTCTCCCAATACATCACTTCCATGTATATTACTCCCGATTATTTTAGCAATGCCATAACCTATGCAGTTGAATCTGCCCAGATGAACCAAGAAGATGCTGCTGCGTATTTCAACATGGAAAATTACATTTATCAAAGTGTCATTTTTGCGCCGATAGTCGGTACCATCACGAGCCTGATCGTCGCTGTATTTACCAAGAATAAAAAAGGCTGAAAGAAATTCCTTCAGCCTTTTACTGATATACAGTGTCTAGATTTCTAATATCACAGCAGGTTAATCAAACACTAAAACCCTCAGCACATCCCCATAACCAGTTGTTTTATATAAAGAGTCATTCATGTTTCACCCAATTTCCTTTTTGATATAAAACTGACATTCAACAAAACCTGAAAGGTTTGGGGGTTTTAGATAAGTTTTAGTTTTTCTCAAAAACACGCACATAATCTACTGCCATTTTTTGTGGAAATACTGTTGAACCATCTGGGCTTCCCGGCCAGTTACCCCCTACAGCCATATTTATCAACAGGAAAAATGGCTCCCTGAATTCATCCATAGAAGTTGGGGAAATATCTTGCTCATGAAAGACTTCATTGTCAAGCAACCAAGTTATTTTATTTTCTTCCCAAATGATAGAGTACACATGAAAGCTATCAGCGAGTTTGGTTCCACCGGATAGTGTTTTCATGCCTCCCTTATATGCATATGTACCATTACTATCCCAGTGGAGGGTTCCATGTACCGTATCATCCCTGCCGCTCGACGCTCCTCCAATCATCTCCATGATATCAATCTCACCGCATGCGGGCCAACCTATATCCGTTATGCTTTCGCCCAACATCCAGAATGCAGGCCAAATCCCCTGTCCTTTGGGTAATGCTGCACGGATATCTATCCTTCCGTATTGAAACACTTGCTTGCCTTGGGTTTTAAGTCGGGATGATGTATAGTTCTTACCTCCAATAGTTTCCTGCTTTGCAGTAATCACTAGATAACCATCCTTCAGTTCCGTATTTTCACGCCTGTAGTATTGCAATTCATTGTTCCCCCACCCACAAATACCGGGGCAACCATCTCCAATTTCAAACACCCAATCGCTTGATAAAGTGGCCGCATTGAATTCATCCTGCCAAGACAAGGTATATCCAGCATACTCCAAAGGAGATTCTGCCCCTGAATCTGGAAATCCAATTCCAAGGAATTGCTCTGTGATCTTGATTTTCTCCTCTTTTTTGATGAAATCCGCTTCTGTAGCATGTGCCTGAACAGTGATGGTATACTCCCCAACCTCATTGTACCGATGGGTTGTTTCATTTCCAGATACGAGAGCTGCTGATCCATTGCATGTACCAAAGCTTACCCTAAAGAAATTTGCTTTTTCTGCCGAGAAATTGACTTTGACAGTACCATTCTCCAACTCTGTAATCGTCACCTCCAGGTTTATGGGAAGTACCACTTGCTCGTCAACCTCTTCTTGGCTACATGAGTTTGTCCCCAAGACTGCAAGAAAGAAAAAGCACATTTGAAATATTTTTGCCATGATCATCATTTTAACCATTATCTGGAATAAGAACAAAGGTCCAGAAAATACTCCCATTATCAGTAATATCTATTGTGATTTTGAGTTCTTCCTCCCCATTTTCATTCATGTAGCCAATCACATCATAAGTAACAGCCCTATTTGCAACAGGTGGCCCTTGGCTGTACTCTCCTCCATTGAAAGCCTTCGGCAGACCGATAAAAGCCCCAGTACCTGTTACGGTAATTTTTGCTGTTTCGGTATCTGTAGCTTCAGTCAGAGAAAAAGTGTGGACTCCTGGCCCCCAAGCTGCTCCGCCTGTCCCCTCAAGGTTGGCGGCAGGCTGACATCCATCACTTCCTGTCCCCATATAAGACTCCGCATAAATATCACCCTGAGGGTCGTAAGAGAAAACACCGTTCTCATTGAAGACAAATAAATCGTTGAACAAACAAGGTCTATCGCCGGAAATATCATTTCCATTGGGAAAATACTCATCGCTACCAGCAGCAGGCCCCACTCCAAATGCTCCAGCAGCAGGTTTCAATTTCCAAGCTTTAGTTCCCTCTCCGATCAAGCTTTGCAAAGTAAATATAGTAGGATCTACTGGCTCTGGGTCTGGGTCTGGCTCTTCTCCCGGATCAAAGTCTTCCGGTATCAATCGAATATACCAGGCCAATTCTGTATTGGCTTGATCTACGAATCTCAGGAATAGTTCATTTTCTTCGATATTGATGACCTGATAGGTTCTACCACCAGCAAAGTACCCCAAAAACCCACCTTGCGATATCGTCAACTCAGGATAAGTACCTTCTGGCTCTACCATACTCCACTTCAAGTTTGCCGGTGCTTCATAAGGAGCGGAAAGATCCCCTACCCCTGGATCAAAAGCACCGGGGAAATTGCTTCCTTGCGCACCATTTAGAAAAACAAAACCATTCGTCTCCATATTGAAATTGAACCCATCCAAATAGAAAGTATATCTATCGGTATACATTCCGGACCCTTCTTTTTCGTTGGCTTGAGCCTGATACCATTCTGGAAAATCTCCGGCACCCGATGGATTAGGACCAACTCCAAAGTGTCCAGCCCTACCAGCATCTACCTTCCAAGTCTTACCTGCCACTGCATCTGCCCCACCTGTCAATGCATTGTAAATAGGCTTATCCAAAAGCAGTGGGTCTGTTTCATCTATGGTCACCTCTTTGCTGAAAGACACACTGCCACCACTATTGAAAACTGTCAAAGTCACCGTATAAGTACCTGCCAAAGGGTAAGTACCTGTCACTGATTTCCCTCTACCTGATGATCCATTTCCCAACTCCCAGTTCATGATAAAGAAATCATTCTCTGCTGTAAACCGAAGTATGTTGTTGCTTTCGGCAGTGGGCTGAAAACTGAAATCAGCTTCTGCTTCTGTAGGTGGATTTCCATCCAGGGAATATTCCTCTACACAGGCTGCCGTAAACAATATAGGCAGCACTATCCATAATAAATTTAAATATCTTTTCATTTGATTTCTGTTTTAGTACCTAGGATTTTGGCTCCAAACACCACCAGCAAGGTCAATCTCAACTTGTGGAATTGGAAATAACTCATGCTTGCCAACTTCAAAGCCATTGATTCTATCAGCAGCTTGTCCAGTCCTCACCAGATCAAAGAATCTGTAACCTTCACCAGAAAGCTCAAACCTTCTCTCATTGAGTATTGACTGATACAATGCATCACCCGAACTGTTTATGGCAGGCATAGAGACCCTGCTCCTCACTTTGTTCAACTCAGTCCTCGCCCTGCCATCATTCCCAGATCTTTGAAATGCCTCCGCAGCCATCAGCAATACATCTGCCCATCTGATCACCCTGTAGTTCAGCGGACTTGTCAAATCATCATCCGGCAAACCTCTTTCGTCCAATCTCTTGATGTATTTATTGTTGAAGAAACCTGTATGCCCTCCTCCGCCAATGGCGTAAGTAATATCAGCGGCATTCGGCTGGGCTGCTATGAACTCATCCAAATTCAAAGCTGTAGCATCCCTTCTAATATCACCTTCTTGGAAAGAGTCATAAAGGTCTTGAGTAGGAAGATTGTAACTGTTGCCATCTGCATACAGTGGACCATTGTATAACCTGATACTATGGAATCCAACAGCTGCATTGCCGTTCAAACAAGTCAAGCAACCATAATCACCACCCTGAAGCCCACTAAACTGAATGGTAAAAACATCTTCTGCTACATTTTGATTTGTGGCATAAAAGAGTGTTGTATAATCTGAAAACAAACCATAACCTCCCTGATTGCCATCTATCAATTCGCCCAAAACAGCAGCCGCCTCCGCATATTTGCTCTGGTACAGCAGTGCTTTTCCCAAAAGCGCTTTTGCTGCACCACTCGTCAACCTCCCTATCTCATTGGCAGTCGCAGGGAGTACTTCTTTAGCTTCGTTCAAATCAGCTTCAATTTGCTGATAAACCTCAGTTTTTGGGGTTCTTGGCGTATTTGAAATCTCGTTGATGGAAAGTCTCCTATCGACTATCAATGGCATGTCACCAAAATAATTGACTAAATTGAAATAGAAGTAGGCACGCATCATCTTGGCTTCGGCAAGGATGACTGATTTACCTGGAAAATCAAGTTTATCTTGATTCTCGAAGATATAATTTGCACGGGCAATCCCTGTATAATTGACTCGCATAACAGCTCTCAATTCATCGTTGACACCACCATGTGTCATGCTCTCTATTTCATGAAGGCCACGGCTATCATTGACACTTTCCCCACCGGCAATTGAATTGTCAGAGGCTATTTCTCCTATCCAGATATTTAAATAGGCAGGTTGCATCATATCATACACCCCTATAATCGCCCGATTGAAATCCTCTTCGGTATTGAAGAAATTTTCTGCATCCTGGGTAAACTCAGGATCTATATCCAATAAGCTATCGCATGCGGTAAATATCCACAAAGACATGAATAGAAACCATTTATAAGTATTTTTCATGATTTTTAGAATTTAATATTTAAACCTGCCATAAATGAGCGTGCCTGTGGGTAAATCCCGTTGTCCACACCTGCAAAAAGTGGGTTCCCCGATCCTACATCCGGATCGAATCCTTGGTATTTTGTCAAAGTGACAAGGTTATTGGCTGCCAAATAAAACCTAAAATAAGAGACTCCAATTTTCTGGGAAACCGTGGTAGGGATGGTATACCCCACCTGAACATTCCTCAATCTTACAAATGATCCATCTTCGACATAGAAATCAGAGAATACTGTATTTCTAGTCGCTCCTGTCGTCAATCTAGGTACTTTGTTGGAAGTCCCAGGTCCTGTCCATCGGTCGATGTTGTAAGCCAATTGATTCGCATAAGGCTGCTGTCTTTCGTAGTTCCGAATGATGTCTTGCCCCAATGCAGCGTAGATATTAGCGCCAATATCAAACCCTTTGAAATCCAACCCCAAATTGAAACCCATAATCATATCGGGTATTGGAGAGCCTATCATTGTCCGATCGGCATCATCTCCAAAACTGATCATGCCATCACCATTTTGGTCGACAAAACGAAGGTCTCCCGGTTGGGCGCCTGCTTGGCTAACCGGACTTGTCGAAATTTCTTCTTGAGTCTGGAAAATCCCATCTGTTTGATACCCTACAAAGTAACCAATCGGAAACCCTTTTTGGAACCTGGTAGCCACATTGCCACCCACACTAAAACCTGCCCCAGGGATAAACTCAAAGCCTTCAGGTACCGCTGTCACCTCATTTTTCAGGAAGGTGATGTTATAATCAAACCTAAAATTAACCCCTTCTTTTCGATTAGACCCATAGCCTAACTCAAGCTCCAATCCTCTGTTCAATACATCACCAGCATTGATTACCGGAGGTGAACCACCTGGTCCATAGGATCCCAACAAAGCAGACACATCTGGCTGGAACAATAAGTCTTTGGTGTTTTTGATAAAATAGTTTGCTGTGAAATCAACATTGTTGAATAGGGAGAAATCAAGACCTATATTGGTCTGGAACGTTGTTTCCCATTTGAGATCGGGATTACTGGTATTTCCAATGGCGGCACCATTGACAATCAAATCATTGAAAACATAGGTTGCAGTACCATTCAACAAGCCTCTGTATCTAAACAAGCCAATCTGGTCGTTACCCGAAACTCCAAAACTTGTTCTCAATTTCATAAAATCGATTGCTTTTACGTTGAAAAACGGTTCATCTGAAATCAACCATGCTCCAGAAATGGCAGGAAAATAACCAATCCTATTGTTTGGTCCAAAATTGGTAGAACCATCCCTTCTCAAAATCGCAGATACAAAATACCTTTGCTTGAAATCATACTCCCCTCTCACAAAGGCTGAGGTCAACCTTTGTCTGCTCTGGAAAGACCCCACATTATTCAAGAAACCTCCGGGAGCCTGATTGGCAGATATATCTGCAAAATTCAAGTCGTTGTTGGGGATGTTAAATCCTGTACCATTCAAACCTTCACTTCTATTGCCGACCAGAGACAAACCAAACATCCCTTTCACCCGATGTGCATCACCAAAGGAATTCTCATAATTGAGGAAAGTCTCTAAATTGTAATCCAAATAAGTGTTTCTTGACTCATATACGTTGGCTCCTCTTTCGATTTCCAGTTCCCCAATCTCCACTATTACAGGATCTAGGTTTTCATTTCTAGCAGAATTCGCAAACTTCCCTGGCCCATACCATACCAGCGGGTTGAAAGTTTTCGAATCGACCATGGAAAAATTGTAGCCGGCACGGCCTGTCCAAGTAAAATTGCTGTTGATTTTGTATTCAACCTCTTCTTTTCCAACAATTTTGTTGACAAAAGTATTGTTGTAAGTGTTTTCCATTTGGGCAAGTGGATTGATAATATCATTGACATTCTCCAAGTAAGAATATCTATCACCCACTCTAATGGATTCTGTAGGATAAGCATTGATGGTGTTGTAAAGTACAGATCCAATGCCACCTTGTGCCAAACCACTGCTCTCTTCCCTTGTGAAAAGCAAAACATTGGTAAGTTTTACTTTTGGAGCTAATTCAGTCGAGAAATTAATTCTGGCATTATACCTCTCAAAGTTGGCTTTTGGTCCACCTACAATTCCCTGCTGGCCAAAGTATGAGCCTCCGATAGAATAGGAAGTTTTTTGGGTTCCTCCTGTGACCGTCAAATTATACTCCTGGATCGGAGCTTCCTGAAAAACGGCATCTTGCCAATTGGTCCCCTCTCCCAAGGCCACATTGTTGAATGGCAAAGCCTGACCACCCGCCGCAAATGCTTCATTTTTTAAGATCGCATATTCCCTAGCATTCAAAAGATCCAATTTTTTGGCAGTTTCTTGGACACCATAATAGGCATTGAAATCCAGTCTCGGCTTGGAACCCAGACTGCCTTTTTTGGTCTCAATCAATACCACACCATTTGCTGCCCTGACTCCATAGATTCCCGCAGTACCATCTTTCAACACATTGACAGATTCGATATCATTGGGATTCAATGCATTCAAACCTGCAGCATCATAAATCACCCCATCTACCAGAATCAGAGGGTCATTGTCTCCAAATGTCCCAATTCCCCTAATCCGGATATTGGATGTACCTCCGGGCGCTCCAGAGTTTGTCGTAATGTTTACACCGGCAATTTTACCTTGAAGTGCCTGGTCCACCCTAGGCATATTCATCTTTTCGATGCCCTCCCCTTTGACTTGGGAAGTGGCCCCTGTCAACTCCCGTTTGGTAGCTGATCCATAGCCTATCACCACCACTTCATTGAGATTGGTCAAGTCTTCTTCTAAGATTACATTGATTTCAGTATTGCTGCCAACTGGCACCACTTGCGGCTTGAAACCAATATAAGAAAACTGAAGTTCATCTCCAGACCCTGCATTGATACTGTAATTCCCATCAATATCAGAAATAGTTCCTACAGTTGATTTAAGCTTGAGGACACTGACACCGGGTATTGGAAATCCCGTTTCATCTGTAACTTTTCCCTTGATTACAGTCGATTGCGCCCAAACCCCAAAATGCAGAGCAAAGGCAAAACACAGTAATAGAATTTTTTTCATTTGTTTTGGATTTATTGATACGCACAAGTAGAAGAGAAGCTATATGAAAACAAAAAAAACAAATACATCATAACTACATCATTGGTGAAATTTACATTTCACAAAAACACTACATGCAAGCATAAAAAATGCATTTAAAGCAATTAAAGATGCATTTTTGGGCGAAAGATTAATACAAGAATTTCTGATGTATAATACATCAGCCAAAAATTATTATCTTGTCTTGGCGATTAATACCAACCCAAAATGAAAAAAAGATTTACATTACTATACATGCTGTTATTTTGCGGAAGTAGCTATGCCCAAAACTTAGGTTTACCATTTTCCAGGTATTTCTCAAGTCAGGAATATCAGGGGGGAATTCAAAATTATGCCATTACCCAAAACAATTCAGGCCTTCTGTATATCGCAAACAATTACGGGCTTTTGGAACATGATGGCACCACATGGAGAAGATACACCATTCCGAATGGTGCAAAAACCAGGCATGTCCAAATTGACCAAGATGGGACTGTCTATGTTTCGGGTCAGGGAGATTTTGGGTACTTTTCACCAAATGATTTTGGACAACTTTCTTTTACCTCGCTCAAATCCGAAATCCCCCATGAAGACCAAAATTTAGAAGAAGTTTGGAAAGTATATATTTCAATCACTGAAATCTATTTCTGTTCATTTGGAAAAATCTTTGTCTTTGATAAAAACAGGACATTCAAATATTCCATTTCCAGTGAAAACAGCTTTGAAAGTTTTCATTTCAACAACAACCAGCTCTATGTCAATGAGTATGGTTCCGGTCTCAAAAAATTGCAGAATGGAAAGTTGGTCAACTTATTGAGCAAGATTTTTTTTGGTGATAAACTGATCACTGGCATCCTCAAGGACAATTTGGATAAGCACCTGATTTTCACTAGGGATCATGGGATATTTACCCTCAACGGAAACATGGTCAATCCTTGGATTGAAAGTGAGGGTTGGACTATCAATTCAGCCCTCTTGCTCCGAAATGGACAGATAGCCATTGGTACCCAGCTAAATGGCTTGATGCTATTTGATTCAAGTGGAAAAAGAAACCTCCATTTTGACCAAAACAATGGATTGCATAACAATTCAATCGTTTCCCTTTTTGAGGATTTGTCTGGAAACCTATGGATAGGCCATAACAACGGCTTGACAATGGTCCAATTGGGGTTACCATTCCAAAAAATCAACCAGCACTCAGGCTTGACGGGGACTGGCTACAACAGTATCTACGATAAAGGCAAAATCTATTATGGAACCAACAATGGCGTATACTTTCAGGAAGAAAGGGCTGATGGATGGTCTGACATCAACTTTGTGGAAAATTCAATTGGTCAAGTCTATCAAATCAAAACCATCCAAGATGAATTGCTGGTAGCCCATAATGACGGAGTTTTTGTCATCAAGGACAAGAGAGCAGAAAGAATTGATGGTCCTAATGGTATATGGAATTTCCAGCTGTTGAAGCGTAATCCTGATTTGATCCTGGTGGGTAGTTATTCCGGAATACACCTATACCAAAAAAACAGCAATGGAATTCAATACATGAGGAAAATAGATGGATTTTCCGGGTCCAGCAGAATAATAGAACAAGATGACCATGGCCACATATGGGTCGCCCATGGGTACAAAGGGGTCTACAGATTAAAACTGGACGATGACCTAGAGAGTGTAGAGGTTGCATTTTATGGCGTAGAGTCAGGTCTCAACAGCAGCAATCTCAGCAATGTCTGGAAAATAAACAACAGGTTGGTTTTTACCACACAGGAAGGTGTTTTCAAGTTTTTGGAAGCTGAAAACAGATTTGAAAGAGACGAATTTTTCAATCCTTATTTAAATGATGGATTTATGATTCATTTTTTGGCTGAAGACCAGTTAGGAAATATCCATTTCATAGGAGAAACAGAAATAGGTGTTTTGGAAAGAAATGTCGATGGAACCTACACTAAAACATCCCAGGTATTCAACCATATACTTCCATTACTCAATGATGACCTACAGAATATTTCGGCCATCAGGGGGAATGAAATCCTCATAGCTGCAAATGATGGCTTTATCAGATTCAGTCTGAATGAAAACAAATACCAGCCGACCAGGTTTCCGACTTTAATCCGTGCAGCATATCTTACAGGAGCATCAGACTCCTTGATTTTTCATGGAAATTCTTTTGTTCAAAACCAGCAAATCCTTCATCAATCCAAGCACAACATCCACGAAATACCTTTTAAAAAAGGAAATATCCGGTTTGAGTGTTCTAATCCCACCCCGAACAATGAAAAGGATTTAAGGTTCCAATATTGGTTGGAAGGGTTGGAAAATGGGTATGGGGAATGGGTAGACAAGCCTGAGAAAGCCTATACAAATCTTAGGGAAGGCAAATATGTATTTCATGCCAGAAGTAAAAACCTGTTTGGTGAGATTGGTCCAGAGGCCAGTTACACCTTCATCATCTTGCCTCCCTGGTACAGGAGTATGGTTGCATATATCCTCTACACCATCTTTATATTATTTGGGATATACTTGGCTTACAAAATCATTGAAAAGCAATACCAGCAAAAAACGCAAAAAATAAAAACAGCCTCCAGAAAAGTTATAGAGCAAAAAGAAACTGAACTAAAAGTCACTCAGGAAGAAGTGGAAAGGCTGAGGACCGAAAAGCTGAAACACGAAATCCAAATCAAAGACAAGGAACTCGCCACAGCTACTATGCATCTGATCACCAAAAATGGCTTTATCGATCATATGCGGAGCAACTTGAATTCAATCATCAAAAAAAGCAGAAATCAGGAAGTCAAAAACGAGCTTCAGAAAGTAATCAAGAATATAGAAAAAAACATCGCCGAAGATCAGGACTGGGAACAATTCGAAATTCATTTTGACCAGGTCCATGGAGATTTCATGTCAAGGTTTAAGCGAAAATTCCAAAGCCTGAGCCCACAGGAGATCAAGTTGAGTGCTTATCTGAGAATGAATCTTTCGACCAAAGAAATTGCCTATTTGATGAATATTTCCATCCGTGGTGTAGAAATAGCACGCTACAGGTTGAGGAAAAAACTTAATCTGGAGAGATCAGAGAATCTGCAGGAGTACATTTTGAGATTTTAAGACTATACCCCAATGCTAATAAGCCACAGAAGGCAGTCTGCCTCTTTCTGATATGCTTGGCAATATCCTTCGTGTGGGTCTTTGGCTTAGACAACAATCTATAAATTGGATGGGACAGTCGTTGTGAGTGTTTAAAGGGGTACTCGTATGAAATTCTATAATACAAAACCTTTTATGAGTATCCGCAATAACACAAGTAGGTGAACTTTCTAATAAAATCATGCGGATAATCGTTATTTACGCCACAGCGCACATGGGTTATTAGTCGATTAGTTGTAAGTTCACCAATTGACTTAAAATACATCAATTTATTTGGCTACTGATAAGAAAGTTGATAATCATATTGAATTGAGCTTTATAATGAATGAGCGTATTTTTTCATCTTTTCAAGTCTTCAAACCCGCATATTTAGACCATTTTCAAGACTAAATACCTCCAATAACTGACAATTTTAAGGTTGATTTTACAGGAAGGATATCTATGGCTTTGTTTTTGGAAAATTGGTAGAAAAACAAACCAACTTATGAAAAGAATAATTTTAATCACCCTGGTTTCAGTATCCCTGATGGCATCCTGTGTATCGAAAAAGAAATACGTCGCACTGGAAAATGATCTCAATACCACATCATTCCACCTTGCCGAAACAACTTCAGAAAAGGAGAAACTGGAAGAAGAAAACAGGATTTTAGAAGAAAGGTTTGCCAGAATTGAGCAGCGTGTTGAAGAGTACAATGCCAAAATCAATTCATTGAGAGAAACAAGTGATGCGAAATTCAGTCTAGACGGTGCCGTACCTATGTCCAACAACAGCAGGGAGAAACTCCAAGCTACTTTGGCAAATGTAGATCCCGAGAAACTGGCAAATGCCAGAACTATGGAAGATTCCGTTAACCTGGCTATCTCCCATAATCTTAAAAAATCCATCACAGACGGTTCAGCAGAAGAGAATGATGACATCCAAATAGATATAGACAAGACAGTAGTGATGATCTCCGTTTCTGACAGGCTATTGTTCAATACCGGGAGTTATGTTGTGAGCAGAAATGCCGATGGCTTGTTGAAAAAACTGGCTGATGTGATCAACTCTGAGCCAAGCATGGAAGTGATGATCGAGGGCCATACCGATCCTAGAAGTATCTCCACATCTGTATTGCAAGACAATTGGGATCTAAGTGTAAAACGCGCAACATCCATCGTCAGGGCCTTGGAATCCAAGTATAACGTAGCCCCTGAAAAATTGATTGCGGCAGGTAGAAGTAGCTACGCGCCACTGGTAGACAACGACAGCCCAGAGAATATGGCAAAAAACAGAAGAACAAGAATTGTCATCATTCCTGACTTGGATAAGTTTTTTGCTTTGATGGAATAGGGAGAATGGAGAGGCGAGAACATAGCATAAATTGTTTCTCTCTTACCCATGAATTTCAACTTAAGCAAATCCAAAAAATCGCACTATTAGTCATTTCGAGGCAAGGAGATATTTCCTTGGCCTTCCTAAAGTGAGGTCTAATCGATGTGGATATATAACCTTTTTGCTATTATCCATCAGAATCCATTATATAAAAAAAGGGCTTTTCCACTTGGATAAGCCCTTTTTGTGTAATAACCAAAATCAAATTGTCTTTATTATTTTTCTTGGTAAAGGTTGTTGAAAAGCATCTTGAAAGTTCCATGGGCTTGTGCCCTAAAGGTAATCTCTGGTCCAAAGGCGTATAACTTTCCTTTACCAACCGGAGCTTCAAAAGCGACAACACCATTTTTCAGATACTCTTCTCCCCAAGCCCAACCACTGACCAAAGGGGAGGATTCACCAAACCATGCCAGCGGCTTTACACCTTTTGACTCAGCTTCTTCTGTAAGCTGAAATACAGGTGAATTATTGAAGATCATATTTGCTGTTTGATCCATTCCATAATTTACCTTGCTGCTTTGGTTAATGTTGGCTTTCAGGATACTTCCGGGAATATAATATTTATCTCCTGTCAAACTCTTCTCCTTTCCATCTTCAGACCTCTCCACCAATGCATTTTTCACAGGCAAATCCAGATGGTAGGCCAAGGCAGTAGCTGCACCAACAGCAACCACTTTCCCTCCATTTTCCATGAATTTCTTTATTGCTGGTATGGACGTGTCAGTAGAGATTGTACCCAATAAGCCATGGTACTGGGGAGCTATATCTTCTGGACTGGCCTGATTCCTTGATGGATAATCACCCACTCCAGGGATTCCAGGACCGATAAACAAGATCACATCATATTTGGAATTCAAGTTACCATTGTCTATCTCCTTGGGATAAATTACTTCAAATTGGAAATTATATTGTTCCAGTATCCACCTTACCCATCCCGAAGGCATTGACCCTCCATAATAATCAAACAAAGCAATCTTGGAAGGATTTATCTTTCTGGCTGCTTTGGGTTTGGAAGCGGTCATAGGATAGATCCCATAATCAGCAGCAGCTTTTTTAAGGACTGATTTTCCTTTGGCTGATACATAGAATGATCCTGCAGGTAGTCCATCCACTTCTTCAGTAGTCCTCAGCACCTCGATACCGGATTTCAAAAGGTCATTGGCAACAATAAAGGCATTGTTAACCCTTACATCAATCAAATAGCCGTTTCCTTCTGCAAGCTTGTGTGAGGGCATTGGTCGGATATTCCCATAGGGAATTTGAACAAATGGTCCATCAAAATCTTCCAATATCCTATCAAATTCAACTCCCATTGAAAATGCCAGGGTCCAACCTGCGGCATCATAGGGTCTTACAGGTGGCCCTCCAGGGTATTGAAAATCATTTGGATGATCTTGGGGTTCAAACATATCCAAGACATGTGGCCTAAAAGCCTGGGCCGTTTTAACTATATAGGATCCTGTTGGATAATCTTTTCCATTCAAGTTAAAGGCCGCAGTAGCTTGGTGTACCATTATTCCAGATTTGATCAAAGCATTGATGAATTTGACCGCTGTGGGAAAATCCTTCTGATCCGCTGACAGAACAAAGCCCCTTGGATCTCTCAAAGAAGGATCTTTGAAAACTTTATCGAAATATTCATTAGGAATCACTCCCCTCCTAGTACCAGTGGATTCTTTGTCTTTGTCTGCATCGAAAGCCTCGGAAATTGCCGCAGCCCTTTTGGGATACTTTGTCCATGAATCGGTATTTCCCTTATCAATCGCATTTTTCCCCATTTTATAAATATTGAATAAAAGTGCGTCCGCATTTCTTCTGGCATAATCCAACACCGCATAATTCATGGACACTGAGTAGTCAATAGATTTCTTGAAATTCCATGGCTGTGGCTCTATAGGAAAAGGTGTCGCATGGGTAGGTATAAGTCTATCCGGTACCAAAGGGATGTTTGATGGCGTGGGGCTTCCGGTCGTTTCGGTCAGAATCCCTATGATATTATGAAAATAGGGTGTGGTTCTCAGCCCTCCATTCCACCAGGAAGAAAAAACAGAACCGCTGAGTCGGGTATAGCCAGGCTTGTCTTCTGCGTTCAACCGATTGATCATTGCAGCACCAACCCCATCCAAACTTGTCATGATCAAAGGGTCAAAGACATGGTTAAAAGGATCTCTATAAGGAGGTCCTGCGACAACTGTACCCGCAGGGGATGTTTGGTGGTGGTTATATATTATCTGTGGAATCCACTCAACATACTGCTGAAGGGAAATATTGGTTGATTCCTTCATGTTATTCATAAAGAAATCCCTGTTGTTATCATGCCCCACATATTTCTGGTACATGTACGGACTTCTCATGTTTCTTTTTTCCAGATCCTCCATACCCATATACCAATTGGTAATGATCTCCTGTCCATCAGGATTGACATGGACTAAGAGAATAATCAAATCATCCAACAACTTCAATGTCTCCGCATCATTTTTGGATACCAATTGGTAGTATGTTTCGATCAATTGATGCGAAGCAACTGTCTCGGTGGAGTGTAAACCTCCATCTATCCAAACTACTGGCTTACCTTCTATTGAAAGTTGTTTAGCTTCCGACTCAGAGACCTCAGCCCTCCCCAGGAGTTGGGAAATCTCTTGATACCTATCCAGTTTTTGATGGTTTTCCGGGGAAGTCACAATCATCATTGGCATTTGCCTTCCTTCTTCGGTCGGGCCTATTTCCACAAACTTCACCCGGTCGGATATTGCAGCCAATTTTCTGAAATAAGCATCGGTAGCTTCGTAAGTTGCCAACTTATAATCGTCCCCTATATCAAAACCGAAATGATCATTTGGAGAGGGGATCTGTTGGGCTGTACTGACCGTGATTCCCATCAACACAAAAAGCAACAACATGTATATTTTTCTCATAGTATTTTTGATAAGTCTATTCTAAAAATACAAGCTCATATCTACCTATCAAAACTTCCCTCTACAATCGGGGCATAATGGGTTTGATTGGTAGAAATTGTCAGTGGAACCACACCGTTAATAAGTTATTTGTGATTAGTCCAAATTTAAACAGTTGACCGTTATGGGGCTATATATATGAAAGTTGCTGATCATAAAGCATAATCCCATTATAAGCCATACATCGTATATATTTATTCATCCTTTTGCAACAATTCAAGAAGGGAAGCTGTTTGTATCATACATAAAAAAACTATGGCTATCCACTACTTTGCCTGTAAAGAAATACATTAGCCATAATCTTGGGGATTACAGACAACTGTCAATAGACTGGACAAATCCTTTGATGTTTACCAGGGCTACTGGCAAAGTAGCGGATAATCATAAAATAAAAACACATGAATCAGCCATCCAACACATATATTAATCCAGCAATCCATCCATATATGAAAAATCTATTTCACCAAGCCATTTTGCTATTGACAATCGTATTTACGGTCAATTTAGTTTCCTGTTCGGAGGCCAAAAATGGAACTGAAAGCACCATTGCTACTGATTCCAATGAATCATATGCCGGTCCTGTTGAAAAAGCTACTTTTGCCGCTGGCTGTTTTTGGTGTATTGAAGCACCTTTTGAAAAGATAGACGGGATAATATCTGTTGTTTCCGGCTATTCGGGCGGAAAAGAGAAAAACCCAACCTATGCAGATGTCAGTGCAGGAAAAACGGGGCACAAAGAAGCTGTGCAAATAACTTACAACCCAGAAGTCATCAGCTATTCTGAGTTGCTGGATATATATTGGCAACAATTTGATCCGACCGATGCAGGCGGATCCTTTTATGACAGAGGCACACAATATGAGTCTGCAATTTTTTACCACAACTCTTCTCAAAAGCAGCTTGCTGAATCTTCCAAAGAAAGGATTGAAAAATCAGGTATTTTCAAAAAACCGATTGTGACCCCCGTGGTAAAATTTGTTTCCTTTTATAAAGCAGAAGATTACCATCAAGATTATTTCAAGAAAAATCCCGATGATTACTTTGCCTATCGCAATGGCTCGGGAAGGGATGCATTTATCGCAACGCATTGGCCTACAAATCTGGAAGAGAAATACATAAGACCTGAAAAGTCTGAGTTGAAAAAAAGACTCAATGAACTCCAGTATGCAGTCACCATGAATAATGAAACTGAGCTGGCATTTTCCAACCAATACAATGAAAATAAGGAAAAGGGAATTTATGTCTGCATCATATCCGGAGCTCCATTGTTTAGTTCCGCTGATAAATATGAATCCTATTCGGGCTGGCCAAGTTTCACCAAACCCATAGATGCGAGGCTGATAGATAAACCGGTAGATGATGAGTTTGGGATTATGAGGGTTGAAGTCAGAAGTAAACTAGGCGATTCCCATCTTGGTCATGTGTTTTTCGATGGACCAAAACCTACCAATCTTCGATATTGTATGAATTCCGCTGCTATGCGTTTTGTTGGAAAGGATAAAATGGAATCAGAAGGTTATGGAAATTACCTTTGGTTGGTAGACTAAACTGCTATCGGTTTGAAACCTATAGGTTTTGTATTCGCCAAGACCGAAAAAACTGCATCAACACAAAAGCATCAAAAAATTCTCCGAATAAAGACGCGCGAATTTCCCCTGAGTGAACCATTATAAAAATCCCCAAGGATACTTTCCACGAAAAGAGTCCTTGGGGTAAAGTATGATTAATCAATTGAAAGGAGGACCATCTGTATCCTTTTTGGACTCACCCACATCGAGCACCTCAATGACCACGTAACTGCTGGCACCACGCCATGGAACTGGATGAAGATATTCCCTATAGCGCAGTTCAACGAACCTTCCACTAGCCCTTTCCAACTTCTGGGCCACATCCTCCCCTTTGGCACTAAATCTAAACTCATTGCTTTGCAAGGCTCCGGCGCTAGGACTTTGAAAACCCTCTTGGACCAACCTACCTTCCCATGTTTTGAAAACAAATCCTTTTTTCTCAAAATAATTCAAATTTCCAGCTTTCACACCCTCACTGAACACAAAAAAGTACCTCCAGTAAACTACTACCGTGAGCACCACAACGAGAACTACTATTCCGATTTTTACATATTTGTTCATAATTGATGAAATTAAAAGAGTTTATAAAAGTATATATAAAGATATTAATTCATTCTATCCAATATTTCAAACCTTGAAGAACTACTTACATACTCTGGGACAATAGCCTTCAAATGGGTAACCAAATCATTTTCTGAATTACTTTCAATCAATTTATAAAAGAGTGAAAACTGCCCTTCGATTTTTGAAAAGTTCGCGGGATTCACTTTTGCAATGAGGATCTTGGGATGGTGGGTTATTTTTACCGTTTCGGAATCATTCAACAACTCTTCGAAGAGCTTTTCACCTTCCCTCAAGCCAGTGAAGGTGATTTTGATTTCCTCATGTGGCTTTTTGCCACTCAATTGGATCATTTTTTTTGCCAAATCCAAAATCTTCAGAGGTTGCCCCATGTCAAAGACAAATATCTCCCCACCACTTCCCATCGCCCCCGCCTCCAATACAAGCTGGCAGGCTTCGGGAATGGTCATAAAATATCGGGTGATATCCGGATGTGTGACGGTCACCGGCCCTCCTTTCAGAATTTGGCTTTTGAACAAAGGAATCACAGAACCACTAGACCCCAATACATTTCCAAACCTGGTGGTAATAAACCTGGTGTAACTTTGTTTGTGGTTAGTTTCCAAAAAACAATTGAGGGATTGGACATAGATTTCGGCAGCCCTTTTGGTAGCTCCCATCACATTTGTTGGGTTTACGGCTTTATCGGTACTTACCAATACAAATTTCTCAACCTTTGTCATGACCGCCAGGTCAGCCAATATCTGTGTACCCAGAATGTTGCATTTCACAGATTCTTCCGGATAAGTCTCCATCATGGGTACATGCTTATAGGCAGCTGCATGAAATATCACCTCCGGCCTGTATCTTCTGAATATAAAGTTCATCTTCCTCCTTACCCTCACATCTGAAAGAATGACTTTGAATTTCAAGCCAGGCTCACTTTGCTTTAACTCTTGCTCCAATTCGTACAAAGGTGACTCAGCCTGATCCAAGAGAATCAACAGCTTTGGCTTGTAGTAGGCCACTTGCCTACTTAACTCACTTCCAATCGTCCCCGCCGCCCCTGTGACCATAACAACTTTGTTTTTCAAGTCTGTTTCTACATGCTGTTTGTCCAAAGAAATCTGTTCCCGACCAAGCAAGTCCTCGATTTTCACATCCCTGATTGCTTGCGCCTGAAGTCCACCATTGACCCAGTGCTTGATTGGTGGGACGATACTCACATGCAAGTCCAATTTCAAACAGGCGTCGGTGATTTCCCTTTTTCTTTGGACCGTAATTTCCTGGATAGCGATGATAATCTCCGACACTTGGTATTTAGTTACCAGTTCAGAAAGTCGATCAAGCCCCCGGTATACGACTTTTCCATTTATTTGCTTTCCTTCTTTTTTTGGATCATCATCCAAAAAGCCGTGAATAAACAAATCTGTATTGCTATCTCTTTTGATCACTTCAAGGGTAATAACACCCGCTTCTCCCGCCCCAAAGATCAACCCTGTCCTGGAACCTTTCTCAATCGTCCCTGTCTTCATGAAAATCAAAAGCTCTTTAATCAAAAACCTGTAAATCACCAAAAAGACCAAGGATAATAAGGTTGCAATGATCAATACTGAAGTAGGAATAAAGTTTATGGATTTGAAGGCAACTTTAGAGAGTATGTTTAGTCCTTGTACCAGTAGCATGGTAATTGCCATAGTTTTAAACAAAACAACAACATCCTTAAGCCCAGCCAGCCGGACAATCCCATCATAACTTTTTGTAAAAACCATGACCAACGCCCCCCCAAGTACAAATATCACTATTCCCAAAAAATTCTGCTGTACCTCTTCGATGGCAAACTCAAAATTGAACCTGATAAGATATCCCAACAATGCCGAAATCCCTAAAATGAAGACATCAACCATTGCGACCACCCATTTTGGCATGATCTTGAGATTCATTAAAAAGCCCTTCATTTTAACCATTTCGACACAAAGTACAATTACCTAGATGAAGATAAAAACCTTTTATGAAAATCACTCAAAATGTAATATATATTTTGAGTGATTTGAAGATCTGATTGAATTCCTATGTGGAAATACCTGACATCTATACTTCCACATTCTCAAAACAAAGATATTTCAGACAAAAACCATCTTTATGGATTAGTTCATTTTTTCAAAGCAGTCCCAATCCATGTAGCACCATCAGCCACATCCTGATGTACTATACTTCCAGCTGCAATAGCACACCATTCACCTACCTTGACTCCAGGTAAGACGACGGCTTTCGCACCAATCAAAGTCCCCTTCCCAATGGAAACACCTCCACAAAGCGTCGCTCCTGGACCAATGTGACCATAATCTCCAACCACACAATCATGGTCTACGGTTGAAGCGGTATTGATAATAACATGATTTCCTACAGTGCTATCTATTTTGACAATACTATTTTCCATCAGCACTGTTCCGACACCAAGTTCAGCAGCTTTGGATACTATTGAAGAAGGATGAACAAGTGTTACAAATGCATGTTCGGCAAGTTTCTGCTCTACAATGTTTTTTCTGACAAGGTTACTTCCAATGGCAACAATGTAAGGAAAATCACCCGGCAGTTTTTTGGAATTCGGGTGGCTTACTTCCAAACCAAGAATACTTTTGACCCCCATGTTATCGTCATATACACCTTTCACACCAGCCAAATCTTCCAGAAGATCAAGCACTGCTTTGGCATGCCCAGATGCCCCGTAGATATACATATTATTCGAATTCAATTTTTGTTTTTTTACTTCCAGTAAATCGACCAACTGTCACATGTCCCTGTTGGGAGACTCCTTTTCCCTGTAGCACATTCCCAAATGTCAAGAGGAGGATTTTCAAATCTAACAATAAACCGATATGATTCACATACCAAATGTCCAACTCGAACTTTTTTTCCCAAGAAATTGCATTCCTTCCGTTGATCTGTGCCCAGCCGGTGATCCCTGGCTTCACCGTATGTCTCTGCTGCTGTAGGTCATCGTAAAGGGGCAGGTACTCTACCAACAAAGGCCGAGGACCGACCATACTCATTTCGCCTATTATGACGTTGAACAATTGTGGAAATTCATCAAATGATGTTTTCCTGACAAGCGCACCCGTCTGAGTGATTCTCTCCGCGTCCGAAAGAGGTCTTCCTTCTTGGTCAAATGCATCGACCATTGTTTTGAATTTGATGATTTTGAATACTTTGCCATTCAAGCCGGGACGATCTTGGTAGAAAAACAACGCCCCCTTGTTCTTGACCAACAATAGTATACATACTATCAGAAAAATCGGAAAAAACACGGTCAATAAGCTCAATGCCAATCCAAGGTCAACAACTCTCTTTCCAAACTTTTGATACATTTGATTAGATTCCTTTTTGATAAAGGGATGCTATAACATCCACTACCCTGTTTTGTTCCCTTATTGTCAAATGTGCACTGCTCGGTAGGCATAAACCTTTCTCATAGATGCCTTCTGCTACATTTCCCCCATAATATGGCAAACCCCTGAATGCTACTTGCAAATGCAGTGGCTTCCAAAGATACCTGCTCTCTATATTCTCCTTTTCGAATGCCAACCTGAGATCTTCCCTATCGAACCCCGCAACTTGGGGATCAATCTGTACAGTCGTCAACCAGCGGTTGGAATAAAAACCTTCTGGCTCATCCAAGAGAGAAATCCCATGGAATCTCTCTAATAGCCTTCTATAATTCCCAAATACAGCTCTTTTCCTCATCACTTTGTCTTCCAGGCTTTCCAACTGTCCCAAGCCAATGGCTGCCGGGATTGTTCCCATCCTATAGTTGTATCCATAAGTATGGTGCTCGAAATAATGCACCTTTTCCCTAGCCTGAGCCGCCAAATACCTTCCTTTTTCAAGCAATGCCAGGTCTTTGCATACCAAGCCCCCTCCTCCACCCGTAGTGATGATTTTGTTTCCATTGAAAGAAAATATCCCCAAATCCCCAAGAGTACCGCATACTTGTCCCTTGTATTTTGATCCCAATGATTCTGCTGCATCCTCCACTAGAGGGATTCCATAGGTTTGTGCTATGGAACAAATCCCATCATATTTTGCAGGCATGCCAAACAAATCAATGACGATGATCGCTTTGGGTTTGGTTCCTAATCTTATTCTTTCCTTTATTGCTTCCTCCAAAGCAGATGGACACATATTCCAGGTTTGCTCCTCACTATCCACAAAGATCGGTTTCGCTCCCAAATAAACAATCGGGTTGGCTGAAGCACAAAAGGTAAAGGATTGGCAAATCACCTCATCGCCTGGTTTTATACCCAAGAGTATGAGTGCCAAATGGATGGCTGAAGTACCAGAATTCAATGCTATCAATTTGCAAGGAGATAGCAATGGCGAAAATCCATTTTCAAATCTTTCCAAATAAGATCCACCTGCAGCAATATAAGGTGACTGGAGTACATCATCCAGATACTTTTTCTCATTACCTGACAACAAAGGTGCTGACAACAAAATAGACTTCTGCATTGAATTTGGGTGATTGGTCATATTGTGATTCCCCACTATCATCGACCGTAACATAAGCATTCAGCTAAATCTATCTAGAAAATCGCATGTAGCATGTGCAACTCTGGCATATATGGGAGTCATATCCAGCAGAAGAGCGAAACGAAATGCTGTTATTATCTAATTGGTTACAGGCAATCAAGTGGACTTTGTATTATCGTTCCAATGTAGCTGAAAGATAATACAAACCCTTAAAAAAATTCTTTTTTTTTAATTTTGGGTGAGGTTTACCTTCTCCAGAATTTCGCGGTTTACTTCTGGTTTGTTTACCCTCTTTCTTCTTTGCCTTAGGGAGAGAATTGGTGGGGCTTCCCTTTGGATTTTTTTCACTCGCTTCAATGTTATTACATCCAACCTCAAACCCAATGTGACAGCCATGATGGCAATGACAGGCAACAAAACATGGTCATTCAGATTGGATCCAATAAAAATCATACCTATAAAAAATGTATTGATCAATACGATTGTGATGGTCACTTGATCATGTCTCAATCCCATCCTCATCATAAAATGATGTATATGGCTTTTGTCAGCAGCCAACGGAGACTTCCCTTTCAAGGTTCTTTTGGTAAATATCCTACAGGTATCGTAGATAGGAACAATCAGAAGGGCAATCCCAGAGGCAATGGGTGCACTAAATTTCCAACCTTCATAGGCATTCATAGAACCATTTTTCTCAACAAATAAAATAGTCAATACAGAAAGTGCAAAACCTAAACTAAGGGAACCTGTATCCCCCATAAATATTTTTGCCGGGTGCCAGTTGAATACCAAAAAAGAAAGTACCCCTCCTACCAGGATAAATGCGAACAAGGAATAACTCACCATGTCTACCTGCATAAACCACCAACCCAAAAACAAAAAGGTGACAACACTTATAGAGCCTGCCAAACCATCCAAACCATCAATCAGGTTGAATGAATTCGTCAATGCCATGATAGTGAAAACGCTGATAAAATAACTTATAGCCAGGGGAATCTCATATATACCCAGAAATCCATATAGGCTCGAAAACCGGATATCACCAAAGAATACTACAATAGAGGCAGCTATCAATTGCCCCAATATTTTTTGCCAAGCAGAGAGATCTACCATGTCATCTCTAAGACCGAGCATGAAAACCAATCCAAAAGCAGTCAAAAGAAACCTTATCTCTATCAATTGATTCATGGAAAACCAGGTCAAAATCGAAATCAGGGTACCTACCACAAAACTTATCCCTCCCATGGAAGGAATAAAACCATTGTGGATCTTTCGACCTCCAGGAGCATCTATAAGGTTTAATCTCTTTAAAAGGAGGATCAAAACCGGTGTGATCAAAAACCCGATCAAGAATGCTGTGCAGATTGCTAGAAAAGTCACCATAAAAAACTAATTTGGACAAATGTAATTATAAGGATACTTAAATTCAAAATTTTTCCTATAATTCATGATTCTTACTAATATTTATATTCAATCAATCAATTGTATTTAACCAATACACCCCTAATTCAAATCGAGTAAAACGTATTTCACACCCCAAATACGACCACTCAAACCATTCTGACTTAACATATTACATCGTAAAACATTTACTAGTTTTGGTCATAAATTCAAGTTTTTGCCACAGACCTGATAGCCAATGTAATATGAGACCTTTTACATATACATCTGACTGCAAATTGATAAGGTTGCCAAAGATCAGCAATGGCTGATCTTTTTAATTACTTAAATAAGAATTGAGAGAGACAACCTTATGGTTGTTTCCTACCTATTTTCTTAATCAAATACTGACCATAATCATTCTTTTTCAGAGGTTCGGCCAAAGCAAGAAGTTCCTGATCATCGATATACCCCATCTCATAGGCGATCTCTTCCAGACAGGCTACCTTCAGTCCCTGTCTCTTTTCTATTGTATGGATAAAGTTGGAAGCTTCCATCATGGACTCATGTGTCCCGGTATCCAACCATGCATAACCCCTCCCCATCAATTCAACTTTGAGTTCACCTTGTTGCAAATAGGTTTGGTTGACTGAGGTGATTTCCAGTTCTCCCCTTTCGCTTGGTTTTATATCCTTGGCAATACTCACCACGGAATTCGGATAGAAGTACAATCCAACCACGGCGTAATTGCTTTTGGGCTCTTTTGGTTTTTCCTCTATGCTCAATACATTGCCAGACTTGTCAAATTCCACCACACCATACCTGTTTGGGTCTTGGACATAATAACCAAAAACCGTTGCTTTCCCATCTTTCGACACAGTCTTTACAGCATTTTGAAGCATCTGGGTCAATCCGTGGCCGTGGAAGATATTATCTCCCAATACCAAACAAACATCATCATCACCGATAAATTCTTCCCCTATGATAAATGCCTGGGCCAAGCCATCCGGGCTTGGTTGTTCTCGATATTCAAAAGTCATGCCTAATTCCGAACCATCTCCCAAAAGATTGATAAAATTCGGTAGATCTTGCGGGGTGGATATAATGAGGATTTCCTTGATTCCAGCCAGCATCAACACCGACAATGGATAGTAGATCATAGGCTTGTCGTAGATTGCTAAAAGTTGTTTGGAGACTCCCTTGGTAATGGGATAAAGTCTAGTACCTGAACCACCTGCTAATATAATACCTTTCATATGATTGTAGTTTGTTTTTTAATGGCCATATAGCTTGCCCCGAACCTGCATTTGCCAGCAGCAGGCTTGTTTCGGGGGAATCTTAGCATGGACAAAACATCCCTCTGTGGGACGTTTTCATCATACTTCATTTCATAAAGCTAAATTATAAAATATATTAACAACTAAGTTAATTTGGGTTAAAGTTAATGGTTTAATGAGCTTTCGACACTATTGGTATTTGGTGGGAAAAGGTCAGTTGTTTAAACGTCAAAGTCGTAACGATTTTACATCACATTAGTCAGATACAAAACGAGAAAAATTTTCTTGTGTCGATATGACTTTGCGCCCATTTTCAACTTCAATACTAGTTTATTATTAAAATAATACAAAATTCAGTACAATTATTGCTAAAAAATACCAACTACAGGGTATTTTTTGGAAAGAAGGAAAGCCTTAATTTTACATAGGTGATTTAAGCAAATTTCTATTTTTTGGTTTTCGATGTATAGGAATATTTAGCACTTTGTTTTTTGAATCCTATCAGTTTTTTCGGGGAAATGGATACACGGTTTACATTTCCCCGTTTTTTTTATTTTTGAAAGTTGGCAATTTCCCCTCCCCTATACTTACTTCAAAATTTCTCACCGAGAAGGCAAAGGTGAGTCTTATCCCTAATCCTCCCACAGAGTTGCACATACAAGTCATCCATCACACAGCTTGTTATTCTTGATAAAGATTCGAATTAACCTAACTATCTTTCCTATATACAAGACATTGACCTTTGGGTACGTCGCAGCGTACCCAAAGGTCTCAAGTCAACTTTTTGTCATGTCTTGTGTCTCAAATATCACTTTGCCAGAAACTCCCGCAATACATAATGGAGGATCCCCCCATTTTTGTAGTATTCTATTTCTATCGCTGAATCCAGTCTACAGACAACTTCAAATGTAAGGGTAAAATCATCTTCCCGTGTTGCTTCAACCTGCAGCACTTTAAGTGGTGACAACCCATCTGTTATCCCTTTTATGCTAAAATTCTCTTTACCTGTAAGACCGAGGGTGTTGGCATTCTGTCCATCTTTGTACTGCAATGGAAGAACTCCCATCCCAACCAAATTGCTTCTATGGATTCTTTCATAACTTTCTGCCAAGACCGCCTTGATTCCAAGAAGGCTAGTTCCCTTGGCAGCCCAGTCCCTTGATGATCCACTTCCATATTCTTTTCCTGCCAAGACGATAAGTGGGGTGTTTTGTGCTTGGTATTTTTGTGATGCTTCGTAAATACTCATTTCTTCCCCACTTGGGATAAAAGTCGTATATCCACCTTCCTTTTGTGCAAGCTGATTTTTGATTCTGACGTTTGCAAAAGTTCCTCGAACCATCACTTCATCATTCCCCCTTCTTGAGCCATAAGAATTGAAATCTTTCTTTACTACTCCCCTGTTGATCAGATACTGGCCTGCAGGACTGGACTCTGAAAAAGAACCCGCCGGTGAAATATGGTCTGTTGTGATCGAATCACCCAATTTCAAGAGAACATTTGCCCCATGGATATCTTTTGGCTCCAGTACTTCCTCTGGCAAACCTTCAAAAAATGGCACTTCTTTGATATAAGTACTTTCCCCAGACCATTGGTAAATCTCGTCTTTGGGCGCTTCCAGGTTTTTCCACTGGTCATTTCCCTCGAAAATCTCTCCGTAACTCTTCTCAAAGTCTGCAGGTGAAAGCACCCTGTTCATCACTTCAAAAATCTCGTCATTACTAGGCCAAATGTCCTTCAGGTACACTGGTTCCAAATTTGGGTCATATCCCACTGGTTCATTGTTCAGATCAACGTCTACCCTACCTGCCAGTGCATAGGCAACCACCAGCATCGGAGACATCAGGTAATTCATCTTCACTTGAGGATGCACTCTTGCCTCAAAGTTTCTGTTTCCCGAAAGCACAGAACTCACTACCATGTCATTTTCTTCTACTGCTTTGGCAATATGGCTTGGCAATGGTCCGGAATTCCCGATACAGGAAGTACAGCCATAGCCTACAACATGGAATCTCAAGGCCTCCAAATCATCCAAAAGACCTGCCGACTCCAGATAATCCGTAACTACCTTTGAACCTGGTGCAAGGGAAGTTTTCACCCAAGGCTTGACATCCAGACCTCTTTGTCTCGCTTTTCTGGCTACCAATCCTGCACCTATCATGACGCTTGGATTGGAAGTATTGGTACAGGAAGTTATCGCTGCGATGACGATGGATCCATCATAAAGGGCAAATTTCTCATTGTTGAGCTTGACAACTACCGACTTCAATCCATTCTTTACTTTCGTCTCATATTCTACGGGAGCCGAACTTTCCTTCACATTCTCTGCCGGCTGGCTCCCGCCCTCACCATACCAGCGGCCTTCATCTCTTTTATCTATTGGAATATATTCCCTCCCATGGACCTCTTTTAGAAGCTCTCCGAATTTTTGTTTGAATTCCCTTACCAAAATCTTATCCTGTGGCCGCTTTGGTCCAGATACCGTGGGTTCAACGGTACTTAAATCCAATTCAACTACCGAACTGTATTGGATCTTGTCCTCACCTTCCCTCCACAGCATATTGGCTTTTGTATACTCTTCCACCAATTTGATCTGATCGGCCTCCCTGTTTGTTTTGGACATATAGTCTAGTGTGCGGTCATCGATGGGGAAATAGGTCACAGTACAACCGAATTCAGGGGACATATTGGAAATGGTTGCCCTGTCCGGAACGGTCAAATTATCCAAACCTGATCCAAATACCTCTACAAACTTACCAACCACCCCATGTTGCCTCAAAAGTTGGGTAATCGTCAAAACCATATCCGTAGCTGTGGTTCCCAACGGAAGCTTTCCTGTCAATTTTAGCCCGACAACCTCCGGCATGATAAAATAAATAGGCTGGCCTAGGATGGCAGCCTCAGCTTCAATACCACCAACACCCCATGCAACTACTCCAATCCCATTCACCATGGGTGTGTGTGAATCGGTTCCCACCAAGGTGTCGGGAAACACATTCCCATCCCTGGCGATCACTCCCTGCGCCAAATACTCCAAATTCACCTGATGGCAAATCCCCATCCCCGGAGGGACAACAGAAAAATTATCGAATGCTTTTTGGGCCCATTTCAAAAATTGATAGCGTTCCCCATTTCGCTCGTACTCTACGTCTACGTTTTTTTGGTATGAATAATTCGTCCCAAAATAATCCACCTGTACAGAATGGTCAATGACCAAATCAACTGGGATCAAGGGGTTAATTTTATTGGGATCTTTTCCTTTTCTCACTGCTTCGGCCCTCAATGATGCGATATCCACCACTGCCGGGACCCCCGTGAAATCCTGCATCAAAACCCTAGCTGGCTTGAAGGGGACATCTTTGTCGGAGGATTCAGGAGACCAGTTGGCCAAAGTTTCAATATGTTCCTTGGTAATTGCAAAATCATCAAAGTTTCTGAGGGCATTTTCCAGTAAAATTCTGATGGAAAATGGCAATTGATCGATTTTGTATCCTGCTTCTTTAAGTGTGCCCAAACTCCAATAATTGAACTCACCTTTGGAAGTGGCAATTGTTTTTTTAGCATTAAAAGGATTAAGTGACATAATATAGACTTCTTTTTTAGTGGAAAATCATTTTAAAAATATACACATACATAACCCCTAACCAAAGATAAAAATTCATTAGTTTGCGAATTAATCACAATTGGGACAACAATACCCCAAAGCAAAACCATTCATTGCTAGAATCTTGACCATATGAGGCAAATTTTAATCACCATCTCAGTTTTGATACTAATCTCTGGCTTACTGCCATTGATCAAACATGACAACTGGACTTTTAGGGTATTTGAGTATCCCAGGGTGCAAAAATTCATCATTACTCTGGTAATTTTAGCATTTTGGTTGATCAAATCCTACAGGAATCCAGAATGGCTGGATCTATTCTTTATCATCACAATCTCCTCCCTAGCCATATTTCTCGCAGTAAAAATATTCCCATTCACCAGCTTTGGTGAAAAAATGATCGCAGACAGTCAGTCAGATGAAAGCGATTCGATCCACTTGATGGTTCTGAATGTGTACCAACACAATACAGAATACAAAAAGACCATATCATTGATCGAAAAGGTCAATCCCGATGTATTCTTCCTTGTGGAGACCAACCAGGCTTGGGCTGATGCAATCCAGGGATTCAAAAAAGACTACCCTTACCAAATTGAAGTCCCTCTTGAAAATACTTACGGCTTACTCTTTTATTCCAAATATGAATTTACGAATGAATCTGTGAATTACTTAATAGATGATGAAATCCCATCTATTGAGTTGGATCTAGTGCTTAGTCCAGAGAAAAGTATCCGTATATATGGTATTCACCCAACCCCTCCCGTTCCGAGCGAAAATCCAAGAAGTACCGACAGGGATGCAGAAATCCTTAAAGTTGGGAAGAAAGCCAAAGAGCATGCGGGCCCATGCATTGTGATTGGGGATTTGAATGATGTGGGTTGGTCATACTCCAGTGAACTGTTTTTGAAGATAAGCGGCCTGCTGGATTTGAGGAGAGGCAGAGGTTTGTTCAATACTTTCCACGCGAAGTATTTTTTCTTGAGGTGGCCATTAGACCATATTTTTGTGAGTGAACATTTTACCCTGAATCGTATCAACATTCATCCAGATGTCAATTCTGACCATTTCCCAATTGGTTGTGTCCTTCACCTTGAAAATAATGGCAATAACCAAAGCATGGAAGCCAATGAGGAGGAGGAAGAGGAAGTTGAAGAAAAAATTGAAGAGGGGGAAGAATAGAATCTCCTATAAATCCCCCCTACTCAAAACCAAAATTTGGTTGACGCCTTTAAAATCGACGGCGGAAAGCTTGATGTTTTTATCCTTATCAATCACACCTATATAAATCAAGTTTTTAGAAGCCAAAAGAGCTTGCAACTCTTTTGCGCTGCGCAACAAATCCTTGGGGATATGGATTCCCACTTCCAAGATGTTGAATTCCGATCCTTCCGCAAATGCCAATTCGGTAAACAAGCCTTCAAGGTTCTTCTGAAATGCCAACTGTGCTATGTACCTAGCCGCCAACTGATGTGAAAGTACAGTACTGATCTGGGATGAATGTTCCCTAATCAATTGATCCGTAACAGGGTTCTCGACCATGGTGATAATTTTTGAACCAAAGTCAATCTCTTCTTTTTTGATATTTGCCATAATCAAAGAAAGCCTAAAACCAAGATCATCCCGGAGGTTGATCACAATATTTTCATACTTTGAATGGATCAAAGATTGCTGAAAATCCGATGTAAAATATGCTTCATCAGTTCCAAAAACAAAGTGCGATTTGTTCAGGTTTTCCAAACTTTTCCGATCAATAAAATCCCCAATATTCCCAATCGGCCAAGCATCACCAACTACAGCTATATTTTTGGTATTCAATTCATTGGGAGCCAATACATCCTTGGCATCAATTGGGGAATTGGATGTTGGCGCGCATTTGATAGCTTTGATATTGTCCGTCAGGATTATCAACCAATCCCCAGCAGCCAAAACCTTCTCAAAAGGCGAGAGTTGAATATTCAATTTGCCTTCTTTGGCGCTGGAGAAACCAATTAAACTCCCACCTGAAAATGATAGTAAAAGGTCTTTGAAAGTTTTACCTACCAAATTGTTTGCCTTTTTGATTTTCATGGGATCTACAAAATGAATCCTTGGACCGGCAAAAGAGAGTGTTTCAAAGAAAATATTGTAATAGCTGATATCTACCATTGCCCTGGACATGACACTTCCAATGACATCGTTGGGGGTAGTTATGGCGAATAGATTCGCATCCTCATATGTAGTCAACATCTTTGCAATCTGTCTACTTTCTTTGTTTTCAGATAGCTCCAGGAGGCATTTCACAGGTTGATTGGCCAGGTGCCGATCATATAGGTATCCGAAAAACTTCTTGTTGTTGACAAGCAGGGTGAGCAGCTTCAGGTTGAAATTGTCTCTATCAAAATTGGCAGTACCATCATCCGGTGATAAAATCACCAAGCCCAAAGCTTTAAATATCCCCTGCCGTTGATAGGTTTGGAAAGACAGCAAATCACCTTTCCTCAGATAAATCTCCAAATTCGGCCACCTTCCCGTGTCCATTTCAGTCCTAAAATCAGCCACTGTAGCAGAATTTTGGAATAGCAATACAACCTTTTGCTTTTTCTTGTCCTGATAAGACTTGATGTCAAACTCATCCAAAATCATGGGGAGCTTGATATTGTAGTTGACAAAAAGAATATGCCCCTTCTTATTGAAGGAAAGTGTGCCACTCTTGATTTTCTCTATCAAGCCGATCAATGCAGCCGATAAAACGGAAATGATAAAGGAAAACAAAACCAAACCCAGCAATACCTGGAAGATTCCAAAGATAAGTTCATTGCGAGACTCCAAATAGGCATAACTGGAAGGGTCTGCAAACAACCTATAACTCATCGGCAAATCTCCGATTAGGAGGGACATTCCAAAAATACTGACTGCACTGACCAAGAAGATAGCTGTCAGCTGAACCCACACGGAAGATAGCGCAAAACCATCTAATGTAAACACTCTGGTGATTTTCCTCAACAAGGACTTAATTTTATACCACATGGATAGACAAACTCAATATTTAAGGATTCAAGATAGGAATTGGGAAAGGATTATACAAAGACTTTTGTATAGGCCATACATGAATTACTACTGATTGACAAGATTTGGGTCGTACACAAGGGGTTGAACAAGAGTCAAGCCCAAATTGAATTCAAAGATTTGGAAAAAGTAAGGTAATATGCTAATTATAAATAGGAATGAGGCAAACCCTATACGGTCTAGCCCTGATCTCTTTATATTTTAGATATATCTATTCCGTTGAAACCAGATTACAGGACTTGGCCTAAAACCTCATGGACAATCATTTTTTCTAAGAAGATAAAAGGGCTAGCCACCTGAACTATTGTCTAGTGATAAACGATCATTGTGCAAGTCGATTTTATCACAAAGAATCAATACAAACAAAGAGGCTCTTAGTCCACAATGCTTAAACATCGTTAGGTAAGAGCCTCCTTTTATTGTGACTTCCGAGAAAATTCTCCTTGCCCCTTGTCGCTAAAAACGAAAAATGCGTCGAAGATTTCTATTGACCATAAAAACCGTGAATGTGCTCACCCACAGCTATTGACTTTGGTTCAACCAGGATCAATTCCCTTCAGCTTTATTCATTCTCCTAAAGCCTTTTCTAAATGGCCAAGTATATTCCAATGCCTCCAAGCCCCTGTTGAGGTTCATGGTAGAGCTATCCAAGTTCACAAAGGTGCTTTTCAGTGTGTTGTTGAATTCGGAATCATTGAGCAAAGTCCCAATGGCATTGTCTGTGCTATTGAGTTTTTCTGTCACCGTACTGAGATTGTCAGTCATCTTTTGGGCATTGTCAGCAGTCCCTTGCAGATCTGTAACTGCACTCTGCAATTTTCCATACAATTCCTTATCAGTCGCCAAGTCATTGAAAAGCGTCCCTTCTTTGTTCAGGTTTTCGGAAAAACTATTCAATTCAGCAAGCATGTTCTTGCTCTTGGCAGAAGTACTCTCCAAATTGAGCAATATATTCCTGAAATTGATCGCCAAAGTGCTGTCAGTCAAAACAGCCCCAATAATGCCCTCTCCTTCCGCGATTTTACCAGTCAGGATTTTTAGGTCATTGGTAATGGACACAAGGTTATTGTTGTTCTCCTGTAAGGTTTCCATCATTTTATCGGTATCCAATGGCATTTCAGAAATCAGCCTGTCCCCATTTTCCACAATAGGTGCCTGTGTAGTCCCCCCATAAATCACAATAATCTTATTCCCAATCAAACCATCTGAACTGATTGTTGCTTTTGAGTCTTTTCGGATATACTCTTTGGACTTATCTTCTACATTCATTTCGATTTCGACCTGCGAATCCCCATAGAAGTTGATTTTCCGCACAGTTCCTATTTTCACACCCGAAAACCAAACATTGTTTCCCGTCTGCAAACCTGCTACATCGTCAAAAACCGCTTTGAGGCTGATGCTCTTGACAAATCTTTTTTGCTGACCCCCAAGGGTCAATATACCGGCTACCATGATCGCAATTCCGAATAACACGAACACGCCGACAAGGACAGATTTTTTATTATCGTTTCTCATTATTTAATGAAATTATAGTCATAAAATGATTTTATTTTTGGGTCGGTGGCATTTGTAAATACTTCGTCAAATGTTCCAATAGCTTCAAACTGACCATCTATCAATACAGCCATTCTATCACCTGTCACTTTTGCGCATGTCAGGTCATGGGTAATCACTATCGAGGAAGTGTTGTACTCCTCCCTCACTTGGTTGATCAGGTTGTTGATATCAATACAGGTCGTAGGATCAAGTCCAGCTGTAGGCTCGTCATAAAGCATAATCTCAGGTTCCAGGATCAAAGTCCTTGCGATACCGATTCTTTTCTTCTGACCGCCTGATAGCTCAGCAGGCATCTGGTTGATCGTCTTGGGAAGCCCAACGGAATCCAACAAGCCTTCAATCTTCGAATTGATTTCCTTCCTGGTCAGGTTCTTTACATTCCTGGTCAGAGGGAATTCCAAATTCTCTCTTACGGTCATACTATCATATAGCGCTGATGCCTGAAAAGCAAAGCCGATTTTCAATCTTAATTTATTAAGCTCTTTAAGGGGAAGTTTTTTCGTGTTTTTGCCGAAAATACTGATATCACCTTCATCTTGCTTCAGCAAACCAACCATCAACTTAATCAAAACCGATTTCCCAGATCCAGACTTGCCCAATACCACGAGGTTTTCGCTTTTATACAGATCAAGGTCTACCCCTTTCAGCACATGATTTTCATCAAAGGACTTTTTCAATCCCCTGATCTCTACTACTTTCATTTCTTCTTCACTATGCATAACGTATGGCATTTACAATTTGGAGTGCCAGGAGCTCTTCTATAAAAATCAAGAACATTGACATTACTACCGATGCGTTTGCAGCTTTTCCAACCCCCTCAGTTCCATTGGATGAATTATAGCCCTTGTAGCAGCCAACTATCCCAATCGTAAAACCGAAAACGAGTGATTTGATCAGGGATGAGAAGACATCCAAAAATGAAACAGCCTCGAAAACCTGCACAAAGAAGGTGGACAGGCTGACTAGTTCATTTTGATTGACATTGATAAAGGACCCCATCAAAGCGACAAAATCTGTATACAACACCAGAATCGGTATCATCAGTGTAGTTGCGATGGTTCTGGTAATCACCAAATACTTGAATGGATTGATCGCCGATACTTCCATTGCATCAATTTGCTCGGTTACCTTCATGGATCCGATTTCGGCGCCTATACTCGAACCTACCTTACCTGCTGCGATCAGGGCTGTCACCAACGGTCCCATGGCTCGGATGATGGCGATTGATATCAGGGCAGGCAACCATGAAGCTGCCCCAAACTCAGCCAATGAGGGCCGGGATTGATTCGTAAAAACGATTCCCACGATAAAACCCGTTAGGGAGATCAATGGAAGGGATCTATAGCCAATTTCGTAACATTGCCTAAGGATTTCCTTGAACTCGTAGGGGGGAAACCAAACTTCCTGAAAAAACCTCTTTACAAAATTGAAAGCACTCGCCAATCCGGTGAAAAACTTATCAATCTTTTTTGAAATGACAGGTTTATTTCTTGCGATAATTTCTGACATAAGAATTTAAAATAAAGCTCTAAAGTAATCAATTTAAATTATTATAGAATAACTATCACTTAAGCAATTCCTCTATAATATCAATTCCCAATGGCTTGATCAAAAAGCCGGTTACCAAATCAAAATCTTGACTTCTTGCCAGATCATCTGGATCCATTGATGAACTCAACATGTTCACATCAATATTTATATTTTTCTGATTTAACAATTCCAAAAACTCCCACCCACTCATCTCGGGCATATTGATATCAAGTAAAAGCAGGTCCGCTGTTTCTGTTTCAAGCCAATTTAATGCCGAAAAAGGATCATCAAAAAACTTGAGTTCTAAATCAGGCCTCACACGGATCATATTTTTTCGATTGATCATGTGTTGGATTTTATCATCATCTACAAAAATAATTGTATTTATTTCTTTACGCATGGTCTCTGAACAATGCCTTTGTTAAAACATTTTTGAATTTCAAAACAGGTATATTATTCCTTACGGGAAAACACGTCAAACAGATTTATTCAGGCTCAACAAATCGGTTTAAACAAAAGTAAGATTTTATCCATAGTTGAAGCAATTCTTAACACAAAAACATTATTAGTCTAAACTAAATAATTTAGCTCTACCTAATTTAGCCTTGGCTAAAATTAGTTTAAGATGTTTTAAATCAAATACATAATAAACTATTGCTCATCTTATACTATATGGATGTTTTGAAGGAAAATAATCTTAGATTTAAAAACACAATTCACCGACGGTATTTCACCTTTTGGCAAATTCATCCAATAAAAATTGAAAATTTGAATCTATACAAGTGGAATCGAATGCTCTTTTTGGACAATACACCTAGACTAAGATTGGTAATATTCCATCAAAACCATCTCCCCTATCTTCCTAAATCAAGCACCACTACCGACAAGCCGCAGGTAGGAAATCATTCCTTTTATCTGACTGTGTTTTTAAAAAATTCTTTATCTTGGTAACCTTAACAAAAAAGAATAATGAAGGACAATACGGATAAAGAACATGTGGGAATCAGGAGGAAAATACTGATGGCACTCCTATTTTTTAAGGATAGATTCGATCTACATGAGGGGAAAGAAGATGAACTGGAGACAATCGATTATGTCAAGAAAAACATAGAGTTCAAAGGCGCAAACCTTTGGATTTTGATTTTTGCAATCTTTGTCGCTTCCGTAGGATTGAATGTAAATTCCACCGCAGTCATCATCGGTGCCATGCTGATATCCCCCCTCATGGGTCCCATCATGGGGATAGGAATGGCGGCAGGTATCAATGATTTCGAATTGCTTCAACGATCATTGAAGAACCTTGGGATTGCCGTATTGATCAGTATCCTGACCAGCACGATATACTTCTCCTTCACCCCTCTCAACGAAGCCCAATCAGAGCTGCTGGCAAGGACAGAACCCAGCATTTGGGATGTCTTGATAGCCTTGTTTGGTGGGTTGGCAGGGATAGTGGCAGGTTCTAGGAAAGAAAAGAGCAATGCCATTCCCGGTGTCGCAATCGCAACAGCTTTGATGCCTCCACTCTGTACCGCCGGCTATGGACTGGCCACCGGAAACCTATATTACTTCTTTGGAGCATTTTACCTATTTTTCATCAATTCGGTTTTTATCAGCCTTTCTACTTACCTGATCGTCCGGTTTATGAAATTCCCAAAAAAGGAATTTTTAGACCCAAAAAGGGAAAAAACAGTGAAAAGATACATTACGATTTTTACATTGCTGACAGTAATCCCAAGTGTCTATTTGGCCTACAACATTGTCACCAGGACTTTTTGGGAAAAGAATGCCAAAGAATTTATCAGTACAGAAATGGATTTCCCCAAAACCCAAATCATCGCAAGTACCCTGAATTACAACGCAGACAGCAGCGGTATAGAAATATCCCTGATAGGTGAAAGGATCAATGATGAAGAAATCTTAAGACTCCAGAATAAGCTGAAGGCTTTTAGCCTAACCAAAACCCACCTGAAAATCAAGCAAAGTGGAGACACCGGGACAGATCTCAACCTTTTGAGATCTGATGTTTTGAAAGACCTGTATGAAAGAAATGAATTGCTGATCCAAAACAAAGACCAAAAGATATCCTTTTTGGAAAATGAACTATCACAATATGCAGAATCCAGCAAACAGGTGATGGATCTCGCAAAAGAAGCCAAAATCAACCATACAGGCCTTCAAAGTTTCTCCCTGAACAGGGCGATTGTTGCCAATATCCAAGAAAACAAACAAGACACCTTGCTGATGGCTTATGCCAAATTCAGACAAAGGCCAAACGATCAGGAAACGAAACGCTTTCATGATTGGCTAAAAATCAGGACCAAGGCAGATACTGTTTCTTTGATCATTCAGTAAAGGGGAGAAAATTTTAGATTGTCGATTTTAGAGGGTAGATTTAAGATTGAGTTATCAACTGAGTGGGTTATTGATTAAGTTTAGGGGCTTAGAGTTTAGGCGTTTAGTGCGGATCTTGATAAATACATTCTAAACCCATAACTTCTAATCAACATTTTGGTACCATGTACCAAGTATAATGAACCAAGGATTCTACTACCCCACCAATCACTAACCAAAAAAGTTTAGAAGCTTAGTGTGGATCTTGATAAATACTTTCTAAAACCAATCAACCCTATGAAAAATCTTATATTGACTTTTGGCTTCCTTCTTTGCCTTCCAGCAATCTCTTTTGCGCAGAATTCGGAATACGACTCAGCTTTGGTGAAAAAACTAGGTGCTGATGATTATGGTATGAAAAGGTACGTCATGGCATTTTTATTGGCTGGAGACCGTGTCAATGAATATTCAAAAGAAGAACGCATTGAAATCCAAAAAGGCCATATGGCCAATATCAACAAGTTGGCAGAAGAAGGTAAACTGGTCTTGGCAGGACCATTTATAGATGGAGGTGACAAGAGGGGGATATTTATCTTTGATGTGACCACAAAATCAGAAGCTGAAACACTTACCAATTCAGACCCAGCAGTACAAGCGGGAGTTCTCAAAATGGAACTGGTCGAGTGGTATGGTTCGGCTGCACTTGGGGCACTTGCTGAGATTTATCCGAAGCTTCAAAAGGTGAAATTTTGAGACCATCTAGGTGCAGCTTGAAACTACCCTCACATATCTCCCTTTTCAAACAACATTGTCATTACCACAGAAACACTAAATCACAATTTTTAAAATCTGTGAGAATCGGCGAAATCCATGCTGTCTATGTACCATGAAATCGCGGGGTGGATATGAAAGGGTAGGACTAGATCAATATTTCTAATGGATGGGCTAAAGCGCCATCCCAATTCATAGTGTTTCCATTTGAAGGACACAAGCGAAGGTGGACAGGATAGCAATTTATGGTCTATGGGGACACAAACCAAGGAAAGATTTTTTTGATATATTACACCATCGTCTCTCATTTCCCACAAATCCCAACATAGGGACAATACTTACATTTTTCAAGGTTATCGGTTTGGGAAAAAGGAACACCTGGATCGTAAAGCTCTTCCAAAAGTATTCTCAAGCCTTCTTGGTAACTTTTATCGTAATCTCTATAATCATTCACTTCTATTCCGGGTTTACGGGCTTCCTTTTCCTGTAGGTATGGATTGAAATCATCCTGGAATATCTCCTTGAAATTGAAGATCGCAGGTTTCAAAGCAAGGGTATTCCCAGGATTCATTGCCTGATAGAGCAATCCATAGTACATGGTTTGCATAGCTGCTTTGTTCCTATTTTTATCATCACGGTCAAAAAGGCTCTCAATACTCGCAAAATCCTTTTTGTCCGCACCTGACTTGTAGTCAATAAGCCTAATCAAGCCATTTTGCTCATCAACCCGGTCTATCAATCCCTTGAGTGAGATCGATGCAGCTCCTTGCGGAGTATTGATTTCGAAATGGGCATGGTGGGATTTTTCCATAGACACAATCCTAAAAGGTGCCGATTCTTCGTCAATTTCAAGCAGACGGGTGAGGTATTTCTGCAAAACATCCCGTACAATGGCCATCTGCCCACTCAACTTGGTTTCTGCATCATCTTCCAAGTGATAGAATTTCCTCACACCCTTTTCTATGGCAGGAAATACCCATTTTTCCTTCAACTCCTGAAAGTCACCTTTCTCCAATGTGTCCCTATTCTTGCGCTTCTGAAATCCTTCATAGAGGAATTCCATGCTGTAGTGTGCCAAATTCCCAAAAACCATCGCATCAATTTCTTCCTTCACTTCATCCTTTTCCTTGATATTTGCGAGGTATTGCAAATAAAATTTCAACCTACAGTCCAGGTAGACACTCAAAGCCGAAGGTGAAAAGGAAGTCTTGGCCATTCCATCAGGCTGGACGATATACCTATCCATGATATTCAATACTTCAGTGCTCTTATCAATGCTGATTTCCCGGGTATTTTTAAGGTCTATGGGAACATAGATTACCTCCTCTTCCACCTCAAGTCCCATCTCAACCATCATTTGCTGGACATACCTGCTTTTCTCTCCAGCCTTGCCCTGATCCGAAGCAGTGGTATAGATCATGTGCACTTCTTCGGCACTATGCAATAGACGGTAAAAAGTATAGGCATAAATGGCATCATTCTGTTCTTGGACAGGCAAGCCAAAAGCCCGCCTGATATTAAAGGGTATCATGGAGTTCAATCCTGCGGAAGGTGGAAAACTATCTTCATTCATGTTGCAGATGATCACACGTCTAAAATCAAGGTTTCTGGACTCCAATACACCCATCAACTGCAAACCCTGAAGTGGCTCACCCTCAAATGGAAGTTTGACTTCCCGAAATACCTGTCTAAAAAGCCTGATGAAAAACTCCAATTCCACATCTATGGAATCCTCCTGCTCAAAAATTGACCGCAACCTGTTCAACTGTTTGAAGCACTGGTAGAGATAGGATCGCTGCAAAGGTTCATCCTCCAATCGGCTTGCCAACTCCTCAATAAGGGTTGAGACGTATGGAAACAGCTTGTCTGAACTTAATTTTTGGAAAACCAATTCAAAAAATGCCCCTCCTTTATGAAGTTCTTCCTGGGAAATATAAATCTGGTTTTTTTCCTGAATATCTACCATCAACGTCTTACTGTGATTCGGATTGGCTGATTTGAGGTATATGGAGGATAGCAAATCCCTGACAGGCTTATGGTAAAACAATATCTTTCCGTCTTCTAGTTTTGTGAAACGCTGCATCTCCAATACCGCTTCCAAAAAAGCATAAACAGGGGCATTTTTCACCGGATACCCCATTGTAACGTTCACTTTGTCAATATTCTTGGGAAGGGTATGCAGAATGGGAAACAACATCTGCTCATCGGGAAGGATGACAACTGTCTCCTCCCATGACTCACCAGCCTGCACTTTTTCCAATATTGAACCCACCAAATTTGCCTGATTGGTCTTCAGCGGAGTTGCATAAGTCCGGATGTTGGCTTTTCTGGTTTGGATATGTTCAGGGTTTTTTTCGGGAAATGTCGGTCCAAATACCTTGTCTTTTTGATAGTCCCTAAAAAACAACCCAGCCTCTTGGTTCGCATCATCCAAATAATAGGCATCAATGTCCCAGTAGATCTTTGCCCCAAATGTTGCTATAAAGTGTTTGATCAATTTTTCTTCAGTCGTAGTGAAGGCATTGAAACCAATGAACATGTATTTTTTGTCCGGCTTGGGAATGCTTTCCAGATTTTCCGCCACTTTTCTATACAATTTTCCTGAATAGGCCAAACCGGAAACATCCAATGCTGCCTGGAAAGCAGTATAGATTGGGTTCAGCAATTGCCAAAACCTAAGGAATTTTTCTTGGTGGCTTCTATCCTGCTGATCAAAGGAACTCCAAAACTGCTTGATCAACTCTATCTGACTTTCAGTCAAGAAACTTAAATCTGATTCAATATCTTTGATTTCTGAAAGATGATGATAAAGCTTCTTTGCTTCGGCCATAAACTGATCGACGTCATTGAAATCCTTGAGCATCATTTCTCCCCAAAAATAGAATTTGTCAAAAGGCTCAGGAGCAGGATGGACTGTTTTGTATACTTTATACAGTTCAAAGATCAAAGTCAGATCATCAGCCGGTCTTTGGCCTGCATATAGGTAGAAGATATCCTCGATTGTCTTGATATCAGGCATCCATGTTGGCTTCTCAATCAGACTGCCAAGATGCTGGGTAAAGAAGAGTCCTGCCCTCCTATTCGGCAGGATAATGACCAAGTCCTGGAGGTTTGTTTGCTCTTCCAGAATCCTTGCGGCGGTATCTTTCAAAAAACTATGCATATACTTCTTCGATTTCACAAGTTTCCAAATAGCAGAGATACCCCTTTACGGACTTTCCGCTCAACTTTTTCACTAATTCCATATATTCCCTCACTTGTACTTGGTGCTTTTCGTAGGCTTCCCCAGTTTTGAAATCTATCACCATGCAATGTTCTTTGTCCACAATAATCCTATCGGGTCGTTTCTGTTTTCCCCCGGGCAACAAAATCCCCTGCTCTGCAAGCAATATTCCTTTAGATTCAAACCAAGAAGCAAAAAGCTTATTGGAGAAAAGCACGTCGAGTTGCAATTCCACTTCCTGTTTTTCTGATTCAGTCAACCTGCCATCAAAATAGAAGGCCGAAAGATTCAGTTTTGCTTCCTCTTTGCTTTTTGAAACTTCCAGGATTTCATGGACGATTAAGCCAAAGTTCCGCTTCTTTCTTTGTTCCAACCCTTCTACCGAAAAATCAACTGCATATTTTTTTACCTGTAATAGCTGTGACCAATTTTGGTAAGCCCACCTTAATTCTAGAGTTTTGGATGCTTTGCTATCTTTTTGGGAGATGGCTGGCCAATCTCCAAAATCGAAAACTTTATTCTCTGAATCAAAATGTCCAGAAAGGCTTAAAGCTCCTGATTCATCTGTAGAGGAAGCCAAAACCTGTTGCAGCTGGACTTGAATATTGTTCAAATTGTTGATTTTTTCAGTGAACGGGGCAAATCCCAAAAATACCTCCTCCGCTCTCGTAAGTGCAACATAGATCATATTCAAGCTATCCAAATATGCCAAAATCGCTTCTTCGGCATATATTTCATGGAAATCTGATTTTGCCAAATCAGCATTGAGGGTCAATGGCAATACAGCGGAAAGCTTATTCTCCTTATCCTCGAAAGGCGCCCAAACTATATTTGATTTTTTATGGTCAAATATATCCCACTTTAAAAATGGCATAACCACTACTTTGAACTGCAAGCCCTTGGACTTGTGGATAGTCAATATCCTCATGGCATTATGCCCATCCGGTATTTTGACTGTTCTTTTACCCCGATTTTCTTCCCACCACGTAAGGAAGCCTGCCAAATCCGCCCTATTGTTGGAAGTAAAATCATAAGCAGCCTCTTTGAAACCTGAGATGTATGCCCGCTCCAACCCTATCTCCTGAAGATCAAGGATAGTGATCAATTCCTCCACGGCTTCCATCAAAGGCAATTGCAAAAGCAATGTTTCTTTTTTTGCAAATTCAGTTACTTTGGTCTTCAAAACATCTGGAATTCTATCCAAAGCAAACAGTTCATGGTTGATAGAACCGTCTACCAAGACCGTGCGGTAATACCACATGGTCTTGAGTTGTACTTGATCGTCCGGCTGATGGAGGTATTTCAAGCCTGCTTCCAAGGCTTTCACAGAGGCTGATTTGAAAAGAAACATGCTCTCATCCGACAATACATCAAAGCCATAATTGGGGTCTTCATTACCGGCAGCAAATGCCATCAAGGTATCTGCGATCGCCTCTCCTTCTGATTTCCTACGGACTAGAAAAGCAATGTCCCGCAAGTCATAACCCTTATCCTGCAAACCCATGACCATTTCAGGCAATTTGGCCAAAGCCAATGCGTCGAATTTCCCTTCATCCTCCAGCTCCTTGTCTTCTTCCAAAAATGATATCTGGACCTTTCCTTTGAATTCGGAGGATGCTTTTGTCTTCGAGATATTCTGGTGGACATCTTTGTATGCTTTGGATATAATCGCCACCACCTCTTCTGCTCCATATTTTGCCCTTACTGTTTCTTCAAAGGACATTGGCAGCTTTTTGAAAAGCGCATTGTTAAAATTGATGATATTGGGAAGACTCCTGAAATTTGTATCCAACTCTTTGTTTTCGACGTTTTCGCTTCCAATCTCATCTTCCACCTGCTGCAGCAACAGTTTCATTTCACCACCCCTCCACCTGTAGATAGACTGCTTTACATCTCCCACCAGCAGGTTCGTGTGTCCCTGCGCAAGTGAATTTTCCAATAAGGGCTTGAAACTTGCCCACTGAAAACCCGAGGTGTCTTGAAACTCATCTATCAGGTAATTTCTATATTGGTTGCCCACTTTTTCATAGATAAATGGGGCGTCATTTTCTTTGGTTATTTCCTTCAAAAACTCATTGGCGTCAGAGATCAGAAGCATGTTTTCATCCTCTTTGAGTGCAGTGAGTTCTTCAAGCATGTTTTTGAATATCCCAAACACATAACTATTTTTCGCAATCACATCCAAGGTATTCCACTTGGTCGAAAGTGGTTCAAATTGGGACAATATTTGCCCCAAACCTTGATGATAAGCTGTTATAATGGCATCTTTTCGCTTGCTCGTTTTTGCAAACCAGGCATCTTCGGTGTGGACTAAGAGCTGCTGAAGGTCTGTCAAACTAGGAACTGGGGAATTTTTGTCCCCCAACTGGTCAAATTTGAGTGCAAAAGATCTTGAAGATCCTGCAAAATCAATCCATTCCAAGCCATTGGCTATTCTGATTTGGTTGGCTTGTTCCTTGAGTTCAAGCGTAATATTGATGATTTCCTTTTTTCGAAGCTGGATAAATTGCTGGAGCGCTGTGATGTTGTTTTTATCCTTTAGGAAAACCCTGATTTCAGGAGCATATTTTTTGAAATCCTCCTGAAAAATCTGTCTCCCGAGCTCTTTAATATTTCTTCTCACATCCCAAGACTTGCCTCTTTGGATTTGCTCGATTGCATAATCCACAAGCCATTTGTGCAAAAACCCATCATCCATCACCTGCATCAGCACCCTATCCACTACCCTTTCCAAAACAGCATCTTGGTCCAACTCAACTTCAAACTTGGCATTGAGATCCATTTCCCGGGCAAAAGCACGGACGACTTTTTGGAAAAAACTATCGATTGTACTTACAGAAAATCTACCATAATCATGGAGTATCGCAGTCAATGTCTGCGATGCGCGCAACTTCAATTCCACTTCCGAGAGCCCTAAGGCACTCATGATCTCCGCATCCATCGTCTCCCCAGGCTTGACATTGTCCTTGAGTCGCTTCAACTCTTTGACAATCCTCTCCTTCATCTCTTGGGTAGCCTTATTGGTAAAGGTTACAGCCAAAATAGATCTAAAGCTTTGGGGATTTTTGAGTGCCAGCTTGAGGTACTCCATGGTAAGTGTGTAAGTCTTACCGGAGCCTGCGGAGGATTTATAAATGATAAATGGTTTGCTCTTCATAATCAAAAATCAAGATAGGCAAAACAAAGAGATTTTGGACGGATAAAAAAATAGATGACGCTAGTTGTCTTAAAATAATTCTATATCCTTCCAATCTGGTCAACCAAACTACTATCGGCTAAAGACCGAGGGGTTTGATTTCGCTTAAAGGCGACTAAAGTGCATCCGAGACTTAGTGTTCTGTGTGAAAAACTCGGTGATCCTTGTGGTTATAATTTTTACCACAAGAATCACAAAGTAAAAACACTTAAGTCTTCTCCTAAAGGTGAGGGGTTTTCCCCCAGATTGATACATTAATAAGAATTTGAAACCATTTATAACCGTTTTGACAAAGTGAGAATAGTCGAACTCAGGTTTATAGTCAACTACAACAAAGCCTCCCACAATACCTCTACCGGATGTTTTGCATTGCGTTGCGTACCATCTTTGATCTGGTGTCTGCATGAAGTCCCTGGAGCAACAATCTGCGTATCTGATGATGCCTCCCGAACAGCTGGGAACAAGACCATTTCACCGATTTTCATGCTGACATCATAATGCTCAGCCTCGTACCCGAAGGATCCCGCCATTCCACAGCAACCCGAAGGGATGACTTCCACTTGGTAATTTACAGGTAAAGACAGCAACTTTTGGGTCCATGAAAGTGAGGATAATGCCTTTTGGTGGCAATGCCCATGAAGCTTGATCTTCTTGGATTCTTTGGTAAAAATCTCCGGAGTGATGTTTCCTGACGCTATTTCCCTACCAATAAATTCATCTATCAATAGCGTATGGAATTTGAGTTTTTTGGCTCCTTCTACCAACTCTTCACTTACTAGCTTGGGATATTCATCCCTGAAACCCAAAATCGCCGATGGTTCTATCCCTACCAAAGGCGTATTGCCATCAATGATGTCTTGAAACACCCTGACGTTTGCATCAGCATGCTTTCTCGCTTTCTCCAAAAGCCCTTTAGACAAAGCCGACCTTCCACTTTCTTCATGCTGGACCACTTTTACATCATAGCCTAATTTCTTTAGCAACTTGACCGCAGTGATGCCTATTTCAGTATCATTATAGTTTGTAAATTCATCGACAAACAGATATAACCCCTTGATTTTCTTGGCACTTTGAGGAAGTGATTGATAGTTTTTTTCGTACCATTTTCTTAAACTCACTTTGGAAATAGCTGGAAGATTTCTCTTGGGTGCTACTCCAAGGAAGGACTTCATCAGTCCACTTGTCAATGAATTAGATAATCCAAAATTTGCCAACCCTGACACTTTCGAACCCAATTCATTTAAGCTATTGATATGCGCAAAGGTTTTTGAACGGAGTGAAACTCCATGCGTCTTGTGATACTGGTACTGAAATTCTGCCTTCATGGCTGCCATGTCTACATTGGACGGACACTCGGCTGTACATCCCTTGCAAGAGAGGCATAGATCCAATGCCTCTTTGATTTCTGGATGGTCAAAAGCATTCTCCTTTTTGTCCAATGTCAGGAATTCCCTTAAGGTATTGGCTCTACCTCTTGTAGTATCCCTTTCATTGCGGGTGGCTTGATAGCTCGGACACATCGTCCCTCCAGACTCTGGAAGCTTGCGGCAATCACCAGACCCATTGCATTTTTCAGCCAACCGGAGAATCCCACCTATCTGGCTAAAATCAATCAAGGTTTTGTGGACAGGTGTCTCCATATCAGCTTCGTATCTCAAGGAGGTATTCATCGGAGCTGTGTCCACAATTTTTCCCGGGTTGAAAATATTATCCTCATCCCAAGTATACTTGATTCTTCTGAATAGCTGATAATTTTCTTCTCCCACCATCAATGGGATAAATGGTGCCCTCACCCTGCCATCACCATGCTCACCACTCAGGGAGCCATTGTATTTTTTCACTAATTTGGCTACATCCAATGAGATATTGTAAAATTCATCCTGACCTGATTTTTTCTTCAAATCCAAAATCGGACGTAGGTGGATCTCTCCCGCTCCAGCATGGGCATAGTGCACAGGCTGCTGCCCATACGCCTCCATCATCTTGTCAAATTCATCAATATAATCTGCCAAATCTTCAATATCCACTGCGGTGTCCTCGATGCAAGCCACTGCTTTTGCATCACCGGGTATGTTAGCCAAAAGCCCCAATCCAGCACTTCTCAATGCCCAAGCAGATTTGGTCATACTTGGCTCAATCACGGGATATGCATAGCCCAAGCCTCCATGTTGGAGATCAAGGATTAATTTATCAGCCTTAATCCGTGCTTCTGCCTCTGTCTTCCCAGTAAATTCTACCATCAACAAAGCCATTGGATCCCCTTCCACAAAGTAGCGGTTCTTACAATACTCTATACTTTCTTTGGTACAATCCAAAATAATCTTGTCCATCAATTCCACCGCAGTAGCCGGATGCTTCATGGCTACTTGGGAAGCTTTCATGCTTTCATGGATGGAATGGAAGTGTGCAGCCACAACTACCTCCACCGGATCAGGAAGTGGATCCAATGCTATCTTTATTTCTGTAGTGAATGCCAAAGTCCCTTCAGAACCTGCCAACAGCTTACAGAAGTTGAATTTTTCTCCATTTTCTGTAAAAATCTCCGATTCCAACAAGTAATCAACAGCATAGCCTGTATTTCTTCTATGGATTGATTTTTTGGGAAAATTCTCCCTGATGTTATTTTGATTCCCAATATTCGAGAGCTCTGCTTTGACCTGCTGATACAACTTTCCTTCAAGGGTATCCAAGCTGCATTTCCTTTCAAACTCTCCCTTGTCAATCTGTCCAAAAACAGCTGGACTTCCATCACTCAATAGGGTATGCAATGAAATCACCTTTTCCCTGGTCGTACCATATACAATTGAAGTGGTACCGGAAGAATTATTCCCCACCATTCCTCCAATCATTGCCCTGTTGGCTGTAGATGTGATTGGGCTAAAAAACAATCCATGTGGCTTTAGAAAAAGATTCAACTCATCCCGCACCACTCCAGGCTGTACCCGAACCCATTTCTCTTCTTTGTTGAACTCAAGAATCTTTGTAAAATGCTTCGATACATCCACTACAATCCCATTTCCCACACATTGCCCAGCAAGGGAGGTCCCCGCAGTCCTAGGTATCAAGGAGGTCCTATTTTCCTTTGCAAAATGGATCAATTGCTGAATATCAGCTTCTGACTTGGGAAATGCCACTGCCAAAGGCACTTCTCTGTACACTGAAGCATCTGTAGCATAAAGTGTTTTCGTAAGGGAATCAAGTTTCAGCTCACCCTCCAATTGGGCAGCTAAATTTTGTAATTTTGGCAATAGGTTAGGCATTGTAATAGACATGGCCCAAAAATAAGGAAATGATCCAATGCTTTCGTAAATTTTCAAGAGATAAATCATCAAACTTTAAAAATTCAATCAACCATTTCATTTTTGGCTAAAAAACCCAAACAACAACTTGTTTATCCAGTCCTTCCAAGGAAATCACTTTTAACAATTTCAAAGTGAGAAACTTCGAGGGTTGTCCAATTTGGTGGATTGGTCTGTGGGGACACAGTCCAATGGGGTGATAAAGTTCCAAACCCCCGAAGGTTTATTTTGGATAAAAGCAATTACCCTTTCTGCCCTCGCCTAAATTTTGATTTGAGACCTTCGTTTATTATCTTGTGTTCAAATAAACCCAAGATTATGGCAGGTGGAACATCAGGATTGAACATGATTCAATCCAGCAAAGACAACAGAAGTATACTGAATGTTAGAAGCAAAATGGCTGATAGCCCTTATGCTAAACAGCATGTTGGGATTGAAAATAGAAATCCCGAGCTGTATTCTGAATTGATAGAAGAGCGCTTTGATAGGAAATCCCAGAGCCACAGAATGTCCGTGATCATCCATATTGTATTGACCTTATTGATCAGTGTTTTCTTTTACTTTTTGATTGTTGGATAAAAAAATACCAATTTATTAAATCCCCCCTATTACAAACACAAGCCACTTTTTTTTTTATCTCTGGAAATATAATCGTAGATTATATATAGAATTTGGGTCTTAAGTCTGAAACGATCCCAGATTCGGAGATCATATCGATATATTCAAAATAAAAGAAAAAATTATTATTCATAGACGCAACGTCTGGACGGTCCAGGTTGTATAGGCTATTACAAGGCTTGATGTAAGTGGATTCAGAACCAAACCCTACCATATTAGATGGCTCTATCCGAAAGGACAGGAGAAGTCAGGAAATGCTCTACAGGCAATTTCACGGCTATGGTATGAGTATAAGCCTACGCTATACCTCAACAAGGGAGGAAGCCGTAGAGGTTCTCAACGACGGTTTTGTAAAGGTCTTTGACAATTTGCAACAATTTGATAGAGAGAAGCCCTTTAAAAGCTGGTTTCGGAGAATTCTTATAAACACAGCCATCAACCACACAAAAAAGTACGGAAAATTCAAAAATGAGACAGATCTAGAACATTTGACTGAATTGACCGAAAACGGAAGCAACGTGTTGGATGATCTTTCATATCAAGACACCATCAAGTTGATACAATCCCTCAGTCCTGCATATCGGACTATATTCAACCTTTATGTAATAGAAGGATACTCGCATGACGAAATCGCCGAGACACTCCAAATTTCTGTAGGGGCATCAAAGTCCGGACTTTCGAGAGCTAGGGAAAACCTCAGGAATCTCATCAAAAAAAACCATGAAGAAGAAGTTGGACAACTTAACAAACAATGAGCTGGATAATATTCTTCGGAACGCTTTGGACAAGTACGATATCCCGTACCAAGAAGATGACTGGAAGAAAATGCAATCCAAACTGGACGCGCCTCCCCCTACCGGGTTAGGCAAATCCGCTGGCTTAGCCAAGTACATGCTCTTTCTGGGAGGTGTAACTGTGCTGTTGCTCTCCATATGGTGGTGGGTCAAAAGCCCCGGGGAGATTTCCAATTCAGACCAATATAATATTGCAACGGTAACCCAGAAACAGAATACTCCAAAGGAAAGTAGTGGAACATCTGCCAGCGATAATACGGATAGACAGCATGACAATGATTCTCCGAATATCGATTATCAGAATACGCTGGAGAAAAACCAAAAACAGCTTCCAAATGGACTCCTTTCTACAATATCTGGCCAAAAGGAACAGCAATCGACAGGTCTTCCGATAACAACTACCTTGACAAAGCCTGACATAAAAGCCTTTATGGATTTGGATACTAAGTTCAACTCCATTATGGAGAAATCAGCAGTCCAAATTCCCGAGAAAGAAGTGGAACTCGCCCAAGATACCAAGGTCAAAAAACCTGTAGATTATGCCAGGTTCTCTACTACGTTGATCCTATCTCCAGATGTCAGTGCCGTGAATATCCTTGATATCCATGGAGTGGGAAGCAACATCGGTGTCAATTTCGAATATTTCGTCCGGGAAAAAATCAGCATCAACGCAGGCTTACTCTATGCCTTCAAAACCTATAAAGCAGACTACCAAACAAATACCGGAGGATACCAGCCCAGCACCAATGCAATAAGGGGAGATTGCTATATCCTTGACATTCCCATCGCTGTCAGATACTACCTTAACAGCCATGAAAGTTTGCAAAGGTGGTATATCAGTTCTGGACTGTCTTCCTATCTAATGCTAACTGAAAAATATCAGATAGAACCGGAAATGAATTCGGGAGTCCCACCCTACAGCAACAGGGTGGACAACAAAAACAACCACTACTTAGGTGTATTGAATCTCAGTGCTGGCTATCAGCGACAACTAACAGAAAAATTGGCCATCCAGATAGAACCTTATGTCAAGCTGCCCATCACTGGAGTGGGTGAATACAATGTAAACCTAAAAAGCACCGGAATCTGGATAGGTATGAAATACAATTGGTAGCAATTTAGGGACAAGTTCCCTTTACGAATCAACTTCTTCAAGCAAAAACCAATATTATCGGCAGGACCAATATCCATGCCTTCGGGAAAACTATTGCCTGATTTAAACGAAATCATCTTTAACCATATAAACTAAAAAAAATGAAAAACTACAGCGTAATCTTCTTGACAATCCTTGCAATAGCCGTGGCTATTGGATGTAGCAGTGATGATCCTGAGCCTGATCCAATCGGAAACGGCGGGTCCAATGAAAGATGTGAAGACAATCCGGCAACATTATCCGGGAGTGTATTAGCTATCATCAATGCAAACTGTGCCATATCCGGCTGTCATGTATCCGGTGGGCAATTTCCCAACTTTACCATCAAAGCCAACATTATCCAAAATGCAAACTCAATAAGAGCGCAAACGGAAAGTGGCAACATGCCAAAAGCATCCTCCGGACTCACACTAAGTGCCAAACAAAAAGACGATATCTTTTGCTGGGTTGCCAACGGGGCTCAAGACAACTAAAACACACAACAATGAAAATCTATCTTATAGCCTTATCCTTGACTTTACTTTCGGCTTCTCCCCTTTTGGCGCAGCAGTACAAAGCAGCACAAAGTAGCACCACTTTCTACTCCAGCACCCCATTGGAAGATATCAAAGCCACAAACAAGCAGGGAACAGCACTCTTCAATGGAGAGACTGGAGCATTGGCATTCCGGATACCCATCAAGGGATTTTCTTTCCGAAAATCCCTTATGCAACAACACTTCAATGAAAATTATATGGAGTCTGACAAGTATCCAAACGCCACTTTCGAAGGGAAATTGACCGGATACGATCTGGGTAGCCAAGGAACACATGATGTGGAAGCCGATGGACATCTGACCATCCACGGTGTAACCCAACGGGTAAAAATCCCCGGGAAACTCATATTAGACAACCAAGGTGTCACCATGACCTCCAAGTTCAAGGTAAAGTTGGAAGATTACGACATTTCCATTCCCAAGGTAGTATTCCTCAATATAGCTGAGGTTATAGATGTTGATTTGAATTACCAATTCAAAGAAATGTGATTTCCAATGAGAGTGCTTCATAATCCCATCAGGGAAATTGCTATTAAATATTGAACATTACCTTGGTCTGTGTCCCCACAGACCAAAATAGGTCAACCTAGAATGAGGAATCTCTTATTCGAAGATTCTTGAAAGCGATTTCCCTGTCCCAACCATTAGTTTCAAATACAAACATAACAACCATATGAAAACAATTCTATTTTGCTTGCTCGCTACCTTTCTATGGTTTCCCATAGAAAGTTTTGGTCAAAATGATCTCTTGGATCAGCTCCTAACCGAAGATGATACTGCTCCCCAAAATGTAACCGGAACATTCAAGGGCACTCGAATCATCAACGGACATGCTGTTGAAACAAGGGAAAAAGGTGTTCTGGACTTTATCATTTCCCATAGATTCGGAAGGATCAATGGCGGAGCATACCAATTCTTCGGCTTAGACCAATCCAGCGTTAGATTAGGATTGGAGTATGGAGTACTTGATCGCCTGAATGTAGGGATAGGGAGGAGTTCTTTCCAAAAAGTATTCGACGGATATATCAAATACCGATTGCTCACACAAAAAGCACCAGGAGGCGCTATGCCTGTCTCTGTCGTTTGGTTTTCAAATATCGCAATCAACAGCCTCAAAATACCCGGAGTTGAAAGGGACTTTAGTGACCGGCTTGCATCTACCAGCCAACTACTCATCGCACGGAAGTTCAACGAAAACCTGTCTCTACAGATCAGTCCAACTTATGTTCGAAGAAATTCCCCACCACTAGCGTCTGAACTCCAGAATACCTTCGCCCTCGGATTTGGAGGAAGACATAAAATCACCCCCAGGACTTCCATCAACATGGAATACTTCCACCGCTTCGACACCCCATCCAACAATATCTATCACAACAGCCTATCATTGGGTGTGGATATAGAAACAGGTGGACATGTATTCCAACTCCACCTGACCAACTCCCAAGCGATGACCGAGACGATGTTTATCCCGGAAACCACCGGCAACTTCTTTGGTGGAGATATCCATTTTGGATTCAATGTTTCCAGAACATTCCAGGTCCGTCGACACTAGTTTACAAGACAGCCTACGTTTATCAGAAAATCCAATGCAAGATCAAAATACTATTGTTAGAAAATCAGAAATGAACTGAGTATCTTGGAAGCCAAACCGACATTCCAATGTTCTTCTATTTATCCCAGTTTCTTTCCATTCTTCTCATGCCATTGAGCATTTGTCTTGTACTTATCTTGTATGGTTTTATCAGGTTGAAAAAGAATAAAGGAAATGGAATCCTGATTTCGGGAATCTTATTTCTTTTACTATTCAGCAACCAATTTCTCAGCAATCTTGCAATGAATACTTGGGAACCAGAATTCAAGGAGCTCACTTCCCTACCCAAGTATGAAATAGGAATCGTGCTTACCGGAGTAACCAACCTGAACAAAACCACCAATGACCGTACCTTCTTCAACAAAGGGGCAGATAGGGCTACGCATGCAGTCCAGCTTTACAAATTGGGGAAAATCAAAAAGATATTGATAACTGGTGGACAGGGTCTAAACCCTACCAATCCGAATACAGAAGCTGCACTTTTGAGGGATTTTATGGTGATGTCAGGAGTAGCAGAAGAAGATGTAATCTTGGAAGACCAAGCCAAAAACACCCATCAAAACGCTGCCTTTACGAAAGAAATACTGAATCAAATAGGCATTCCCGAAAACCAGAAACACCTGTTGATTACCTCTGCATTTCACATGTACAGATCCAAAGGATGTTTTGATAAAGCAGGGCTAAATACGGACACTTTTCCGGTTGACTACTATTCAAATGATAGCAAGTTCGACCTGCCTACCTTATTGTATCCTGACCCCTATTCCATCTATATTTGGCAAAAGCTATTCAAAGAATGGCTGGGCATAGTGATGTATAAGGTTGCTGGGTATGTCTGAATCTATTTTTTCAACAACAACCTAAACTGCAACTTATCCTCATCCAAGTCAGGGTTGTCTGGATGGTCTGTAGAAAACCAGATACCTTCTTTCGTATCAAAAATATAATTTCCATTGGTTTCTTTTTCAGGGAGGTTTAACTCCCCTACTTTCTTGAATTGCTCGTCAAGGAATACAAGTGCCCATTTTGAAGGCATAAAAGTCCCCATAAAATCATCTCCCTCAGGTGCTTCCTCAAACTTGGCTGTTCGAATATAGATATTGTGATGGGGATAGAAGGCAAAATTAAGGTAATTATCTGTATGATTCATCAGCCTCATAATTTCATCCATTTCTTCAAACATATCCTTTTGGGACACTGGAGGGTCTGGAGAAAACCCGGTAAGGGAAGCCTCCACATTTATGACCTCTCCTTTGTGATATACAAAAATATCTTTGTAATTGTGGTTGATGATCATTTCACCATTTTTCCCTATCCCCAAGGTTGGCATGATAAATTTATTCAGGTTATTGCCTAAATAGGTCCTGTCAAAAAAACTCAATTTTTCATAAGAATGATCTTCAAGATTGTAGACAATCAGATTGGGTAAGGCTGCAAGTTCATCTACAGAAAGGTCTGTCCATTTGAAGATCATTGGAAATGCAGGAAAATAGAGTAGATTTTCTATTTTTTGAAAATTGTTTGGCAAAATGGCAATGTTGTTATCGACCAACTCTGATGTTTGTAAAGAAACCTTTTCCACCAATTCGCCATGTGGGTTCATTTTGTACAACTTGTCATTAGATGCATAAAACAAAATATTCCCTTCATCGTCGATCTGAAAATCAATCACCTGACCATCTACCCCATTCGGACCTTCTTTTTCAAATTCCGTAAGAAAAATCATCTCTTGGGATTCTTTATCAAAGGCTGCCACAGAAAATTTTCTGTGATTGAAAAAATAAATTCTATCCTTGACATTTTGGAAACCCAAATAGAAATGTCCCCAACCTTCCGGCATATCAAAAGCCTTTACCCTCGAATCAAGTTCAAAACTTAGATCTGATAGTTCTTCTTTCTGGATTTTTGGTGAACTACAGGAGAATATTGTCAATATTAAAAATCCTAAGTATAAGCAAGTTTTCATAATTGGTAAGTTTTTTGATTTGAAAGAATCACCAATTTATAAAAACTTATTCTTAAGTTAATATAATCAACTAATTTTTATTTCTTCCTTTGATGCTCCGTTTTCTATTTCCTCTACCAATTCACCATACCAATCTTCGCCGAATTTTCTGATCAGCGCATCTTTGAGAAACTTATAGATTGGTACACCGAGTTTTGAACCCAATACACAGGCAGCACTGCAAATGTCCCAACGGTCGTAATTCAAAGCTTCAAAATCATCATATTTCTTCACCCTGATTGGGTATAGATGACATGAAATAGGTTTTTTATAAGCAATTTTCCCATCCAGATAAGCTTGCTCGATGCCACATTTCAAGATGCCTTTTTCATCATACAGTGCGTAGGCGCATTCTCTATTGTCACCGATTGTTGGTGTACCTTTGTCCCCATCTTTATCTATCACCCAAGTCCCCTGTTTTGAGATGGCCTCTCTTCCTTCTTGGGTGATGTAATCTTTGACAACGGGGTAAATATCTTCTATGATCTGGATCTCTTCATCTTCCAATGGAGCTCCTGCATCACCTTCTACACAACAAGCTCCCTTGCATTTTTCAAGATCACAAACAAAAAACTGTTCTTTGATATCATCACTGATAACCGCATTGCCTACTAATATCATCTTTTATCCTTATTAGGGTGCAAAGCTACAAAAAAGAACCGTTCCGAAAAATCGGAACGGTTCAACCCAGCACTATGAAGAAAAGCTATTTAAAGCCTTACATGTTATGAAACAGTACTGATCAGAGATTGTTTGAAAGAGTTTTAAAAAAACCTTATTTTCCTTAGAATTTAAACTCATAGCCCGCAGTGATAAATCTCGGCAATCCAACCCTTATCCCCTGTGGTCTTCTATTGGCAATATATCTTGCGTCAGTTATATTTTTGACACTTACATTGAATCTTGAGTTCCATTTTTTTACGTCATAGCTAATCATTGCATCGGCTACTGTATAAGCATCAATCTTACCATTCCTGCCATCTAATGTCGGCAACTCTCTATTGAGTTCATCTGTGTATTGTTCTCCGACATAATTCAGGGAAACCCTTGCACCCAATCCAGAGTTGGTCTCCAATGTCAGCGCAGAATTGACAAACCAATTGGGAGCATAAGGAGTTCTGTTTCCATTGACATTGACATCATCAATAAACCTATCGGCAGCGTATGTGGACATCGCATAAGTAGCATTGACATCATAAGTCAATCTTGTTTTGGAAAAACCAAACAGATTGCTCAAATCAAAAACCAATGCAGATTCCACACCTCGGTGCTTGGTAGCGCCTGCATTCACCACACCGAACCCCTCACCACCAGACGATTCAGACACATCGATAATCTGATTGCTGAAATCCATATAAAACCCTGTCATTTCCATGAAAACCCAATTGGAAAGCTCTGTCCTAAAACCAAATTCATAATTCCAACTTTCTTCTGCATCCAAATCAAGGACATCACCGACTGCAGTAATCGCATCTTTTGTTCGAGGTGGGGCGTAGCCTTTATGAACCCCTCCAAAGAAATTCAATGCCTGGACAGGTCTATAGTTGAAACCCATCCCTGGAATGATTTCATGGATTACATTATTTGCTACCAAAACCGTGTCCCTTACAACATTGGCAAATCTCCTTCTTCTGATATCCCTTTCATAATTGAAATTCTCATACCTCACGCCCACATTGAAATCCACTTTTTCGGAAAGCGCAATTTTATTTTGTACATAAGCCGCAAATGCCTTGCCTGTCCTAATTTCATCTTCTACCAAGTTTCCACTTTTTACTCCCGCTTTGGTTCCATTGATTCTTTGTTCGTTGGCTTGCTCCCAAAGCAATCTCGTCCCTACTGTCAATTCATTTTTCAAATTGAAAAGCTGATGATCTACTTCTAATCTAGGCTCAATGCCTCCTACAGCAAACTGTCTATTTCTGTTGCCTGTACCATTACTCATAAAAATCGCCCCACCGGGGATATCTCTATCTCCCCACACCACACCAGTCCAGTTTGAAGGAGCTGTATTGGTATTATTAATGGTGAAATCCTGTCTGTTCCAGTTTCTCGTGGTAGTATAGCCATAAGCTATTGTATTCAACCTCACATTTTCACTGAATCTATACTTATGGCTAAAACTGATGGAGTATCTTGACACATCAAGTTGATCATCGGGCGCAAGTCTTGTAAAATCTTGTCCTCCTTGGTCATACATCACTTGGTTCAAGCCAATATATGTTGAATTCGAAACCTCATTATATACACCCAATTTCAATCCCAACTCAGATTTCTCATTGATATTGAACAAGAATTTCGTATTGAAATCAGTGATATCAAAACTGGTAGGACCTACATTATCAGCTCTTTTCTTCAACAGATTGACTTGCATACCTGTGTTTCCAAAAGTATTCCCGTAATTCACAAGCCCAGAAAAATAACCACCCTGGCCACCTTGGATTCTAACTGATCCTTCCTGCTCCTTTGGTGGATTTCGGGAAATATAATTCACGACTCCCCCTATAGTCTGTGGACCATACAGAATCTGCCCTGATCCTTTTAGTATTTCTACCCCTGCCATTCTGTCTATCGCTGGAGAATAATACAACTCAGGTTCCCCATATGGAGAAAGTGCTACAGGAACCCCATCTTCAAGGACAAGGACTGATTTGCTCCTATCAGGATCCAAGCCCCTGATACCAATGTTGACTCTCATCCCAACACCTTCTTCGTCCACTACATGGACCCCTGGGGATCTTCTCAAGACTTCATTTCCACTGATTGGAGAAATTGCATCAATTTCACGCTGATCGATATATGTCACAGAACCCGGCACTTTACTGAAAACCCGGTCTTTTGAAGCAATGACAGTCATTTGGGGCATTTCAACATCACTTTCAAGAAACACCAAATCCAATTCACTGATCTGTCCACCCTTTACTGTCACTCCCCTGGTGAATGTTTTATAGCCTACCGCGGAAACTTTGATGATATAATCACCATCTTCCAAATCATATATCTGAAATGATCCATCCATTTTGGTGTGTGTACCTTTCACTGTCCCCAACACCAGGATATTGGCATAAGGAACTACTTCTCCATTGCCAGACTTGATCTTACCTGCTATCACCAAAGACTTTTCATCATTCGGATTTTTGGCTTCCAAATGACCTATACTGGCTATAAATAAGCCGATGACACATATTAAAGCGGTAAATCTTGCAAACATATCCTGATAATTAAATTATTCTTATTTAGATTTAGTATAATTAATGTCGCAAAAGTATATTCTATTTAAACTTAATCCAAATAAGAAGACAAATGTTTTTTGGCAAAACATCAACAAATTTGGAAGACCGTGATTTGCCTTTTACAGTTGAAATACGTGGAAAAGAAAGTCATCAGATTGATTATGGGAAAGAGAAGGGATTTCAAATACATATAGAATGAAATAAAATCCTTTTCTTTGTGTCGTACAAGCTGACTTGTCGCCGTCCCGGTCTACGGGAGGGAGGAAAGTCCGGGCAACATAGAGCGCCATACTTCCTAACGGGAAGGGGCCAAGTTGGTGACGACTTGGTCACAGACAGTGCCACAGAAAATATACCGCCCCGATCTTGATCGGGGTAAGGGTGAAATGGTGGGGTAAGAGCCCACCGTCCCGATGGTGACATCGGGAGCAGGGTAAACCTTATGGGTTGAAAGACCAAATAGGCTCCGATCTAAGGGCTGCTCGTCCAAATTTCTCTTCTCGGAGAGAAATCATCGGAGTGGGTAGGTTGATTGAGTCTGTCCGTGAGGGCAGATCTAGATAAATGACAAGTACTCCTACTGCCTGGCAGGAAGAGAACAGAACCCGGCTTACAGGCTTGTACATTTTTTTCCAATGTAAAAAACAAACAAAACCATATGCCAAAAATTCTAATTATCGATGATGAAAGGGTTATCAGAGCCACTTTGAAAGAAATTTTAGAATATGAAAAGTACGATATTTCCGAGGCACAAGACGGTGAAGAAGGTTGGAAAAAAATCCAGGAAGAGGATTTTGACTTAGTCCTATGTGACATCAAAATGCCCAAAATGGACGGGATTGAAGTCTTGGACAAAGTAGCTACTTTGGAAAAACAACCTCAGTTCATCATGATTTCGGCACATGGCAGCATCGAGACTGCTGTCGAGGCTACCAAAAAAGGTGCTTTTGACTTTGTACCCAAGCCACCTGACCTCAACAGACTCCTCCTGACTGTCCGCAATGCCTTGGACAAAAAGGTACTAGTCACTGAGACCAAGGTTTTGAAAAAGAAATTGTCCAAAAAACTAGATATGGTCGGTGAATCAGAACCTATCAAGCTTGTCAAGGATACCATTGAAAAAGTAGCTCCAACCGATGCTCGGGTACTTATCACCGGACCAAACGGGACTGGGAAAGAGTTGGTGGCACATTGGTTGCATGAAAAGAGCAACCGTTCTGCAGCTCCATTCATTGCTGTAAACTGTGCCGCAATTCCAGCTGAATTGATCGAAAGTGAGCTGTTTGGACATGAAAAAGGGGCTTTTACCTCTGCCAACAAGCAGAGACAAGGAAAGTTTGAGCAGGCTGATGGCGGCACTTTATTCCTGGATGAGATTGGCGACATGAGTCTTTCAGCGCAAGCTAAAGTACTGCGGGCGCTTCAGGAACATAAAGTGACACGGGTAGGTGGTGACAAAGATATCCGGGTGGATGTTCGCGTACTAGCAGCCACCAACAAGGATCTCAAAAAAGAAATTGAAGAAGGTAAATTCAGGGAAGATCTATACCATAGACTGAGTGTAATCCTGATCCAAGTACCAGCATTGAAAGAGAGAAAAGAAGACATCCCATTGTTGGTAGAGAAGTTCTTGGAGGATATTTCCAAAGAGTACGGTACTGCTAAAAAAGACATTGAAAAGTCGGCATTATCAAAACTTCAAGAATTTCCTTGGACAGGAAACATCAGGGAATTGAGGAATGTCGTGGAAAGATTGGTGATATTGGGCGAAAAATCCATTTGCCTAAATGACATAAAAAAATATGCTGACTATTGATAGTCAGCATATTTTTTTATCCTTTAATCTCTTTTGCGTCCAAAGCTTTTGCATAAGCAGGACAGGGTCTATTTGATGCACATGAGCTCAATGCCAATATACCCACGGTGACAAGCGCTATCAATATCCTTTTCATAATTCTACTTTTTAATAAAGACCAAATATGTTTAATTCCCGGAGGAATACAAAATTAATTCACCATTAAGTTACAGCCCCTCACTTCACTGTTGTCAAATCTGCCTAAAATCTCCAAATTTCCCTCAGTATCATAACGTCCCAAATCTTGGGTTTCTATAAAGGCACAAGAATGGAAATTTGCCAAATCTATGATATTAATCCCACCTTGACTTCTCTGCGACTGTGAAAATGGATCATTGACATCCCTTATCAAAACGTGCATGGTACTTGGTAAAGTATATTTCCCTTCACCTTTCGAATAAGCTTGGGACATCAATTCGGTCATGCCATATTCTGAATGAATAGCATCCTGATGAAATGCCTCTTTCAAAATATCATGTACTTCCTCCCTGATCATCTCCTTTCTCCTACCCTTCATCCCCCCAGTCTCCATGACGATCAAATTCCCCATTTCGGGAAATTCCATCCCCCCCTCTGCCAAATCCAACAAAGCAAATGTCACCCCCAGCAAAAGTACTTTCTTTGCACTGCTTTTTAGATCATGAAGCTTCTCAATTAGCTCTCCATGGTTGTAGAGGTAAGTTCCTGAGTGGGGTGATCCGGATTTTTGGATAAAAAACTGAGCCATACTGACCAACGAACTCCCCGGTCTCTCCATATAGGCAGGCAAGAGCGCCAACACATGAAAATCTGTTATTTTTCCATATTCCCTCTCAAACTGACTGAGTGCATGGGCCAAATAAAATGCTTCGGACCATATATAATGCTTACTGGTGATCATACCAGTGGTTCCACTACTGGAATAATACCTTTCATAATCAGCAATTTCTCCAGTAACTACCTGATGATCCTTAAAAAAACGAATGGGTAGAAATGGAATCCTATCAATGCTCTCTACTGTTTCGGGATTAATCCTTCTTGCTGCTAGATAAGTTTGATAAATTTTATTGTTTTGAGACTGGAATCTAAAAAGTTCCAAAGCCTTTTCTTCAAAATTTGTGATTTTGGAATAAAGGATATCTTCAGAAAAACTTTTGAAATAATTCATCGTTTTATAATTTGTCTTGTCAAAATTAAGCAATTTTACCTCAAAGACTTTACTGAAATTAATCTTGGAACATGAATCGTGTTAAAAACTTCCTCCACACATTATTGTTTGCGGCACTTTTGGGTGCATGTATAAGTCCTCCAGACAATTTCCCCTCAGTTCCTGAAATCTCCTTTGAGGGCTTGTCATTCATCAATACATCAGAAGCTGATTCCTTGAAGGTGAAGATCAGGTTTAAAGATGCAGAAGGAGACTTGGGCTTGAATGCTACAGATCTCAATCCTCCATTCAACGAATTGAATTTTATCCGAGATAATGCTGGAGCTTTGATAACATATGGTACCCGACCTTCCAACGCACCAACCTATAACCCAATAGATTGGGCCATCAATCCCCGTGTAAACAATACAGTAGTCAACGATACGATTTGGGTCGAGCAAAACCCAAACCACTATAATATTTTTGTGAAATTTTTTATCAAGAGGAATGGGGTGTTCAATGAATACAGATGGGAAGACCCTCCATTCTATACCACTTTCAATGGAAGGTTCCCGAGAGTTCTTACCGACAATCAAAGTAAAGCCGTAGAAGGTACAATAGAATATGCCATGTTATCTTTTGGTTGGGAATCAGTATTCAGGACAGACACATTGAGGATAGATGTCCAGATACAGGACAGGGCTCTGAACCGAAGCAATACTGTATCCAGCCCCGAGTCAACCCTTGCCCAAATCATGGGGAATTGACAGTCTTGTCTTAGTTTAGCACAACATTTTCTAAAGAATTATTCTTTTTGGAAAGGTTTTTGTGAAATATATTTAATAATATTATTTCTTACAATTTTATTATTTGAAAATAAAATCTAACCCAAATCAAATTAACAACCACATGAAAAAATCACTGTATCTTACACTCGTTATAGTTTTGGTAGGTTTCACAGAAACTTACGCCCAAGGCTTGAATTTTGGCCTAAAAGGTGGTGCAAACTTCTCCAATTTTGAAGGAACCAGCGCTAATTTTGATTCAGAAAGTATTACCAGCTATCATGCAGGTGCATTTGTAGAACTTGGACTGTCCAGCAGATTGTCTATCCAGCCTGAGCTATTGTACTCCACCATGGGAGCAAATGTATCTTCTTTTAACTCAGCTGCTGATGATTTCAAAAATGAATTGGGATATATTTCCGTGCCTTTATTAGCTAGGATATACCTTATACCCAACAGATTGAGTATAGACTTAGGCCCCCAAGTTTCATTTTTGATGAGTGAAAAAGAGCATGTAGACCTAGATAAATCAAACACCTTTGATTTTGCCCTGGCAGGAGGTGTTACCCTTCAGGTATTTGGCCCTTTGTTTATCCAAGGGAGATACAATTTGGGTCTGACTGATGTTAAACCCGACGCTGATGTGACGAATAGGGTTTTACAACTTTCGGCGGGTATTAGATTCTAAACCAACCACTATCCAAACCAAAAAAAGTTCCCAAGGGAACTTTTTTTGGTTTAAGTGAAAGTAGAATTCTTGAAATCATTTTCAACGAATATCAGTTCTATATTCAATCATGAAGTTTTTTTCTAACCACAAACCATATTATGAAAGCATCAGACCTTTTTGTCAAAGCATTGGAAAATGAAGGAGTCGAATATATCTTCGCAGTACCTGGAGAAGAGAATTTGGACTTGTTACAATCACTCAAAAAATCCTCTATCAAACTCATTCTCAATCGTCACGAACAGGGAGCGGGTTTTATGGCAGCAACTTACGGACGGCTCACAGGCAAACCCGGCGTTTGCATGGCTACCCTGGGACCTGGAGCCACCAATTTGGTCACTCCAGCGGCATATGCCCAGCTTGGTGGCATGCCCATGATGATGATTACCGGCCAAAAACCGATCAAAAAAAGCAAACAAGCGAGATTTCAGATCATTGATGTGGTGGACATGATGCGTCCCATTACCAAATACACCAAGCAAATCGTCAACAGTAACAATATTGCTTCCCAAATCAGGGAAGTCTTCCGTATTGCCATTGAAGAAAAACCCGGTGCGGTACATTTGGAATTCCCGGAAGACATTGCACAGGAAGACTGTGAAGACATGGTTTTCGAAGTAACCGGCCACATCATTCCCAACCCTGATGAACAAGCCATTGACCAAGCTGTAAAATTGGTCCAAGATGCAAAAATGCCATTACTTCTCATTGGTGCAGGAGCCAACAGAAAAGTGACATGTGATGCCTTGAAGGCTTTTGTAGACCATACAGGCATTTTCTTTTTCAATACCCAAATGGGTAAAGGGGTCATTGACGAAAGACACCCCCAATATTTGGGAACAGCAGCCCTTTCAAGCAACGATTTTTTGCACGCAGCAATCGACGCTTCAGATTTGATCATCAATGTAGGACATGATGTGATCGAAAAACCTCCTTTCTTTATGAAACAAGGAGGAAAAAAAGTGATCCATATCAACTTCTCCCCTGCTGAAGTAGACCCAGTATATTTTCCGCAACTCAATGTGGTCGGTGACATCACCAATGCGGTAAGAAAGATCACTTCGAAAATACAAAAGCAAGGTCATTGGGAATTCAGTTTCTTTGAAAAAGTCAAAAATGAAGTTGCGAGCCATTTGGGCAAATATTTTGAAGATGAAAGGTTCCCCACCCTCCCGCAAAGATTGGTAAATCTTCTCCGCAAAAAATTGGCTTCCGAAGACATCATCACCCTTGACAATGGTGTATACAAGATATGGTTTGCCAGAAATTACACCTGTCATCAGCCCAATACCCTATTGCTTGACAATGCCTTGGCATCCATGGGAGCAGGTTTGCCATCCGCTATGATGGTCAAAATGCTTAATCCCAACAAAAGAGTAGTCTCCGTCTGTGGAGATGGGGGCTTTATGATGAATTCCCAAGAGATGGAGACAGCTGTCAGGTTAAATCTCAACCTCACTGTGATCATTTTGAATGATTCTGCCTATGGGATGATCAAGTGGAAACAGGAAGACATGGGCTTTGAAGATTTTGGATTAGATTATAAAAATCCTGATTTTGTAAAATATGCCGAGAGCTATGGAGCCAATGGTTACAGACCAAGCAGTGACGGGGATTTCCAAAAAATCCTAGACCATTGTCTCAACACCGATGGGGTTCATTTGATAGATCTTCCTGTAGACTACTCTCTGAACCACCCAATTTTGAATGTCATGTTAAAAGAAAAAGTAGATAAGCTATGAGTGATCAAAAAACATTGAAAATATACAATCCATTTAACCAAGAACTGATCAAGGAAATCCCAATGATGGGTAAAAAAGAGGTGATGGATTCTCTGGAAACCGCCTACAGTCTTTTTCAAGATCGGAACAATTGGCTTCCTGCTTTCAAAAGAATAGCGATTTTGGAAAAAGTGCAGGAAATCATGAAGGGCAAAATTGAAGAGTTGACCAAAACCGCTGCCGAAGAGGGTGGCAAACCTTATCAAGATTCCAAAGTGGAAGTAACACGTGCCATCAATGGTGTAAAAATAGCCTCTGAGGAAATTGGAAGATTGACAGGTGAGCAGATTCCTATGGGACTGACGGAAGCTTCTGTGGGAAGGATTGCCTTTACCACCAGGGAACCTATAGGTGTGGTTGCCTCCATTTCGGCTTTCAACCACCCTTTGAACCTAATCATCCATCAGACTGTCACGGCATTTGCAGCAGGATGCCCAGTGATCGTAAAACCCGCCTCTACTACCCCCCTATCATGTTTTGCATTTTTGGAAATACTCAAAGAAGCAGGAGTTCCAGAAGGCTGGGTACAAATCATCATCACTGACAATGATATTGCAGAGTCTTTGGTAACAGATCAAAGGGTAAATTACCTTTCTTTTATCGGCTCTGCCAAGGTAGGTTGGTATCTGAAATCTAAGCTTGCTCCCGGAACACGCTGTGCCTTGGAGCATGGCGGTGCTGCTCCGGTCATTGTAGAGAAAGATGCAAATATTGAGGAAATGATCCCTGCATTAGCCAAAGGTGGATTTTATCATGCAGGCCAAGTCTGTGTATCTGTCCAAAAGGTATTTGTCCATGAATCTATAGCCCGTAAGGTAGCTGGGAAGATTGCAGCAGCTGGAGAAAAAATGATCGTCGGTGATCCATTGGATAAGAAAACAGAGGTAGGACCATTGATCACGCCGAAAGAAGTCGATCGGGTAGAGGAATGGGTGGACGAAGCTGTAAAAAATGGTGCAGAGGCAATCTGTGGTGGAAAAAGAATTTCCGATACCTGCTATGAACCTACTGTCCTGTGGAATCCATCTCAGGACATGAAAGTTTCCAAAGAGGAAATTTTCGGACCGGTAGTCTGTGTCTATCCTTTCACAGACAGAGAAAAAGCGGTAGAAATTGCAAACTCCCTTCAATACCACTTCCAGGCGGCTGTATTTACCCAGAATTTAGACATTGCGCTAGATACTGTTCAGAAATTGAATGCTACAGCTGTCATGGTCAATGACCATACTGCATTTAGGGTCGATTGGATGCCATTTGGAGGCAGGGATGCTTCTGGAGAAGGTTTGGGAGGGATTCCATATTCCATGCATGAAATGACCCGGGAAAAATTGATGGTAATCAAAAGTAAACTTCTATAAATATGATCTCTGTAACACAGCAAAATTCGGAAAACAAAGGCCAATTCACCTTGCTTGATGACGGCAAGCAGATTGGTCTAATGACTTACTCCAAGGCGGGAAAAGACAAAATAATCATTGACCATACAGAAGTAGACCCTGCCTATAAAGGTCAGGGGATGGGTGAAAAACTGGTCTATGCTGGGGTCGAATACGCAAGAAATGAAAATCTTAAAATTCTACCTCTTTGCCCATTTGCAAAAATTATTTTTGCAAAAAACAAGGAAATCCAAGATGTAAGAGTTTAATTAAAGGTATGAAATCAAGACTGCCTGAAGCAGGCAGACATGGCGAGCACCTCACACACTGGGATGATTGTAAGACTTGCGAAGATTCCATAGCCTGTCCCGGTCAACCGGGGTGACCATTAAAAGACAAATTATAAACACATGAAAGAATATAGCAATGGTGAGGTTACCATCACTTGGGAACCAGAAAAATGCATCCATTCCGGAGCCTGTGTCAAGGGGCTTGGGGAAGTTTTCCAACCCAAAGAAAAGCCATGGATCAAAATCGATGCAGCTTCAAGTGGACAAATGATAGACCAAGTGAAAAAATGTCCTTCCGCAGCTTTGGGTTATTACATGACCGATAAAGGCAAGGAAGTTGAGTCCAGTTCAGAAGAGCAAATTGTGGAAGTTGTTGCCAATGGCCCTCTGATGGTCTATGGGAATATTGCAGTCAAGTTCAAAGATGGCCACACAGAGAGAAAAAGCAAAGTTTCGGCATTCTGTAGATGTGGTTCATCCCAAAACAAACCCTTTTGTGATGGTGCCCATAAAAAAATAGGTTTCGAAGGATAAATGAAGAGAACTTTACTTTTTCCTTTTACAATTTCTATAAACGCCATGCTAGTTTGCGGATAATGCAATAAACCTGAAATTGGCAGAAAAACAAACACCCAATCACATGAATAGCAATGAAACATGGACACAGGAGCTGAACCTACTCAAGGAAATCATCCATAAAACAGAGTTGGAACATGCCATCAAATGGGGAATTGATGTCTATACTTATGAAGGCCACAATGTGATTGGAATCTGTGGATTCAAGTCATATTTTGGGATTTGGTTTTATAACGGGGTATTTATCAATGACCACATGAATGTTTTTGTCAATGCACAAGAAGGAAAAACCAAGGCAATGAGACAGTGGAGGATGAACTCCATTGAAGATATAGACGAAAGCACATTGATTTCATACATCCAAGAAGCGATCGCAAACGAGAAAACAGGAAAGCGCTGGGTTGCCGAAAAATCCGGGAAACTTGAAATCACAGGATTATTGGCGGAAGCTCTCGAACAAGACCAACAATTCAAATTGAGTTTTGAAGCCCTAAGCCCTGGCAAACAAAAAGAGTACTTCGAGCATATACAATCTGCAAAACGAGCAGAAACACAACAGGCTAGGTTAGAAAAAATCAAGCCAATGGTCTTGGAAGGAAAAGGGCTCAATGATAAATATAAAAAGTAGAACCTAACGATGGTTTTCACAGTTTAACTGCTAATGAAATCCAAATACCTTTTTGTACTCCTTGTCCCAGCCTTGCTGATCTATATGATAACTGATCCCGCAAAAAACACCTCCCCTAGTTACCTTTCAAATCCCGAACTCGATACCACCCCACCAAATCCCGATTGGAAAGGATCTCCATTGGACGAAAATGGGAAATTTACAAATCTTTACCATCCGTTTGAATCATCCCTGAAAGATGTTCTGAAATGGAAATTGAGCAAAAATCCCCAAAAAAAGGAAAAGAAGGAGGATAAACGGGAATTACCGAAAACAGACCAAACATTTGACTTCAGTACCCAAGAAGATTATTTGATTTGGCTAGGCCATGCCACTTATCTCATCAGGATAGATGGCATCACATTCATTACAGATCCATTGTTGATTGATAATTTTTTCCTGAAAAGAAAAAGTGAACTGCCTTTTCCCATTGAATCATTTCCGAAAATTGATTATCTCTTGCTTTCCCATAACCACAGGGATCATTGTGACGAAACGAGTATCAAGTGGATCGTAGAACAAAACCCAAACATAAAAATATTGACTGGGTTGGAAATGGGGAAAGTGATTTCATCTTGGATAGGCGAACAGGAAGTCCAAGAAGCGGGATGGTACCAATCATATAAGCTGAATCAAGAAAATCTATCTATCCATTATGTTCCAAGCCGTCATTGGGCAAAAAGATCGCTAAACGATGATAACGAAAGCCTTTGGGGTGGTTTTTATATCCAAAACCAAAAAAAATCCATCTATTTCATGGGAGATAGTGGCCGGGGAATGCACTTTGAGGATATCAAAAACACATTTGGGTCTCCTGAATATTGCTTGATGGGAATCGGTGCCTACAAACCAGAGTGGTTTATGCACCAAGCCCATATCAGCCCTACCGACGCCATTGATGCCTTCAATACACTGGGGGGAAAATATTTCATCCCAATGCACTACGGCACATTTGACCTATCGGACGAACCAATCATGGAACCTTGGGATATCATCGAAGCCAAACAAGATTTAATTGATGGAAAATTGATAGAACCATTTCTCGGTAAAAACCTCTTCATCAATTAAACAAATCAAGGTACTATTTGATTTTGTTTTGGAAGGTGAGGGCACAGTCCGGGGGTGATTATTTTAGATATAGCTAACTTTTTACATCAAAAAACCATTTTCTACAGGATAAGGAGCAGGAGTGTTTTTTTCCTCCAACATTTCGAGCAAGTCAATCTCCACCGCCCTTGCAATGGAAGAAATGGGTACATCATTGTAGGCTGCTTCAAAAGGATTCTCTGAATAATCACCGATTTTGTCCATCAAAAAGAAAACCCAAATGATCAACCCAGAAAATGGGATGGTCAACCAAACATCCAACACGTCAGACCGTTCGAAAATATTGAGCAATCCAAATGGAATAAGTGCGCAAAAAACATAATTGATCCAAAGCGCCGTTGAAGCATATTGTCTGGGCAGGGGAAAATTTTTGATCCTTTCGCACATCCCTTGGTTATCGTACAGGTTACTGATGATCTGATGAAGCCAAACTTGCTTATAGTCAGAAATGAGCCCCTCATTCTTCATCTTCTCTATTTCCTCACTTTGTTTTTTGAGGATATGGGAAGGAATGTTTCCCTTGGTTTTAAGATACGTGAATTCAGTTTCGGAAAGGTATTTGCTTACTTCGGCATCTAGCCCTCCAATATATTCTTCACAGAATCCCGGTGCAAATTTCAATTTCATAGGATCTTCATTGTGTTCCCATGATTTTTTGACCCGCAAAACATGCTTTAAGGAGAGCATCCAAGCGAGATGTCTATAGATCATTTCTTTCTTTAAATCCTGATGGGCTTGCCCTTCTTTGGATTCCAGCAGGGTCAAAATTGCAGTTGCGAATTTGCGGCTATCATTGACGATCGCTCCCCATATCTTCCGCGCCTCCCATGTCCTGTCATAAGAGCTGTTGTTTTTGAACCCAAGATAAAATGCCACTGCTATACCTATCACACTGATAGGCTCCCAGGCCAAAGTGAAAGGGACTTCGGACATCCTATAAAAAACTATAATAATGGCAGAGTAGAGTATCCCATAGATCAAGGGTTTACTAGACCACCGTAGCGTCATCCATAAACTGTAATGCCTTTTTACATACATGTTGTTCTTTTTAAAAATTCCAAAAGTCAAATTAAGGAACTTTATTGAAAAACCTGCCTATCACTGTTCTAAATTAATTTATCTTATCTTTGTATCACTTTGTAAAAAGACCGGCAAGTTGTAAGCCGCTTTTAATTAATATTTCTGCTGATTCAGATCATACAACGTCTTTTCCAGCCCAAATTTCATTCAGCCACATGGCATTCAAAAACCTAGCATTAATTGACCCCATCCTCAAGGCACTGGCCGAGGAAGGTTACACCACTCCAACACCTATACAGCAAAAAGCCATTCCTTTGGTTTTGGAACAAAGAGACCTTTTGGGCTGCGCCCAGACAGGCACAGGGAAAACAGCTGCCTTTTCCATACCAATCATCCAGCTATTGGCTTTGCAAAAACAAAGAAGGCCAGGAATAAAAGCATTGATCCTCACCCCTACCAGGGAATTGGCTATACAGATCGACGAAAGCATTGCCGCCTATGGTAGGTTTACAGACATCAAACACACCGTGATCTTTGGTGGGGTTTCCCAACTGCACCAAACCAACGCACTCAAAAGAGGCATCGATATCCTTGTCGCTACACCGGGAAGATTACTGGATCTCATCAACCAAAAGTTTATCGATCTCAAGCAATTGCAATTCTTTGTTTTGGATGAAGCAGACAGAATGCTTGACATGGGTTTTATCCATGATGTAAGGAAAATAATCGCCCTGCTTCCAGCAAAAAGACAAACCTTGTTTTTCTCGGCAACCATGCCACCTGAAATCCAGAAGTTGGCAGATGTATTGTTGAAAAACCCTTCAAAAGTAGAGGTTACGCCTCCATCATCTACGGTTGACAAAATAGACCAAAAGCTCTATTTCACCAACAAGAGTGACAAACCGAAACTACTCCAACACCTATTGGATGAATATAAAATCAGAACTGCATTGGTATTCACAAGAACCAAACATGGTGCTGATAAGGTTGTTAAATTCTTGGCCAGAGATGGTGTAAGGGCTGCTGCAATTCATGGAAACAAAAGCCAGAATGCAAGACAAAATGCCTTGAAAGATTTCAAATCCGGAAAACTGCAGGTTCTTGTGGCAACAGATATCGCTGCAAGAGGTATTGATATCGATGAATTGGCGCACGTTTTCAACTATGATCTACCAAACGTATCGGAAACATATGTACACCGAATCGGGAGAACGGGTAGAGCCGGAAATACAGGAATTGCCATTTCGATTTGTGATGAAGAGCAAAGAAAAGAATTGAAGGATATTGAAAAATTGATTGGAAAAGATATTCCGGTGATCCTAGACCACCCATATCCTTCCAGCATGCCTGCTGGCTCTGGACTCTTACAGAAAGTAAAAGCCAAGTCCCAATCCCAAGGGAGAAGACCTCAGGGCAAACCCCATCATAAAAGAAGGGATTAAAAAAAAAGCTGCCAGGTGATTCCTGGCAGCTTTTGTTATTCATAAAATTGTTGGGTGGAGTCCGGGTTTCAGTAAATAGTTGTCGCTAAATGATTCCCATCTAACCAAATAAATTTTAACCATTTAGGTTACCCAAAAAGTTATGTGATGTAACATTCATCACCAAACCATTGGGAAATTATTTCGATTTTTGTGTCATTGATTGGGTTTGGATGATTCCTAACCTAATTTTTACTAATTTCAAGCATAGAAATCCGCAATGCAGCATAAAATCAAAAACACAGTAATGGGCTATCTTCCCATCTTGGAATGGTTGCCTAATTATAAAAAAAATGACTTACAGGGAGACTTGTCTGCAGGCTTGACCGTGGGAATCATGTTGATTCCACAAGGAATGGCCTACGCCATGCTCGCTGGCTTGGAGCCAATCCATGGATTGTATGCGGTGACTGTTCCTTTATTGCTTTATGCCATATTTGGTACTTCCAGGCAATTGGCCGTTGGTCCAGTGGCAATGGTATCCCTTTTGACAGCTGCAGGTATTGCGGGTTTGAATGCGGAATCCCCAGAACAATACCTCGTCTATGCACTTTCCTTGGCGTTTTTGGTAGGATTGATCCAATTTGGCATGGGACTGTTCAAGCTTGGATTTGTGGTCAACTTCCTTTCCCATCCAGTCATCAATGGTTTCACATCAGCAGCTGCCATCATCATTGGGCTCAGTCAAATCAAACACCTCTTCAGAATAGACCTCCCAAATTCAGAGCATATCCAAGAAATGGCAATCGCCATCTTCCAACACATTGGTGATATCCATTGGATCACCTTTGGGATCGGCGTGATTGGAATCATCATCATCAAGTATGGTAAAATAATCCACAAAAGCTTTCCTGCCCCTCTCGTGGCTGTAGTGTTTGGGATTCTGTTGGTCTGGGGATTTGACCTTACCGAACATGGAGTCAAGATCGTCGGCAGTGTCCCTAGCGGACTTCCTACACTTTCATCTCCCTCTTTCGATTTGGCAACATTAAAGATTCTTTTCCCAATAGCTTTGACCATCTCTTTGGTGGGTTTCGCAGAAAGCTTTGCTGTAGCCAAAACAATACAAACCAAGCACAAAGATTACAGACTCAATGCCAACCAAGAATTGATTGCATTGGGAATGGCTAATTTTGGTGCAGCATTTTTCAAAGGATATCCTGTAACGGGGGGATTTTCAAGGACTGCTGTTAATAATGATGCCGGAGCAAAAACGAACCTATCTTCGATCATCAGTGCCTTATTGATTGTTTTGACATTGCTTTTCTTTACCGATTTGTTTTACAATCTGCCAAGCACCATCTTGGCAGCAGTTGTTTTGGTGGCAGTTTCGGGCTTAATCGACTTCAAGGAGCCTGTACACTTATGGAAAAAAGACAAGGTGGACTTCTCCATGTTGATCGCCACATTTGTCATCACGCTGACTTTGGGTATAGAAACAGGGATTATCTCTGGTATGATTCTCTCTTTGGTCGTAGTTATATACCGAGCTTCCCGTCCCCATATTGCGCAACTGGGGCGTGTGCCTGGCAGCAATGTTTTCCGGAATATCAACAGATTTGACAATCTGGATGTAAAAGACGACCTGATGATCGTCAGAATCGACGGTCCCATCTATTTTGCCAATGTAGAGTTTATCAAAGAAAAGCTGGACAAATGGATCTTGGAACGGCCTACGAAAGTCAACATGATCATTTTCAATATGGAATCCGTAACCAATATCGACAGCACAGGAGCACATGAACTGGACGAATGGATCAACAACTGGAGAAAAATAGGTACAGACATCTGCATGACGAGCATCAAAGGTCCTGTCCGAGATGTATTGAACAGATGGGCAATTTTGGAATGTGTAGGTGCTGACCATGTCTTTTTAGATGACAATACAGCTGTATCCGCCTTTGACCACTCCATAGATACGGCTACACTTGAAAAATACACCCCCTACGCCATACAGTCTAACCTTAAGAAGTAATGTATCTGATTGTCTGTGGGGTTACTCTCAATTCATCAAAAAGTCTATCAATCTTCTATAAAATCTTTTTATGTCTTTCAATATGGATTTAATTAACGATTTTTTCAGCTGAAATTATTACTACTTGATCAAAATTACTTACTGGATTTCCAAAAGGCCAAGTTCCCCAACTACATAAATAAGTTATTATTTCATCTTCGTTGGCCAATTTGTATCTAAACCTAACTTCTAAATCTTGATTATCAATCCCCCCTAACCAACTATCAAAAAAACCATCAGGAAATTCCACAATGTTTTCAGGAAAATTATAAGTGAGTAAAGTATCAGTAGAAGTAGCGATCAAAAGACCTTCCCCAATTTCATATGATTCTATTGTAAGGCATGGATCATAACCCGTTATATAGCCGGTGGTTTCAAGTATTCTTTGGTCCTCCTCTTCATCCCCACATCCAACACCTATCACTATTGTAAGCAAAACCAGTATTTTAACAGCTAACTTCAACATATTATATTCTACATAAAACTAAAATCTCAGGAACTATTATTTACCTCAAGACGCATTATATAGTCTATATGTCTCAATTATACAAAAGATCTTAAAAATCAATTCCAAATTTTAGTCCCAAACAAGACCTTCAACTCAACTCTATTCTGCAAGTAATCACTGAACTTATCAGAATCATTAAAGTCAATTCGGGTGCCGTCACAGTGAAATTGCGTTTGATTGGTAGAACTTCTTATAGCCTCCTGCAATTCAATGACTTCTCTGCCTTCATATTTATACAAGACAATGCCATTGGTTTCAGGGCTGCTATTCATTCTGTCAGCTTCGATATTTAGCCATTCTATCTTTTCTATCATATTGCCATCGACTCCGCAATTCAAGACATCTTCTGCATCCTCCGAACAGCCCAGAAGCGCAAATCCCATCAAAACAAAAATTAGATTTCTCATTTTCATAATAATTTCAAGTGAATAAAAGGAAACATTCACACTACGCACTATTATTAAGTTATTCAACCCTAACCAAATAAGACACAACCTCATTAAGGTGTAATATCAAAGGACTAATTTGGTAATAATAATAATAATAATAATAATAATAATAATAATAATACTCTTGGGTTATTGTATTATTTAAGTAAAAGAACGATATAAATATTTTTCATATTTATTAAGCATTAATTTTTAAATTGAACATCAAATTCCACTGGAAGAGCATTGTGTTTTTTTTCGATCACAGTTGAATAAAATACAGCTATAGGTGCTTGACAAATTTGTTCAAGCATTCTGACCTTATAAACAATTCTATTATTACACAACAGCACTTGCTGACTATCAAATTCCGCACATTGCTGGTGCCTATACATGCCAGCCAGAATGAAATACTCATCAAAGTCGATGGTTAGTTGTTCCGAGCAGGTAAAATATTTTTCAAAATCCGCTTGAGTGGTTATCACAAGATTCGTTTCCTTTTCATTGCCCCCAATATTTTGAAGCCCGCAGGATGCGCTTTCAAATTCATCAATATAAAATGATTCAACCTGGTGTGCATTATCTCCTTCACAGTCTGGATTTATTTCATTCTGACAACTGCCAATTAGCACTGTCAATAAAAACAAACCTGACATGGTTTTAAATATGGTCTTCATAATTTCTACAGTTTTTATGGCTTTCAAACCTGACTCAAGTAATCTAATCCTTGATAAAGTAAAGACGGATCCAAAACCTAATATGCTACAATTTAAAGTAAATCACTTTTAAAAAACCAAAGAACTAGTTGAAAAACCACTAAGAAATCAAGCATAAATGATATGGATATCAGTAGATAGGCAACATACTGTAATACTGTATACTATTCCATTCCCATTCCAAAATGGAACCATAAGCCGTCGGTTTTGGGAATGGGCAGAAGATGTACCTTGTCCAAAACTTCGACCTTAGAAACACATGCTATAGGAATTGGAATTATTGTCCTAAAAAGTGATCTGTGCAGATGTTTGACAGCGGGAATTCCTTGAAGGCAATGCTGTGGGTATGATCCCCCTATTCTTTGATCAATTTCAAATTGGCTTCGATTTGAAGATTTTTTGGGGTTGATTAATTTTGGCTAAAGCCCGAAAAAACAGGGATCTACTGTAACCGTCCAGCTAAAGCAGGACGCAATTCTGTATCACATCTCATGTCTCATTTCCCAAGTTTTGTCTTGTGTCTCAAATCCCACATCCCCTCTCCACCTATCTTTCAACCCTGATCTGTCTGCGTATGACTGCTTCTTTGTACCTGATATGGAGGTAATAAAAACCACTTTTGAGGTTTCGGGTATCCAAGGTTGCCCTTTTCCTCAGTCCGGTAAGATTATACAATACCTTGCCCCAGCTATCATATAGATGCACATCAAATAGAACATCGTCAAATTGTTGTCCCCCATCAAGTGGATCCAGGACCAAATTCACCTCTTCATCAGCAGGATTGGGATACACCATCAGCTCTATGGGTATTCCCCCACAGTTGTTTACATATGCCGAAACTTGCCTTGTGCCTCCCCCACAGTCACCGGTTACCTGTAGATTGAAAGAAATAAAATTATAACCAATGTGCGGGTTGTTGTCCACAAGAACCGTTACTTCGGCTGTACCCTGGCCCGCCACAATAGTCCCTCCCAATACAGTCCAGTCATAGGAGAGATACCCGAATTCCGAACTCAGGTAGATATACCCATTGTCACAGATAATGTCGTTTTGGGAAATCCCATGGATACTGGTAAGGGGCCCCACTTGAATACTGTTAGTACGTGTAATTGTCCTACAGTCTGTACTGATTTGGAAAGTCAGGGCGGCTGTCCCTGAAATAAAACTGCCTGTTGGCCGGCTGAGATTGGCGGTTGTCCCTGAACCCGAAGTAGGTCCGGAGAATAAATAAGCAGGAAAAACAGACCATGAGACCGTACTTCCAGCAGGTGGGTTCTGAATAGAATAGGTTGAGGAGGAGCAGAGGAAGTCGGGGCCGGAGATGGTGGGTAAAGGAGTTGTATTGGTGGCCATTGCATTGGTGTTGTTAGGATCCAACCATGGGGCCAAACTATTTGCCGCATTTCTTCCAGGAAGAAAATCCCCATTATTATCCCTTCCCCACGAAATGTCAAAACGACCATAAAACCCATCTCTGACCATACATCGTCCCTCAAATGGAAAGAAAGGATTTACATTAATCCCATGTAGTTGTCCTATAATCCTTCTGTTTTGGTCAAGTAAAGGTGAGCCTGAAGACCCTCTTTCAACTGTACCAAAATTAAAATCTACTTCCCAGTGAGTATTGGCAGGGGTTCCCAAAAAATTACCGGGGAAAAAATTAGGAGCTTCTTCATCAACACTGATTTTCATCAGATCTCCACGTGGATGATGTATACCCGCGGTATTTGAAATATCTTGAGTATTCCTTGTCCACCCCAAAAAAGAAACATTTTCATGGTTTGGTCTGGTGTCCATCTCCAAAAGCCCAAAGTCTGTATCTTCATTACGAGCTCTAACTTGTGCACCATTGTAGAAAATATTAATAAAAGAATTGCCCCCTCCTCCCAGTCCATCGCATCTTGGGCTAGGGCTGCGATACTGGAACCTGAAGACATATGCACCGGGGTTGCCAGCCAAGCAATGGTCTGCGGTAAGCAAAAAAGGATTTAAATCAGTACAAGTTGTATTTACCAATGCCCCGGAACAGAAACTTGTACCGTTTGCTACCAAGAGTCTGGAAACCGAATAGGATTCAAGTTCAAAAGGCTGACCGATCGGGCAATCGATATCAATATTACACGGTGCCGATTGCCCAAAACCGGAAGAAAAAGTATTGACGAAACCGTGAATGACTTTGGAAATAATCAGATGCGAAACAGGGTTTTCGTTTGGTTCATACAACTCTATCGTAATTGAAGAACCTTTTATCAAATCAGTAATAAAATCGCCCTGTGCTGTATGGACGTTGTTATGGTCAAATGGTCCCATCATCATATCCCGATCATCATTGTAAATATACATACGTGCTCCTTCTGACAAATGTAGCCTGCTGAAAACCAAATTGAGGGAAAAGGCATTTTTGGAAGAAATCCTGAGTTTCCAGATTTTCCCTTCATGAAAGTCATACCATTTACCATCCTCCAATGAAAGATTCAAATCGAATTCCTTTCCGAACTGAAAAGGCTCATTAGGAGACGCTTTCAAACTTTTTTCCCTTAGTTCAGAAAAATCAAATTCCGGCAGATTGATGCGGGGATAATCCAATTTGGAATGATATACACCACTTTCCTCCACTAATTTTCTATCTACACTATACTCTACCCTTATTTGGCTAAAAACTTGGCAGACGATTATAAAATTTAAAACAAATAAAACTAAATGTTTTTTCATAATCATCTTTATTTTACCCTACTTCAAAATCAATTCTGAACTTCCCATAAAATGGATTAAAATTTGCTAAATTAATCTTTTGTTCGAATTCCGTAAAATACTTCCCGGGAGGTAGTGCATTTCTTTCATCATGGTAAAAAATAGACCATTTATCAAACATATACGTATTTTCACTATCTCCGAACCAAGATAATATTACCTTCATTTCACCATTTTCCGGTAAAACTCTACCTAGTCTAGCATCCCTTATCAATTTCCCTGTTTGTGGAGCACCTATTTTGACAACTCCCCCATTGGGCATTTCCGGGTTTGGAGCTACTTCCTTATAAACTGTAAACATCCCTTGGAAATTAAACAGACTGTCAAAATACCAAGTGAGCGTCTCATCCGTCAGGTTTTTTATGGAGTATTCGAATAGGATGTCTTCCCCTTCCTGAAAAACCCAAGTGGGTTCGCCGTCTGTATTTGTGAGCTGAACCTCCACTTCTACTGGAGGATTAGGCATACCATCTTCTGTACAGGACACTAATATCATCAAAATCAAAGTCATTAAGTTAATTAATCGTTTCATAACAGATTTTTTTCTATGGAGTATCACTTTCGATATTAAGACGTATCCAAAAAACAAAATGTCTTCAATTTAATAAATAGTTTTCAATAAACAAGAATTATCTAACAACACAAAACGCAGTACATCAAACAATTACATTAAATTATCCATTTTACTATCGAAATAATCAAAAAACACTTCTTAAAAATCAATTCCAAATTTTAGTCCCAAACAAGACCTTCAGCTCAACTCTATTCTGCAAGTAATCACTGAACTTATCAGAATCAATAAATTCCTCAGCCATGACGTAGTCAAAACAGATTATGCTACAAGTTAAACTCGAATCTTATCCCATATCTCTGTCACTTCCTGAAATTATTTGACACTTTTTCTTATTGTTTTCAATCCTCTTAAATGCCTGTCACGTCCTGAAAATAGTTGACCCTTTTTTCTTTTAAATGAAGAAGTTCAACCCACTTCGGGGTTGTTGTTTCCTATATCATCATTATTCCCCGGGTCGTAACCCGGGGTTAATCAAAGTTTAACCCTGCCTGCAGCAGGCAGGCACTTCGTGGTTTTTATCTCATTACTTGCCTCTTTTTTCTTGTGTCAGGAATCTTCTACCTCTTAAATCTTACTTCTAGTTTCTCGCTTCTCATCTCTTTGTACATTGTACTTGGTACTTCGTACTTGATCCTCTCAAAAAACCTCAGCGTATCTCTGCACCTCTGCGCCCTCTGCGGGAACCTTTCTCCCTCATCCAACCAACTCCTCAAAATCATCCCTTACATAAATCATATTTCTGCCCAACTCTATCCACTTTTTCTTCTCCAACTGCTTGAGCAAGCGGGAGATTACTTCTCTGGAAGTTCCCAGTTCGTTGGCTATCTCTTGATGCGTAATAGCCAATTCATTTGTCTTGAACTGCTTCATTTTGGTGACGATATAGCGCATCAACCTTTCATCCATTCTCTTGAATGCTACCGCATCAAGCGCTACGAGCAACTCCTGAAACCTACTTTGATAAGTACTCGAAACAAAATCCTTCCATTGCTTGAACTTGTCCATCCACTGCTCATGAAGACTCACCGGGACTCCCAGTATTTTTGTATTATCTTCTGCCACAGCCTTGATTTCAGATGGCTTGGACGCTGAGCAACAAGTGAGTGACAAGGCACAGGTTTCTCCCGGATCTAGGTAGTACAAGAACAATTCCTTCCCATCTTCATCGGTGCGGAGGATTTTTATCGCTCCTTCCAAGACAATTGGTACCATTTTGACAAACTGCCCCGCTTCTGTGATGGTTTTTCCCTGATCAAAAGTATGGACAGTCCCATGATCCAATAATTCCTGTAACAAAAATGGATCTGTGATGTTAGTTAATATTTGCCTTAGTGTACTCAATTCCATTCTTATAGTTATTTAACATGACTACTTTTTGCTACATCCACACATTTTTATCGCTAAATATTCTCCCGATAAAAATAAAAACTAAAGCAACTATTAACAATCATTTAAAATAGTGATAAATATCACAAAGAAAAAGGGCTGGAAAACAATCCCAGCCCTTTTGGAGAAATAATAAACCAACACACTCACTTAAACCGTAAACCCACCATCAATCGCATAAGTCGCCCCAGTGATAAACTTACTTTCATCTGAAGCTAAGAACACGACCAAATTGGCTATATCTTCATTGACTGCATACCTTCCAAGTGGGATCATTTGCTCAAAGCCTTTTTTGACTTCAGATCCTGCACCTGGAGCAAATCCCTCTTCTAAAGAACGCATCATCCTATTGTCCACTGGGGAGGGATGGATGGTATTCACCCGGATATTTTGTGGCGCACCTTCCAGTGCAGCAACCCGCATCACACCAATGGTTCCGTGCTTGCTCGCTGTATAAGCCATTACCTTGGCAGTCCCCCGCAATCCTGCTACCGAAGAGGTGATAATCACAGAACCACCTTGCTTCATCAGAGGAAATGCGTACTTCATTCCTAACCAAACACCTTTGACATTGACTGAAAGTACTTTGTCAAACACATCTTCGGGGTATTCTGTCAATGGCATCACAACACCTTCTATCCCTGCATTGAGAAATAGGATATCAACCTTCCCCATGATTTCGAAGGCCTTTCGTGTATAGTTTTCTACATCATAGGATTTGCTTACATCTGCTGCATAAGTAAATACGTACTCGCTATCAAGGGAGTCTTTTGCTTTTTGAAGCTCATCTTCCCTAAGATCCACCAACATAAGACCTGTCACTCCCAACTCCAGAAATCTCTTGGCTGTTGCCAAACCAATCCCACCTGATCCGCCTGTAATTATTGCTGTTTTTCCATGTAGTGTCATCGTTTTTCCTATTTGTTTGAGACTTCAAGGTACATATGCCAATATCATCTTAACCTATAAATAATCAGTACATTAACTGACTTTTGTCATAAAATAGCCAATATATTTTGTCGAATTTTGGGTTAGAAAACAAATAACCTAGCCATGAAAAGAATAATCGTACCGATCGATTTCTCGAGTTATTCAGAAAATGCATTTCTGAGTGCATTGAAAATAGCATCGAAAGGGAACAGCAGTATCACGTGCATCAACGTAGTGGCTACACCCCTCAATTGGGAAAAACTCCCCAAAGCTGAAAAAGAAAAACACCAAGACATATTGGACCTGGAAGCTGAAAGCAAGGATAAACTCCAAGCATTTATCCTAGACCACCGTACACCTGGCATTCCTATCGAAGGGATCATCGAGATCGGAATACCACACGAAGCCATCATCTCCCTGTCCCAAAAGCAAGCTGCAGATTTGATAGTAATCGGTGCTTATGGAAAAGGGCATGATAAGGGAAAATCCATTGGCTCAACCCTTCAGAAAGTCCTACGCCTTGCAAATTGCCCCGTATTGGCTGTCAAAAAAGTCCTTAACGGAAATGACTTGAGAAAAATGGCTTTTGCCTCACTTTTCAATGAAGAGTCCAAGCCGGCTTTTACCAGGATGAAGCCATTGATCAAGCATCTCCGGTGTGCCGTACATTTTCTTTTCATCAATACTCCCGAAAAATTTGTCAGCTCAAAAGAGTCCGAGCATAAGATGCAAAAATATGCGATAGGGCAAGAGGAATTGATTATCCATAAACATATCTACAACCACCTGGAAGCAGAGAATGGCATCATTGAATTTGCTACCAGAAATAATATTGGCTTTGTAGCTTTGGCTTCCAACAACAGAAAATCCGCAAAAACCTACATGATTGGTACTACCGAAACAGTTTTATTCAAGTCTGACATTCCTGTATTGAGTGTGAAATTTGAGTGAAAAACCGGACAGCAATCAACAGAAATAAAACGCATACTCTGAAGTTTTGACTTTTGCCAAAATCCATTCTAAAAAGTAACGTCTTTATGATGGAACGCTGAAAACGCTGATTTGGCTGATGGTCACTGATTTTTGTAACTAAACTACTATCGGAAAGACCGATAGCTTTGGTTTCGCCTAAAGGCGACTAAAGTGCACCCGAGACTTAGTGTCCTTTGTGAAAAACTTTGTGACCTTAGTGGTTATAATTTTTACCACAATAATCACAAAACAAAAACACCAAGTTCACAAACAAAAAAAACACTAAAATCTTCGTCTAAAGGCGATGGATTTTCCCCCAGTGTGAGGCATTAAAGCCATTGAATCAGTTTAAATCCGCTCAATCTGCGTCATCCTGAGACTCGGGACAGGTTCCGTGTTCGATCCTTAGATTTGATGGAACACAGAATAGGCTGATTTGGCTGATGGTCACTGATTTTTGTAATTAAAACCATTAAATCAGTGCAAACCCGTTATATCTGCGTCATCAGTGTTCCATCCTTCATTTGGTTCAATATCAATCACCGACTTTTCCAAATGCTTCCAATGGATGACAGCATTGCCAAAATTATCCAATCCAGACATTACCTGTTTGATCACATTCGTCAAGGTAGACATGGGGAAATCAATTGGCTTTTTTTGTGCGGCATGATATAAATCCCCAATCATGGCATGATATTGCCTATCATGATTTTGGTTCCAGTCTGGAGCCGCAGACACCTCACCCTGTTCACTGTATTTTCTTATTTTATCCAATTCCTCAAATGTATAGCCCCTTAAGGATTTATACAATGCACTGACATATTGATCCTCTGAATCTTCCATCTCAAGAATATTGTGCAACACATCTTTGAAATCTTTGGCTGCATAGACAGATGTCCTCAATGCCAACATCAAAGAAGTGGTTTTGTTGGCGAGAAAAATATCCAAATTCTCTTCCTGCATGGTGAGATGATAAGCCGTCAGTTCATCTTCCAAAATTTTTATTTCTTTGTATTGGGTCATCAAATCATAGGGCTGTCTGATTATTTTCTTCCAAAGGGTATTTTGCTTGTTTTCTTCGACCCTGAGTTCCCAAATCTTCACTATAAAACCTGAAACCAACTCTATTGCCAATTTGATATCCTTTTCCAATGCTGCCACAGCGGCTTCAGGAACGTCGGTATTTACTTTATTTATATAGACAGATATACTTTTTTCATCCTCTCTCTCAAATTTAGTGTTCAGCCAAGCCTCTAGTTTGGATATGAATGGGTAGAAAATCAAAATCCCAAACAAATTAATGATCGTATTGAGTAAAACCAATTCCATCAATGGATCTTGAATCGAGAAAATCGACATGGTGTAGAGAATAATCCAATCAATGAAAACAAATACGATCAAGCCTGTCACGGCATTGAAAAGAAAATGTGCCAAAGCCAAACGCTTCTTATCCGCAGTACCTTTGAGCGAACCAATACCTACGGTCACGGTAGTACCAATGTTGGCACCAATGATAAGGACAGCTCCTTCCGTTAACCCAATCACTCCCGAACTTATGGCAGAAAGAACGATAACGACCATGGCAGAACTTGACTGTATCAATGCCGTGATTACAATCCCCACAACCAAATAGATCCATAACCCATAAGCACTGAAGTCACTCAGGTCTATTTGGTCAGCTACTGCTTCAATGGCAGATTTCATAAAGTCCAAACCCAAAAAAAGCAATCCAAAGCCAACCGCAAATGCACCTACATTTTTCAAAACAGGCCTATTTGCAAAAAAAAGAAACATCAAACTCCCAATACCCAAAAAGGGCATAGAAAAAGCTGCTACGCTCAATTTAAAGCCCAAGGTAGCGACTATCCAAGCAGTCACAGTAGTACCAAGATTGGCACCAAGGATCACACCGATGGCATTTCTCAGACTGATCACGCCTGCACCCAAAAATGCCAAAACCATCAACGTCACCAAAGAGCTACTCTGAAGGACAGCTGTGATTGAAGCACCGATAAGAACCCCCTTCCATGCAGTATCAGTCGACTTTTGGAGAAGATTTCGAAATGACTTCCCAGCCATGTCCTTGATGGACACTTCCAACTGGTTCATTCCCCAAAGAAACAAACCTATGCCGGCCACAAATTTCCAAGTATCGAATATTTCCTGATCCATCTAGTAGCTAATTAGGATAATTAGTCATTTTCAAATTAAGCATAAGAAACTTATCCATTTATGATGGAACGCTGAAATCATTGACTTCGTTGACGACCATTGATTTTCGTAGTAAAACAATTGAATCAGTGAAAATCCGCTCTATTTGTATTATCCAGAGATTCGGACAGGTTCCGTACTCTTCCCTTTTAGACTTTTCTGTATCTAACATCAGGCAAAGACTACATTCGCTATTTTCATTGCCTCGTTGAATTCAGTCTTATTGATTTCAAAGGGTTGGCTACACTTTTCCAGCACTTTGATTAAGGACTCTGTAGCTATATTGCCCACCAAATCATCATTGGCCATGGGACAACCACCATAGCCTTTAAGTGCAGCATCAAATCTTGTACAACCTGCTTTGAGCGCAGCTTTTACCTTGAGTTCCAACTCTGCCGGTTTGCTATGCAAATGAGCACCAAATTCGATATGCGGAAAAGCCTGGATATTGACCTCAAAAAGTTCCTGGATCAATGAAGCATCAGCCGACCCCACTGTATCTGCAAAAGAGATTATTTTGATACCTATTCCATCCAGTTTTTCCACAAACCCAGCCACCAACTCAGGTGAATAAGAGTCCCCATAAGGATTTCCAAACCCCATGCTCAAGTAAGTAACGAGCGTCTTCCCTTTGATTTCAGCCATATTTTGGATTTCCTCCACCGTCTGAAGGGCCTCTTGGATAGACTTGTTGGTATTCCGTTGCTGAAAAGTCTCGGAAAGTGAAAGAGGAAAACCGAGATAATCTATCTGCTCAAAAACCAAGGCATCCTCTGCCCCACGGGTATTCGCTATGATAGCCAAAAGCTTAGACTTACTTTCAAAAAGGTCGAGCAGATCCAATACATCTGCTGTATCTCTCATCTGGGGGATGGCTTTGGGACTCACAAAACTTCCAAAATCAATAGTATCGAAACCCACCTGCAGCAATTGATTGATATAGGCTGCTTTGATGGCTGTATCGATAAAGTCTGGAAGTCCTTGCATGGCATCCCGAGGGCATTCGATCAATTTTATCATACCATGAATATAGACTTGTGACTTTGGAGGCACAAGTTTTTTGTAAAAAATTCTAGCCATTGAGTACGCCGAGACGTACTCAATGGCTTTCCTTTAAAACACTTCTGTTGCTATTTTATACGTAGCATCTGCCTTACTCATGGTGTAGTAGTGGAGACATGGAGTTCCTGCAGCTATCAACTCTTTGCTTTGTTGGATAGCCCATTCGATGCCTACTTGTTTGACATCGGCATTGGTGCTACATTTCTCCAACTCGTCCATCAAGGCATCCGGAAGGTCTAGGAAGAATGTTCTTGGCAACATGGTGATTTGTCCCAAAGTAGTGATTGGCTTGAGTCCCGGAATGATCGGAATGGTAATTCCTGCTTCCCTCACTTTCTTGACAAATTCGAAATACTTCTGGTTATCGAAGAACATTTGGGTAACGATGTACTCTGCACCGGCATCTACCTTGGCTTTGAGATGCTTCAGGTCAAACTTCAAACTTGGAGCTTCGAAATGCTTCTCCGGATAACCGGCTACCCCCACACAGAAATCCGTATGGAATCCAGTCTCAGTCTCCTCATGCAAATACCTCCCTTTGTTCATCCCAACTATCTGGGAAACCAAATCTTTGGTATAGGAATGCCCATCCGGCTCAGGCACAAATTTATTTTCACTTTTGGGCGCATCTCCCCTCAAAGCCAACACATTCTGAACCCCTATAAAATTGAGGTCGATCAAGGCATTCTCAGTTTCCTCTCTTGAAAATCCCCCACACAGCAAGTGTGGCACAGCATCCACCTGGAACCTATTCATGATCGCTGCGCAAATCCCAACCGTCCCCGGTCTTTTTTTGGTACTTACTTTTTCCAGGAGACCGTTTGGATGTTTTTTGTATATAAACTCTTCCCTATGGTAGGTCACATCTACAAAAGGCGGATTGAACTCCATCAAAGGTTCTATTCCTTCACAAAGGTCTTTTAGACTTTGCCCCTTCAATGGAGGGAGTATCTCAAATGAAAAGAGGGTTTTCTCAGCTTGAGAGATAAATTCTGTAATTTTCATGTTTATGACTTTTGAACATTTAATGAAGGTGAATAAGCTAGGTTTGGTGAAAGCCATTTTTCGGCCTGTTCCATACTCACCCCTTTTCTTCTTGCATAATCTTTGACTTGGTCTTCACCTATTTTCCCCAATCCGAAATATTTGCTTTCGGGATGGCCGAAATAGAAACCACTCACTGAAGAGGTAGGATACATCGCATAGCTATCGGTCAGGGTGATCCCTATATTTTTCTCTACCTCCAGTAGGTCAAATAAAGTTCTCTTCTCCGAATGCTCTGGGCAAGCAGGATATCCCGGTGCCGGACGTATCCCCTGATATTCTTCTTTGATCAACGAGTCGTTTTCGAGGCTCTCATTCTCGGCATACCCCCAAAGCTCCTTTCTCACCAGTACATGGAGGTATTCCGCACCTGCCTCCGCCAATCTGTCAGCGAGGGCTTTGAGCATGATATCGTTGTAATCATCACCCGACTGCTTGAATTCATCCAATTTGTCTTCTATCCCCCAGCCTGCAGTCACTGCAAACCCTCCCAAATAGTCAATCTGATCAGGATGAATATAATCTGCCAAGGACCTGTTGGGCACTCCTTTTCCTTTTTTGCCTTGTTGACGCAAAAAATGGAAGCTCAGACCATTTTCAGGCAAGACCAAATCATCCTCAACCCGCTGCACTGGATAAAGTCCAACAACAGCCTTAGCCTTCAACCATTTCTCCTCGATAATCTTATCCAGCATTTGGTTGGCTTCATCAAAGAGCTTTTGGGCCTCATTCCCAACTACTTTGTCTTGTAGGATTTTGGGGTATTTACCGGAAAGCATCCAGGTACTGAAGAAAGGTGTCCAATCAATATATCCCCTCAAAACAGACAAATCCAATTCCTTATAGACTGTAGTGCCAAGTTTTTTTGGAACAAATGGCACATAATGGTCCCAATCAATAAAGGTAGGATTGGCTTTGGCTTCAGAATAGGTCGCCATTTGCTTTACTTGCTGTTTGGCTTCATGCTCTATCCGCAGTTGCCTATAGGTTTCTTTGATTTGCTTATGGTAGGCATCTCTTGTTTCTTCGGAAATAGACTCTCCAGCTATCGGCACTGACTTGGAAGCATCGGTCACATGAATGACAGTTCCGCTGTAGACTGGATCTACCTTGACAGCCGTATGAATCCTGGATGTGGTAGCCCCTCCGATCAACAATGGAATGGTCAATCCCTGTCTTTCCATTTCGGAAGCGACATAGACCATTTCATCAAGTGAAGGGGTAATCAGGCCACTCAAACCAATGATGTCGACTTTGTTTTTAATGGCTTCGTCGATGATTTTCTGGGCATCCACCATCACCCCCAAATCTATGATATGGTAACTGTTGCATGCCAATACAACACCTACAATGTTTTTCCCAATATCGTGTACATCACCCTTTACTGTAGCCAAAAGGATCTTTTTGATACTGCTCTGCTCTTCATTGTAATCCAAATCACCTACTTTCGGCATGAAGGGTTCCAGATAGGCAACCGCCTTTTTCATCACCCTGGCAGACTTCACTACTTGGGGCAAGAACATCTTCCCTTCCCCAAACAAGTCACCTACCACATTCATCCCATCCATCAAAGGTCCTTCTATTACTTTTAGGGGATTCTTCAGGAGCACTCTTGCTTCTTCTGTATCATCAAGGATATGGTCAATAATCCCTTTCACCAAAGCATGTTCAATCCTCTTTTGAACTGGACTTTCCCTCCAAGCTTCAGTGGCTACTTCTTTTTTATCCGAGGCTTTGACCGTCTCAGCAAATTCCAATAAAGTTTCCGTGGCCTCTTCTTTTCTATCAAAGAGCACATCTTCCACTTTTTCCAAAAGATCCTTCGGGATGTCATCATAGATTTCCAACATGGTGGGATTGACTATCCCCATATCCATTCCATGTCGGATGGCATGGTACAGAAAAGAGGCATGCATGGCTTCCCTCACAGGATTGTTTCCCCTAAAAGAGAAACTCACATTACTCACCCCTCCACTTACTTTGGCGCCAGGCAGGTTCTGTTTGATCCATTGGGTTGCGTGGAAGAAGTCGATGGCGTTTTTCCTGTGCTCATCCATCCCTGTAGCCACAGGGAAAATATTGGGGTCAAAAATGATGTCCTGATGGTTGAATTTGACTACATCGACCAAAACATCATAACTCCGCTTACAGATATCGATCCTCCTTTGGTAGGTATCTGCCTGCCCATCCTCATCAAATGCCATAACGACTACTGCCGCCCCAAATTTCTTGATGGTTTTGGCTTGGTGAATAAACTCAGCCTCCCCATTTTTCAAGCTGATGGAATTGACAATTCCTTTCCCTTGGACACACTTAAGTCCTGCCAAGATTATCTCCCAACGGGAGCTGTCAATCATGATCGGTATCCTGCTAATCTCAGGTTCTGATGCTATCAGATGTAGAAATCGCTGCATGGCAGCTACCCCATCCAACATCCCTTCGTCCATACATACATCCAAGACCTGTGCCCCACCTCTCACCTGATCCAAAGCTACTTCAAGCGCTTCATCAAATTGACCGTTGAGAATCAGTCGGGCAAATTTCTTGGACCCCGTCACATTGGTCCTTTCACCAATATTGACAAAATTGATTTCGGGAGTAAATACCAAAGGTTCCAACCCCGAAAGCTTCATCGCGTCTTTGTATTGTCTTTTACTCATCTGATTCGTTTACCAATTCTAATTCCCTTGGACTGTATTTGGCAGCAATCTCTGCCAATGCAGCAATATGCTCAGGAGTTGTGCCACAGCATCCTCCCAATATGTTGATCATTCCATTCTTCAGAAAATCCTCTACCTGATCTGCCATTTCAACCGAATCCTGGTCATATTGCCCAAATTCATTCGGCAGTCCTGCATTCGGATAAGCGCTTACATAGAAAGGTGCCTTATCTGCTAATATTTTAAGGTAAGGCCTAAGCTCTTTTGCCCCCAATGCACAGTTCAGGCCAACGCTGAACAATGGCACATGAGATATCGATATCAAAAATGCTTCTGTAGTCTGTCCGGAAAGTGTCCGTCCGGAAGCATCCGTAATTGTCCCCGAGATCATCACTGGAATACCTCCCTCTTCAGGCTCCAAAGGCAGATTCCTTTCTTCAAACACCTCTTGTATGGCATACAAGGCCGCTTTGGCATTCAGGGTGTCAAAAATTGTCTCAACCAACAGAATATCCGAACCTCCATCCAACAATCCATGGATCTGTTCTTTGTACGCATCTGCCAATTGGTCAAAAGTCACCGCCCTATAACCGGGGTCGTTTACATCTGGAGAAATCGAGGCTGTCCTATTGGTTGGCCCAATGGCTCCAGCGACAAATCTAGGTTTGTCAGGTGTTTTGGCAGAATATTCCATTACTACTTCTTTGGCTATTACTGCCGACTGGTAGTTGATTTCATAAGCCAAATGTTCCAATCCGTAGTCTGCTTGTGCTATTGTGGTCCCACTGAAGGTATTGGTCTCGATGATATCGGCACCTACTTCAAGGTAAGCAGCATGGATTGCCTTGATGATATCAGGCCTGCTCAGAGAAAGTAAATCATTATTCCCCTTGAGTGGCTTCGGGTGATTGCTCAATGCAGGGGTTCTAAAATCCTCTTCGGAGAGTTTATACCGCTGAATCATAGTACCCATAGCACCATCTAGGATCAAAATCTGTTTTTTGGCTTGTGCTAATAATAATTCCGTTCTAATCATGTCGCTCTGATTCAATATAAAAACTTATGCGAGCAAGAACCGGGAGAAAAAAGACTTTTTAATCTACCGCTCATCTTTTTCCGACAAATTTCGGAATGGGAGTTAGCACCTTGTTAAGTCAGGTTGCTAAGACGTCGTAGGGCCCTTCCCTCGGTCTTTCTCGATAAGCAAGTTCAAAGGTAAGCCGTATAATTGAATTATATCGCTTTTTTCAAAAAATGTTTGACCAAAAGTTCAAATCAATAGGAAAACTTATGGTCTGATGCCAATTGAAAAATGCAAATACGGATTGGCCATGTACTTATACATGGACAAATTTTGCAATCTGTATCTGCTCAATGGTGTTTCGTAGCCAGCGTGAACCCCCAATATGAGATTGAATGCATTCTCAGAGGTGAAAGGTATGGCATAGGCGGCATAGATTTCGGGTTTGGCCATAAGTCCGGAGTTTCTTATGTACCCATCGTGATCCGGCTCTTCAAAGAGCAATGGAAAATCAGGTTTGTAATTGCTTGAAAGAGTATATCGAATATTTGCAAATCCCAAGCCCGCAAGCCCACCAAATTCAAGGTTTTTCCTTTCAAAAAACTTAACCCCAGAATTCGCATAAACCCTCACACTGTTGAGGGTGTGGTTTTGACCTGCACGTGCTGATCCTTTCAGTGCCACATTATATACATCTACCCCATAAAGCCAACCTTTACTCTCCCCCAATACTTTTACGCCCCAATTGTTCGGCCTTCCATCAAAGGGTTCATAACCATTTTCCACCAAAATCTTGTTAAATTCAGTCGCCTTTGTCATCTGCAAACCCGTCAGCAAGTGAATCCCCAAGGATGCATCTTTATAGAAAAAATTATGATCAGGCAATGAAATCCCTACACCAGCACGGATAAAAGCCCCACTTTGTGCACCACTAAACTGAATCCCATTCATTTTCCAAGAATTTTCAAATGGGCTAAATGCATACCCGAATTTGGTCATCACTTCCAAGACTTCTTCCCTGCCGGGAATGGGCAGATCATAACTTGCCTGAAACCCTATCTCCGTAAGCAAACCGGAAAAAAAACGACTTCCTTTGTGAATATTGCCATCCCTCAATACAAAACCATGCTCCGGGTTTTGGAGAAATTCATTGATATTCTGATTTGGCCTATCTCTGAGCATTTGGAAATTCAAAAAACCAGACCCGATAGACATGTAGTGGATAAATTGGAAACTCCCCTCTTCGGTGAGTGCATAACCGACATTGAGCAATACCCTGCTGGTCCTATAGTCAATATTGTAACCATTGAAATCAGAGCTCAATCCGGAATTTTGATAAAGTTCAAACCCCAAAATAAAATCATTGTATCTGGTCTGGTATCCTAGCCCAAGGTTGGTATAGCCCTTTCGCATGGGGGAAAGGCCCTTGTTCTCTAGCATCTCATTGAACAAGCGCAAATTGGCACCGGTAGTGCCATAAGTTACATATAGTGTCGATCTATTTTCCTTATTTGATTGGGCATATGAAATGGCTGAAAATAGAAAAAGGAAAAGAATGGAAGTTGCTCTCATTTCTGGTGTTTATGCATCAAAATTAATTGAAATACCTTAAATAAACATTGTTTTGCATATCATACACTGATGTATTTGATGATTTTCGCATATAGATCATCTGGGTTGAATGGTTTTGGGATGTAATCATTCATCCCGACTGCTTCAAGTTGCTCTTTTACCTCAATCAAAGAAGATGCCGTCAATGCTATAATAGGAAGAGAGCTAATCTTCTCGTTTTTATGGCTGCGGATATACTCGCCAACTTCAAACCCATCTTTTTCAGGCATTTGAAGATCCAAAAGTATCAAGTCGAAATTTTGTCTGTCAATCGCCTCTATAGCCTCATTGCCATCATTGGTCATCACCACTTCTTTTACCCCCCATTTGTTCAGGAATTTTTTGATCATGATCTGATTCACCAAATTGTCCTCGGCGACTAAAATGGAGGCGTGTGACAGGTTTTTTTCAATATTTACTTGATCTTCCTTACTTTCTGGTGTATTTCCTTCCTGTTTTGCAAAATCCAATTCAAAACTAAACTTGGTCCCTCCATGAGGCATGCTTGTCACCTTGATATCCCCACCAAACAGCTCAACAAGTTTCTTGACAATTGTAAGCCCTAAGCCAGTACCACCATATTTTCTTGTTGTTTCTGTGCTGGCCTGTGTAAACGCCTCAAATATTGCCTGTATTTTTTCATCCGGTATCCCAATACCACTGTCTTCAAAATCAAACCTTATCTTCAAAGATCGGCGACTTTCAGATACTCTTTTCAGGCTGATTTTCACAAACCCTTTTTCGGTAAACTTGATTGCGTTGGAGATGAGGTTATTGGCAACTTGGGCCAACCTTACAGGATCTCCCATCAATACTTTGGGGATGCTGCCGTCGATTTCAAAACTGACATCCAAACTTTTTTCTCTCGCTTGATAGGTATAAGAGTGGATGATTCTGTTGAATACCACATTGATGTCAAATGCCACATTCTCCAATTCAACCTTTCCTGATTCTATCTTATTGAAATCCAGGATATCGTTAATCAACCCCAAAAGGTTCTCTGCAGAAAACTGCAAAGTTTTCAGATTCTCCAATTGATCGGGCCTAGGGTTGTCTTCGATCAAAAGATGGGCCATTCCGATGACTGCATTCATTGGGGTCCTGATTTCATGGCTCATGATGGACAAAAATTGCGATTTGATATTTGAAGCTTGTTCCGCTTTTTCTTTGGCGTAGAAAAGTTCTCGCTGGGCTTCTTTTAGCTTTGTAATATCCCTGGCAATTCCGGTATAGTGCCGTACATTGCCCCATTCATCTTTAATCAACTTCCCATTGGAGCTAAACACTCTATACTCCCCATTCTTATGCCTCAACCTAAATTCCAGGTATTGGTGGTTTTCGAAAATAGCTGAAATAGAATTATTCAACATCCCCGAAAAAACAGTTAAATCATCCGGGTGTAAATATCCAGTCAATCTTGTCTTTGTCACTTCATGAATCTCATAGCCCAAAAACTGCTTGACGTTAGGCGATACGTAGGTAAGTTCCAAATCAAGGGAGAGTGAAAATATTATCTCGGTGGACTCTTCTACCAAGGTCCTGTACTTCTCTTCACTTGCCTTCAGGTTTTCCTTGGCCACGTATTCTTCATTGATATCCCGTACTATGCCAAGTGCATACTCCACTTCCCCCTGATAGACAATAGGTCTAACAGTCATTTCATATACCCTTTTTCTATATTTCAGGATTTTTTGGACAAACTCCCTGTTTTCCAATGACCTGATTACAGAAGGCTTGATTTCATGGAGATTGCTTTTGTGGATCTCTTCCAAGGTTTTTCCTTCAAAATCCGCCGAAGTCATCCCCCAATTCTGAAAATTAGTCCCCTCGGCAACGATATAGCGTAAGTCTTTGTTAATCAGAAAAACATTTGTCAAAGGGATATTGGCAGCTAAAACCCTGTATCTTTTATTGGATCTAATGATCTCTTCCCTGTCTTTTTTCCTCTCTGTGATATCCTGGATCAACCCTTCATGAAGTTTAATCTCCCCATTTGGTCCCAGTACTTCTTGGGTTTTGTCTTCAACCCAACAATATGTCCCATCACTCTTCCTAAGCCTGTATTCCCCCGAAAAAGAAGGGATTCCATTTTCATTCTTTTTTGAATAATGGAATTTCAGGATATCCTTGGCATCTTCTGGATGTATAATATCCAAAATACTTATTCCCGAATTGATCAGGAAATCAGCTTTGTACCCAAACTGCTTAATATTCTCAGTAATGTAGACTATTCTAAAATTATCTTTTGGGTCAACCGTAAACAAAACCGCGGAGCTGTTTTCAACTATCAACTTGGCTTTTTTTGCCAAAGCTTCCTGCTTAAACTGCTGGGAAAGGTTTCTAACCAAAAATGAATATCCGAGTTTTTCTCCCAAATCATTTGAAAATACCTGAACAGATAACTCATATGGTTCAAAAACACCTTTTGTGGTCTTCACATAGATCTCCTGTCTATATTCGTCCCCTTCTTTCAATTCGCCCAACAACTGATAAAAATCCCTGTTACCCGAAAATTGAAACTCAAACAAATCTGTTATTTTCCGGTTTGACTTCCTTTTCTTTCCAACATTCACTTCTTTTGAGGCGGCCTTGTTCATATAAATCACCTTCAGAAGATTGTCTGTCACAAAAATAGGGTCATTTACTTGGGCCAGGATTTGGGATTGTAACTTCAGGTATTTCTCAGCATCCCTTTTGTCGGTAATATCTGTACAATACCCAAAAATCTCCAGATTCGAAAAGCCAGGCACTTTTCTTATTTCTATGGTATAGCTCAAATACTTGTCTCCCCGCTCATTGGTCAAGCTAAATTCCCCTGAGGTTGTTCTTTGAAGATTGATCGCTCTATTCACATTTGTCAAAAGGGAATACCTATCCTTTTTTTTGATTTTTTTCAAAAGATCGGTAACAGTTGCAGAAGACATCTTTTCATCCAATCCAAATATCTTGTTGAGTCCCCTTGAAAAAAACAATTTGTTTTTGGTATTGCTGAACCTCCAAGAGCCTGATTTGGCCAAAATCTCAGTTGAGGCCAAAAGGTTTTCATTTCTTTCCAATCTTTTCTTGATGGAACGGTTGATAAATGTACCTGCATAGATATCCCCAAGCTGGCTAAGAACATACTCATCCTTTTCGTGCCAAGCCCTCGGTTCTCCTACAGCATCCAATCCAAAGAACCCAATCAACTTATTTTCTGAGAAAATAGGGATCAAGATCACTGAGGCAATATCCTGTTGAAGATAAATATCCCGCTCATAGGTATACATTTCGTCCATTTGAGCCACATCAGGAATAATGAAGATATTCCCTTCTTTGAGAGACTTGATAGTGAGCAAATCATCAGTGATGGAAATACTCTTCATATAGTCCATCTGTGGATCTACACCTTCTGCCGTCCACTCATAAGCGTATTCAATTTCACTTTTGGATTCATGAAACAAAAAAATGTAAGCCCGATCCGCTTTTTCAAACTCTCCAAGTATCCTCAACGAATCATTGAATACTTTATCCACTTGGTCGAGCGTAGTATTCACAAATTTCTTTGAGATCAAATTGATGAGTTTCTCAAGCTCATATCGTTTCTGAAGAGATTTTTCCGCTCTTTTATACGAAGTTATGTCCCTTGCACTTATCAATATGCCCTGTACTTGGGGATCATGGATCAGGTTTTTCCCATAACTTTCGATATAAATCTTGTCCTTTCCAGGTATTTCAACCCACATCCCAATCTTCTCCTCCTCCAAAGATCCCAATAACTTTCCAAAATCCCCCTCCACTATATCCAAAATCCCCCTGTCCACAAACTCCATGTAAGACTTGCCTATAATGCTGCCTGGAGCTACACCGATTTTATCAACAACTGATTCGCTGACAAATTTATACACTCCATTGGAATCCATAATCGCTACCATGTCATGGATGTATCTCAAGACCTTGTTGATGAAATTCTGATTCCTACCTTTATTCCCAAAATTTATCGGATAGATAGTTGGGGCATCCGGAATCAAAAGCTTGCCTTTCACTATCAGAATTTGGTCTTGGGTAGAAGTAGAAAACCTGATCAAATCCCAATGAAACTCCATCATTTCCCCAAATTTATTCCGCTTGGATTGGATAAATTCTATATGCGGTAATTCGACTTTCTCGAAAAAGTCGTTAATTACTTCCTGAATTTGTATTTCCGAAAAAAATTGATCCCAACGGTTGGGCAAAACGTCAAAATTATCTTTACAAAAATTATTGAAATATCGTAAATTCTCCTGATCGAAGGCGATCACGGGTGCTGGTATATCATCAAAAAAACCAAAGATATCAAGACTTGGAGTAGGATTCATTTAAAACTGAGGGTTATTGCTATTTATTCAAATTCATTAATTCTCCTGAACTTCTAAACTACAACAAATTCTCTTAAAACATATTTCCAATTTAAATAAAGACTATGTTACAAAAAACTAAATCCATTATTCTCTTCTCCTTTTTTCTTTGGAATTACGCCATCGCCCAAAATAGTGAGTTGATACAATTGACAGACCTCACCAAAATCGTCACTACATCTTCCCACCAAATCACACCTGATGGAAAAAAAGTGGTATTCGTAAAAAATTTTGTCGAAGACAAGGGTAAGGAACAATATAGCTACCGAAGCCAGGCATGGATCACAGACCTATCTGACAACCCAAAAAGTCACCCACTTACTTCCGGGGAATACAATGTCTCTTCAGTTTCCCTTTCACCCGATGGTTCAAAAATAGCATTCTCCAGACCCAAAGATGGGAAATCACAGATTTGGATATTGCCCTTGACAGGAGGTGAAAGCCAAGTCTATACGGCAGAAAAATATGGTGCCAGCAATCCACAATGGTCCCCGGATAGTAAAAAAATCCTGTACAGCACCACTTTCCCTATTTGGGCTATAGATGGCAAGCCTGACTGGGAAAACCAAAGACCTGGAAGGGAATATGGCGATGAGCCAAATTACAAAGCCATCAATGCTGGCATAGGAATGGAAGAAATCAAGCCAAACCCTGATGGCACCTTAGAAGAACTGCGTGCCTGGTTGGCAAAGAATGCAGCCAAAAATGACCCAAAGGTCGTTGATAGATTGAATTTCTTGGGAGAAAGGGATCTAAGTCCCGATTTGTATTTTTCCCACCTTGGAGTATTGGATATAGAAACCGGCAAAACAGAATTGTTGACACAGGGATTTCAGAGTTATTTTGGAGCTACCTGGTCTCCCGAAGCAAATTATATCTTGACTTCATCACTCAAAAACGAAGAACACCCTGATTTCACAAACCATACTGAAATTTGGAGAATAGACCTGAAGACAAAAGCATCTGAAGTGTTTTTCAAACTGGAAGGGTATAGGGTTGGCAACCCCAATTTTTCTCCTGACGGAAAGTCAATCCTATTCAATGGACAAAACATCGATGAACCAAGCTACAACATGGGAATGCTCGGTTTGCTCAATGCCGATGGCACAGGCTTCAAATGGCTGACAGAATCATTGGACAGAAGTCTTTCAAGCGGACACTGGACAGATGATAGTCAGTCCATATATTTCACAGGTGCCAATGAAGGTGGGAGTTCCTTATGGAAAGTCAATGTAAACAACAGTAAAATCGAGCCAATTATCACAGGACCAGTCGGTGTGGGAAACCTGAACATTACTGGCCAAAAAATGGTCTACAGCCTAATCCAAATAGAAAACCCTTCAGAGTTCTATGTCTCGGATCTAGAAAACAAAAACCCCAAGCAAATAAGCAACTTTAACCAAACCTGGCTGGAAGGCAAAAAAATATCGAAACCCATCGCACATAAGCTCAAGACAGAGGATGGATTTACTGTTGACTATTGGGTGATGGAGCCTATAAATAAAGTAGCTGGAAAAAAATATCCAACTGTACTCCAAATGCATGGTGGCCCTTCTGCTATGTGGGGCCCAGGAGAGGGCTCGATGTGGCATGAATTCCAGGTAATGGCAGCTATGGGCTATGGTGTGGTGTACGCCAACCCTAGGGGAAGTGGTGGCTATGGAAAAGAGTTCCAAAAGGGGAATTTCCAAAATTGGGGAGATGGTCCATCCTCAGATGTATTGGGTGCGCTTGATGAAGCCACCTCCAAATATACTTGGATAGACAAAGACCAATACTTCCTCACAGGTGGGTCTTACGCCGGCTATCTTACTGCATGGATTGTAAGCCATGACCACCGGTTCAAAGCGGCATTTTCCCAAAGGGGAGTATATGAACTGACCTTTTTCTTAGGTGAAGGAAATGCATGGAGACTGGTACCCAACCACTTTGGGTATCCATGGGAAGATGGCGTAAAAGAGATCTTGGATTACAACAGTCCGCAAACCTATGTCCAAAACATCAAAACTCCCCTACTCATCAAGCATGGAGATGTAGATTACAGAACAGGTGTAAGGCAATCAGAACTCCTCTACAAAAGCCTAAAAATACTTGGCAGGCCTGTAGAATATGTAAGATATCCAGAGGAAGGCCATGAAATGTCAAGATCAGGTGCCATCCACAGAAGAATCGATAGGATGGGAAGGATTATGGAGTTTTTTGAAAGGTATGTAAGCCATCCGTAACAAGACAAGCATTCAGAAATTGACCCAGTATAAATCAATAATATCCAATAAATATGAAAAAACAACTAATCTATTCACTCTTGGCGTTCCTGTTGATTTTCAACAGCTATGCACAAGATTCCAAAGATCCAAAACCCATGGGATGGCAAGATATCCCTTCGTGGAAATCTATCTCAACATACAGTGTAAAAATCTCTCCTGATGGGAAATGGATTGCTTATGCCATGCTTCCTGTGGAGGGGGATGGAGAACTCATCATCCAAAAGACTGGTGACATTACCAGCAAAAAATCATACTCCATAGGGTCTACCAATACCCCTAATGCTGTCTTTTCTGAAAATAGCCAATGGATAGCTTTCAAAGAATACCCAAAGGAAAAAGAGAAAAAAGCAAACGAAAAAGGTGGCAAGCCATTGCCTGAAAAAGTTATCCTTATCGAACTCGACACTGAAAAGAAAACGACTTTTGAGAAAGTATCCAGTTTTTCTTTCAATGGTGAATCCTCCACACATTTGGCCCTAAACCTAAGCAAAGAAGGGTCAAATGGGGATGCCAAAGGTTCTGATTTACTTTTGGTACAACTCAAATCTGGCAAAAACCAAAACCTAGGCAATGTCCTTGAGTTTTCTTTCAACAAAGCAGGTTCATACATGGTCTATACCATCGATGCTGCCAATCAATCTGGAAATGGGATCTACCTGATGGATGTGTCCAATGGCAAAACCCAAGTATTGGAAAGTGATGCCGCTTCTTACAAATCCATCAACTGGACAGAAAAAGGAGATGCTTTTGCGCTCTTGAAAATGGTCAAGGACAAAAAGTACAAGCAAGACCATGGGAAATTGATTGGAGTAAAAAATCTGGGCAACCCGCAATTGACAATCTATGATCCGGCGAAAGATTCCGTCAACTTCCCTAAAGACTACACCATCAGCCCCAACAGAAGGGCACAATGGTCTGAAGATCAAAACAGATTGTTTTACGGAATCCATCCGTTGGTTTTAGCCAAAAAAGAAGAAAAAAAGGATGAGGAAAAAGAAGATAAAGAAGCAAGCCAGAAAGCTGATTCCGAAAAACTATCCCTAATCCTTGCTGATTCGACAATCAAATCCATAGCTGACCTCCAAAAAGCAATTGCAAAGGCTGACAGCTCTAAAACAAAAACACCAAGCACTTCTAAAGATGACCATAAAAAACCAGATCTGACTATCTGGCATTGGCAAGACAGCAGGCTCCAATCCAGACAACAAGTCTTGGAAAACCAAGATAAAAATTTCAGTTTTTGGTCAATGTATGACCTCAAGTCGAGCAAGCACATCACACTTCAAGACAGTAGCATGAAGGGCTTGACATTGTTGCCTAAGGAGCGATATGCCCTTGGTACAGACCAACGTGCCTATGAACTGGATGTGAACCTCAATGGCCAAAACTATCAGGACATCTACCTGGTTGACCTCACCAATGGCGATCGCAAACTGCTGTTCGAAAACCTCTACCTACCATCTTATTCCTCCTATCCACGGCCTTCTCCAGATGGGACGAAGCTGATCTACGGACATGACGGACACTTCTATATCTATGATATGCTTACCGGAACGAAAAACAATATTACAGAAGCCTTGCCGGTTTCATTTGTCAATGTTGAGGATGACCACAATGTCACCAAACCACTTCATGGAGCCCTTGGTTGGAGCAGTGACAGCAGATATGTACTGCTCAGAGATGGCTGGGATATTTGGCAAGTACCATTAAACAATCGTGAAAAAGCCATCAATCTCACACAGAATGGCCGAAAAGATAAAATCCGCTATCAAAACAGATTTGTTTTGGACGAAGAAGAGAAGGGTTATGATTGGAAAAAAGCCCAGTATTTTAGATCATATGGTGAAAAATCCAAAAAAAGTGGAATTGTAAAAGTTGAACCAAGTAAAGCTGGATTGCAGGCAGGCGCAAAATCTTTGCTATGGGAAGACGCTAATATCAATAGGTTTTCAAAGGCAAAATCCTCAGATGTATATTTCTTCACCAAAGAAAAATTTAATCTCCCTACTGAATTTTACCTAACAGATGCGCAGATCAGTTCCCAAACCAAATTGACCGAAAACACACCTGATGCCGACAAGTATCTTTGGTCTAGTGGTGCGAAGTTGATAGATTATGTTTCTGACAAAGGCGACACTTTACAAGGTGCATTATTTCTTCCAGCAAACTACCAAGAAGGAACCAAATACCCTACAATCATATACTATTACGAAAAACTTTCCCAGACACTTCACAATTATGCAGCACCAGGGTTTAGCGGAACAGGCTGGAATCCCAACATCTACACAAGTAATGGTTACGCTGTATTTATCCCAGATATTGTCTATACGATGGATGACCCAGGCATGTCTGCTGTATGGTGTGTTCTTCCCGGTGTCAAAGAAGCCATCAAAACCGGAGTAATTGACGAAAAAAGAATGGGCCTTCATGGACATTCTTGGGGAGGATATCAGACTTCTTTCCTGATCACCCAGACAGATATGTTCAAGGCAGCAGCAGCGGGCGCACCTTTGACCAATATGATATCCATGTATGACTTGATATATTGGAATTCGGGTGGTGGTAATATGTCTATTTTCGAAGCTTCACAAGGTAGGTTCAAGGGTGCTCCTTGGGAAAACTGGGAATCTTACCAAAGGAATTCACCAGTGTACCATGTGAAAAATGTAAACACGCCACTACTCATGTTGCATAATGACAAGGATGGGGCTGTGGATTTCACACAGGGAATAGAATACTACAATGCCTTGCGAAGGTTGAAAAAACCTGTAATAATGGTTCAGTACAAAGGTGAAAACCATGGGCTTTCAAAACTCGAAAACAGAAAAGATTACAGTGTCCGGATGATGGAGTTCTTTGATCACCATCTCAAGGGTGACTCGGCAGCCGATTGGATAAAAGAAGGGGTGGAAAAACTTAAACTTGAAGAGCACTTGGAGTCCAGAACCTTTGGGAACAACTAAATATTAACTAGGTTTTTATAAAATAACTATACATAAATATAATTATTTGACTAAAAATTCATAAAAAATACCTACAAGTAGGTATTTTTTATGAATTAATTATTCAAGATATTTGGAGAGCTTTTAGATTTTATCTTAAAGGTGTTTAAGTTTTATGTGGGATTACATTTCCAGTTACACAAAAGTCTCCGTCCATGACGGAGACTTTTTTTATTGATTATAAAACCTAAACTTCAATTAGAAATAACCTGAGTTCAATTGTTATCACAAAGTCAAAATCAATAAAAATATCCAGTTACAAGGCAAATTTTTGAGGGATAGCCTAAGCTATCGCTCAAAAATTTAACGCAGTAAATGGGTG
>NZ_JBHUHR010000046.1:0-72618 GCF_042682445.1 Belliella marina
TTCCCATCCCGAACAGAGAAGTTAAGCCCTGCCGCGCCGATGGTACTGGGGTTACACCCGGGAGAGTAGGTCGCCGCCACATTATTCCAAAGCCAGTCCCGATAGCATTCGGGACTGGCTTTTTTGCGTTTGGGGCATTGTCCCCCGCCATCCACCTCTTCCCATCCCGATCCGCCGTGGCGGATAAGCCCTGCCGCGCCGATGGTACTGGGGTTACACCCGGGAGAGTAGGTCGCCGCCACATTATACCAAAGCCAGTCCCGATAGCATTCGCGACTGGCTTTTTTGCGTCTGTCCCATTGCAACCCCACGCAAAGACCGCAGGGGGGCAGGGAAACGCAAAGGAAGTGGGGGAGGGATGCAGATGGAATGGATGGGTTCTCTACAATATTCCAATCTTCCAATCTTGTAATTTTCCAATCTCCACAAAATCACCAACCTTACAACCTTCAAACTTTGTAACTTTCCAACTTTCTAACCCAATACTTCCCCAGTAAAAAATGGAAGGAGTGGTAATGGGTAGATCACCATGTTTCAAAACCCTTTTCTTAAACTTTTTGTCTTTTCTAAGTCTCCTAAATTGTAGTTAAATGTACCTCATGCTTTAAGATAGCCTGTTTTTGTGGTTTTTCATCAATAATTCAAACCCATAGAAATAATCAATTTAGAATTATTCTAAATAAGTTGATTTGTAATGCTTTCTTTCTTTTATTTGTAACGTAAACACTAACTCTTAAATAAAGAAATGGGGTATTGATGAATAGAGGAACGCATGACAGTTGGAGCAGAAAGTGAAAGTGCAACCTGTTCAAGTTGTGATACTCAATTATTCAAATTGGAAAATATCAAGTCCTGGATCCGGATTGAGTACTTTTGTCAATTGGGTTTATTTGTAATGGTAATTCCGATCCGGATACCAGGCACTAATTATTGATCTTCGAAATAGGGATCTGGAAAAGGCAAAGCTAGCGGTCTTTAAAGTATTGAATGTTTGATTTTTTGATAGACTTGGGAGGCCTTTGACATAGAGGTCTCCCTACTTTTAAAGTGGATTTTGGCTATTTCGGATTTATCATGCTAGAAGAAATAGGTGTAAACTTGGCTGGCTCGTAATTGAATAGTAGCTTTGGTTTTCTACAATTGGGAAAAACCGCCCAAGTTTCAATCTGCCAACCTATTTTGAGAAAGTTGGATAATCTTAGCTAATACAATAATTCATCTGGGTTTTAAAACTCTTCTCCCGTCATGACATTGTTGATCATAGCACCAGCAAGATTCCCTGTGGATACTGCATTGGAAACGGATCGCATCAAACTCGTACTATCTCCACAAGCAAATACATTGTCAATGTTTGTTTTCTGCAACATGTCCACCTTGATGTGGCCTTGTTCTGTCATTTCACAGCCCAATGCTTCAGGGATTTTGCAATGCTGTTCGAATTTAGGTCTTGAGTAGATAGCTGTCAAGTCAAAGGCTGATTTGTCTTTGAATACGATTTGTCTGACTTTTCCATCTTTATGGTTCAGATGGTCAATTTCCTTTTCAATAATAGCAATATTGTTCTTCGTGATTTTATCAAGTTGTTCTGGGCTAAACTTAGCTTCCCCATTCGTGAAAATAGTCAGGTCTTTTGTCCAATTATTGATAAGCTGGGCATAGTGAAATGCGAAATCACCATTGGCCAATATGCCTGTCTTTTCATTTCTAACTTCATAACCATGACAGTATGGACAATGGATAACTGATATCCCCCAGCATTCTGAGAATCCATCTATGGAAGGCATGATATCTTTGACACCTGTTGCAAAAAGCAACTTCTTTGCCTTGAAACTTTCCCCGGTTTCTGTTGTGATTATAAAGCCAGAATCGGTTTTGGTGCTACTGATGGCAAGGCCATTATGGAACTCCACAGTGTCGTACTTCAAGACCTGGGATTTTGCTTTTTGTGCAATTTCATGTGGTTTCTCTCCGTCTTGGGTGATGAAATTGTGGGAATGTGGAGTCTGTCTGTTACAGGGAAGTCCACTGTCGATGACCAGTACATCCCTCATCGCACGCCCTAGAGCCATCGCTGCAGATAAGCCTGCATAACTACCACCGATGATGATTACATCAAAATACTTTTCGTCTTTCATATAATTAGGTTTTGCTATTGTAGAAAATGGGAATGGGCTTGCCAAAGTAGAAAAGATAATGCCACTTTGGATCAGAAAGCTACGCCTTGTTTGCCTTAAATTTCCCATAGAAGCCAAGTTTTATATGCAACATAGTTGCAATAAATTCCGTTCACAATTTTTGTGAAATCTATTGAACAACGGAAAATCCAAAACCCTCTTTAATTTATATGACTATCCGCTTTCTTGCAGGTAGCCAAACAATAGATTGTTGGATGAACGATTTGTGGCTCTGTTGACTGTCAACAGTCGACAATTATCTGCATGATTACATATTCATAATTTAACTACTGGTGCCATTGCGGATAATCATATTAATTTATTTGTCTTGAATGCAATAGTGCAAGTCTTACCGTTTAACTTTAAAATCTTTTCCTTTATTCCAATTCAATTCTTTTTATATTTGCATCCAAACGAAAGCTATGCAAAAAAGACTTGTCCTAGATCAGCAGCAAATCGATATTATTTTGAAGCGATTTTGTCACCAATTGATCGAAAACCATGATACTTTTGAGAATACAGTCCTTCTGGGGTTGCAGCCAAGAGGGCCGATAGTATTGGATAAGCTGGTAAAGCTTTTGGAAGAGATTTCAGGGATCAAAGTTCCTTCAGGCTACTTGGATGCAACATTCCACAGAGATGATTTTAGACGGAGAGACTTTCCGTTGAAGGCAAATGAAACCAAAATCAATTTTTTGATCGAAGGAAAGAAAGTCATCTTGGTGGATGATGTGCTGTACAAAGGCAGGTCAGTTCGTGCTGCCATGGATGCAATGATTGCCTTTGGAAGACCTGCAAAAGTGGAATTGATGGTGTTGGTCGATAGAAAATTTACAAGAGATTATCCAATTATGCCGGATTACTGTGGGCTGAAAGTCAATACCCTTGAAAGCCAATATGTAATGGTGGAGTGGGCGGATAATGGATATGAAAAGGACGCAATTTGGATAACTGAAAAAGCTTAAGAGAAGATATGTCACAACTCAGTACGAAACATCTTTTGGGAATCAAAGACATCAGCACAGAGGATATTCAATTGATCTTTGAGACCGCCGATAATTTTAAAGATGTACTCAATCGTCCCATCAAAAAAGTACCTTCCCTTAGAGATATTACGATTGCCAATATATTTTTTGAAAATTCAACGAGAACCAAACTCTCCTTTGAACTTGCAGAAAAAAGACTCTCTGCCGATGTGGTGAATTTTTCATCAAGCAACAGTTCAGTGAAGAAAGGTGAAACCTTGATCGATACTGTCAATAACATATTATCCATGAAAGTTGATATGGTGGTCATGAGACATAGCAGTCCCGGAGCACCCCATTTTCTTTCAAAAAACATCAAAGCTAATATTGTCAATGCCGGTGATGGGACGCATGAACACCCAACCCAGGCACTTTTGGATTCTTTTTCTATTAGGGAAAAATTGGGGGATGTTGCCGGGAAGAAAGTTGCGATCATCGGGGATATTCTACACTCTAGGGTAGCATTGTCAAACATCTTTTGCCTCCAAAAACTTGGAGCCGAAGTGATGGTATGTGGACCGATTACCTTGATTCCAAAATACATTGCCAGTTTGGGTGTGAAAGTTGAATATGATGTGCAAAAAGCCTTGGCATGGTGTGATGTTGCGAATGTGCTTAGGATACAATTGGAAAGACAGCAGATCAAGTATTTCCCTTCCTTGAGAGAATACTCATTGTATTACGGGATCAACAAAAAGATGCTGGACAGATTGGATAAAGAAATCGTCATCATGCACCCTGGACCGATCAATAGGGGTGTAGAACTGAATTCAGATGTAGCAGATAGCGAACATTCCATCATCCTCAACCAAGTTGAAAACGGGGTAGCCACTAGGATGGCGGTTTTATATCTGTTGGCAGGGATAAAGTAGATTTAGGAAACTGTTGACAAAAAAAGCTTAAGCATCAAACCCATCAAGGGGTGGTTGTTTTGAAATTACACTTCTATTTTGTTGAGTTAGGATATGTCATTGGCGAACCCTTGAAGGGTTTTGCGGTAAAGTCCGTTTCTTTATTTTTAGAGTTGAAAAAGTTTTGTGATTACTTCAACTAGGTTAATAACTCTTTTGATGACAAGATGGCCATGATGCATTTTTTGTAGTCTTTGGTATTTCTGATTATGATGATGGATATCTCCGGGAGTGTTAGCAATACTCTGTCCTTCCCGTTCCCAGGGAGCAAAAGCTTTATCTCCAATCCCCCAATTTGAATCTTATTGATTTTGACTTTGTGATAACAATCGAACTCAGGTCTATATATTCCGTTTTTCCGAATTGTATTTTATGACTGTCCGCTTTCTTGCACGTAGCCAAACAATATATTGTTGGGTGCACGGTTTGATTTTCTGTTGTCTACGCCGCGGAATAAGTTGTTGACGAATATCCGCATCGGATAAATTCTTTTCTATCACAACGTGCAACATTGTGGATACTCATATTGTATTTATGCGCTTTTGCTCATGAATTTATTAATTGTTCCGATAAGGGGTCAATACGGCCTGATGACATTATATATTTTATCAGATATTTTTTGTGGTCAACTATATTTGTTTTGATTTTGAATTTCAATTACTTGTTTTATTATTAAATAATATTTCGAAAATTTGATTATGAAAGTTTTTTATATTTCGAAAAATTACTAAATTTCAAAATCATAGTAAAACTTATACTTTGTTAATTTATTTTATATTCTAAGTTTTGAAGTTATTCATACTTTCAAAGTTGTATTTGAAAAAGGATGTTTTGAAAGGTATTAGTATATAATATAATAATATGAAAGTATTTTGTTTTGGCTTGTATTGGTACCAAAGCTGAAGGCTTGGGTAAAAAGAATGAAAAAGCTAGTAATTATCTCTAAACCTTTAAGAATGATTAAAAATTTACAAAAATCTAAATTGAACTGGCTCTTTGGATGCATCCTGTGTTTGTCCAGTTTGATGGCTGTTGGAGAACTCCAAGCCAGTGAATGGTTGCAGGAGAGGGTGGTGACAGGTGTGGTCACAGATGACGCAGGAGAAACGGTTCCAGGTGCAAATATCCTTGAAAAAGGTACAGGCAATGGTGTTGCTACTGATATAAACGGAAAATTTAGATTGGTGCTCCGCTCGGCAAATCCTGTACTTGTGGTTTCTTATATCGGGTTTCAGACGAAGGAAGTTCCGGTTGGAAATATGTCCTTTATTGAAATTTTGCTTAGTCCAGACTCAAGAAACCTAGATGAGGTGGTAGTGGTTGGTTTTGGGGAGCAAAAGAAGTCTACACTTGTAGGTGCTGTCAATAGCATTGGCACAAAGGAGCTATTGCAGTCTCCTGCCGCAAATCTAGGAAATGCCTTGGCGGGAAGGCTTCCAGGGCTTATAGTACAGCAAAGAGGAGGGGCTCCCGGAGGGGATGCGCCTGCGATTCAGATCAGGGGTATTGGTACGACCAATAATGCAAGTCCACTTGTCTTGGTAGATGGAGTAGAGCGTCCCTTTGATCAGATCGACCCCAACGAAGTGGAGTCTATATCTATTCTGAAGGATGCTTCTGCGACAGCTGTGTTTGGGGTGAGAGGTGCCAATGGGGTTATTTTGGTAACTACTGTCAGGGGTAAGCAAGGCAAGGCAACAGTCTCTGCCACAATCAATACAGCACTCCAGACACCGACCCAGACTCCTAGGTATCTGAATTCCTACAATACTGCAATCCTGAAAAACGAAGGCCTGGCCAATGAAGGGCTTGCACCCATGTGGAACTCAGAACAGCTTGAAAAGTTTAGAACAGGCTCAGATCCGTTTTTGTTTCCTGATGTAGATTGGTATGATGCAGTACTCAATGATTATTCCCCACAGAGCCAAGCCAATGTCAATATCAGTGGTGGGACAGAAAATACAAGGTATTTTATCTCGGGATCATATCTTTCCCAAAAAGGTCTATATAAAGATGCAAAAACGGCGGATTATGATGCTACAGATAGATTTCAGAGGTTCAATTTCCGATCAAATTTAGATTTTGATGTAACCAAGAGATTTAAGGCATCTGTGAATCTGGCAGGTAGGAAAGAGATTAGAAACCGCCCAGGAATACCTTTGGGGACTGTTTTTTCACATATGAACAGATTGCTGCCATGGGAAATGCCTGTATATAACCCAGATGGTTCTTTGGGGGCTAGTAATACCAGCGCCAATCCCGTGGGGCAGATCAGGGAAACAGGAGTAAACCGACAAGACCTGAATACCTTTGAGTTGACGGTAAATCTAAGCCATGATTTGGATTTTATTACCAAGGGACTTTCGGTACGGGCCAGAGGTGCCTATGACAACCTATATAGATACAATCAGAATTGGAGCAAGTCCTTTGTCCCTGTGTTCTATACAGTGGATTCAGAAGGAAACCCAAAGTACGAGCCAGCCCCCGGAAATGAAACCCCATTGAGCTTCAGTTCAGATTTTGGGAACGATGCTGTTGCCACAAACAATAGTAGAAGGTTGTATTCCGAATTCGCCTTCGATTATGCAAGGGATTTCAATGACAAACATAATGTAACAGGTTTGTTGCTAATGTTGACGGATAGGACTTGGGGCAATGCAAATTGGCCTGCTTCTAGGCTTGGCCTGGTTGGCAGGGTGACCTATGCCTACAATGAAAAATACCTGACTGAGTTCAACATGGGATACAATGGGACTGATAACTTTGCTCCAGGGCTTCGTTTTGGTTTTTTTCCTTCTGTATCCGCAGGATGGGTTGTCAGTCAAGAGAGTTTTTTGAAAAATAATGTCTCAGCCATCAGCTTTTTGAAGATCAGGGGCTCATATGGTCTGGTTGGGAACTCGGGGATTGGTAGTCGGAGATGGCTGTATTTTCCCGATAAGTATGGTAGTGTGAACGGTTATCCATTTGGTGAAAGCCCGAATAATACAGGAGGATTGGGAGAAATAGAGCTTGGAAATCCATTTGTGACTTGGGAGAAAGCAAAGAAGGCCAATCTAGGGGTCGAGATATCATTTTTGGATGATAAATTGAGTGCAGAAGTGGACTTTTTTGATGAAAGAAGAAATGATATCCTGAGAACCAGGCTAGATGTATCTGCCATCCTCGGCCAGTCAGCTTTGCCACCTGTGAATGTGGGGGAAATGACCAATAAAGGGTTCGAATTATTGGTGGCATATAGAGACAATATCACCCCTGACCTTAGTTTCTTTGTAAGTGCGAACTATTCCTTTGCCAGAAACAGTAGAACCAACCTTACGGAACCTACTCCCCAGTATCCATGGATGGCACAGGAAGGGACACCTTTCGGACAGACTTTTGGATATCAATCTATGGGATTTTTCAATTCCCAGGAAGAAATAGACAACTGGGCTGATCAATCAAGCTTCGGGACTATAAGACCGGGAGACATCAAGTACCAAGATGTCAACGGAGATGGAGTTATCAATGCGCTTGACATGGCACCGATTGGTTTCCCATTGTTTCCGGAAGTGATATATGGGGCATCCTTTGGATTCAATTATAAGAATTTCGATTTCAGTGCCTTGCTTCAGGGAGCTGCGAATGGCAGCAGTTATTTTATGCAGGAAGCAGGTTGGGAATTTTTCAACAATGCCAAAGCCATGGAACACCACCTTGGAAGGTGGACACCGGAGACAGCGGAATCTGCTACCTATCCTAGGATCAGCAGTTTCTCAGATGGTGCCAACAACAATTTCCAAACTTCGGATTTTTGGTTGAAAGATGCCTCATATATAAGGTTGAAGAACCTGGAGGTGGGCTACAATCTTCCCAAATCATTTACAGGGAAATTCAAGATCCAGTCTGCAAGGGTATTTGCCAGTGGAACCAATTTGTTGACCTGGGATAAGGTGGGGTGGCAAGATCCTGAGATGCGTAATGGCGACGGTAGCAGGTTCTTCAGAGGACAGCAGTATCCCATCATGAAGATGTACAATGTCGGAGTAAACATGAGATTCTAAGCTTTATGAAAACTAAGATGAAGAGATTAATCAAAAATATATTAATAAAATCAAATCTGGCATTGGGGCTAGCCATCAGTGTGGGGTTTGGGTGTGATGGATTCCTAGACCCTGAGCCACAGACGGAAGAGCTGACCAAGGATATCGTATTTGGGGACATACTACAGGCGGAGAAAGTACTGAACAATGTCTATTCTTTTATGACCAGTGGACTGAGTGAAGGAGCATATTACTACGCAATGTTGAGCAGTGTGACAGATGAGTCTGTAAATTCATTCAATTGGGCAGGTAGCTGGTCAGTGACCAATGGAGCATGGACACCGGTCAACCAATTTGACAATAGGTGGAATTCCAGGTACCAAGCGATCAGAAGGGCAAATTTGTTTTTGGAAAACATAGATGTTACCCCTGGGAATGAGCCGCTGAAGACCCGTATGAAAGCAGAAGCTAGGTATCTTCGGGCATTCTATTATTTTGAATTGGTACAGCGTTACGGTGGGGTGCCTTTGGTTACGGAGCTTTTGTCATTGGATGGAGACCTTCTGTTGCCAAGAAACACTATGGAGGAGTGCATCAATTTCATAGTCAGCGAATGTGATGCTGCAGCGGATGTATTGCCAATTGCCTATGGTTCGGGGGATTTGGGAAGGGTTACAAAAGGTACAGCAATGGCATTGAAATCACGCGTTTTGTTGCTTTATGCCAGCCCATTGCACAACCCAAGCAACGAACAGGGGAGGTGGCAGGCTGCGGCAAATGCTGCTAAGGCTGTGATTGATATGGGCGTCTATGAATTATATCCTGATTATCAAAAATTGTTTTACACACCCTTTAACAAAGAGGTTATTTTTGCAAGAGAAAACTACGGGAATACATTTTTTGACAATTGGAACAGACCCAGTGGAAATATCAGAGGGGGATGGGGAGGTACAAATCCTACAGTGAACTTCGTCGAATCCTATGACATGGAAAATGGTCTTGCCATCGATGACCCTGCATCAGGGTATGATGAGGGAAAGCCTTTTGATAACAGAGACCCGAGGTTGTATCAAACTGTCGTGACTCCAGGATCAACTTGGTTTGGTGATAGTTATGAGCCCTGGATAGGGGGTAAAGATGGCAGGAATCCTCCGGCAGGTGTAGGAAATGCCGGTGATGGAACATGGACAGGAATGAACCTGAAGAAGTTCCTCCAAGAGAATTTTCAGAACAATACACGTACCTGGATCATTTTCAGGCTTGGGGAAATGTACCTAAACCATGCAGAGGCCCTCAATGAGGCACAAGGGCCAGTGCCTGCTGTTTATGATGCACTGGACATGTTGAGAAGTCGTCCTACAGTTGGGTTGCCACCATTGGCAAGGACACTCTCCAAAGAACAGATGCGAGAGAGAATCAGAAAAGAAAGGCAGGTAGAGCTTGCTTTTGAAGAGCACAGATGGTTTGATGTCAAGAGATGGCAGATAGGGGAGCAGGTACTGGACGGGCCTGCGTATGGTTATAGGATTACCAGAAATGGGGCAGGAGACTTGGCTTATGAGAAGTTCGTATTCCAGCAGAGAAGGTATGTTACACCGACTTTTGATCTATATCCTATACCACAGTCGGAAATCAATATCAACAAAAACCTGGAGCAAAATCCAGGCTGGTAAGCTGGCTTTAGTCGCAAATTCTAAACGTGAACAAAATGAAATTAAGATATATAAAATGTTTAAGCTTGGTTATTGGCTTGGGACTCAGTGTCGGTATATCGGCAGGGGTTCTTGCTGCCGGTAATTTGACTGGATATGAATCCCCTACAGATCCTGATAAGTTACTCAAGGGGAGACTTGTGAATACCAAGGGTGAAAAATTGTCCGGGGTATTGATAAGGGAAAAAGGAGCGGAAAATTATACTGTAACAGACCATAAAGGAGAGTTTTCCATCTATGTCAGCCAGCATGCTGTATTGGAGGTGGGGAGAGCTGATCAACACTTTGAGGTCCAGGAATCAGACGAGGATGAGATAAGGTTGGTGCTGGAAGAGGGAGAGTTGATCCATGCATCTTGGACACAGGTTGAAAAGCGATATTTCACGGGATCAGCAGCAGTCATATCGGGAGAGGAACTGGCACAGAGCCCGGTGACCAACCTGACGAATGCCTTGGCTGGCAGGGCAGCCGGATTGGTGACCAATCAAGGTGACTTTCTGCCTGGGAGAGATCAAAGTTCCCTTTATTTGAGGGGGATCTCTACCTTTGGGGTTACCGGTAGCAGGGTGTTTGTTGATGGGTATGAAAGGGACTTTGCAGATTTTGATCCCAATGAGATAGAATCTGTCACAATCCTCAAGGATGCTGCCGCCAATGCACGCTTTGGGATTTTTGGGGCAAACAGGGTGATTTGGGTTACAACCAAGAGGGGTTCTGCGGATAAAACCCGTATCAATGTGAGTTCAGAATGGGGAGCACAGGTGCCTTATGAATATCCCAACTTTTTGGGATCGTATGATTATGCCAGACTCTTCAATGAAGCATTGGCCAATGATGGATTGCCACAGAGGTTCAATGACAACGATCTGGAAGCATACAGAACAGGATCTGATCCCTGGCTCTACCCTGATACAGACTGGCACGATGAATTGCTGAGGGACAGGACTGCGCAAAGAAGACATAATTTCAATATCAGTGGTGGAGGGAAAAACTCCAGGTATTTTGTGTCTATCGGTGCTGTGAACCAACAAGGACTCTTCAAGTTTGGGGATCACAACGAAGGTTATAATACGAATTCAGACTATAGCAGGTACAATTTCCGAAGTAATATCGATGTGGATCTAGACGACAAAACCTCCATCCGCTTGGATTTGGCAGGAAGGTTGGAAAACAGATCTACTCCAGGAGTTAGTCCCAATGATATATTTGAGAATATTTCGGGTTATCCAAGAGGCTTGTTTCCAATGCTCAATGAGGACGGATCTATCGGTGGCAATGCACAGTATACCAGGAATCCATATGGCTTGATCACTTCAACTGGGTACAACGATAGGAGGACAAATTTCTTTTTGGGAACGGTGGAGGCCAATAGAAATCTATCTTCCATTACAGAAGGGCTTACAGCAAAGGTAGGTTTCTCCTTTGATAATTTCTTTGATCAGAATGTACGTCAAAGTTCAAACTTCCAGGTGAGGAATTTGCAACCTGACGGTACATATGATTCATTTGGAGCCGATCAACCTCTTAGCGGAAGAGCCCAAGACCGATTTCAGAATAACCGTGTAGCGCTCAGGGGAGGGTTGAACTATAATAGAACTTTCCAGGAAAAGCACCAGGTATTGGCTGACTTGGTCTATTATCAATCCAAATTGACAATTAATGGTCAGGCCGATCCTTTTGCAACCCAATTACTTTCGCTCAACACAACCTATATCAATAGCGGTAAGTATGTTGGTTCTCTAGGCTTGTCTTATGGTGGATCGGAAAATTTTGCACCGGGCAGTAGGTTTGGATTGTTTCCGACCGTATCAGCTGCTTGGATTGTTTCGGAAGAAGAATTTTTGAAGTCAAATGAGACTATTGATTTTCTGAAAGTAAGGGCCTCTTTTGGCATCCTAGGCAATGACAATACAGGCTTTGGAAGGTTTCCATACCTTAATAGATTTTCAGGTGGAGGAAGTGGGCTTATGTTTGGAAACCAGCAACAAGTAGAAACACTAAGAGAAGGAAATATGGCCAATCTGGCCGCGACTTGGGAACGGGGTCAACAAAGCAATTTTGGTATTGACATGGCTTTTTTCAACAATAAGCTGGATGTCTCTTTGGATGCATTCTATGAAAAGCGAACCAATATACTCTCACCGCTCAATTCAGTCCCTGATCTGATAGGGGCACTTTTGCCTCCCAGCAATGTAGGGATCGCCGAAAATAAAGGTTTGGAATGGGATATTACTTATTCCAACCAAGTAGGTGGGTTTTCTTATTATGTGAGGGGCTTGGGGTCATGGATCAAAAACCACATGATATATCAGGATGAGCCATTGAGGGAAAATCCTTGGGAATATAGATCTGGAAATCCAATTGGACAACCATTTGCCCTGACTGCTATTGGTTTCTTCCAAAACCAAGAAGAGATAGACAACAGTCCTATCCAGACCTATGGGATTGTGAAACCGGGGGATCTCAAATTTGCAGATCTAAATGGGGATGGGATCATTGATTTTAGGGATCAAAGTCCTATTGGGAAGCCTTCCCTTCCTACATTCTATTATGGTGCGCAGTTTGGCTTTGATTTCAAAGGTTTTGACTTCAGCATGCTATGGCAAGGGGTTGGGGAAAGAAGTGTCTTTATTCTCAACCGAGCTACCAAAGGGTTTGATGGAGGTGGGATGCCGACAGATTTTGTACTCAACCGTTGGACACCAGAAACAGCCGAAACAGCAGACTATCCGCGCTTGACTTCAGGCAATAACTTGAACAATTACCAGCCATCTTCTTTTTGGCAGCGGGATGCCCGCTACCTGAGGTTGAGAAATGTGGAGTTGGGGTATACTTTCCCAGCAAAACTATCGAACAAAGTAGGTCTGGACAATGCTAGAATATACCTCAGTGGTTTCAATCTGATTACCATCAGTGATATGGGTTTTATGGATCCTGAGCAACCAAATGCGGGCATTGAAAGATTTCCGGTGAACAGAGTGTTCAGTGCGGGAATTAGGGTTTCACTTTAAAATAAGAACATATGAATTCTATATATAAATATTTATTTGCAGTGGCAGCCGCAGTATTGATGCTGTCTTGTGATAGCTACTTAGATAGGGAGATTGTCTCAGATGTAAATAGGGAGAGGGTATTCTCCGATTATCAGCAGACATATAGATTTGTAAACCAGATTTATGGATATAGGATTGATGGCTATTCAGGGAGGATGAAGCTTGAAAGTGTCGCAAGTTTAAATCGAAGCTTATTTGGACCGGGAATGCTGGCATCAGCTTCTGATGACGCGAAATATTCGGATCTTTCATCACCTATTAACTTCTTGGCCAATGGAAATTGGAGTGCAGTGTATAATCCTGCGAATATATGGAAGGACTCATATGCTGCGATTAGGGCTACAAACCTGTTTTTGGAAGAGTCACACAGGATGGTGACTTCCAGGTATGAGCTTTCCATCAGGGATGGCAATGAACTCAATGAAAGTGGCAACTTGATCACTGCCGAAGAGTTGAAAAATAGGATGACGGGGGAAGTATTGTTTTTGAGGGCATATTTCTACTACGAATTGCTCAGAAGGTATGGCCCGACTCCATTGATAGACAGGACTTATGAATTGGATGAGGAAGTGCCATCTGACCGTCCTTCATTTGATGCCCATTTGGCTTTTATCCTCAATGACTTGGAGCAGGCTATGACGCTTTTGCCGAATAACTACAACCACTATGCTTCCAATAGAGGCAGGGCTACACGTCCGATGGCCATGGCTTACAAGGCCCAGGCGCTGCTGTTGGCTGCCAGTCCATATTTCAATCCAAGCAATGATTCCGAAAAATGGAGAAAGGCGGCAGAAGCTTACAAAGCAGTGATTGATGTGAATGCCTATCAACTCAACCCTTCCTATGACCGGGTGTTTGTCCGAAACCTAAATAGCGTGGAGAGTATCCATGAAATTATCAATAGCAATAGAAATGATATAGAGAGAAATCATACACCTGTGGGGTATGAAGGAGGTAGTGGGGGCATCAATCCAACCCAAGAGTTGGTTGATGCCTATGAAATGGCCGATGGTTCCAAGTTTGATTGGTCCAACCCTGACCATGCTTCCAATCCATTTAGGGATAGGGATCCAAGATTTTACCTTTCAATATTGTACAATGGTGCGACATGGAGGGAAAGACCTGTAGAGTCTTATGTAGGAGGCAGAGATGGTCAAGGTGTCAATAACGCGACCCTTACCGGATATTATTTCAGGAAATTTTTGGATCCAGATGTGGATCTGCTGAGAAACCAAACCAGTACAAAAAACCATCTTCTATTGAGGTATGCAGAAGTATTGTTGGGATATGCAGAGGCACAAAATGAGTATGAAGGACCAGATGCTTCTGTATATGAAGCTGTGAACCGGATCAGAAGCAGAGCAGGTATGCCAGCTCTGGAACCAGGATTGAGCCAGGCTGAAATGAGGATGAAGATCAGGAATGAAAGAAGGGTAGAATTTGCTTTTGAAGGGCAGAGATTCTTCGATGTGCGGAGATGGAATATTGCCACAGATGTATTCAACAGTCCCATTACAGGTTTACGGATTACCCAAAACGGCGGCGGTTTTCAATATGAGCGGATAGCGGCAGAGAACAGGGTGTTTACACCGAATATGTACTTGTTCCCTATTCCCCAAAATGAAATCAATTCCACGGGAGGATCCCTTCAGCAGAATCCAGGCTGGTAAGTTCTTTCCATCCCTTAAACTAAATCGAGATGAAAAATATACTCAATACAAAACAATTTTGGTCACTGCTGACCATCTCCATCGTATTGTTTGGCTGTGATCCGGATTTTATTGTGGAAGAGCCGGGTGAATATACTTTCTTTTACATGCCACAGGCAAAGACAGGAGCCAATGCCAAGACTTTGGTGATGGTGGACAGTGTGCAGTCCATTACTTATGGAGCAGCATATGGTGGGCCTTATCTGATCAAGGAAGATGTGACTGTAGAATTCGAGGTCGTCGAATCTTTGGTTGGTCAATACAATGAAGAAAATGGCACGAATTACCCTTTGATACCAGCTTCATCCTATGAGTTTGAATCCAAGCAAGTAGTGGTGCCAAGTGGGTCTTTGGCTTCCACACCGCTGAAGATCAACATCAATCCAGGTAAGGGTTTTGAATTTGAAACTGCATACCTGCTTCCGGTGTCTATCAAGAGTGTTTCGGGCAATCATGCGATCAATGAAAGTAAGAAGATAACCTACTTCTTGATTGATGCCAATCCGCCTGTTTATGAGCCATTTGTTCGGACAGGATGGACTATAAAGGATGTATCCTCTGAGGAGTTGGTCGGTGAGGGAGCCAATAATGGCAATGCCATCCATGCACTGGATGGTGCAATCGGCACATTTTGGCATACCAAATGGTCTGGAGGGACAGATCCCATGCCCCATCACATTACCATAGATATGGGAGAAGTCAAGACAGTCAATGGCTTCTCATTTGTCCAGCGACAAAACCGCTCCAACGGGAATGTCAAAGACATCTCTATAGAACTGAGTGTAGATGGGGATAGCTGGGTTGAGGGAAGTATCTTTCCATCATTTCTACCCAGTAATAATAGCAACAATCCTATTTTCCTGAGAAGTTCGACAGAAGCAAGGTATTTTAGGGTCAATATAGTCAGCACCTATGGAGATACCCAGTTTACCCATTTTGCCGAAATATATGGTTTCTAGTTTTGGACAATTTTCAGAGCAGAATAAATGCGTTTTGGCTTGAAGGTATCTAGAACTTATCTCTAAGGTCAATTTCAGGATTGTTTTTCCAATTGCTATTCTGACAAGCAATTTGAATAAAATAAATGGGATGAGGGAAAAGGTGAAGGAGATGGCTCCTTTTATCTTTTCCCTTTGACCTTTATCCTATAAGTATCGATTCCCGGAAAACAATGAGGTCGGATAACTTCTTGGAGGGTTTTTAATTGATGGAGTTTAAAAATAAAATCTTAATGAATTTGCAGCCAACTATTCATATTTACAAGTACATTATATACCACGCATTTGCCATGTCTAGACTTATTTTGATAATTTCGATTGTTTTGTTTTCTTCCACTGCCTTTGGGCAGGTGAATATCATTCCCGAGCCGAGTTCGGTGCATATGGGGAGTGGGGTTTTTACAGTAGATAGGGAGACGGTGATAGTGTATAGAGGGGAGGTAAGTGATATTGTAGAGGTGTTTGCAGACAGAATGAGACAGGCTACGGGATACCCTTTTGGGATCATGCTTGAGGACTCTAATTCCACATTTCAAAACATAATAAGGGTAATAGAAGACCCTTCGTTGGACTTGGAAGATGAAGGCTATCTGCTGGATATCACTGAAACGAATGCTTTCATACGATCTTCTTCGAGAGCAGGAATTCACAATGGTATCCAGACATTGCGCCAACTTTTCCCAGCGGAGATAGAACGTGAAATTGAAGCCTCGGATGTACATTGGGTATTGCCAACCCTCAGCATTGAAGATTTGCCTAGATTCTCATGGAGAGGATATATGAAAGATGTTAGCAGGACTTTTTATAGTGTGGATGTTTTGAAAAAATACATCGATGTCATGTCATATTACAAGTTGAATATGCTGCATCTACACTTGACTGATGATCAGGGGTGGAGAATTGAAATCAAAAAATATCCTGAATTGACTTCTGAAAAAGCTACTGTGTTTCCAGGGGAATTCGACCAGCCTTCAATACGGAGTGGATATTATACACAGGAGGAAATCAGGGATTTGGTGGACTATGCGTCGAAAAGAAACGTAACGATCGTCCCGGAAATAGATGTGCCAGGCCATATATGGCCTGCGCTGATTGCGTATCCAGAACTTGGGGTCAACGATAAGCTTGATCCTGACTACGTTTTTCCCTTCTTGGATTCATGGTCTATATGGGGCAATCAGTTTACGCCCAATACACTTGATCCGAGCAATGAAAAAGTATATGGGTTTCTGAATGATGTTTTTACTGAGATTACCGAACTTTTTCCTTCGGAATATTTACATTTTGGTGGGGATGAAGTGAGACATGACCTGTGGGAGACACAACCTCATGTTGTGAAGTTTATGGAGGAAAAGGGGATGACTTCCACCTTGAATCTACAGAGTTATTTTGTGGATAGGGTAGTCCATATCATCAAGGGTAAAGGGAAGACACCTATTGGTTGGAATGATATCCTCAAAGATTCAGAGAATCTTCCCCGTGAAACGACGATTATGTCATGGCTTGGGTCCAAAGCAGTGAAAGAAGCTGCCAGCAAAGGTTTTTATACAGTTGCAACACCTACCTCATATCTATACCTGGATATAACTCAGGACAGCAGGAATGATGGCACCATGTCAGATTTGGCTTACAGTAATGTCAATTCACTTGAAAGAATATATGGGTATGACCCAACAACTGGTCTTGAAGATAAAGAGATTCCCTACGTATTGGGTGTGCAAGCCAATCAATGGACTGCGATTCCCCAAGAAATAAAGGATGTCAATGTTCAGAATTTCCCAAGGTTATTGGCACTATCTGAAATAGCCTGGTCTACTCCAGAAACGAAAGATTACGGGAATTTCCTTGAAAAACTAGAGACGCATTACAGACGTCTGGATTTTTTTGGAATGGACTATTTCACCGAAGGTGGCTATATAGTGGCCAAATGGAGTCCTGATGATATCAGTGAAGATTACACCTTTTTGGATTTTGATATCACTGACGAGGTATATGCTTCCGGCAGGGCCATGGCAGGGATGTTTTATGTAGAAGGTGCTTCTTATTTGGACATAAAAGGCGCGCAGATTTTGGAGGATAAGCAGGTAGTGTCGGAAGATTTACATCAAGGTCTTGCAGATACTTTTAGAGGTACTTCAAAGAAGAAAAGTTTTCTATATAACTTGGAGGTGGAAAATTATAATCCGAAGGCAAAATATACACTTAGGATAGAGGTAAAGGGGACTGATGGAATAAATTCATTTGGCAATGTCACATTCAATTTAAGTCCATACGAACCTTTTGACAAATACACTATAAAGGAGAAGGGAAGAAAATCAAAATAGTATGGGGAAATTTCGAACGTTAATAATTCTGGCCGGTTCTTTATTGGTATTGGCTTGTGGGAAAGAAGAGGATTCTTCTTTGGTCCTTTTGGAAGAGCTGTCGCCGGAACTGACGGGGGTGAATTTTGAAAATACAATCATTGAAGATGATGAATTGAATATTCTTACCTATGAATACCTCTACAATGGGGGTGGGGTAGCAGCTTCGGATCTGAACAATGATGGCTTGCCGGATTTGATATTTACAGGGAATAGGGTCGGAAACAAAGTCTATCTGAATCTTGGAGACTACCGGTTTGAAGATATTACTGAATCTTCCGGGTTGGGAGGAAGAGAGGGGTTTAAAACCGGAGTGACGGTAGCTGATGTGAATGGGGATGGGTTTTTGGACATCTATTATTGCTATTCCGGGCCTGGTTCCGACCAAGACAGGAGAAACGAACTGTATATCAATAATGGTGACTTGACATTTACGGAGTCAGCTGCCGAATATGGTCTTGATGCTGTAGGTACATTCAGCACCATGGCAGCATTTTTTGATTATGATGGTGATGGAGACCTGGATATGTTTTTGCTCAATCACGCAAAAACTTTCTTTAACCCGACTTTCAACACAACCAAGCTCCGTGCAAGCAGACATCCACAATATGGCAACAGACTCTATAGAAATGATGGAGGTGTATTTACAGATGTTAGTATAGAGTCGGGGATCAATGGCAGTGGATTGAATTTTGGCTTGGGCCTGTTTGTCAGTGATGTGAACAACGACGGCAAGCCTGACATCTATGTCACAAACGATTACAATGAACAGGATTTCTTCTACTTAAACAATGGGGACGGCACCTTTGATGAAGTCCTCCAGAAGTCTTTTGGCCATATTTCCAAATACTCGATGGGAGGGGACTTTGCTGATTACAACAACGATGGTTTGGTAGATTTATTGACTTTGGATATGCTCCCCGAGGATAACTATAGACAAAAATTACTGAAGGGGCCTGATGCTTACAATACCTACAATTTGTTTTTGGACAGTGGATACCACCATCAGAACATGAGGAATATGCTGCAGCTCAACAGGGGTTTTGATGAATCCGGAATTCCTTATTTTTCCGAAATTGGTCAGCTGGCAGGTGTTTCCAATACAGATTGGAGTTGGGCGGGATTATTTGTCGATCTGGACAATGATGGCTGGAAGGATATGGTAATTACGAATGGGTATTTGCGTGATTTTACAAATATGGACTTTCTGAATTTCACTTATGCCGACGCAGCCAAAGAAGCACAGCAGCGGGGTGAGAAACCTGACCTGGTCAAATTGGTCAACCAGATACCATCATCCAAAATTTCCAATTATATTTTCTCAAACAATAAAGACCTTACTTTTTCGGACAAAACCAAAGCTTGGGGATTTGATCAACCTGCCGTCTCTAATGGGGCTGTCTATGTAGACTTGAACAATAGTGGTGCCATGGATCTGGTAGTAAACAATATCAACCAACCAGCTTCTATTTATAGAAACAATGTCAAATCCATTTTGTCCCACAATCATCTTAAAATCAAGCTTGTTGGTTTGGGGCAGAATTCCTTTGCTATAGGGGCAAAAGTCGAAGTCTATCATGGGAAATCCTATCAAATGCAGGAACTGTTTCCTGTAAGGGGCTATCAGTCTACTACGGACCATATTCTTCATTTTGGAATAGGGACGGAAGATAAGGTTGATAGTTTGAAGATATACTGGCCCAATGGCTTGGTAAGTGATATCTTGAATCCAAAGGTCAATACTTTGTCAGAATACTCCATGGAGGATGCGATTCCTGGAGAAGGGAAAGCATTGCAAATTGCAGCGGATGAAAAAATACTCAGACTTGATGTTCCGAGTCGCATTGATTTCCAACATAGCGAAAATACGTATGTGGATTTCAAGTATGAGCGTTTGTTGCCTGCCCAACTATCGAGGTTGGGACCTAAGATGGCAGTGGGTGATCTCAATAATGATGGGATAGATGATGTTTTTATTGGAGGTGCTTCTGGTCAAGCAGGCCGTTTGTATATGGGGATGCAGAATGGTGGCTTTGAAGCAAGCCTTTCCCAGCCTTGGGTCTCACACAAGGTAAGTGAGGATTTGGGGGTTTTGTTTTTTGATGCGAATGGGGATGGCTTGGATGACATTTACATATGCAGTGGAGGCAATGAGTATTCAGAAGGTTTTTTTACATACCAGGACAGACTTTATATCAATGACGAGAATGCTGGGTTTGTACACCAACCCAATGCACTTCCCGAAATGCTTACCAGCAGCAGTGTGGTAGAAGCTTACGATTTTGATGGTGACGGAGATTTGGATTTGTTTATTGGTGGGAGGTTGGTTCCCGGTAAGTATGGGGAGTCGCCCAGAAGTTATCTGCTGAGAAATGACACTGATGGGAATCATGTGAAATTTACTGATGTGACTCCGGAAATACTCCAATTTCCCGGTATGGTCACGGGAGGACTCTGGACCGACCTTGATAAGGATGGCAAAAAAGAATTGGTTATAGTTGGTGAATGGATGCCTATTATGGTATTTGAAGAGGTTGGGGGGGATTTTGTAGAGTCTAGTGCCAAATATGGACTGGGCAATAAATATGGTATGTGGACTGGGATTTTCGAAATCGGGGAAGACAAGGATGGCTTTCCCCGGATACTTGTCGGGAATTTGGGGAAAAACGCACAATTCAAAGCCTCTGATGACAAGCCATTGAATCTTTATGTTGGGGATTTTGATGGGAATGGGTCGATGGATCCCGTGATTACCCAATATATAGGTGATGGAAGTTACCCTATAGCTTCGAAAGATGAGTTGATCGAGCAAATGCCCGGTTTAAAGCGGAAATTTTTATCCTATAAATCCTATGCAAATGCATCAATAACTGACATTGTTGATGTTGGGAAATTGAAGGATGCTAAACACCTCCATGTTAACTGCCTGGAAAGTGTGATGCTAAGGAAAACTGAAAAAGGCGATTATCAAACCACCAGTTTGCCATTGGGAGCCCAATTTTCCCCAATCTATGGAGTAGAAAAGTATCCCGGTCGGGATTTTTGGATACTAGCCGGGAATTTTATCCCCAACCGGGTAGAATGGGGGCCATATGATGCTTCCAAAGGAAATATTCTCCAAATCAATGAATCGTCTGAGATGACGATTTTAAATAAAAACATAAGCGAATTGGATCTGTCAGGAGATATCAGGGATATAAGAATAGTCAAACTCCATGATGGTTCACATGTCTTGCTGGTTGCGGTAAACAATAAACCAGTGAAGGTATATAAGCTGCCAATCGATACATCAAAACCATAAACAAATACAAGAAAACAAGAAACATGAATATAGGGGCTATAATTGGGGTTTTTATTTTGGTCTTTTCTAGAAAAATAGCGAATGGGTTTATTTCAAAAACCGAAATGATTGGTTCAAACAACTAGCAGTATGCTTGCTGAGATATCCTAAATGAAGAATCATTTCGAATCTCTTCATGTAAAAGCCATTTTGTGAATAATGATGGTCTTGTCACTAGAAGCAAAAAGTTATCCTTAAATGAAATATTAAAAGCTTGATGAAAAAAATAATTGATAATATTGGAAGAAGGAACTTCATAGGGAAAATCACCAAAGGCTTAGGTGCTGGTGCGGTGTTGGGAGTTGGTCCTGTGCAGTATGTCTTAGCTGATCCTGAGGAACAGAATGAAGGGTCGTATTTTACAGTAATGCCATATTTGCAAAACCCCACACCCGCGACAATGGATATATTGTTTGTCACACGTGACCCATCATTCAGTTGGGTGGAACTGGAAGATGGAGAGAAAGCCCAAGGGAAGTTTTATGCTGTAGAAGATGGATTGATTCAGGCAAATCAGCGACATTTTTGTGTAAGGCTGTCAGGGATGAGTCCGGGGCGGACATACCGATACAAAGTGTACTCCAAAGTCATTGATCAGTTTAAACCATATGAAGTAAAATACGGTGATGTCATGGAAAGCCAGGTGTATAGTTTTACCACACCAGACCCCGGGTCAGCATCTGTGTCAGCTCTTGTGCTCAATGATCTTCATCAAATTGATGGGGTGTTAAAGGAGCAGGTAGAGTTGAATGGAGACTTTGATTTCGATTTTTGTTTGTTGAATGGAGACGTATTTGACCATCCGGAATCCGAAAGCCAAGTGATAGAAAAGCTACTCAGTCCGATTACGGGGCTGTTTGCCTCCGAAGTTCCTTTTATGCTTGCTCGGGGTAACCATGAGACGAGAGGTTCATATGCAAGGAATCTCAAGGGGCATTTTTCATTCCCTGATGGGAAATACTATTATGAATTCAAAAACGGGCCAGTGCAATGGGTTGTATTGGATACAGGAGAGGACAAACCTGACGATCATCCTGTATATGCAGGCCTTACGGATTTTGACACATACCGGGAAGAACAAGCTTTGTGGTTAGCAAAGATATTTGAGCAGGGCTTGGATGCTGGGATCTTGTATCGGGTGGTAGTCATGCATATCCCGCCATTCAACTCTGGTGAATGGCACGGTACTTTGCATTGTAGAAGTGTTTTTTCTCCTGTTTTTGAGAAATACGGGGTGGATATGGTGTTGTCAGGGCACACACATAAGCATGGGTTTTACGCTCCCTGTGAGGACCATTCTTATACCTTGATTATCGGGGGAGGACCAAGGAAAGGCAGTCGGACGATCACACAAGTTTATGCAAACCAGGCTGGGCTTCATGCCAAGTTGATTGCTGAGGGTGGTGAGGTAATCGGAAAGACCACTCTAGTACCGCAAAAAAAATAGACAATGCATACAGGTAATATCGAAACCCAAAGATTTACAGAAACTGACCATGAAAAAATTAGATGTTATGATTGAAATGTTGAATCGATCAACTGTATTCGGGTTAACCTGTTTGTTGTTGTTTGTTGTAGAGAAGTCATATGGACAACAGTCATTATGGTACACCAGTCCCGCCGAAAATTGGGAGGAGGCATTGCCTCTGGGGAATGGTAGGGTTGGGGCGATGGTATTTGGAAAGACGGGAATTGAAAGAATCCAACTCAACGAAAATTCATTATGGCCGGGAAGTCCGGATGATTGGGGAAATTCTGAAGGTACTCCTGAAGATTTGGCCCAGATTAGGGCGTTTTTATTTGCAGGCGAAAACGATAAGGCTGACTCCATGCTCGTGGCCAAATTGTCACGAAAATCTATCGTAAGGTCCCATCAGACGATGGGTGATTTATGGATAGATTTGGGACATGGTGAAATGACCGACTATAATCGAAGGCTTAGCTTGGACAGTGCGCTGTCTATTGTTAGGTATAAAGTTGAAGGTTATGACTTTACGCAGGAAGCATTTATCTCAGAACCCGACCAAGTGCTGGTAATCAGGCTGAAAACCAATCATCCAGAAGGGATCAATGCAAATGTCAGCCTCAGTAGGCCGCAAGATCAAGGGTTCCCGACAGTAGTGGTCAAATGTCTTGCAGATAATAGGTTGCAAATGTATGGGGAAGTGACCCAAAGGAAAGGCATGATAGATTCTAAGCCTTTCCCAATACTTCATGGTGTGAAATTCAATACCCTGCTGGACTTACAATCTGATGGGACCATTCGCCAAAAAGGAGATCAATCACTCCAAACAAATAATTCCAAAGAGTTGGTTATCAAGTTGGTGTCTGCTACATCATATTACCATAGCGATTATCTGGAAGAGAGTTTGTCACAGATCAAAAAATTGGAATCCAAAACATATGAAATGCTTCTGGATAGACACCTTGAGGATTATCAAGCATTATTTCAAAGGGTTCGATTGGATTTGGGAGTAGGGGAAATGAACCTACCTACCGATGAAAGGATCAGGAGGGTGAAATCAGGAAGTGATGATTTGGGTTTGGAGACTTTATTGTTTGACTTTGGTAGATACCTGTTGATTTCAAGCTCTAGGATGGGTTCGCTTCCGGCAAATCTCCAAGGATTGTGGAATCAACATATAGAAGCGCCTTGGAATGCAGACTATCATATGAACATCAATCTGCAGATGAATTATTGGCCGGCCGAAGTCACCAATTTGTCTGAATTGCATTTTCCATTATTTGATTTTACCGATAAAATGATACCAATCGGAAAAGTCACAGCAAGTGAATCGTATGGCATGCGTGGGACAGTTTTTGGTCACAGTACCGATATTTGGGGGCCGACATTTTTAAATGCCGCCACAGCATATTGGGGAGGTTGGTTTGGTGCTTCCGGATGGATGATGCAGCACTATTGGGAACATTACCTGTTTACTGAAGATCTTGATTTTTTGGAACATAGGGTGTTTCCTGCACTTCATGAAGTCGCTCAATTCTACGCAGATTGGCTTGTAGAAGATCCTAGGGATGGGCAGTTGGTATCTTCTCCTTCAACCTCACCCGAGAATTCATTTAGAAATTCATCAGGAAAAACAGTCGCAACGACCATTGGTGCGGCATCGATTCAGCAGATTATTACTGAAGTGTTCAATAATTACCTACATACAGTCAATCTATTGGGTAAAAGTACTGCACTTTCGGAAGATATAAAGTTGAAGCTGCCAAAGTTACGTTCAGGATTGAAGATAGGTTCTGATGGGAGGTTGATGGAGTGGGATGAAGAATATGAAGAAGTTGAAAAAGGCCATCGACATATGTCACACCTGTATGCTTTTCATCCGGGTGATAGGATCACCAAAACCAAAACCCCGGAGTTGTTTGATGCAGCCAAAAGAACCTTGGAATATAGATTGGCCCATGGAGGTGCGGGGACAGGATGGTCCAGAGCTTGGTTGATTAATTTCTCTGCCAGATTACATGACGGAGATATGGCAAGGGAACATATCAAGAAACTGATTACGGCATCCCTTTATACGAATCTATTCGATGCACACCCGCCATTCCAGATAGATGGCAATTTTGGCTATACCTCAGGGGTAGCAGAAATGCTGCTGCAGAGTCACGACGGGTATATTCATTTGCTGCCTGCGCTTCCTTCACAATGGAGTTCAGGGGCTGTGAAAGGGTTGAAAGCAAGGGGTGATGTAGAAGTGGGAGTGCTATGGGAAGAAGGAAAGGTGAAAACATTTACCTTGAAATCTTCCAAGCCAAAAACCGTGAAGGTAATGCGGAATGGAATATTGGAGGAATATGAATTGCTTGGTTCAGGTGTAGTACAGGAATTTGAAAAGTAGGTTTAACCCGAAATATGCTTTAGAATTTCTATTACGACCTAAAACCACTTCATAATCAAACGATTCGGTGAATTTAGCTCACTCACTATAGAGATGACTATGCTTCACTCGCTAAATGCTTGATTATTTTGTGTTTTTAGCCCTCATCACGAATCCTAATGCATAATCCGGGTTTAAGGTGATATTACTTGGTTGAAAATCCTAATCATAGAGTCTTTAATTCAATTTTATACTAAATAATAACCAGCATGAGCATACTCATAGGCAAATTTTGTCGGGGTTTCTATAGGATTGCCAAACAGTGTCTTTTTTTGGTAATCTTGGCAATATTGCTTCTTTCTTGCCGAAAAAGTGATCAGGAAACACCCCCCTTCCCCAATGTCATTTTAATCTACACAGATGATATTGGATATGGAGATGTAGGTGCTTACGGAGGGTTGATCCCTACACCAAATATTGATAGGTTGGCAAAAGAAGGGTTATTGATGGAAAATGCTTATGCTACTTCTGCAACCTGCACACCTTCCAGATATGCAATGCTGACTGGAGAGTATGCTTGGAGGGCTCAGGGTAGAGGGGTTGCTCCCGGAGATGCTTCAGCCCTAATCCGCAAAGGCAGGGAAACCTGGCCAGCCATCATGCAAAGAGCAGGATATAGGACTGCAGTGATCGGGAAATGGCACTTGGGACTTGGTGGTGATGATGGTCCCGAATGGAATGGTGAGATCAGTCACGGACCTTTGGACATTGGGTTTGATTATGCTTTTATCATACCTTCAACCGGAGATAGGGTACCTACTGTATATGTGGAAAACAAACACGTTTTGAACTTGGATCTGAAGGATCCAATAGAAGTGAATTACCAAAATAAAGTGGGAGATAGACCTACTGGGAAAGACCATCCTGAACTCCTGAAAATGATGTGGTCCCATGGTCATAACCATACCATTGTCAATGGAATCAGCAGAATAGGGTACATGGCAGGAGGAGAATCTGCCCTGTGGAGAGATGAGGATTTTGCGGATATTTTTGTGGAAAAATCAATCAGTTTCATTGAGGAAGAAGAGGAGATACCGTTTTTTCTTTTCTTGGCTACCCATGATATCCATGTTCCCAGAATGCCGCATGAAAGGTTTCAAGGGAAATCAGGATATGGGTATAGAGGAGATGCCATTCTTCAGCTGGACTGGACTGTCGGTGAAATACTAAGGGTTTTAGATAAGAATGAATTTACTGAAAATACCATAGTTGTTTTCACCAGTGACAATGGGCCAGTTCTTGATGATGGCTATGAAGATTTGGCAGAGAAACTCACTGGTGATCATAAGCCGTGGGCTAATTTGAGTGGAGGGAAATACAGCGCTTTCGAGGCAGGTACCAAAATCCCAATGATGGTGCGATGGCCTAAAAACATACAGCCGGGTAGCATCAGTCCTGCTCTTTTTTCCCAAATAGACTTTATGGGTTCTTTTGCAGGATATTTGGCGCAGTCATACAATCAAAATCAAGCAGTAGATACCCGGGACAGTTGGGAAGTGTTGATTGGACGGGATAAAGAAGGAATGGAAGGTCTGGTTCAGGAAGCGATACAAGGAGTCCTTGGCTATGTCAGCCAAGATGGCTATAAATTTATTCCGGCGCACCAAGGCCCTGAATTTGTACCTTGGGGTACCGGAATTAAGACAGGTTTTTCACAGGAAGATCAATTGTTTTATTTGCCGGACGACCAAAGTGAATCAGAAAACCTTGCTAAGAATAAACCTGAAATAGTAACAGCGCTAAAGCGCAAGCTAGAAGAAATTGTCAGAAATGATAGATAATGAAGGCATAAATAAAGAATGTAACAATGAAAAAACTACTTATTTTGTTTGTATTGCTTACTGGGATCGTTCGTGTTTCGGTTGGGCAGGCTGATTTTAGACTTGAAAGCCCAGAACAAAAGCAGGCCCGGATGAAGCAGTGGGTGGATGACCGTTTTGGACTGTTTGTCCACTGGGGGATCTATGCAGTCCCTGCCCGTCACGAATGGGTACAAAACTATGAAAGTATCCCAGGAGAGGTGTATAGGAAGTACTTTGAGCATTTCGATCCTGATCTCTATGATCCTGTCATTTGGGCAAAGGAAGCCAAAGCGGCAGGGATGAAATACATGGTCATCACTACAAAGCACCATGATGGTTTCTGTCTTTGGGATACGGAATACACTGATTTTAAAGCGACGAATACTCCGGCAGCCAGGGATTTGATCAGGCCAATGGTTGAGGCTTTCAGAAACGAAGGCATAAAGGTTGGCTTCTATTATTCGCTGATAGATTGGAACCACCCTGATTTTCCTTTGGACAAACTGCACCCTATGCGCAACAATACCTCTGCCAAAGAAGAGGTTCGGAAAATTGAAAACTACCAGCACTATGTCAAGAACCAGCTTACAGAGTTGCTTACCGAGTATGGGCAGATAGACCAGTTGTTTTTGGATTTTTCCTATCCTGGAGATAATGGCAAAGGGAGGGACGATTGGGATTCGGAAAACCTTATTTCCCTGATCAGAAAGCTACAGCCGAATATCATTCTGAACGACAGGATGGATCTTGATGACAAGTCGTATGGTTGGGATTACAAAAGTCCCGAGCAATTTATGCCACGTGAATGGGTATCGCATCAGGGAGAGCTGGTTCCTTGGGAAACCTGTCAGACATTTTCCGGTTCATGGGGCTACCACAGGGATGAGAATACATGGAAAAGCACCAACCAGCTGTTGGTCATGCTGATTGAGACAGTCAGTAAAGGAGGCAATTTGCTGTTGAACGTTGGTCCCACAGCCAGGGGGAATTTTGATGACAGGGCTGTAGAGAGATTGAGGGGGATGGGAGACTGGATGAAATACAACCAATGGGCTATTTATGCTTGTACAGCAGCACCAGACCGTTTTGAAAAACCAGAAAATTGCCTGTTGACTTATAATCCTGAAAAAAACAGATTGTATATCCATGTATTGGAATGGCCTTTTAAGTCCCTGTATCTGAAAAACTATAAAGGAAAGATCAAATATGCCCAATTGCTACATGATGGTTCGGAAGTCAGGCACAGCCAAGTGGCATCCCATGGGAGCCATACTACCGAGACTGGTGGGGAAAGCGACCTAATCCTACACATTCCGGTAGTAAAACCAGGAACAGGAGTCCCAGTGATAGAGATATTTCTAAATGATTGAGGTTTCGTGGAATGTGGGAATGAAACTCGATAGAATTATAAACCCAAAGAGTATTTTTGATCCTCTTTGGGTAGGAATATCAATTTGAAATCTCCTTAATGTATCAATCTGGGTGAAAATACCTCGCTTTTAGGCGAAGACTATAGTGTTTTTTTCTTAGTGAACTTGGTGATTTTACTTGGTGATCCTTTGTGGTAAAAATTATAACCACAAAGATCACCAAGTTTTTCACAAAGAACGCTAAGTCTAGGATTCACTTTAGTCGCCTTTAGGCGAAACCAAACCTATCGGTCTTTAGCCGATAGTTGTTTAGTTGTTGGATATAATAGTTTTATAACCCAACCTCTACACATTTCAAATCCAAATAGAGCGCCTGTTTTGACATTGAATTCTTCATTCCTTCGCATCTTTGTGACAAAAAAAGAGTATTGCCACGAAGATGCGAAGGTGTAAAGTCTGATTAAACCCGAAATATGCATTAGAATTTCTACGCCACGGCGCACAAGTTATTACGACCTGATCCGCCGCGGCGGACATACTCAATCGCTTCGCTGCATTTACCTCATTCACCATAGAGATGACTATGCTTCATTCGCTAAATGCTTGATTATTTTGTGGTTTCAGTTCTCATCACGAACCCTAATGCATAATCCGGGTTAAAATAAGGCAGAATAGCTGATAATCACATTAATAAAATCCGATTTCTGCCAATGCAGCAAACTGCTGCCCATCATGGGAACTGATAGCTTCAAATTTGAAATACCTGAAGCTTGCGGTTTCTTCTAGGTCTATATAGACTCTTCCTGGCAGGTTGGGGATCTGACTGCTGATCAGAAGTTCCCAATCAGAGTTGTTGTCGCTGACATATAGTTTGTAGTCTTTGATTCTCCTTTGGCCATTTCTTTGGGTGATACTGAGTCCATTTACAGCTTGTATTTGGGACATATCTATGGTGAAATGATGTGGGTAATCTGAGGCATTGCTCGTCCATCTGCTATGCCAGTATGTCTCTGGCTTGCCGTCAATGACATCGGATATCCTACCGGTGCTACCTTCACCAGAAGTCTCCTCGGAACTGAAGTCCAAGATGGTCCAGTTGTTTTTGTCAAGTTCGTCCCTGTCTCCAAAATTGATCATAGGGATATCATTTTCGAAGGTATAAGCGTAGGCCGTAGAGGTATTGGCGCCATTGGTATGATGCCTTACGATAGAGAAATCGTAGCCCATATTGTCTTTTTCCCAAAACTCTGAGATGGGCATGTTGACTTCGAACCCATTTCCATCTGGTTTTTCAACCCACTTGACAGCTTGGTATCCCCCAGCGTCAGTTTCCGGTCGGTTAGAGAATGTGATATCGGTGACAGGCACGTCAGATTCAAAGGTGCCAGAGATATGGATATGTCCATTTTCATATTTGGCCAGAATGGTTTTTATACTGGAGTTGACTGGACCATAGAAGTTGCCCTGTGTTTCGGCAAACACCTGACAATTGTTGAGATAGGCAGCTGAGGAATGTGTAAGGCAAGTAGGACTTTTACCATAGGTATAGTTGCCCGCTCCCATTAGGGAAGTTCCCATGTTGGGGTTGGAGGCTTCGGATACTTTTTCCTTGCAGTGGGGGAGGTTGAGCCCATGACCCATTTCGTGTAGGAGCCCGCCGATCCATTTGGTTGCCTCGGATCCCGCCACTCCGTCTTTGCCCAGATCCTCTATGCTCATGCCGGGATAGTCTAGTGCATAGGCATATCTTCCCATTCCATAGAATGGTACATCAGCCGGGTTCGCACCTCCTGTGGCCGGATTGTTGACGGAAGAGATAATGAGGTAGTGGTCGCTGGATTTTTCAGATGGGCTCTCTGCAAAATAGGCATCTACTTCCTTTCTTATTTCGTTACCCCCTCCTTCATAGGGGTATGCTGAAGCCGGTTTTTCCCCTCGGATTACATGGATCTTGACCCTGTTTTTGGATTGGTCTTTCAGAAGGCCAAAAGTCTTCTCGCCATAATCCCAATGTTTCATGTATTTCAGGAAAAACGCTTGCCCATCAAGCATGATTTCAGATATACGTTTGTGGTAATCAGGATTTTCTTCCCGATCACTTGGGACAAAATAGATGACATTCAGATTGTATGGATTGTTGGAGGTGTAGTCAAAAGTTTCTTCCTCAAGATTTTCGTCATCTTCAATGATAGGGATTTCTTCCATTTGGCTACAGGAAATCAGAAATAGAAATAAAACCCATTTTTTCAAGTGAATAAGATTGGTATTCAATGTTTTCATGTTGTTTGGTTAAGTGTGTTGATTCGAAATAATTGTAATATGTTTATAGTATCAATATTTTGAATAAGAAATTAAACGTAATAAAAATATATAATTAAAATAACTAAATGAAATATATTATATTTTAATTTAATAAATTTGAGTAAAAATATTGGTTGTTTTGGATGATTATTTCCATTAATAATCGAATTGTTAGGCTTAATCAAAAGAATTTGATAAGAATAAAACTTTTGATTAATTTCGAAAATCAACAATGTCCATTACAAAAGAAGATGTGAAATTGAACCTGTCTGCAGGTCAAGGCAGACCGACTGCCTGAGGCAGACAGGCATAATGGGTACAGCACGCACAGGGATGACTGTTGGCAATGCGAAAATTCTCCCGAACCTGCCTTGGCCAGATGGTAGGTTTGGGACAGGCTATACGATCATTGAAAGACAAATTATAAACATATGAAAAAAACAACTCTTAAAACCTATTTAGCCTATTTGATCTTATTGACAGTCCCAGGGACAGTTATGGCCCAAGAAAGGGCACCGGATCCAATTTTTGAAAACCCTTCCATTCAAGAAGAAAACAGGTTGCCAATGAGAGCCTCTTATTTTCCTTTTGAATCACAAGCTACTGCCAATACGGGAAGGGAATCCTCGTCCAGGTTTTTGGATTTAAACGGAACTTGGAAATTTTTCTGGACTGATCATTACAAAAAGCTTCCCGATGCTTTTGAAGCAATCGACTTCAACGATGTTTCTTGGGATGATTTTCAGGTTCCTTCAAACTGGGAATTCAAGGGTTACGGTACACCAATATATGTCAACCATCCTTTTGAGTTTGAAATAAAAAATCCCCAACCCCCTTTTATTACCCACCAAGATCAACCTGCCGGGGTATACAGAAGAAATGTGTCCATTCCCGAAGATTGGGAAGGTCAAAGGATTTTTATCCATCTTGGAGCTGTAAAATCTGCATTTAGACTTTATGTCAATGGGGAATATATAGGACTTGGAAAGGACAGTAAATTGGAATCTGAATTTGAGCTTACGGATTTTTTGACTCCTGGCAACAACCTGATTGCCATAGAGGTAAGAAGATGGAATGATGGCTCTTTCTTGGAAGCACAGGATTTTTGGAGGATCTCGGGAATCCAGAGGAATGTTTATCTCTATTCCCGTCCCTCTGTCCACTTTTACGACCTGCATGTCAAAAGCCCTCTGACAAACAATTATAAAGATGGGGATCTCAATTTCACGGTTGAATTATGGAACAGAACCGATAAAGAGCAAGATGGGAATGCTGTAAAAGCGTCCCTGTATGATGCCGAAGGGAACTTGATATATGAGAGCATACAAAAAACCACCGGGCTGAAGAGGAAGCTCGGAAAGACAATATTGCAATTTGATACATCTATAAAAAATGTACAACCTTGGTCGGCAGAAATCCCCTATCTCTATGATTTGAAGATTGTATTGACGGATTCGGACCAAAATACTTTGGAGCTTATTGATCAAAAAGTCGGCTTTAGATCATATGAGATCGTAGGCAACCAGTTTTTGGTCAATGGCCAACCTGTGCTTTTCAAAGGGGTGAATAGGCACGAGTCACATCCGGAAACACACCATGTTACTACTAGGGAACAGATGGAGGAAGATGTACGCATCATGAAGGAACTCAACATGAATGCTGTAAGACTTTCACATTATCCAAATGACCCTTACTGGTATGAACTCTGCGATAAATTTGGTTTTTATGTAATCGACGAGGCCAATATTGAATCCCATGGGCTTTATTATAATCCGGAAAAAACTCTAGGAAATGATCCGGAATGGGAATATGCACATTTGCTTAGAATCCAGCGAATGGTTCAAAGGGATAAAAACCATCCTTCCATTGTCGCGTGGAGCATGGGGAATGAAGCCGGGAATGGGTACAATTTTTATAAAGCATACCAGTGGCTCAAGGCATTTGACCCTTCCAGGCCTGCACAATATGAAAGGTCTACTACAGAGTGGAATACCGATATCATCGTGCCTCAATATCCCCATCCCCAGTCTATGGCAAGATATGCTGAAAGCAATCCGAAGAGACCTTATATCATGAGTGAATACGCACATGCGATGGGCAATAGTTTGGGCAATTTCAAGGAATACTGGGAAGTGATCAAAAAATATCCAGTGCTTCAGGGAGGGTATATTTGGGATTGGGTAGACCAGGGGGTGTATCTTGAAAAGAATGGCAAGAAGATTTTTGGATACGGTGGTGATTGGGGACCTGATGGTACTCCGAGTGATGATAATTTCCTTATCAATGGTGTTATTATGCCGGACCGAACCTGGAATCCCCATGCATATGAAGTCAGAAAAGTGCATCAGGAAGTAACCTTCACCCTTGATAGATCCAACAGGTTGGATATTTTCAATGAGTATTTCTTCAGAAACCTAAGCAATTATCTATTTGAGGCATTTTTGCTAAAAGATGGTGAAATAGTCAATCAGGGCACGATCGGGTCACTGAATGTTGGTCCTAGGCAAACAGCTAAAGTATTGCTCCCATTTGATCTGGAAATAGATGACAAACATGAGTATATATTAAGGGTCAAAGGGTCGATAGTGCAACCTGAAGGCAATATGAAGCCTGGCACCTTGCTTGCCGAAGAAGAGTTTGCCTTGACCAAGCCTGTTTTCAAATCTCCGGAGATGGCTGCTGGAAGTTTTACGGTAAATGACTCTGACGGGGATGTGAGGATATCCAACAAAGAGTTTTCTATCAAATTTGATAAAAAGAATGGAAGGTTTGCCGATTATGTATACAAGAAGCAATTGCTGATAAGTCAAGGTCCTGAGTTTAGTCTGTTCAGGCCATTGGTGGATAATGATTTTGGTGCAGGGTTGAATAGGACTGCAGATTATTTGAGGACAGCGCCATTAGTATTGCAGGAATTCAGCCATGAAATGGATGAAGGGGGTACTTATCAGGTAAAGGCCAGCTACTCATTGTTGAATGGTGATGCGGCCTTGGAGCAAATTTACCAAATCAGTGAAAAGGGGCAGATAAAAGTAGAAAACAATTTCAAGGCCATAAAAGGTAACCACGATAAACTCTTGAAAATCGGAAATCACTTAATACTTCCAAAGCAAATGGAAAATGTTAGCTGGTACGGAAGGGGGCCATGGGAAAGTTATGCCGATCGTAAGTACAGTGCCCATACCGCAATATACCGGGCAAAAGTAAATGACCAATACCATCCATATATCCGTCCACAAGAAAGTGGAAACAAAACTGACGTCAGATGGATAGCGTTGAGCAATAATAAGCAGGTTGGGATAAAGATTATGGCTTTGGACCAGTTACTCAATGCCTCAGCATTGCCGTATGCACCGGATCAGCTATATTCTGGCCCTCAAAAAAACAATGCAAATTCAGGATTGCTTGAGCATAGCCAATATACCCATGTGCATATTGACCATTTGCAAATGGGAGTAGCAGGAATCAACAGCTGGGGTTCCTTGGCTCTTGATGAATACAGAGTGCCTTTTAGGGATTACAGTTATTCATACATGATCGAACCGATTCAAAAATGAGTGTGTGATTGAGCATTTGCTTTAATAGCCCCCTCCCCTTAACCGAAGAAAAAACGACCAAACACTCACAACATAACCCTACTTCATTTTCAAGTTGTTTATATATGCTTGTGGGGTGGTTAAGGTGCGGGGGGCTATTTGAAGTTCTTCAGATAGGAGCTTTATTTTAACATTTCCTTTCTGATACTTTTTCAGGAAAAATGAGCGGAGATACAGCAAAGTGGTCCTGATTTGGTAAATACAACCCGGTATTTTCTTGTTTTCAAATTGTGGTAAGGCAAAGTTCAGTAAATCAGAAGGTTTTAAATGAAGTTGCCATACTTTCTGTTAAGTTTTTAGTCGTTTTCAAAAAACAATGTATTTTTGTTGTATCCCCGAATAGGAATATATCCTTAAGTACGGTCTATGAAAAAAATCTATCTTTTTCTTTATTTTCTGTTATGCAGTTTTTCACTATATGCCCAACAATATTCCGATGATATAGCGGAGTTGTTGGAAGGGCGGTCTTCTATAGAGAGAATTAGGGCTATTAATAGGTATATTTTGGAGCATGATGATGAGGAAATGATAAATCCGATATTGGAAAGCGCCACTTTTTTTGCCAAAAAATATCGGGATGAATATCTTATAAAGGAACTCAGCTTTTTAGAACTAAGGCAATCGGCTCTGTTTGAGTCTGACAGCTATAAACGGATGAAGGTCTACCAAGATATACTGGAAAACAAAGAATTTAAAGACGAACCACTTTACAATGGCATTTGCCTCCATGAGATTGGGCAAAATCAGTTTGTACTGGAAGAGTATGGCTTGGCATTTGAAAATTCATTAAAAGCCCAAAAAATATTTAGGGAGTTGGGTTATGGGAATGTACCCAATATCGGCAAGTACCTGCACGACCTGGCACTCGATTATTATTTTTTCCGAAACTACCATGAGGTGATCAGGGTGATGAAGACTTCCATTGAACTGCCTGCATTTAACGACAATCTCGATATTCAGCGCTACAATACATTGGGAATGGCCTATCTGAAGTCGGACAACCCCGACGAGGCCCTCGAATACCTGGAAATGGCCTACAATAAAGCAGCGCATTATCGAGATACCATCTGGATGGGACTGGTATCTGGCAATATTGGGGAAGTATATTATGAGAAGCATGAATATCTAAAATCTTTACCTTACTTCCTTAAAAACCAAGAGTTTAACAAAGGTACATATCAACATTTTGAGATACCTTTGGAAGCCAATGCAGATCTGGCCAAGACATACCTTAAAACCGACTCTTTACAAAAAGCACATCAATTTATCCTGTCAACTGAAAGTTATTTTCCGAAAGACAGGATCTTTCAATTTGGAGAGCAACAAGGAGTTGAGTTCATCAAAAGACAGCACTATGAAAATTTATATCAATACCACCTCAAAAGTTCAGACTATAAAAAAGCAATCTTTTATCAGGACAGCCTGGTGGCGGTAGACAATGTGCTGAATTCCAAATACAATACTGCGCTGGTCAAAATGACACAAGACCAGCTCCACATCCAGGAAAGCCGTGATACGATGGCCCGGCAGGAAAAAGAAAACATAGCCATGCGCCTTCGTTACAGTATCTTCATAGGGATAATTTCTCTATTGGCTGTCACAGGATTTGCCTTGTACTATGTAGTCCGGTTTAAAAAAAGAAAAGAAAGACAGCTTTGGATTCGTCAACAGCAAATTGAAGAACTGGAACATAAAAATACCCTGCAGGCTTTAAAACACGCCAAGGGGAAGCTAGACAGCCTCACCCAAAAAATACGGGAGAACCAGCAGGTGATCGAGAAACTCCAAAAAACACGCAACACAGCCAAGGATGGTCTGCTGGAAGAACTGAAAAACAGGAATATTCTTACACCCAAGGATTGGGGGAGTTTTAAAAGATCATTTATCGAAGCGTATCCCGACTTTATCAGCCGACTGACTGCCTTGCACCCCAGCCTTACCCAGGCAGAGCTACGTTGTCTATGCCTGGGAAAATTACAGCTTTCAAGCAACGAAATGGCCCTGATGTCCGGTGTGTCGGCCAATACCATTTTGGTAACCCAGCACCGCATCCGCAAGAAACTACAACTCAACGACCGTGAAGAACTCCATCAGTTGGTTCGCAGCCTGTAGAATCTTTTTCACTTAACACAGAACCCATTTCCCTTATACCGATGCGAAGGGGGGGGCATGTTTTGTGTTCTGTTTCTTTATTTTTACGACTATCCACTTTCATACCAGTGTACACTTAAATATAATGTTCTCACTTTATTTGCAGATTCAGTTGACTGTTAACCATTGACAGTTGTCGATTATCCGTATGATTCTAAGCGTTTAATTTACCTACTGGTATCATTGGGGATAATCATATTTATTTTTTTGCATTTACGATTTCTTGCCACCAGCCTCTTATAGCATTCCCAACGACGGGCCTATCCAATCTGTTGACAAGTATCCGAGATATTATGTCGTATTGATTTCCTTATCGAAAAAGCTGTGGTTAAGCAGGTGTTTTAGGTGAAAAACAGTTGGTTATATTTTAAAATTGCAAATTGTAAGGTTTTTGTAAGGTTGTTTTTTTGATGTTTTTTCAGGGAAAAAGTAAATTTGTTATACAATGAATGTTTAAAAATCTATTCTATAGCAACATCATTACTCTATTTTAAATATCAGTTTTCCTTACCTCTGATTTTTAGAACAGTTATATACTTGAATTAATCGTTAAAACGAGCATAAAATGAAAACGGTCTTACTATTTACAGAAAACTATGAAAAGTCCTTAAATGAACTTATAGAAAATGACGGCCAGGTGACCCAGAAACTTACTGATTCCGTATTTGTAGCAAATCTTCCGGAAGATTTAAAACTGGATGTATTAAAATATTCTTCTGAAAAGCTGGAGTTTGAACTGGATGAACTGTCAAATTCCATGATCCAGTCGTGGTCGGATATAGAAAATAAGCAAAAAACACTTGTAAATCGAGATGTTAAAGAATTTCATGGGCCGGATAATTTAATCGATGTCATAAAAAGCACCATAGACGCAGCCTTTACCCAGAAATGGGACGGAAGAATTTATTTCTTTAAAGGCGATCAGTACGTTAAATTATCTGAGGATGGTTCATATGTTGAAACAGAATACCCAAAGTCTATTAAAGAGAATTGGCCTGGTTTACCTCCATCTTTTCAAAAGGGGGTAGATGCAGTACTTATGCGTGATAATGAGAAAATATACATGTTTAAGGGCGACCAATATATCCGATATTCAGAAGTTTCCAAGGGCATTGATGAAGGATACCCAAAAAAAATTGCGGGCCATTGGCCAGATGATTTGCCTGTCTCCTTTAAAAAAGGAATAGATGCAGCTTTTACAGGAAAATGGGATGGCAGAATTTATTTCTTTAAAGATGAGCAATACGTTCGATTGTCCGAAGATGGTTTACATGTTGATGCAGGATATCCAAAGTCTATTAAAGAGAATTGGCCTGGTTTACCCGAAACTTTTCAGGAGGGCATCGATACAGTGCTTATGCGTGACAATAATAAAATATACATGTTTAAGGGCGACCAATATATTCGATATTCAGCCGTCCCAAAGGGCATTGATGAGGGGTATCCAAAGCCTGTTGCCAGTAATTGGTTAAAATATATGAAGGAAATAGCGTTTAGCTTTTCCAAAAAACCTGATCCAGACAGTAGTGGTATACAGACTTCTGTTGCTATAAATAATACGGGCAAGGTCATAGAGGTACATCAATCCAAAGGAGGTGACAAACTGTGGTGCCGCACCGGGCAAGCCTATCAGATGGATGTGCAATGGAATGCAAGTACATACTATGATAAGGGTACTACCCCTTCTGTCTGTATGAATGACAAGGGGACTATGGTTGAAGTACATAAAGCACAATCTTGGGATGAATTATGGTGCCATGTCGGTCAAACCGATGGAGATATTATCCGATGGGGAGCAAGCAATAAATATGATAGTGGCATATTACCCTCTATAGCTATGGATGATAAAAATTGGTGTGTAGAAGTACATAGTTCACAGGGGGCAGCAACGGGTCTTTGGTACCGTTTAGGTGTCGTAAATGAGAAAAAAAAGAAGATAGATTGGCTCTTTAGTAATGCTAAAAAATATGGTAAAGGTTATCGTCCTCGTATAGCTATGAACAATAAAGGTGTCGTGGTAGAGGTCCATAACAATGAAGTGACACATAATACTTTATGGTATACTGTTGGAATCCTGGATAGAAAGAATAATACCATTCGTTGGGGAAATCATATAAAATTTGGTAATGGTGGAACTCAACCTTCGGTAGCGCTTACCGATGATGGATTTGTAGTCGAAGTACATAATAGTGAAAGCAAAGGTACCCTCTGGAGACATGTAGGAAAAGTAAATGTCAACGACAAAACTATTGAATGGTCTGGTAGTAGGTATTTCGATGACGGACAAGCCCCTTCTGTAGCTTGTACATCAAACAGTTCTATGGTTATTGAAACCCATCAGGCTGAAATTTCACCGGTTTTATGGTACTCCACTTCATTAATCATTGCCAGAGAATGTTATCTCATCGATCCGGGTAACTGGATGCAAGCCACCATGGATACCATTGGGAAGTACACGCTAAGAGAAATAGCGATTCCAGGGTCACATGATGCTGGCATGTATAAACGCAATGGGGGTACTACCTTTGGTAAGGATTGCAATACCTTGACACAAACACTTTCCATAGGGGGACAATTGGCCAATGGCTCAAGGTATTTTGATATACGCCCTGTGATTCACGATGACCAGTATTACACCGGTCATTATACGAAAGCTTTAGACATGACCTGGCAAGGAGCCAATGGAGAATCCATTGCTGATATAATTAAAGAGGTTAATGGATTTACTTCGAAGAGAAAAGAGCTTATTATCCTTAACCTTTCCCACGATTATAATACCGATGTTGGCAATACCAGTTATCGGAAATTCAATGAGGAGGAATGGACAGGCCTGTTCGGGCAATTGTCCAAAATAAACGGATTACTCCATTCGGAAGCAAATGACCTGACCCATATAAAATTAAATGATTTGATTGCAGATGGAAGTAAAGTTATTATTGTTATAGAGGGACTGAATAAAAGTAAATTAGGCAAATATTATCAAAAAGGATTTTTCACTTCCTGTGAATTCAATGTATATAATCAATATGCTGATACAAATAGTGTTTCGCAGATGATGGTAAACCAGATAAAAAAAATGAAGGAAAATCCTTCTGCCTACTTTCTGCTTTCCTGGACCCTTACGCAATCAGATGGGGAAGCTGCAGGATGTTTTTTATTCCCAAACGTTGATAGCATACTGGATCTTGCCAAAACTGCAAATGCCAACCTTTATAGGGCTTTCCATCAAGTTTCAAGTTCACTATACCCGAATATAGTCTATATAGACAAATTTGATAGTCCTTTGGCGCTTTCCTTAGCTATGTATATCAATGCCTTTAAATCCATGGTAAGTGTCTGATACAAGTCAAATACTGAATTGTCTTCACAGGTAAAAGATAACCAAAAAACCTCATCTAAATGAAAACACCTTTACCCTTCTTATGGCCAGTTGGGTCATTTACCAATTCTCGAAGCATCATGATAACGATGATGTTGTTGTTTTTTTCGATATTCTCGGTCGTGGCACAGATTAGCCCTACCAACAACATCCTCTATATTAACAAAAATGTTTCCGGCGGCAACCAAAACGGCTCCTCCTGGGCAAACGCCCTGCCCGAGCTGCGGGATGCCCTAAGCTGGGCGGCAACCGGCTGGGATGCAAGCACAAACGGCACCCTACAAATCTGGGTGGCAGAAGGCATCTATACACCCACAGCCAGTCCCACCGACCGCGATGCCACCTTTCAATTGGTCAACGGCGTGGAGCTCTACGGCGGCTTTGACCCGGATAACGGCATTGAAGATTTAACCCACGACCGCATCCTCCCCTCCTTTGGAGGGGCCGGGGGAGGACAAGGAACCATCCTAAGCGGCGATATTGACACTAATGATACCGCAGAGGTAATTACCGACCCCGATACCCAAATACAAGGGAACAACAGCTATACCGTGGTAAACGGCTCCGACACAGACAATACCGCCAAGCTCGACGGCTTTACCATTACCGCAGGAAATGCCGATGTAGCAACTACAATTGCCGATACTTCTCCTGCCAGATGTGGCGGTGGCATATACATCAACAACGGTTCCCCTGTGATTGCCCACACCACCGTAGCCGGAAATAAGGCAACCGCTTATGGAGGAGGACTGTTTATGTATGGTAGTGGAAACCCGGTACTCACCCATTTAAACATAAGCCACAACAAAGCAGGTAGCATCGGCGGTGGGGTAAGTAATTTGGGTTTAAATATAAACTTGACCATCAGCCACAGCAACATTGCTGAAAACACGGCCAATTCTTTACACGGTGGCGGGATATATAATTCCGGCACCCTCAACCTAACCAATACCACCCTTTCCGGGAATACAGCTGGTTCTCGCGGCGGCGGGATATTAAACTGGGGAGGCACAACTACGCTTTCCAATACCATTGTTTGGGGCAATACCGCAGGCAATGAAGGGAATGAAATTTATAATAATAGTAATCCTTCTGGAAACGTTACCCTTACCCTAAGCAATTGCCTGTATCCCAACGGGGGCATTTATGACCGGGACAATGGAGGCACTATTACGTTCAATGAGACCAACATCCTCCATAGCGATCCACAATTTACCGATGCTGCTAACGGCGATTTTGCCCTGCAAAACACCAGCGCCGCCATCAATGCCGGCGATAATACACTTTATACTGCTGCCGGGAGTGATTTGGCCAACGATGTCGATCTGGCCGGGAACCCTCGGGTATATGATTATGCCGATGGAGGTATCATCGACATCGGCGCTTATGAATACCAGGGCGAGCTCTTTAGCATTACCCCCACCAATGGTGTGCTTTATGTCGATAAAAACGTAAGCGGCGGCAACCAAAACGGCTCCTCCTGGGCAAACGCCCTGCCCGAACTAGCCGATGCGCTCAAATGGGCAAACGACAACAAAGCCAATTGGACAAATACCAGCCCGCTCCAAATATACGTCGCCAAAGGCACCTACAAACCACAGTACAAAGTCGCAGAAGTAGACGACCAAAACAATCCAACGACGGATAGAGATAAGAGCTTCCTCATGGTGCCCAACGTACAGCTCTATGGCGGCTTCGATCCTGAAAACAGTATTACAACTTTAGATGATGACCGAGAACTTCCCTCCTCGGGAGGATCAGTGCTAAGTGGCGACATCGGTACGGAAAACAATAACGCTGACAACACCTACCACGTCGTCCTCTCCCTAGGTGCTGTAGGCACAGCCCTGCTGGATGGCTTTACCATTACAGGCGGAAATGCAGATGGTGGTTTAGCATATATTACGGTTAACACAAAAATTATATGGTTAAATTCCGGTGGCGGAATGTATAACGATTCTTCGTCTCCTGTTTTAACCAATGTAACCATCAGTGGAAATACGGCTAGTGATTATGGCGGAGGGATAGTTAATGCTTATACTTCGTCTCCTGTTTTAACCAATGTAATCATTAGTGGAAATACGACTGGTGGTTATGGCGGTGGAATGGATAATTCTTATTCTGCTTCTCCTGTTTTAACCAATGTAACCATCAGCGGGAATACAGCCACATATGGTGGTGGAATTTTTAATAAGGAATCTGCCCCTGTTTTAACCAATGTAACCATTAGTGGAAATAGGGCTGATGATGAATCAGGTGGTATTTATAACCAGTCATCCTCATCTCCTTTAATACGCAATAGTATTATTTATAATAATAATACCGGAATAAAAAATACCGATGCTAGTTCTTCTCCTTCCATTTCATACAGCTTAGTGCAAGGTATAAATAGTACAGTTGATGGCAATATAGATGGCAGTATCGATCCGCTCTTTACCGACGTGGCAAACGGCGATTACACGTTGCAGGCAGTCAGTCCGGTCATCGATGCCGGTAATAGTGCCTTATTTGCCGGATTAGATGCCAATACTCAGGATCTGGCTGGCAACCTGCGATTGATGGGCGATAATATTGATATGGGTGCTTATGAATTTCAAGGCGAACCGGCCGGGCAAATTAGCCCTACTAACGGTGTACTTTATGTCGATATAAACGTAGATGAAGTCGACCCAAACTATACCGGCGACGGCTCCTCCTGGGAAAACGCCCTACCTCAGCTCGCCGATGCCCTTAAATGGGCAAGAAAGCAACACGAAACAGACAACAATTGGCTGCAAAACGATTTTTTACAAATTTATGTAGCCCAAGGAACATACAAACCACTTTACAATGCCGAAGATGGGCAATACTCCGCCGACGGTGGCCGCGACAACGCCTTTGTAATGGTAAAGAATGTACAACTTTACGGCGGCTTTGACCCCGCCAACGGCATTGTTGATTTAACCCACGACCGCATTCTTCCCTCCTTTGGAGGGGCCGGGGGAGGAACCATCCTTAGCGGTGATTTGGATGCAAACGACACCCCCGGAATTCCCTCTGAAAATGACCCGTTGCGCAATGATAACGCCTACCACGTCCTGATCTCAGCCGGTGATCTTGAAAACGCCCTGTTGGATGGTTTTAGCGTCATGGGTGGCCACGCCAATATCTGGAACAATGGAAGAGTGGACGTTTGGGGAACATCTATTGACCGAGCTTATGGAGGGGGGCTGTATATAGATGGAAACGGGTTAACAGTGAGCCGAACAGCGTTCAGTGAAAACCTCTCCTTTCGTGGTGGTGGCGTAGTTGGTATATATAATGCTTCCGCAGATTTTTTAAACAGCACGTTTATCAACAACTATAGTCCTACCTACGGAGGAGGAATATCCTTGTTCCCGGGAGGGACCTTTTCGATAGTTAATGGATTGATAGCGAATAATACCGCTTACAATAGTGGCGGCGGGATAGGTAATTCCGGCACCCTTAACCTGACCAATACCACCCTTTCCGGAAACACAGCTGGTTCTAGCGGCGGCGGGATATTTAATTACCCCGGAAGCACGGCTACGCTTTCCAATACCATTCTTTGGGGCAATACCGCAGGCAATCAAGGGGATGAAATTTTTACTTATAGTGATGAGTTTGGAAACGTTACCCTTACCTCAACCAATTGCCTGTATCCGAACAATGCCATTTATAACAATGACGTGTTTGGAGGCACGACCACGGTCAATGAAACCGATATCCTAGATAGAGACCCACAATTTACCGACCCTGCCAATGGCGATTTTAGCCTGCAAAACACCAGCCCCGCCATTAATATGGGCGATAATACACTTTATACCACTGCCGGCGGCGATTTGCAAAATGATGTGGATTTGGCGGGGAATACCCGTTTGATAGGTACCAACATCGATATGGGTGCCTTTGAGTTCCAGCAATTACCTCAAACCATTACCTTCAATTCTCCACCTACCCTTACTTACGGAGATGTAAATATAGGATTTGATGTCTCAACCACTTCAGGTTTACCTATCACTTATTCTTTAAATGACAATGACTTTGTTTCTGCTACATCGAATGGATCCGGATTGAATGCGCTTCAAGCCACAGAAAGTCTGATAGAAATCACTGTTTCAGTAGCTGGAAATGAAACTTACGAAGCAACAAATGTCACTGTATCCATTCCTGTTGGCAGACTCCAATTGGAAATCGCAGCTCCTATAATTTCTCCAAAGGAATATGACGGAACAACTGATGTCATTTTAGAGCTTGGCTCAATTTTGAACCAAATAGAAGTAGATGTTTTACAGGTAGACTTTACAGCGTTTTTTGACAATCCAGATGCAGGGTCAGAGAAAACAATAACTGTTCAATTTATGATTTCTGGAACAGATGCAGACAACTACCTTGCTCCAAATACATTTATCAGCAATGAAGGTATTATCACCCCTGCCACTATCACAGGAATTACTTTCGAGGACCAAAGCTTTGTATTCGACGGAACGGAAAAAACCATTGAAATCACAGGAACACTTCCAGAGGGAACTTCGGTAGCTTATTCCGACAATACGAGGACAAACGTAGGAACCCAGGAAGCAACTGCCACGATCACTGGAGCGAATTTCACAACAGTAGTATTGACAGCAGACCTGACGATCATCCCAGCTGATATTTTGGGAATCGGTTTCGAAGATGCCAGCTTTACCTATGACGGAACAGCAAAATCCATTGAAATCATGGGTACACTTCCGGCAGGAACAAGTGTAGCTTATTCAGACAATACAAGGACAAGCGTAGGAACACATGAAGCAACAGCCACAATCACTGGATCAAACTTCACGACTTTGGTATTGACCGCAGAGCTGACGATCACACCAGCTGATATTTCGGGAATTGTTTTCGAAGATGCCAGCTTCATCTTTGACGGAACAGCAAAAACCATTGAAATCACAGGAACACTTCCGGCAGGAACAAGTGTGGCTTATTCGGACAATGCAAGGACAAACGTCGGGACTCAGGAAGCAACAGCTACAATCACAGGTTCGAACTTTAACGATTTGGTATTGACAGCGGATCTGACGATCACACCAGCTGATATTTCGGGAATTGTTTTCGAAGATGCCAGCTTTACCTATGACGGGACAGCAAAATCCATTGAGATAACTGGAACACTTCCGGCAGGAACAAGTGTAGCTTATTCCGACAATTCAAGAACAAACGTAGGAATCCAGGAAGCAACTGCTACAATCACTGGATCAAACTTCACGACTTTGGTATTGACAGCAGATCTGACGATCACTCCGGCAGAGATTACTGGAATCACATTTGAAGATGCCAGTTTTATTTTTGACGGAACGGAAAAAACCATTGAAATCACAGGAACACTTCCAGAGGGAACTTCGGTAGCTTATTCCGACAATACAAGGACAAATGTTGGGACCCAGGAAGCAACAGCCACGATCACTGGAGCGAATTTCACGACTTTGGTATTGACAGCTGATCTGACAATCACACCTGCTGACATCAGCGGAATCACATTCGATGATGCAAGCTTTGTATTTGACGGAACGGAAAAAACCATTGAAATCACAGGTGCACTTCCGGAGGGAGCTTCGGTAGCTTATTCGGACTATGCAAGGACAAATGTCGGGACTCAGGAAGCAACTGCCACAATCACTGGATCAAACTTCACGACTTTGGTATTGACCGCAGATCTGACAATTGTACCAGCTGATATTTCGGGAATCGGTTTCGACGATGCCAGCTTCATCTTTGACGGAACAGCAAAAATCATTGAAATCACAGGAACACTTCCGACAGGAACAAGTGTGGCTTACACAGATAATACAAGGACAAACGTAGGAACCCAGGAAGCAACAGCCACGATCACTGGAGCGAATTTCACGACTTTGGTATTGACAGCTGATCTGACGATCACACCTGCTGATATTTCGGGAATCACATTTGAAGATGGCAGTTTTATCTTTGACGGAACAGCAAAATCCATTGAGATAACTGGAACACTTCCGGCAGGAACTTCGGTAGCTTACACAGACAATACAAGGACAAACGTAGGAACCCAGGAAGCAACAGCCACGATCACTGGATCAAACTTCACGACTTTGGTATTGACAGCAGATCTGACGATCACACCAGCTGTTATCAGCGGAATCACATTCGATGATGCAAGCTTTGTATTTGACGGAACAGAGAAATCCATTGAAATCATGGGTACACTTCCGGCAGGAACAAGTATAGCTTATTCTGAAAATTCAAGGACAAACGTAGGAACACATGAAGCAACAGCCACAATCACTGGATCAAACTTCACGACTTTGGTATTGACGGCTGATCTGACGATCACACCTGCCGACATCAGCGGAATCACATTTGAAGATGCCAGTTTTATTTTTGACGGAACAGAGAAATCCATTGAAATCACAGGAACACTTCCAGAGGGAACTTCGGTAGCTTATTCCGACAATACAAGGATAAATGTCGGGACTCAGCAAGCAACAGCCACAATCACTGGATCAAACTTCACGACTTTGGTATTGACAGCGGATCTGACGATCACACCAGCTGATATTTCGGGAATCACATTTGAAGATGCCAGCTTTACCTATGACGGGACAGCAAAATCCATTGAAATCACAGGAACACTTCCGGAGGGAACTTCGGCAGCTTATTCCGACAATACAAGGACAAACGTAGGAACCCAGGAAACAACAGCTGCAATCACAGGTTCAAACTTCACGACTTTGGTATTGACAGCGGATCTGACGATCACACCTGCTGACATCAGCGGAATCACATTCGATGATGCAAGCTTTGTATTTGACGGAACGGAAAAAACCATTGAGATAACTGGAACACTTCCAGAGGGAACTTCGGTAGCTTATTCGGACAATACAAGGACAAACGTAGGAAGCCAAGAAGTAACAGCAACGATCACAGGTTCGAACTTTACCACTTTGGTATTGACAGCAGATCTGACCATCACTCCAACTGAACTTGCGGAAATCCTTGTAGATGATGAAATAACTACCCCGTGGTCGGTCGACCCTGAACTCCCTGGAGAAGTGGATGTTTTGATGCAGGATGGACAGATTCTCCGCTACGAAGTAGCATGGGACAAATCGACCCTCAACTTGTTGGATCGTGGCACTTACTCGGTATCCGGAACGGTCAATCTCCCTACAGGGGTTTTGAATCCATCCGGCAAGGAAGCTATTCTTCAGGTCATTGTCCTTCCAAAACCAGCACCAACAGGTTTGACACTTTCGAACAACCGCTTTGTCCCTGATCCCAATGTGTCCATGCAGGAGATAGGTTCTTTCACGGTCATAGATGAGATCGACCAAATCCATACTGTAGAGCTGGTTCCTGGAGCGGGTGACAATGTTTATTTTGAAATCAGCGGTGATGTACTCTACTGGAGCAGCTCTGAGGAAGCGGCTGGAAGGATGGAGTTTAGGATATTGGCCAGGGTCACTGACCGTGATGGGAACGTGATGGAAAGATCATTTACCATTCTGAGGGATCGAAAGGATATCTCAGAGATCACGGTTTTCAACACCTTTTCTCCAAATGGTGATGGGGTGAACGATACCTGGGGTGTGCCTGACCTCAAATACTACGTTGGTGGAAGGGTGCAGGTCTTTGACAAGGGTGGTGAAAGGCTCTTCTACACCGAAAGCCCCGAAGAGCGCTGGGATGGGACCCACAACGGGAAACAAATGCCTGTAGGGACCTACTACTGGGTACTGGAATCCAGGGAAACGGGTGAGATCAGAAGGGGTGTTTTGACCATATTGAAAAATTAAGGATTTGAATGATTTGGGAGGGTTGTTTTGATTGGCCCTCCCGATTTTTCCCACAAAAGAGAATGACATCAAAATGAAAACAGCAAAAAACAACATAGCAATTGGTTTTCTGGTCTCCCTGCTTTTAATGGGGGGGAGTCTCCATGCCCAGTCCAGAAAATGGGTCAGCCAGTTTTCACATTTCCAGGGTTACTTCAACCCTGCCTTGACAGGCTATGAGGGGAGTATGGTCCGTGGTTTTGTGCGCAACCAGTGGGGAGGGATAGAAGGAGCCCCCAAAACATATTTTGTGTCTGCGGAACTGGATTTTGGGGAGCTGTCAGGAGTGGAAGATCCGGCTTTGTTGGGCAAAAACTCCTTTTCCCTGAACCTTGTCCAGGATAATTATGGGGCGTTCAGGGACAATGAGGTGACGGTGAACTATGCGGCAAGGATCCGTCTGACGGAGCGCCACAACCTGCGCCTGGGTACCGGTGTGAGTTACCAAAGTGTCCGTCTGGATGGGAATTCATTGACTGCTGAAGAGGCAAACGACCCAGTTATCGGGAAGTATATCGGCACTTTCAGCAATACGAATGTATTGGATTTCAACATCGGCATGGCCCTGACGCATGCCAACTACTATATTTCCTACGGAGTCCACAGGGTCAATGGGGGAAGTATCCAGAATGGGGATGAGTTTATGGAAGGGTATCCGGCAGAGCAGATGGTCCAGGCTGGATACAGGGAAGCTGTATCAGACAACATTGCAGTGGCAGCCAATGGTATGGTAAGGTTCAGGAAAGATCTTCCCGATGCAGTGGAATTCAATTTCAAGGTACTGATGATGGACCGGGTATGGCTTGGCTTCGGGCATCGCATAGATTATGCATCCCATGGACAGGTTGGGTTTCTGACGGGGAGATTGCGTTTGGGCTATGTTTATGAGTTTCCTACCGCCAAAAGCTACCTGCTTCCGGGTGGGATCCATGAGTTTACCGTTGCCCTGAGTGTTTTCAGGAAAAATGAGCGGAGATACAGCAAAGAGGTCCTGATTTGGTAAATGCAACCCGATGTTTTCTTGTTTTCAAAGGATAGACTTTTGGTACCTACGAAAAGTGCCAAGCAGAATCCTATTTTATTTCCGGCATCGGATCATATCTCTTGTCATTCCCCGGCTCCACATTCTTTGGTTTTGGATGGATTTAGATTTTTTGTTCAGATCAGCCAATAGTTTTTATTTCCACAAAAAATGCCTAAATAGCTTTTGGGAATCGAGAAATAGGTAAATTTAATAGGACAATGCTTCATATATAATGAGAAAAGAGCAAGTAACCATCACTGATTTGGCAAGGGAACTCAATGTTTCTCCCTCTACTATTTCAAGGGCATTGAATAACAGCCCCTTTATAAGTGAGGAAAGGAAAAAAGTGATTTTGGATTTGGCAAAGAAAATGAATTATAGTCCAAATCAGCTGGCTTTGAGTCTTTTGAACAAAAGGACGAAAATCTTGGGTGTGGTAGTGCCGGAGATCACAAGCTACTATTTTTCTACCGCCATCAACGGGATTCAGGATAAGGTAGGAAGCAGTGGCTATAAGTTGATGATCAGCCAGTCCAATGAATCGTTTGAGGAAGAGATCAGGTTGATGGAAGCGATGGCGTTGGTCAGGGTGGATGGCTTTTTGATATCCCCTTCCTCAAATACAGTCAATTTTGACCATTTTGAAAAAATTAAAGGTTCGGGATTTCCCTTGGTTATTTTTGATAGGGATTGTTTGGGATTTGAAGCAGATAAAGTTGTCGTCGACGATTATTCAGGGGCTTTTCAGGCGGTGGAATACCTAATCCAAACAGGATGTAAGCGTATTGCACACATCACAGGCTCGGCAAACCTTTCTACTGCCCGGCATAGAAAAAATGGATACCTGGATGCATTGATCAAAAACAATTACCCAGTTTTGGATGAATTGATAGTGATTGGGGATGATTCTTCCTCCGAAAGTGGAGTAGCATGTATGCAAAAACTGCTTGATCTTGACCAGATGCCAGATGCGGTTTTTTGTTACAATGATGCCATTGCCATTGGAGCAATGTCTATCATTAGAGAAAAAGGAGTGCAAATCCCGGAGCAGATTTCACTGGTGGGTTTTGACGATGAACCATACAGTTCCTACTTTAAGCCCTCCCTGACATCAGTTTGGCAACCGATTTATGACCTGGGCTTATTGTCGGCCAAGATCTTGCTGGACAATTTGGATTTTGATAAGGAAAGCGCCGAATTTCGATTTGAAGTACTGAAGCCAGAATTGGTGATCAGGGAATCGTCTAGGAAGATTTCTTAGAAAAGCTGCCGCATGTGGTCAAAGCAAGAGTCAAGATGCGAGAGAAAAGATGCAAAGCCTGCCCCGGTGAATATCGGGGACACAAGATGAAATGTGACAGGGGCATATCGAATTTACCTCACCATAGGGAGGCAAAGTGAGATTTCTCCCCGCAATTCTGCGGGACAGGCTCCTTGCGGTCGATATGACTTGCCTCTAAAATGAGGACGTAAGTATAAAAAAAGTGTCAACAATTTTCAGGACGTGACAAGACATAAGACTTGAGATTCAAGACAAAGAGGCAAGAAACAAGAAAAAGAATCTAGAAACAAAACAAGAGTGTCATCTTCTAAAATAAGGTAAGAATCAAGAAATAACCCCGAATGGGGTTAAACCTTTCAGTTCGAGATTTCTTCCCACAATCCTGCGGGACAAGCTCCACGCCTCCCTAAAGTGAAGCAGGCTGTGAAAATTGAAGTTGGAGCGTGAATTTCAGTACGAGATTTCTCCCTCTAGTCGAAATGACCACAAGGTCACTCAACCAACCAATCAACCAGTCCCTCCATCAACTAGTCCCTCTATCAACCAATCCCCAATCAACCATTCCCTCCATCAACCATTCCCTCCATCAACCAGTCCCTCCATCAACCAATTCCCAATCAACCAGTCCCCTAATAAACCAATCCCCCCATCCTTCCTTCAGTGGCAAAATTCTGACCTGTACCGTGCACTTCGGGTAATCATAATATAATGCTTAATATTCGTGAAATAAACTTTTGTTTATGCAAACCTTTGCATGATACTATTTGGTTGTAGCCTTTTATTTTTGGTGTTTTTCATGTTGTATTGTAATACAAAGACCTACCCAAAATAATGAAAGTAACAACCCAAAAACTATTGAATGATTGCTATGGTGAATATGCTTTGGCCGCTATTAATGTCTTCACAATGGAGCAGGTCTTGGGTGTGTTTGAAGCTGCTGATAAGGCAGCGTCTCCAGTTATCATCCAGACAACTCCAGTAGCACGCGATTACGCCGGGCCACATATGATCATTTCCATGATCGATGCTGCCGCAGCCATATTCCCAAAGGTGGTATATGCACTACACCTAGACCATGGCAATGAACCGCATATCCATGCCGCTTTGGAGTCAGGAAAGTATTCCTCCGTCATGATCGATGCCTCCCATGAACCCTATGATGCAAATGTAGAAAGGACTGCCAATGTAGTGGAAAATGCCCACGCTTTGGGTGTTCCTGTTGAAGCAGAGCTGGGGGTGCTGAGTGGGATTGAAGATGATATGGAGGTAGAGGACTCCCTAGCCAAATATACCAGACCGGAAGAAGTTTTGGATTTTGTCAATAAGACCAAATGTGACAGCTTGGCAATCGCCGTAGGTACCAGCCATGGGGCTTATAAGTTTTCAGGTGACCAAGGTATTCGTTTCGATATATTGGAAAAAATCCAAATATTACTCCCTGGGTTTCCACTGGTATTGCATGGTGGCTCTGCTGTCAATCCCGGAGAAATACAAAGGATAAACAATTATGGAGGGGAATTGAAAACCGGTAGCCGCGGGGTGTCTGATGGTGAAATTAAGAAAGCGATACGCCTAGGCGTGTGCAAGGTGAATATTGCCACTGACCTGAGGGTACTTTGGTCGGGTGTCCACAGAGAGTTCTTTCACCGCAACCCAAGTGTATTTGATCCCATATTGCCAGGAAAAACATATAAAAATGAATTGGTTGAGATGGTCATGGGAAAATTTGAATTGCTAGGATCAACAGGCAAGGCAAAGAATTTTGACCAAATCTAAATTTTCAAATCTATTAACATTATACCCAATGAAAAAAGACGAAAAGTATCCACTGTTGGCAAAACCCATAGCGGAAGAAGGAATTTATCAAAGGATAACCAAAGAAGAAGGGGATTGGGAATTTTTGAATTTTGAAGCCCGGTTGATGAATAAGGATGAAGTATGGAAAGGCTTTACGGGAGAGAATGAATATGCCATCATCCTGCTTTCAGGCAATTTCACTGTGGAATCCGACAAAGGGACTTGGAGCACAGTCAATGGACGCAAAAATGTGTTTTCAGGCATTGCCCATACATTGTATCTTCCTCGAAACACCTATTTTGAATTGACTGCCGAATCTGATTTACTCGATATTGCTTATGGCTGGTGCGAGACCGACAGGGATTTTTCACCTTATTTCAAGACGCCAGAAATGGTTCAGGTAGAGATCAGGGGAGGAGACAATGCCACCAGACAGATCAATGACCTGATGGGGCCAGGCTCACCGTGTCATCGCTTGGTTGTGGTGGAAGTGTATACGCCCTCAGGAAATTGGAGTTCTTTTCCCGCGCACAAGCATGACGAAAGGAAAATTGACAAGGAGGGGAATCTATTGGAGGCACGTTTGGAGGAGACATATTTTTATAAAATTGACAAACCCCAAGGTTACGCCATTCAGCAGGTATATACCCAAGACAGGAGCTTGGACGAGATCGCCGTTGCCAGAAACAATGATGTGGTCTTGGTGCCAAAAGGTTATCATCCTGTGGTAGCGGGACATGGGTACAATGTTTACTACCTGAATTTTCTGACAGGTAGTGACCAATCGTTGGCAAACACACCTGATCCCGACCATACCTGGGTTTTTGGTTCGTGGAAAGGAAAAGATGCAAGGATTCCAATGGTAACTGCTAAAATGAATGGACAAAATGAATAGGAAAATGGATAATAAATTAGATGTGCTCACCATAGGTCGTTCTTCCATAGATCTATATAGCCAACAAGTGGGGGCGGATTTTGTCGATATCAAGAGCTTTGATGCTTTTGTAGGTGGTTCCCCTTTGAATATCGCCACGGGCTGTTCCAGATTGGGGTTGAAGTGTTCCTTGTTTTCCGGTGTAGGGCAAGATAAGGTAGGGGATTTTATATTGAATTTTCTGGAAAAGGAAAATATAGACACCAGGCATGTGCCTAGGATTCCGGGGGCTAGAAGCAGTGCGGTTGTGCTGGGGATACAGCCTCCCGATAGATTCCCATTGGTCTATTATAGGGACAATTGTGCTGACATTCAGATTACCATCGACCATGCTTTGGAGATACCCTTTGAAACATACAGATTGGTGGAAGTGTCTGCAACGGCTTTGAGCATGGAACCCAGCAAATCTACGGTGTTTTTTGCGGTAGAAAAGGCGTATTCAGAAAATGTTCCAGTGGTATTGGACATAGATTTCCGGGCAGACCAATGGCATGATGTCCGTGCCTTTGGGCTCAATGTCAGGGCAATATTGCCCAAAGTGAAAATTGCAATAGGCACAGAAGAAGAGATTTTGGCTGCCATGCTGAAAGACCAAAGCCAAATCACCATAGAGCATCAGCAGATCTCTGCTCCCAAAATCACGGGTGACATCGATGAAGCGATTCGGTCTATCCTCCAAACAGGGGTAGAGATCCTCCTAGTCAAAAGAGGTGCCCAAGGGGTGACAGTTTACACCGCTGAAGGGGAAGTCACACAGGTCCCAGGGTTTCCTGTAGAGCCACTCAATGTCCTTGGGGCAGGGGATGCATTTGCTTCAGGCTTTATTTACGGGTATTTGCAAGGTTGGTCATTGTACAAGTCCTGTAGGATGGGGAATGCAAGTGGGGCACAGGTGGTCCTGCAATCCGGTTGCGCCAACTTTATGCCGACTTTGGAAGAGTCAATGGCATTTGTAGAATCCCATGGGGGATTTTAAATTCCAAGTAATTAATCAAATCAAGCCCAAAATCATGAGTACAATAAAATTAACAGTTGCCCAAGCGCTTATAAAATTTCTATCCATGCAAAAAGTGGAAAGAGATGGGATAATCCAACCTTTTTTTGCAGGTTGTTTTGGGATATTTGGTCATGGAAATGTAGGAGGTGTAGGTCAGGCACTTCACCAAATGCCTGAATTTAAATATTATCAGAGCAGGAATGAACAGGCTATGGTGCATACTGCCGCTGCCTATGCCAAGATGAAAAACAGGTTGTCTACTTTTGCATGCACTTCATCCATTGGTCCGGGAGCGACCAATATGATCACGGCGGCAGCAGGTGCAACTATCAATAGGATTCCTGTTTTGCTTTTGCCTGGGGATATATTCGCCACTCGAAAAGTCGACCCTGTTTTACAGCAGTTGGAAGCTTCCTACACACAGGATATTTCTGTCAATGACTGTTTCAAGCCGATTTCAAAATTTTGGGATAGAATCAACAGGCCGGAGCAATTGATCAATTCTCTGCCGGCAGCAATGCGGGTGCTTACTTCCCAGGAAGAAACAGGCGCGGTTACCATTTGTCTTCCACAAGATGTCCAAGCAGAATCTTTTGATTTTCCTGCGTCATTTTTCGAGGAGAAAATCTGGTATATCCCAAGGCCGGTTCCTGAAAAGGAACTGCTGAAGCGTGCGGCCGAACTGATCCGAAATTCCAAAAAGCCTATGATCATAGCCGGTGGAGGAGTAATCTACAGTGAGGCTTCAGGAGAATTGGAGAAGTTTATTGGCCATACGGGCATTCCTGTTGGGGAAACGTATGCGGGAAAAGGATCATTGCCTTATGATCACCCCTTGAATTTGGGGGCAGCTGGGGCTACTGGTACCGAAGGGGCAAATGTATTCAGCACTGAAGCAGATTTGATCATCGGTGTTGGGACCCGATACAGTGATTTTACAACTGCTTCCAAAACCGCCTATCAGAATAAGGACGTTAAGTTCATCAATATCAACATAGCTGCTTTTGACGCATTCAAGCATGGCGCATTGTCTCTGACCGGAGACGCTCGTGCTACACTTGAGGCGCTAGGGGAACTATTGGAGGGTTTCCAAACAGACAATGCTTATACAAACAAAGCCTCAGAGTATAACAGAAGTTGGGATAGCAAGGTAAGTGAGGCATACTCACCGGATTCTGAGGGGATGGTATACCAGTCCGAGGTGATAGGTGCAGTCAATGATTTTTCCAATCCCGAAGATGTGGTATTGTGTGCGGCGGGAAGTCTTCCGGGTGATCTTCACAAACTCTGGAGAACCAGAAATCCCAAAGGATTTCATCTTGAATATGGATTTTCTTGTATGGGATATGAAATAGCAGGAGGGCTAGGAGCAAAGATGGCATGTCCAGAGCGGGAAATATATGTGATGGTTGGAGATGGAAGTTACCTGATGATGGGAACAGAAATCGTCACCTCAATTCAGGAAGGGTATAAGCTGACAATTGTATTGATCAATAACAATGGCTATGCAAGTATTGGAGGCTTGTCCAAGTCATTGGGGACAGAAGGTTTTGGTACATCTTACCAATATAGAAATCCTGAAACGGGACAGCTTGACGGTGGTTATCTACCGGTAGATTTGGCAGAGAACGTAAGGAGTTTGGGTGCAGAATTGATCAAGGTATCCAATATAAAGAGCTTGAATGATGCTCTGAAACAAGCGAAGGGTTACGGAAAGACTACCGTGATCTATGTAGAGACCAAGCCTGAAAGAAAACTTGCAGGATATGGGCATGCTTGGTGGGAAGTTCCTGTTTCGGAAGTTTCAGAAAAGCAGGCTGTACGGGAAGCTTATGGCAAAATGAAGGAAAACCAGAAGAAGCAAAAGTTCTTTCATTGATATATCCAAGAATAAACCCTAGCCATCAAACCCAAAATATTATCCAATGGTATTAACCATCGTCAGTTTTGTATGCTTTACGCTCTTTGTGGCATTTTATTCTTGGTACAAAACCAGAAATGAAAATCTATCCACACAAGAGGGATATTTTCTGGGAGGCAAAAGCCTCACAGGAGTAGTCATAGCCGGATCCATGATTATGACAAACATTTCCACGGAACATCTGGTAGGCATGAATGGCTCTTCCTATAAAAATGGGTTTATCATCGTGGCATGGGAAGTGACTTCCGCACTGGCTTTGATTTTGGCAGCCTTGTATTTTGTCCCCAAATATCTCAAAATGGGACTCATTACCATTCCCCAATATTTGGAAGACCGGTTTGATGCTTCGACCAGATCTTTGGTAGCCTTTTTTCTCTTGGTTTCATTTGCTGTTACCTTATTGCCAATTGTGCTTTTTACTGGGGCGATCAACCTTGAAAGTCTTTTCGAGATCTCCGAATTACTCGGTGTAAGCCATCAGGAAGGCATTTGGATCACGGTCTTGTTTGTGGGGATATTGGGATCAATCTATGCCATTTTCGGAGGGCTCAAGGCTGTTGCCGTATCGGATACCATCAACGGCTATGGCTTGCTGCTGGGTGGTATCTTGATTCCGTTGTTAGCCTTGGTTTTCATTGGGGACGGAAACCCGATCAATGGCATTGTGAAAGTTTTTGAACATGAACCCGAAAAATTCAGTGTTATTGGTGATTCGGACTCAGTGCTTCCCTTTGAAACATTGTTTACAGGATTGATTATCAATCAGATATATTTCTGGTGTATGAACCAAACCATTTTGCAGCGGGCGCTCGGTGCAAAAAACCTTGTGGAGGCCCAAAAAGGCTTGTTGCTTACAGGGGCTTTGAAGCTGTTTGTACCTTTTGTTATCGTATTGCCGGGGGTTATAGGGTTTTATTATTTCGGCGATTCCCTGATGGAAAACCAAGACTTGGTTTACCCTGCTTTGGTCAAGAAAGTACTTCCCGTTGGATTTACAGGGGTCTTTGCAGCAGTGTTGATGGGAGCAGTCTTGAGTACTTTCAATAGCGTATTGAATAGTGCCTCTACAATTTTCAGCATCGATATCTACAAAAGGATCATCCATCCATCCGTAACCGACAAGAACCTCGTAAGAGCCGGGAAGATCTCCGCTACGGTTCTTGCTGTCGTGGCCATCCTGGCTGCACCGATGGTTTCAAATGCCCCGGAGGGATTGTTTCAGTTGCTGCAACAATTGAATGGGATATTCTTTATCCCGATTGCATCCATCATGTTGGCTGGGTTTCTGACTAAGAAAGTCACTGCTTTTGCCGCGAAAATAGCCTTGGTCATAGGCTTGGCATTCTATATCATCGTCACATTTATCTTGAAGCTGGACATTCATTTTGTACATGTTTGGGGCATAGAGTTTTTGCTCAATTGTGCCATCATGTTCTTGGTGTCCTACTTTGTCCCAGCTCCCGAAAAGACAGTGAAAAAATATCCCCTCGGTAATTTTCAGATGGAGGGGTGGCAATATGCCGGGTTGGTGTCCACGATTCTGGTCATCATCACTATTGCCGTGTATATCATATTTGGTTCTATTTAAAAATTGGAGAATTATAATGGAAAAACTCAAAAACTATATCAATGGACAGTGGGTAGCAAGTGCTGAAACACAGACTACCCCAGTCATCAATCCTGCTACCCAAGAGACTTTGGCGACAGTACCTTTTGGAATAGGGACTGCCAAGGATTTGGATGCAGCGGTGCAAAGTGCGCATGAAGCTTATTTGGAATGGAAAAATGTACCGGTCATGCAAAGGGTTCAGCCACTTTACAAGCTAAAGGTGCTTTTGGAGCAAAATCAGGAAGAATTGTCAAGAATCATCACCTTGGAGTGCGGTAAGACAATCGTAGAATCAAGGGCTGAGCTTCAGCGTGCCATAGAAAATGTGGAAACTGCTTGTGCGACTCCAACTTTGATCCAGAGCGAGTTTTCGGAAAACATCGCCAGGGGAGTTGATGAGTTTATGATTCGCCAAGCTTTGGGAGTCTGTGTCTGTATTGCCCCTTTCAATTTTCCGGGGATGATCCCTTTCTGGTTTTTGCCTTATGCCATTGCTTGTGGCAATTCCTTTATCATCAAGCCATCGGAAAAGGTTCCTTTGACAATGGTCAAGGTGTTTGAATTGATGGAAAACATTGGGTTGCCTAAAGGCTTGGTGAGTCTGGTGCACGGGGGTAAAGAGACCGTGGATGCCATGCTTGGGCATCCAAAAGTGAAAGCTGTGAGTTTTGTCGGGTCTACCTCTGTAGCCCGGTATATTTACAGCAAAGGTGCTGCCAACGGCAAACGTGTCCAGGCACAGGGAGGAGCAAAAAACCCAGTGGTCATCATGCCTGATGCCGACTTGGAGGTGACTGCCAATATCATAGCGGATAGTGTCTATGGCTGTGCAGGGCAGCGTTGCCTTGCTGCATCCAATATCATCACGGTCGGTGATGGCGGTGGTCAGATCAAAGAGAGTATTTATGAAGCGGCAAAGAAAAAGGTCACAGGTTTTGGGCTTGATGAGTCTGTAGAGATGGGACCGGTGATTTCTTCCCAGAGCAAGTCACGGGTCGAAATGCTGATAGAAAAAGGGATAGGGGAAGGTGCAAATCTTCTATTGGATGGTAGAGGTCATCAAGTTTCGGGATACCAAAATGGAAATTTTATCGCCCCTAGCATTTTGGAAGGACTTCCACTTGGTGGAGAATTGGTCAAAACGGAAATATTTGGGCCTGTCATGAGTCTTTTGCCCATGAAGGATATCGAGCAGGCCATCGCATTTATCAACTCCAACAATTATGGAAACATGGCCTGCATCTTTACCAGTAGTGGGGCGAGTGCACGAAAGTTCAGAAATGAAGCGGATGCAGGAAATATCGGGGTCAATATAGGTGTCGCTGCCCCAATGGCCCAATTTCCATTCAGTGGATGGAATGATAGCTTTTTTGGAGATCTACATGGCCAGGGAAGACATGGGATTGAGTTTTTTACACAGACTAAAGTAGTAATTGAGCGTTGGCCACGCGAATGGACCAGGAAATTCTAAACATTTAACAGCAGATGATAAAAATAGCAAATGCCCCGTGTTCATGGGGAGCTTTGGAATTTGGCCTTGAAGGGGAATCCAAAGGATATATGGAAGTCCTGACAGAAATGCAGACTTCAGGGTATGTAGGTTCGGAGCTTGGAGATTGGGGTTTTATGCCTACAGATCCCCCAGCACTGAAAAAGGTGATAACCGATATTGATTTTTGGATTCCCGGTGCTTTTGTACCTGTAGCTTTGGCCAAAGAATCAGAACATTCAATAGGAGTGGAAAAGGCATTAAATGTCGCCAAGCTATTGGTTGATGCTGGCTTTAAAGATGCATTTATCGTGCTTGCCGATGAAAATGGTTCGGTTCAGGAAAGAACCCAAAATGCTGGAAGGATCGGGGAAGGGATGGGCTTAAATGAAGATGAGTGGAACGTATTTGCCAAAGGAGCCAATAGGATTGCAAGGGAGTTGAAAGAAAAATATGGGCTGAGGACTGTGTTTCACCATCACTGTGCAGGCTATGTGGAAACTGAGGGAGAGATAGATAAACTGATGCTGATGACGGATCCTGATCTGTTAGGTCTTTGCTTGGATATGGGACACTGTATGTTTGGTGGAGGTGATCCTGTCCGGGTACTCAAAAACCACTATGATAGAGTTTGGCATGTGCATTTCAAAGATTTTGACCCCGAGGTAGGAAGAAAAAGCAAAGCCAATAACTGGGATTATTTCGAATCGGTCAAAGAAGGTGTTTTCTGTAAGTTGGGGGAAGGTGCGGTTGATTTTGAAAAGATTGTGGAAATATTGCTGGAAAAAGGTTACAGTGGATGGATTGTGGTGGAGCAGGATGTCCTTCCCGGGATGGGCAGCCCTTTGCTATGCGCAGAGCACAACAGGAAATACATTCAAAAACTGGGGTTGTAAAGTATCTGCGCTTACCGCAACAAGGAAGTCTCTATTGGTATGGATATGTTTTGTTTACCCTCGGTCTGTGTCCCCACAGACCAAATGTACACCTCATTTCCATCTCTTTGGTCTGTGACCCCGCAAACCAAAAGGGTTCCTTGTTTCCACCTCCTTGGTTTGTGTCCCCACAGGCCAAAAGGACACATCGTTTCGAGATTGTAGAAAGCAATTTCCCTTATTTATTGCAAGAATCAAATTGATTTTTCAGATCCATGGCCAAGGTTTATCCAAGTTCCTGATCTGAAAAATTGGTTGAGTAAAATTTCGTCCAAATAAGTCAATAAAATCAAATGCACCATGAAAAATATTAAAGTTGGATTGATCGGAATGGGAAGGATTGGAAAGATCCATTTCGATAACCTAAAAAACCAAATCGAGCATGTAGAAGTGCTTGCGATCTCAGATCCTTTTTTCGTAAAAGATGTAGGTGTGCCTAATCTCAGCCCAGAAGCGTTGATTCAGCATCCTGATATTGATGCTGTGATCATTTGCTCCCCAACGGATACCCATGCAGATTATATCTCATTATGCGCTCAGGCTGGTAAGCATATTTTTTGTGAAAAACCACACGACTTGTCGATAGGGAGGGTTTTGGAGACGTTGAAGGAAGTAAAAGGTAGTGGGGTGAATCTAATGCTAGGTTTCAATAGAAGATTTGACCCAAATTTCCAAAAAATACGGTCTTTGGTTCAAGAAGGGGAAATAGGGGATGTCCATTTGCTGAAAATCACCAGCAGAGACCCTGCACCACCATCATTGGAGTACCTCAAAAGTTCGGGGGGAATGTTCTTGGATATGACCATACATGATTTTGATATGGCAAGGTTTATCATGGGCAAGGAAGTAGTGGAGGTATTTGCTGTTGCTGGCGCTTTTGCATCAGAAGATGTGCGTAAGGCAGGGGATATTGATACAGCAGTCATTACATTGAAGTATGAAGATGGGACAATGGCAGTGATTGACAACAGCCGCAAGGCCATCTATGGCTATGATCAAAGATTGGAGATTTTTGGATCCAAAGGAATGGCTAAAGTTGACAACAACAAGCCAGACACACATGTGCTTTACAATCAACATGGGGCCCATGGAGCCTTGCCGTTAAATTTTTTCATGGAAAGATATACAATGTCATACCAGATAGAAATGCAAAAATTCATACAAGCACTCTCAGAGGGAGGTGCCATGCCTATCTCGGGAATAGATGGCCTGAAGGCGATGATGATCGCATTGGCAGCACAGAAATCCGTTGAGAAAAACCGCCCGGTATTTATCAGTGAAATCTCGGAAGATAAAGTTGGTTCAGTTTATTCTGAACAAATTACTCCATAGTTAATCATGTTTTAAGTGTAAAAATACCACGAATAAGTGTCATGCAAACCTTTGCATAAATCGATTTTGTTCCAGAGAAAATTTGTTGTTAATATAGCATAGGCAATGAAGAAAATCACTAACGTGAAATACAGTTGAAATTAAAGGCAGAATACAATCGTCATCCAATCCAAAGTCTGAAATCTCACCTTAAGTTTTGCTGAAAGTAAACTGATATTGAAAGTGTCATTTTCTCCAAGTCTATCCATTTGAGGTTGTTAGGGAATAAGTAAATATTATATTGAGTAATTATTAATTTCTAAGTTGATCAAACGATAAATCAGCTCATGGAATTCCCTTGCCTAAAATCCAAGGAATCGAGTTCGATTCACTTGCTTCTACGTTGACCCAAAATCAAATACTAACAATAATCCAAAATCAAATGAAAAGAATCCTTACCAATTTAAATTGGATAGCGTATTTCGGGAAGAGATATCTGCTAATTCCAAACCTCAGATTATTATCACTCACAATTAGTTTACTGTTTGTGGGGATGATGGCAGCACAAGCACAAAGTTCCACCATAACAGGCGTAGTCATATCAGGAGAGGATAATCAGCCCTTTCCTGGTGTGACTGTCATGGTGAAAGGTACCACCAATGGCGCAGTGACAGATCTGGATGGTGCATTTTCCATCAATGTCAACGATCCTTCAAGTGCTACTTTGGTATTCTCCTTCATTGGGTTTATGACCCAAGAAGTGGCGCTGAACAATAGAAGTTTCGTGGAAGTAACCATTGAACCAGATATTTCCCAATTGGATGAAGTAGTAGTGATAGGTTATGGGGAGTCCAAGAGAAGGGATCTTACCGGTGCAGTAGGGTCGATGAACTCTGACAATATCAAAGAAACGAACAAAGTCAATGCATTCCAGGCACTTCAGGGACAGATAGCTGGGGTAAATATCCAAGCTGCAGATAATAAGCCCGGTGGGGGATTCAATGTACGGATCCGAGGTGCAAATACAATCAATGGAAATGAGACGGTTGATCAAGGTGGATTTAGTGCAGGACAAAACCCTTTGTTCATAGTAGATGGGATTTTTGTCAATGACATTTCCTTTTTGAACCCTTCAGATATAGAGCGGATGGATGTACTTAAGGATGCTTCGGCTACGGCTATTTATGGTTCTAGGGGAACCAATGGGGTAGTGATTATCGAAACCAAAAAAGGGGCAAAAGGAAAACTTTCGGTACAATATGACAATTATATTGGCGTACGGCAGGCATACAATATTCCCGATATGTTTCAGGGAGAAGAGTTTGTTCAGTATTTCAAAGATGCTGTAGTAGGAAACCAGTGGGCTGGAGGCAACAGAGACTTTACCGTAAACGATGTCGTACTGAGTGATTTCATGAGACCCAATGAAATAGCAAATGTCAACGCAGGAAGATTTACCAACTGGCTAGATTTGGTCACAACCACTGGTTTTCAGCAAAACCATACCGTGAATCTAAGTGGTGGAAATGACAATTCCATTTATGGGTTTGGTGTGGCATATACCCAAGATGAAGGGACATTTGCGGGCGAAGATTACGAACGTGTCAACCTGAGGGCGAATGTAAACAGCAACCTTTCTAAGCACGTCACCTTGGGATTCAGCAACTATGCTTCATTTGCCATCAGAAATGAGGGGAGCAGGGAAGGGCTTAGAAGTGCCTACAGGTTGAGACCTACAGGATCACCTTATGAAGCAGATGGGGAATTGAAATTTTTCCCAATCGAAGGGGAAACATTTATTTCAAATCCATTGTTCGAACCCGAATCCATGACAATGGAAACCAGAACCATGAATTACCTGAGTAATCTTTCCCTTGGGGTGACTCCTATCAAAAACCTGAAAATCACCTCCAACTTCTCCCCAAATATAGAGTTTATGAGATATGGGGAATACAGGGGAAGATACAATAAATCAACCAACGGAATCATCCAAAACACAAGGGCTGATGTGACCAATGGAAACCGCATCTCCTACACATGGGATAATATCATCAATTATAACACTCAGTTTGGAGATGACCATGTGATCAATGCCACTTTTGTATATTCTATGTTCTCTGATAGGTTTGAGAATTACAGGATGCAGAGAAGAGGGTATACTACAGACCAGTTTTTGTTCTACAATATGCAGGCTGGACCAGATGTAAGGGATGTTACCAGCGGGCTAATCAAACAAACCTTGGAATCCTATACAGCACGGGTAAATTACAATTTGAAAGACAAATATCTGCTCACATTGACAGGGAGATATGACGGATCTTCTATGTTGGCTGAAGGCAACAAATGGGCATTTTTCCCATCCGCTGCAGTCGCGTGGAGGGTTTCTGATGAGTCTTTCATGAAGGGACAGAGTACAGTTGAAGACCTCAAAGTCCGATTGAGTTATGGTGAGACAGGCAACAATGGTGGCGGAGGTGGACTGGCACCCCTTGGGTCACAATCTTTGATAGGTTCCAGGTTTACCAATTTGGGTGGCCAAGCTATACAGACAGCCTATATCACTAATTTGGTCAATAGGGACCTCACCTGGGAAAGAACCAAAGAAATTAACTTGGGGATTGATTTTGGATTTTTCAAAAACAGGCTGTATGGTTCTTTGGACTTATATGAAAGACAAAATACGGGTATCATATTTTACAGGCCAACTTCTATTATGACAGGTCATACCGGTGTTTTTGAAAATATAGGCAATGCGACCAACAGGGGAATAGAGCTATCACTCAATTCTGTCAACTTTGACAATGGGAATTTCCGATGGACTTCCTCCCTCAATTTTGCAAGCAATAGAAATAGGATTACCAAATTGACAGGTCAAACTGATGAGATTTTGTTTGGTGTCCAAGCGGGTTCTTATATCCACAGGGTAGGGGAATCGATAGGTTCTATCTATACTTGGGTATTTGATGGAATCTGGCAACTGGATGAATTGGAACAAGCCCAAGCTGTTGGCCAATTGCCAGGGCAGGTCAAGGTGAAAGACATCAACAATGATGGGGTAATCGATGCCAATGACAGGGATATCATAGGAAATAACCTACCAAAATGGACAGGCGGGATTTCCAATACATTCAATTATAAGAATTTTGATTTTTCTTTCTTTGTCCATACGCTTCAGGGAGCTACATCTGCGAGTTATTTCCATATCTCCCATTCTGGGTATTATAATGTCTTGGCAAGGTTCAATAGTTTGAAAACAAATTATTGGACACCGGACAACCCATCCAATGAATGGCATCAGCCGAGTAACGATGGTCCTTTTGCAGAGCCTTTGGTGTATAGGGATGTGTCATTTGTAAAGGTTGGCTACATCACTTTGGGGTACAATTTTGGGGAGTCTGTCATCAAGCCTCTGAAAGTGAATAGTCTAAGGGTTTATTTTACCGCACAAAATCCATTTACATTCACTTCGTATGAAGGGTGGGATCCTGAGACAGCAGCCAGAAACAGCTGGGGCTCTGCGTCTCTTTCCAGAATCTTGATGGGTGGTATCAATGTCAAATTTTAATCGAATCCAACATGAAAACTTTCAATAAAAATATAAACATACTTTGCTTGGTGGCAATGTTGTTTGCAACACTGGGCTGCAGTGATTTTCTTGACGAAGAGAATAAAACTTTCGAATCAGATGTGGTAGCGAGGTTAGATCCTGCATTCTTTGACCAATTGGTAGCGGAGGTTTATGATAGGATGCGGGGGGTAACCTCTGCCTATGACTTGGAACATACGGGTACAGATATATTTACCAGGGGTGATATCATAGCTGGGATAAGTGAGATCAACGATTATGTGAACTTGAGACCAGTGAATGGAGCTGTATCGAATCATTGGTATGTCAATTATAGATTGATTTCTGCCGTAAATACGGCAATTGACCGCTCTGAGGAAATTGTAGGCTTGACCGCAGACAAGAAAACTATTGGTATTGCGGAAGCGAAGTTCTTCAGAGGCTTTGCATACTTTAGTTTGGTGGAGCAGTTTGGTGGTGTCCCTTTGGTTTTGAATGAAATCAGGACTGCCCAGTTTGAATTTGTCAGAAATTCGGAGCAAGAAGTATACGATCAGATTATTCTGGATCTCAATGATGCCCTGCAAGGTGTGTTGGAGAATCCCTCTGCTTATGGCAGGGTTTCGAAGAATGCGGTAAGACATCTTTTGTCAAAAGTATTGTTGACAAAAGGGTATAAAAGCTTTGGGACTCCAGCTGATTTTACCCAAGCAGCAGCACTTGCCGAGACAGTAATCAGTGCACACCCTTTGGTGAATAGTTATGCTTCCCTCGTATCCAGGGAGAACCAAAGAAACAGCGAGGTGATATTTTCGGTTTTATACGGTTCAAGTCCTGTTTCCCGTGGTGTTGGAAATAGCAGGCATTTGCTGTTTAAGTTTGTATATGATGTTTATCCTGGCCAAACTAGGTCTACTTTGTACCATAGAGGCCTGGGTTCAGCACCTACACCGTTTTTCTATAGCTTGTTTGCTGAAGGAGATCAAAGGGAAGCTGCTACTGTACGCAGATTGTTGTTGGCTGAAGTGAGCAATCCAGATGCAAATATCATGGCTGGTGATACTTCTATTTATTTTCCAAAAACACCTTGGAGTCAGGCTGTGATCCAAAGCAAACCCTATGTGGTGGTAAATCCAGCAAATTATTTTATTCCAAACGGTTTTACCCAAGTTCAATACCCTATGTTCAGGAAATTTGATGACCCGGGAGTCCCTTATACCAACCCTGGAATCAACCCTGATGGGGAACGGGATGCCATCATCATGAGATCGGGAGAGACGAGGTTGTTGGCAGCCGAAGCCTATTTGCAACTTAACAATTCAGCAAAAGCAGCTGAGCATCTCAATGCGGTAAGAGCAAGGGCAGGTCTGAATCAGCCAATTGCTGCTGGACAAGTAAATATAGATTTGATTTTGGATGAGAGTGCAAGGGAATTGGCTGGTGAAGTAAGCCGATGGATGGATCTCAAACGTACAGGTAAATTGATCGAAAGGGTACTGGCACACAATCCACATGCAGCGCTCAACAATGCCATCAAACCATTCCATTTGCTGAGGCCTATTCCACAAACTGAGATTGACTATACAGGTGGTACTTTGACCCAGAATCCACAGTACAATTAAGAGTCATTGTCGTTTGGGTAAGGACTTAAGGTTTTCTGCTGAAATTTGAACTTACACTTTATTTGGTGAAAAGGTCATAAGAAAGATTTAAACCAGATAGGTCTCGTTTCCAAACTAAACGGCTTTGATCTGTAAATTCTAAATGAATATGTGACTATATTTGGTATAGGGAATTATTCCAAATACCCAATATAGTCACTTTTTTAACCCGACTTATGCATTAGGTTTCGTAGTGAGGGTTGAAAACACAAGAAAACCAGTCACTTTGGAGAGTGATGCGTAGCTTTGCTACGGTGAACTCGAAAAGTGAAGCAAAGTGTCTGGTTTTGAAGTGTTTTAAACCCGTAATAGAAATTCTAGTGCATAAGCCGGGTTTAAATAACAAGCCACTATGATAAACACTACCAAAAAATCCTTGAAAGCTACAGGGAATTTCAAAAATCAACTGAAATATTTGTTTTTTGGATGCATGCTCTTGGGTGGATTCCAAAGCCAACTGATTGCCCAGCAGGAACCCCTTAGTAGCAAATTGTCTCCCGATGCACTGAATTTTATCGTACTGGGCGATTGGGGAAGGTATGGTGATGACCATCAGATACAGGTAGCAGATCAGATAGCGAAAACCGCCAAGGAAATCCATGCCCAGTTTTTTATCAGTGTAGGGGATAATTTTTATCCCAAGGGTGTTGCCAGTGTACAAGATGCGCATTGGCATTATTCCTTTGAAGATGTGTACAAAGATTTTGCACACCAAAGGGAATGGTATAGCATTCTTGGAAACCATGACTATATGGGTAATCCTGATGCCCAAGTGGAGTATACAAACATCAGCAGGCGCTGGGTTATGCCAGGAAGATATTATACCAAAGACTTCAGGCTCAAAGGAAGCAAGGACAATCTTCTCCAGATTACTTTTATAGATACCAATCCCTTGATCCCCGAATTTTATAACAATGCAGAATATGGGCCAAATGTTATGACCCAGGATACTGTCGCTCAGATTGGCTGGTTGAAGGAAACATTGTCCCGAGATGATAAAAGATGGAAATTGGTGATTGGCCATCATCCTATGTTTACGGCAAGTGAGAAGAGGCGGGAAGGTTATGATACACGGTCTATCAGAAGCAGCTTGCGGGGGATTTTGGAATCCAATCAGGTAGATGCCTATATTTCCGGCCATGACCACAGTTTGCAACATTTGTTGCCAGAGGGCGGTGTACACCATTTTATTTCAGGTTCGGCTTCAGAAGCTACCGATGTAGGAACACTTCCTTTCAGCAAATTTGCAAAAAAGGAGTTTGGCTTCTTGGTATTTTCAGCCACTGTTGACCAGATTCAGGTTTTTGCGATTTCCCATTCCGGGGAGTTGCTATACGAAACCAGCATTGTAAGACAATAAGATTATTAGAATGAAAAAGATATCCAGAAAAACATTTATCAAACAATCGGCTAGTTTGGGATTGTTGACCACATTGGTTCCATTTGCTTCGAATGTTTGGGCAGCTGGCCCAAAATTATCTTCAACAGACAAAAAAATATTGGATAGGTTGGTCCGATCAAATGACCAATTGACTGCCCAGTTGATTTTGCCCGAAAACAGCAATCCAAAATCCTATGTCAGGCAGCAAGGGTATGATTTTGCTGTGCTGACTGCCAGTTATTGCCATCCGGAATCTTCATTTCATAACAATCCCAGGGTATTGGAAAGGATGGAGGGGTTGACGGCATTTTTGCTTTCACAGCAGCGTGCTGATGGTACCATGAATACAGGTAATCTCGAATCACCTCCAGATACTGCCTTTGTGATGGAGCCACTTTGCGCTGCAGCCAAGATTCTGAGGGATCAAAGCCAACCAGCTTTGGCAAAGGTAAAATTCGATCTCAAGAAATTCATCACCAATGCAGGTGAGGCACTGGTGACTGGCGGAATCCATACTCCAAACCACCGCTGGGTATTGAGTGCTGCATTGGCCAAAATCAACCATGTGTATCCAGATGAAAGGTATGTAAACCGGGTAGATGACTGGTTGGGTGAGGGGATATTTATTGATGAAGATGGACATTATCCTGAGCGAAGCATGAATTATTCGGCAGTGGAGAATGAAGCATTTATCACCATGGCCAAGTTACTCGACAAGGAAGAACTGTTGGAGCCGGTGAGGAAAAACCTGGAAATGTCTTATTACTATATGGAGCCAAATGGTGATTTGGTTACATTCGATTCCAGACGTCAGGATCAATATTCACACAAAAATATTGTTTCCCAATATTTGAATTTCCGATACTTGGCAATCAAAGACAACAATCCATTTTTCGCTGGAATAGCCAGACAGATAGAAGGGTTTGAGGGTTTTGAGGCTGAAATTGTCCGTGGAGGCCTCTACTATTTTATGGAACATGAAATACTCCAGGAAGAAATGCCACCATCCGCACCGCTTCCAAGGGACTATGCCAAAGTATTTCCCACAAGCAGCCTGGCAAGAATCCGCAGGGAGGACACGACAATGACTATTTTCGGAGGAGTGGATTGGCCGCTTATCATCGCCTCTGGCAGATCGATCAGCCCCAATTTCTTTTCTTACAGAAAAGGTGAGGCAATCCTCAAGCATATCAGAATGTCTTCCGCATTTTTCAGCATGGGACATTTTAGAAGTGATGGACTAGAAGACAAAGATGGACAGTACATCCTGTACAAAAAACTTCAAGCTCCCTACTACCAACCACTGCCACAAAACCTCAGGAATGAAGCGGGGGATTACGAGTTGGGACCAAGTGTGGATGGCAGGTTTTGGAGCAAAATGTCATTTGAAGACAGGCCTGTCAGCAATGTAAAAACCTTGGAAAGTAAAATCACCATTCAGGAAAACAAGGGGCAAGCAGATTTATTGATAGAAGTGACCGGCTTGGAAGGGGTTCCGGTGACTGTGGAGCTTTGCTTTGACGAAGGCGGAGAATTTACGGGAGTCAGCGATGTGGTGGATACACAAGGAAACCGGTTTCTGGAGGAAGGAATGGGAAGTTATAAAAATGGCAAAGATGAAATCACCTTCGGTCCTGGTATCAAGAAACATGGAAATATTTACCGTCTTGATGGAGAAATGTACACGGTTCACTTCGGAACCTTAAGAACAACAGGAAACCATGTGTATCTCACTGGAATGACACCTTTTACCCATACCCTTACCCTCAAGTAAAACCAAAGCCTTTATGAATCTTAGCAGAAAAATCGGAATCGTTTCTTTGGTTGGAATTATGGGGTTGACTTCTTGTCAAAGGGAAGATCAAGCTCAATACTTTGATATTCAGCTGGGATATACTGGAAGCATCGACCTTGATGAAAAGACCGTGATCATCCCGAGAAGCCATTTTACAGAAATAAAAGATGGGGATTTCTACCCGATCATCTTGACGGAAAAGAACGATACCTTGCCAGCTCAGTTTGACGACTCGGATGGTGATGGGATTTGGGATGAGTTGTTTTTCCTTACTGACCTCAAAGCTGGAGAGAAAAGAAACTTTAAATTGATGTTGCTGGAAAATAAGCCGAAGTTCGAAAAGCGCGTCAATGTAAGGTTTGGGGTTCGGGCTTCGGAGAATGACATTGTGAAACCTGCCATAAGCCACACATTTTATCCAGACCAACTTCCAGGAGTGATGGGATATCAGCCTTATCAAACCGATGGTCCTTCTTGGGAAAATGACTGTGTGGGTTTCAGACATTACTTGGATGGAAGGAATTCCAAAGACGTATTTGGAAAAAAAGTCAAATATATGTCCCCGGATGATGTGGGGATCAATGAAGCTGGGGTCACCGAGGACAATTACCATGTGATGGAAGATTGGGGTCGGGATATTTTGGCAGTAGGAAACTCTGTAGGAATTGGTGGCTATGGGTTGAGGATTGGGGATCACTTGGCAAGGTTAGGGGTGACTGAGCAGGATTCACTCAACAATGTATCGGAGACTGATTATATCGTTTTGGCAAATGGCCCTATTCGGGGACTGATGAAGTTCGATTACCATGATTGGAATCCAGAAGGACTTGGACGAACATACCAAGTAGAGGAATTTACTTCTATTTGGCCAGGTATGCATGGTTATCAAAACACGGTAAGCATTTCGGGGATTCAGGGAGATGAAGAAATGGTGATTGGCTTGGTCAATTCCAGGACGGACAAGCCATTGGTTCAAATGGAAGTAGGGGAGTTTCAAGTGCTTTATACACATGATCTACAGACCTATGAGAAGGAATGGTATTTGGGCTTGGCGCTAATAGTGCCGAAAGAATATTACATAGGTTTTACTGAAGCCCCGAAGGAAGGATCCCTTTCGAATAGCTATTTGGCCAGAATGAAGATTGAAGATGGAAAACAGCTTTCATATTATGCAGTAGCTGCCTGGGAGCTTGCTGATGAAAAATTTAGGGAAGAGGCATACTTCAAAAACTATCTAAAAACACTTGCTGAAAACCTTGGTGCGGAGGTAGATATCCAAGTCCGTAGATAAATTATGAGAACAGTTATTAGTTAGTTGAGTGAATAGTTATTAGGTGATTAAGTTGATTTAGAGCCTATAGTAAAGGTTAATTGCTAAGCCAATTTCATTCAATAACCAAATATGATTACCCGCAATGATACCAGTAAGTTAATTTAAGCAATTAGTGTATCAATCTGGGGGGAAATGCCTCGCCTTTAGGTGAAGACTTTAGTGTTTTTTCTTTGTGAACTTGGTGTTTTTACTTGGTGATCATTGTGGTAAAAATTATAACCACAAAGATCACCAAGTTTTTCACAAAGAACACTAAGTCTCGGATTCACTTTAGTCTCCTTTAGACGAAACCAAACCTATCGGTCTTTAGCCGATAGTTGTTTAGTTATTGCAGATAATTGTCGACAATTCACAGATGATAGTCAACTGATGCTCAAATTATAATGAACACATAATTTAAATGGCTACTTGCAAAGTAGCATATAACTTAATTCTCAATAACCTATTCCCTTACTCAACTATTCCCCAATAACCAATCCACCAATCCCACTGCAAAAAAGTATGAAAAAAAGCCACCACATACTCGTATTGATTTTTTTAATATTCTTTGTCATATCATTGCTGACGAACATTTTGGGTCCGATCATTCCAGCTATCATCGAAAGTTATTCATTGAGTTTGGGCTTAGCTGGGTTTTTGCCATTTTCATTTTTTGTGGCATATGGAGTCATGTCACTTCCGGCAGGTTTGTTGGTCGAAAAATACCAAGAGAAGAGAATATTGCTGTTTGCCTTTGGCCTGGCAGCCGCTGGAGCCTTGATTTTTGCGATCAATGCAAGTTTTACAGCTGCTTTGGTTTCTCTATTTATAATTGGGATAGGAATGGCCATGCTACAAGTTGTGATCAATCCATTGCTAAGGACGACAGGTGGAGAAGCGAATTTTGCCTTCTATTCAGTTTTGGGGCAATTGGCATTTGGGGCAGCTTCCTTTTTGAGTCCTCAGCTTTACAGTTATTTGGTACTGAACATCCATAGCGGTTCCGATATCAGTTATTTCAGATGGATGGAAGCAATGGTACCAGCTGAGCTTGCTTGGTTATCGGTTTACTGGGTATTTGCCTTGGTCTCTATTATGATGATTCTGATCATTTCGACGGTCAAATTCCCCAAAGTCAACCTGCAGGAAGATGAAAAGATTGAGTTGGGGGGCAAATTGAAGAACCTGCTTCAAATGAGAATTGTCTGGTTGTATTTTCTGGGTATATTTTGCTATGTTGGCAGTGAGCAGGGCATTGCAAATTGGATATCAAAGTTCCTTCAAGATTATCATGGACTGGATCCTGCTACCACAGGCGCTACGACAATCTCGTACTTTTGGGGCTTGTTGACGATAGGTTGCTTATTGGGCTTGGTCCTTCTCAAGCTGATAGATAGCAAAATGGTTTTGTTGATATTTAGTTCTGGAGCAATTTTATCCCTGTTATTTGCATTGAATGGAAGTCAGTCAATCGCTTTGGTAGCATTTCCCTTGACAGGTTTTTTCCTGTCGGTCATGTGGTCGGTAATCATCTCATTGGCATTGAACTCCGTATCCTTTGGGCATGGCACCTTTGCAGGAATCCTTTGTAGTGCCATTGTGGGAGGTGCAGTTTTTCCATTGGTTATTGGAGGTTTTGCAGATCAGTTTGGCTTGCAAAATGCGATGTATATACTCCTTGTCCCCTTGGCTTTCATCTTGTCCATAGGGATTTGGGCCAAACCATTGGTTGCTAATTCAAGAATAAAGGGGATTTAGTCAAATTTATATAGTATGAATTTGTGGGAAAAAATCAAAACCGAGTTATTATTTATGTTTGCGATGCTGCTGATGGGCGCGGAAAACAACGTGATACTTTATAACCTGAGTTCGACTATTCTCACTTTGTCAACCTGCCTGCCGGCAGGCAGGAACGGTTTTAAATGGTGAGAACTACGAAAAGAAGGTGCG
>NZ_JBHUHR010000046.1:72758-138078 GCF_042682445.1 Belliella marina
GTTTTTATTGATTTTGACTTTGTGATAACAATCGAACTCAGGTTTATAAGAAGTGGTATGGAAATGTTTCTGACGAATACGTTTGCGATCACGTCGAAATTAATATTCCTGATTCCGAGTCAATTTATGGAGCTATCCTTAGACGTAAAGATTTTTCCCATGTCAATCTTCTGAAAACAGAATTAATCGATCGTGTAGAAGGCATAATGATGGAAAAATTTGGACATTAAACCTGCTATTTCCCTTCCACTATTTTCCATTACATTTAAATTATTATCCGCTACTTTGCCAGTAAGGAAATAAGTAAGGCATAATGTTGCGGATAATCGTCAACCGTCAACAGACTACGGTCAACAAGTTGGGTATAACAGTTGTTGCGGATATTTTATAGACCTACTGGCAAGAAAGCGTATATACATATAAATTATTAACTATTTATAGGAAAGTTTGAGCGTTTGAAAGAAGGACACGAATGTAATTACCCTACACCGAACCTCTGTCAATAAAATTGAACACATTTCTGACAACATCTGACTTTTTCCTTTTGATCATGTAGGCAGCCGTTTCGCCCATAGCTTGGAAGTTGGTGGACATCACCGTGATTCTCAATAGCTTTTTCAATGGGGATTCATTGTAGGAAATGATTCCGATATCTTTTCCCAGTTCGAGGTTATGTTCCCTAACCTGTTCTATCAGGCTCACCAAATCATTTTCTTCAATGGTGATGTATGCATCAGAGCATCCAAATTCCATTTCCGGGTAGATGGTGGAGATTACCTCAAACTCAAAATCATTGGATCTACAAAATTGCACAAATCCTTGCTTTAACTCCTGGGGATATGGGTATACCGCATTTTCGGGATAGACAAGGATGATTTTCTCATATTTTCTCAGCTTTTCTATTCCCTCTTCCAACGAATCATAGATGTCGGATTTGAAATCCTGGTAGATTGCAGCCACTTCCTCTCCCAAAGCAGGGATGAGGTTGTCCATTAGGATCAATTTATCCTTCGGTATTTCATTCAATGCGGAGATCACCCGTTCATTCCCATTCTGATGTTGGTTGTTTTCATCTTTGAAGTGTGGCATTACTATATAATAATCGTAGGCTGCCTTATTCTCCTGCAATAGATTGTACAATATATTGGCATCGCAGTGATAGAGCTTCAGTTCTATACTCGCATCACTTCCCAAACTTGCGATAAATGAATTGTAGATTTGGAGCTTGTAATTGCTCAATTTATTGATCAAAAAAAGTACTTTCAATTGTTTGTGCGAAACGTTCTGAGCTACATAATAACCTTTGCCTTTTACCGAAACGATGATCTTTTTCTTTTTGAGCAGGTTGTATGCTTTTTCTACGGTATCACGCGACAGGTACAAGTCTTCGCTGATTTCATTGATTGAGGGAATTTTTTCTCCTATAATATAATAGTCCTTCTCAATATTTTCTGTTATTGAGTTCACGATTTGCTGGTATTTTGGTACCCGTGAATCTGGATCGATTCTGATTATATTTGAGGTCAATATCATTTTGGGTTCTTGTTAGATTGTGCAATCGATTACAATTTATGGTATTTCTATTTCTTATAAAAAGATTAATATTTTTTTTATGTGAACGGAATCTGTTTTATAGCGTATATTGGTTTATAAAGCAAATTAATGTTTGTTTCTGTTTATTTATTGAAAATATTGGTGTTTGTTTTGATATAAAACTCGGTACAGTTTTATTTTTACCCTCAATTGTTGTGGTTTTTTAAATTTGCTTTAAATCTACTTCTATATTTTTTTGAACCAACAATTTGTGCAATCGATTGTACATGTTTTTACCAACAAAAATCCAAGAATCTGCATTCACGGGGAGGTACAGGATAGCATCAAAACATGTACTTTATAACTTGAAATCCCTTAGAATAATATTTTAGATGAATTTAAGATTAAAATACATTATGTCAAAGTCTTTCAATGTAGCAATTTTGTTTTTGGGCATCATGGTCTTGTTTGGATGTCAAGATGATTCAGAGGTAGATTGGAGGTCTGGCATCTTGGCAGATGAGTTTATATATGATGAAGCTCCTTTTCCTTCCTGTCATTCAGCTACCATTATAGAAACACCCAATGGCCTTGTCTCTGCATGGTTTGGAGGTACACATGAAAGGCATCCAGATGTAGGGATTTGGGTAAGCCGTCATGAAAACGAAAGCTGGACTACTCCTGTGGAAGTTGCCAATGGTATGATCAATGATACTTTACGCTATCCAACTTGGAATCCTGTACTTTTTCAAGTCCCAAATGGTGAACTATTGCTTTTTTATAAAATAGGTCCCAAACCTTCCGAATGGTGGGGCATGTTGATGTCATCCTCAGACCATGGAAAGACTTGGTCTAATCCGGAAAAACTACCCGATGGTTACATTGGACCAGTCAAAAACAAGCCTGTTTTGTTGGAAAACGGGAATTTGGTAAATGCCAGTAGTACTGAAGGGAATGGTTGGAAAATACATTTTGAAGTGACTGATGACTTTGGCAAAACATGGAGGAAGATAGGGCCGCTTAATAAAGGAGCTGAAGATATCAATGCTATCCAACCAAGTGTACTCAACCATGGAAATGGAAAATTACAAATCCTTTGCAGGACAAAAAGTAGAAGAATCGCTACTGCCTGGTCGGAAGATTACGGGGAAACTTGGACAGCGCTTGAATTGACCTCCCTGCCAAACAACAACTCGGGAACTGATGCTGTGACTTTGAAGGATGGAAGACATCTGTTGATATACAATCATGTATTGCCTCCGGGAGAGGAAGCCAAAGGACCAAGAACCCCTCTGAATATCTCCCAATCTTCGGATGGTGTACATTGGGAAGCATCCCTGATATTGGAAGACTCGGACATCAGCCAATATTCCTATCCATCCATTATCCAAAGTTCCGATGGACTGGTCCATGCAGTATATACATGGAGAAGGGAAAAAATAAAATATGTGAAAATTGATCCTAGCAAGTTGAACAAGGAGAAAATAGAATCCCTTGATTGGCCTGGTATCGAAAAGAAAGAATCAGACAAACCACTTATCCATGAAGAAGATTAAAGCATTGAACCCAGAAGAACTGATCAGTAACCTGTCACCAAAAAATCCAAGAAGGGATTTTTTGAGACGTTTTTTTCTCATCGGGATGGCAGGTTACTTTTCTCCCATTTTGATTACAAAAGCTCGTTCTGTTGTTGCTATTGATCATCGGTACAAGATAGCAGTATGTGATTGGATGATCCTCAAGAGGCAAAAGCTTGGCGCATTTGCTTTGGCAAAAGAAATCGGGGCAGATGGAATCCAGTTGGATATGGGTGGATTGGGGGCTAGGGATACATTTGATTCCAAATTGAATGACCCTGAAAATGTCAGACAGTTTTTGGAGGAATCCAAATCCCAAAACATAGCAATCTCCTCCATTGCTATGTCAGGATTTTATGGGCAGTCATTTGCCAATAGACCGACCGTTCCCCTGATGGTTGATGATACTTTGACGACCATGGAACGAATGGATATTGAGATTGCCTATCTGCCACTTGGTGTGGATTCGGATTTTTCGAAAGAACCCGGATTACGGGAAAGGGTCATCCAAAGACTCAAAGAAGCGGGTGAAAAAGCCAAAAAAATAAACAAAGTGATCGCTGTGGAAACATCCCTTGATGCAAAGGAAGAGCGAGCTTTTCTCAAAGAAATTGGCAGTCCAGCTATAAAAAGCAGTTTCAATTTTGCCAATGCCATCAAAAATGAAAGGGATATCATTAAGGAACTGAGAATATTGGGTAAAGAAAACATCGCTCAGATCCATTGCTCTGACACAGATGGGGTTTGGATAGAAAATAATCCCAAGCTGGACATGCCAAAAATCAAGCGTGCTTTGGATAAAATGGGCTGGTCAGGCTGGTTGATCATTGAGCGCTCCCGTGATGTCAATGATGTCAGAAATGTAAAAGGAAATTACGGTGCCAATGCCCGATACATGAAGTCGGTATTCCAACAAGAATCTGTTTAGAATCTTCTCCCCCTTGGTCTGTGTCCTCACAGACCAAGGGGTCTGAAAATTTCATAATTAAACCAATTTACTAAAGACCTCTACCCAAAATAACCAAATCATGAAAAACTATTGTACTTTCTTGGTCCTTATCCTGTTGCTTTTATCCTGTGGAGGCAAGAAGGATATCGTTTTGGTATATTCAAAAGATGCCGATGTGAAAGTGTTGTACGGTATCGAAAGGTTGACGAGCGCACTTTCAGAAGGTGGATTTCATGTCAGTCAAGCAAACGAATTTGATCCATCATTGAACAGGCCACAGGTTGTGGTAGGTAACCATAATGATCCTTTGGTTATCGATTTTTTGAATACGACAGCCAGTACCATAAATGACCAAGCTGAAGAAATTGGCAAGGAGGGTTTTATGCTTTCTGGGAATGGAAAACAGCTACTTGTCAGTGGAAAAGATGGTTCGGGGATTTTGTATGGAATGATGGAGCTTGTCGATCAATTGCATGAACAAGGTGAAATTGATTTTTCCTCCGATTACACCGACCAACCGGAGATGGTACTTCGCGGAAGTGTGATTGGTGTTCAGAAAATGGAGTATTTGCCGGGAAGGAAGGTTTATGAATATCCTTATACAGAGGAGAATTTCCCATGGTTTTATGACAAGCAGCATTGGATTGACTACTTGGACATGTTGGTTGAAAACAGGATGAACTCCCTTTATCTGTGGAACGGACATCCTTTTGCCTCTTTGGTCAAATTGGAAGATTACCCTTATGCAATGGAAGTGGATGAGGAAACTTTCAAAAAGAATGAGGAAATATTCAAATTTATCACCGAAGAAGCTGAAAAAAGAGGGGTTTGGGTAATCCAGATGTTCTACAACATCATTGTTTCCAAACCTTTTGCGGAGCACCATGATATTGTTACGCAAGATAGAAACAGACCGATTACCCCATTGGTGTCAGATTATACGAGAAAGTCAATAGCAGCATTTATCGAGAAGTACCCAAATGTCGGGCTTTTGGTTGCTTTGGGCGAAGCCATGCAAGGGGAGGAGAATGATATCAAATGGTTTACGGAAACAGTTATCCCCGGTGTTCAGGATGGTTTGGAAGCATTAGGCATGACTGAGGAGCCTCCGATTATTTTGCGGGCGCATGATACAAATGCACCTTTGGTGATGCAACATGCCTTGCCAATCTACAAAAACCTCTACACCATGCATAAGTACAATGGAGAATCCCTCACTACTTATGAACCACGAGGACCATGGTCACAGATCCATAAAGATCTCAGTGAATCGGGATCTATCCATATTTCCAACGTCCACATTTTGGCAAACCTAGAGCCTTTTAGATATGGATCTCCTGATTTTATCCAAAAAAGCGTCAAAGCCATGCATGAAGTCCATGGAGCCAATGCCTTACATCTCTATCCTCAGGCATCTTATTGGGATTGGCCCTATACCGCTGATAAGGTAGATGGAAGGCTCAAGCAAATAGACAGGGATTGGATTTGGTACAAGGCCTGGGCAAGATATGCTTGGAAGCATCAGCGGGAAAGAACGGATGAAATTGACTATTGGTCTATACAATTGGGTGAGAAATATGGCAGCAAGGAAGCAGGTAGGTTTATCCTTGAAGCTTATGAACAAACTGGTGAGATTTCCCCAAAATTGCTTCGAAGGTTTGGTATCACCGAGGGAAATCGGCAAACGCTTTTGTTAGGTATGTTTGCAAGCCAACTGGTGAATCCCTATAAATGGAGGGTATATCCGGGCTTTTACGAATCATGCGGTCCGGAAGGAGAAATTTTGATAGAATATGCCAGAAAGGAGTGGGAGAATGAAGCGCATGTAGGCGAAACCCCAACCCAGATCATCGAAGAAGTAAAATCCCATGGGCAAAAAGCCTTCGATGCGATCAATGAAGCAGCACCTTTGGTTTCCAAGGACAATGCAGAATTCGAGAGGTTGAAGAACGATATTTATTCTTACAAGGCATTTGCAGACTTTTTCCATGATAAAGTCCAGGCTTCATTGCAAGTCTTAAAATACAGTTATTCCCAGGATTTGAGAGATTTAAAAGAAGCTGTTCCTTATTTGGAGAGCAGTGTAGATCATTTTTCAGATTTGGTGGAAATGACCAAGGGTACTTACCTCTACGCCAACAGCATGCAAACAGCCCAGCGAAGAATTCCCATAGGTGGTGATGAAGGTAAACATATTACTTGGGAAGAAATGTTGCCGCACTACCAATCAGAGTTGGGGAATTTGAAAAGAAACATAGAATTACTGGAGAGAACTGGTTCTGTGGAAGTGGATGAAAAGGATATTACACCATGGGTAAAAGTTGCAGTGGAATGGGAAGAAGAATTGGGAAAAACAGTCCGAATAAATTCTGGTCAAAATCTATCCAGAAATGAAAAGATGGTTGTTTCCAGAGTGGCTGATGAATTAAAGGATTTTGAAGCATTTGTATTGGATCCTGCGCAACAAAAAGAACATGGAACCAGCTTGAAATTCCAAACAGAAAAACCTGTGAAATTGGTAGTGGGCTATTTCAATACCGATAGCAAAGGGTTTTTATCACCACCGAAATTGGAAACAGATGCAGCAGGAAATGACCGGGGCCAAGCCGAACCTGTGGTGATGAATGCCATTGAATTGGAAAATCTACCCAGGGTAAATCTCCATACTTACAATTTCGAAGCAGGAAAGCATGAATTGAATTTGGGAAAAGGAATGGTGCTAGTATTCGGGTTTATAGATGCAGCAACTGTCATTGAACCAAGAGATGCAGGACTTATCGATGCTTCTGAAAAAGTATCCATTGATTGGGTTTTCTATTGAAAGGGGAAAAGTGATTGGATAATTGGGAGAAAGTGATTAGGTGATTAAGTTGATTGGTTGATTCGAGATTAAATAAGTTGGGAGAAATTCAGGGGCGTAGCCCATATATCTTCGTAGAAAAATGTAGGTATGCTGATTTTAAGGGGCGTAGCCCTGACATCTTGAAATATTGGGTTAGGTGTATCGATCTTGGCGAATATCTTAAATACAAACAAAATGTAAACCACCAAGGCACAAAGGTTTTCACAAGAGGCACAAGAAATAAAAAAATAAACAAAAACACCTCGTGTCCTCCGTGTAACCTTGGTGTCCTCCGTGGTTATTACAATGCTGAATTAACAAATAACTCAGTAACCGATAACTTAACCACAAGGGACACAAAGGTTTTCACAAGGGGCACAAGAAACAAAAAAAATAAACAAAAACACCTTGTGTCCACCATGTAACCTTGGTGCCCTCTGTGGTAAAATCAGCTAAGTGCCTTTTGGACATCGAAATAAGAGATCAGAGTTGACGCCCCTAAGGGAAGAGTTCGAATGTAGGGTTAATTGGATATTGGTCATCAGTTATATTGGTTGTTTGGGGGCGTAGCCCACCTTTCTTCGTATGATGAAGCGGGATTCGCAGGGTTTAAGGGGCGTAGCCCTGACATCTTGAATTATTGGGAGTTGAATAGGTTGTTGATTTAGGAATGGTTAATTAGGAGAAAGTGATTAGGTGATTAAGTTATTGGTCGAATAGGAAAAAGTAGGTTGGTATTTGGGATGTAGCTTTACAATTTGAAAAACTAGAAAATTAACCACAAGGAACACAAAGGTTTTCACAAGGGACACAAAGAATTTAAACTATAGCACCTCTTTTCCTCCGTGCTGCCTTGGTGCCCTCCGAGGAATTTACAATGCTGAATTCCTCAATTAACAAATAACTCAGTAACTGATAACTTAACCACAAGTGGCACAAAGAATACAAGGAACTAAATATATTAAACTAGCCCCCTCGTGTCCTCCGTGCCTCCTTTGTGATCGTAGTGGTTAAATCGATTTTAAAAAGCATACAATCATGCAAAATCTAAAATTTTAGATTAATTCAACATAAAAATATCATGTTAAAATTCTCTGGTAAAACTTTTCTTCAAACCCTCCTTTTAGCTTTTGCCTTGCTAAGTCCAACCTATGGTCAGCAAGTAAGAAAAATGGTGGACTTCAATCAAGATTGGAAAACTAGCTCTACAGGGCTTGTCGATCTAAAAGATGATGGTTTCGAGAATGTTGATTTTGAAGATGGAGAATGGAAGCAAGTAAACGTACCCCATAATTGGGATCAATACGAAGGCTACCGCCGGATGAAGCATGGCAACAAGCATGGCTTTGCTTGGTATCGCAAAACATTCACGCTTGAAAACAAAGACAAAGGGAAGCGGTATTTTTTGTTTTTTGAAGGTGTTGGTTCTTACGCCACAGTGTGGGTGAATGACATCAAAGTCGGTGAACATGCAGGAGGCAGAACAACTTTTACAGTAGATATAACCGAAGCAGCTACGTTTGGAAAGGAAAATACACTGGCGGTGAAAGCTGACCATCCAGCCATGATTGCCGATCTTCCGTGGGTTTGTGGTGGTTGCTCGGGAGAATGGGGATTTTCTGAAGGTTCACAACCATTAGGGATTTTCAGACCTGTGACCTTGGTCATTACTGACCCGGTTAGGATTGAGCCTTTTGGTGTTCACATTTGGAATGATACCGAAACCAATAGAGAAAAGGCAAAACTCCATGTCACCACGGAACTAAAAAACTATGGCGAAAAACCGGTGAGTTACACGGTAATGAATAGTTTTTTAGATACGAATGGAAAGTTAGTGAAAAGGGTGGAATCTAAAGTGAGTTTGCAGCAAGGCGAGTTGGTTACAATCAAACAAGAATTGCCTGAATTTCAAAATCCAGAGTTATGGTCTCCAGAAAACCCATACTTATACAAAATGGTCACTGAGATCAAGGATAAAAACAAAATCATTGATTTGTTGGAAACACCTTATGGTATCAGGTGGATAAGTTGGCCAATCGGCAGGGAAGGGGATGACAATAGATTTTACCTGAACGATGAACCTGTTTTTATCAATGGAACTTGTGAGTATGAGCATTTGATTGGCAACAGCCATGCTTTTTCGGAGAAGCAGGTGATTTCGAGGGTTGAGCAAATTGTTGCAGCAGGATTCAATGCTTTCAGGGATGCGCATCAGCCACATCACATGCAATACCATGAAGAATGGGACAAGCGGGGGATTCTTTTTTGGACACAGTTTTCAGCACATATTTGGTATGACACGCCCGCTTTCAGGGAGAATTTCAAGAAGCTTCTCCGGGAATGGGTCAAAGAAAGAAGGAACAGTCCTTCCGTAGTGCTTTGGGGATTGCAGAATGAAAGTACCATACCCAAATCATTTGCAGAAGAATGCACAGCGATCATCAGGGAAATGGATCCGACGACTTCCTCCCAAAGACTTGTAACCACGTGCAATGGTGGCGAAGGAACTGATTGGAATGTGGTGCAAAACTGGTCTGGAACTTATGGGGGAGACCCAGAAAAGTATGGCGAGGAGCTCAGTAGGCAAATTCTCAATGGTGAATATGGAGCTTGGAGAACTTTGGATTTACATACAAGTGGACCATTTGACCAAAACGGTATTTACAGCGAAGATCGCTTTTACCAATTGATGCAATCCAAGATCCGCTTGGCAGAATCACACCAAGAGAATTTGGCAGGACAATTCCAATGGTTGTATAATTCACATGAAAACCCTGGAAGGATCCAAAATGGAGAAGGATTCAGGGATATAGATCGGGTTGGACCGATCAATTACAAAGGGTTGGTGACTCCTTGGGAAGAGCCTTTGGATGCCTATTTTATGTACAGGGCATCCTATGCTCCGAAAGACACAGAACCGATGGTTTACATCGTATCCCATACTTGGCCTGACAGATGGGACTCTCCAGGAATGAAGGACAGCTTGGTCGTTTTCTCCAACTGCGATCAAGTGGAGCTATTCAATGATATAGATGGAGCAAGCCTTGGCAAACTAGAACATCCTGGATTGGGGAAAAACTTCCAATGGAATCAGGTCAATATTGAGTACAATGTATTACTAGCCAAAGGTTATGTAGATGGAAAAGTCGTGGCAGAGGATGTGATTGTACTTCATCATTTACCCAAATCGCCGAATTTTGATAAGCTATTTCCGGAAAATGGAGACTTGTTAAAAGGAGATTCCAACCAAAATTATCTGTACAGGGTCAATAGTGGCGGACCAGAGTACACAGATGTTTTTGGGCAAGTTTGGCAAGCAGACGTAGCATTGAATGGAGATAATACTTGGGGTTCAATATCTTGGACGGATGATTTTGAAGGTTTGCCTTCATTTTACGCAAGTCAAAGAAGGACTTTTGACCCTATCCAAGGAACAAAAGATTGGGATTTGTTTCAGAGCTTTAGGTTTGGGAGAGATAAGTTGAAATACCAGTTTCCTGTCGAAAATGGCACTTATTGGATTGAATTGTATTTTGTAGAACCTTGGTATGGAACTGGGGGTAGTACGGAAGCTAGAGATTGGAGGGTTTTTGATGTGGCGGTCAATGGAGAAACAGTTTTGGATGATTTGGACATTTGGTCAGAAGTAGGCCATGACCATGCATTGAAAAAAACTGTCAAGGTAGAAGTCAATTCTGGAGAAATAGTGATTGATTTTCCCGAAGTTCTGGCTGGTCAGGCCGTAATCTCAGGCATTGCCATCGCAACTGATGACCCCAATCAAAAGCCAGCTAAGGCTTCAACCCGCACCATGCATTCATTGCAAGTAAGTTCCAATGCAGAGAATTTGTTGAAAATCAATTCATGGCTAGACACTGGACAGCCACAATTCTTGGATCAAGAATTTACATTTTCAGGCTTGCCTTATGAACTCTATGGAGCGGATTGGCTCCAAACTTCCCAAAGCTTGCTCAATGAAAAGTTTGAAGGGAGTTTTGAAACTCTGAAAGATAGTAAGGTATATGTGTTGATTGATTCAATGTGTACAAATCTACCGGTATGGTTGCAAGGCTATGAAAAGGAGGAAAGCTCAGCCACGAATGGAAAAGGCGGTGTTTTCAAAGTTTTGGTGAAAAAATTCAAAGCAGGAGAAGCAGTGCCGTTTGGCTCTCTGATAGGGTCAGGTGCGGGATATATGTACAATATGGTGACTGTTCCGGAATATCAGATGGGAGAGGGGGAAGAGTCCCGACCGATTATTTTAGTCGAAGCCCAAGAAGCAATCCTTGATGGAGATGGCTATTCAAAAGGCAATTTTAGAAAGGAAGACCATATTGAAATCATTGATGATTCGGAATTCAGCATTGCGGTAAATGTTTATCCCGGACTTGCTGGCACTTATTTGATCCGCTACCGCTACATGAATGTGACGGATAAGCCGATTTCGGTCAATTTCAGGATAGAGGCTGCAAATGGCACCATCATGCGTGATGACACCCTGACTTTTCCTGTTGCAGACGAGAAATGGCGGATTCTGAATACCACATCAGGGACAAGTATCAATGCCGGAGATTATAAAATAATCCTGTCGGGAGAAGGTCTCAAAGGTCTAAAATTATCTACAATTGAGTTTCAATAAGAAATATAATTAAATGAAGTTTTGCCTCTTATTACAGTTAGATAAATAAAATATGGATACTGATATTGATTGATATTAAGATATTTATCGATATACATCTATTAGCATATCATTATTTGAAATGTAATTAATGTTAAGGTTTCAACTATCAAAATAAAATGTATTCAAAAAAGCGATTTCTATGAAAAAGTTTGCCTATCAATTTTTATTCGCCCTTGTGGTATTCAATTATATTTTACTGACAGCATGCAGTTCAGAAGAGAATCCAAGGGAAGTCACTGATTTCAACTTGGATTGGAAATTCAGTTTGGGAGATTTTCCTGAGGCTTCGGAAATTGGGTTTGATGATGCTGGCTGGAGGGGGTTGGAATTGCCGCATGATTGGAGTATTGAAGGTTCATTCAGTGAGGATCATCCCACTACACCTCAGGGGGGGGCATTGCCAGCTGGAAAAGGCTGGTACAGAAAAGCTTTTTCAGTTCCTGAAAACTATGAACAAAAAGAAGTTTGGATAGAATTTGATGGGGTCTATAGAAACAGTGAAGTTTGGATCAACGGCCACTATTTGGGAAAAAGACCCAATGGCTATATTGGATTCAAATACGATTTGTCACCTTATTTGGTCTATGGAGATAGCCAGAATCTGATTGCTGTGAAAGTTGACAATGAAGCTCAGCCAAATTCAAGATGGTACACTGGTTCGGGGATTTACAGAAATGTAAGGTTGGTGGCTACCGGCAAGTTGCATGTAGATCATTGGGGGACTTTCGTGACTACACCGGAGATAGATGATCGGCAGGCGATGGTTTCCTTGGCTGTACAGTTGAAGAATTCCTCCAAGGAAGAAGGTGAATTTTCACTTGTTTCGAGGATTTTGGATAAAGATCACAAAGAAGTTGCAAAACACGAATCTACAGGGAATCTCAAAGCTGGACAAAATGAAAAAATTGAACATAGTTTTCAGATTGAAAACATAAAACTATGGAAGGTAGAAGATCCTTATCTGTACGAAGTGATTTCCGAGGTATATCAAAATGGCCAGAAAGTGGATGTTTACAGCACACCATTGGGAATCAGGTATTTTGAGTTTGATGCACAAAAAGGGTTTTCCTTGAATGGGGTTTCGATGAAAATCCAGGGGGTCTGCATGCATCATGATTTAGGTGCATTGGGTGCAGCGGTAAATACCCGCGCAATTCAAAGGCAGTTGGAGATTTTGAAAGAAATGGGTGTAAATGCCATCAGAACTGCCCATAATCCTCCGGCACCAGAAGTGCTGAGGCTATGTGACCAGATGGGGTTCATTGTCCAAGATGAGGCATTTGATGCCTGGAAGAAGAGAAAAGCAAAAGAAGACTACCACAAAGATTGGGATGAATGGTATCAAAGGGATTTGGAGGATTTGATCAAAAGAGATAGGAATCATCCGTCCATTATGATGTGGAGTATAGGAAATGAAATCAGGGAACAGTTTGACAGTACAGGTTTGGTGATTACCAAAGAATTGGCTGACATTGTCAAAGCCTTGGATACAACCAGGCCAGTGACAGCTGCACTGACTGAAAATGAACCAGAGAAAAATTTCATCTATCAATCCGGAGCATTGGATCTTTTGGGGTTCAATTACAAGCATGAGGCGTACGCTGATTTTTCTAAAACCTTTCCCGGAGAGGCTATTATTGCAAGTGAAAACATGTCCGCATTGGCAACAAGGGGATTTTATCAGATGCCTTCAGACTCAACCATGAGGTGGCCCGAAGCACATGATATTCCCTTGGAAACTGGGAATGATGCATATGCCGTCTCAGCCTACGATCATGTTTCTGCCTATTGGGGAAGTACGCATGAGGAGACATGGAAGACGATCAAGGCATTGGACTACATGGCAGGCTTGTTTGTTTGGACAGGATTTGACTATTTGGGCGAACCTATTCCATACCCTTATCCAGCCAGAAGTTCTTATTTTGGGATTGTCGATCTGGCGGGATTTCCGAAGGATGCCTATTACATGTACCAAAGTGAATGGACAAAAGATCCTGTTTTGCACATTTTTCCACATTGGAACTGGAAGGAAGGAGAGTTGGTGGATGTTTGGGCGTATTACAACCAAGCCGATGAAGTGGAGTTGTTTTTGAATGGCAAATCAGTTGGTGTGCAGAAAAAACAGGGAGATGATCTCCATGTGATGTGGAGGATCCCTTTTGAAAAAGGAACATTTAAAGCTGTCAGTAAAAAAGATGGTGAAGTTGTCTTGGAAAAAGAAATCCATACAGCTGGTGCAGCACATCAAATCGAAGCGATTGCAGACCGAACAGAGATTGATGCAGATGGCAAGGATTTGTCATTTATCAAGATCAAGGTTTTGGATGAACAGGGAAATCTCGTTCCTGATGCAGCCAATCTGATCAACTTTGAAATTTCCGGTCCGGGAAAAATCGTAGGGGTGGACAATGGTTACCAAGCCAGCCTCGAATCTTTCAAATCACCTTTTAGAAAAGCATTCAATGGAATGTGCTTGGTGATCGTCCAATCTGAAAGGGCCAAAGGCACTGTTACCCTTTTGGCAAGAAGCGAAGGACTTGAAGAAGATAAAGTGTCGATACGAGTAAAGTGAAAATTTGAGATGTGCAATATAGGATTTGAGACAAGATACAAGAAGCGAGAGGCAAGAAGCGAGAGAGACAACATGCCTGAAATGCCTCTCGGAAATATAGAGAAATCAATACAAAAAGTGTCAACTATTTTCAGGACATGACAGATAAAAACCACGAAGTGCCTGCCTGCTGCAGGCAGGGTTAAACTTCCTTAATTTATAAAGAAAAAGTGTCAAATAAAATCAGGACGTGACAGTGTGGCAATTTCTGTAATTAACAACGTTAGAATAAGATTAAACTTCCTTTATTTGAAATCTATGAGAAAAACGATAAATTTTGTATCACTGATATTCTTTTTGACATATGGAATTTACTTAATGCTGTTTTCCAATGGTACATTTGAGGATATGAAATGGTATGGATTGATTATTATCGTCTTAGTTCCAATTCTTTATGTTATTAATAAAGGGAAAAAATCTTCCTTTTAAAATTGGTCATTTTAAAAGGAATTGTTACTGACAAAAAAAAATAGAAATTTTCATTACTCTTAATAAATCTTTAAGATTAGCCTATCATCTTTTTAGAGGCTGTTTCTACTTATGAGACAGCCTATTTTTTTCAGGATATTTGATTTTTAGCACTTTCCAAAAATACCCCCATAAAAGAATCATAGAAGAAGTAGATGTTCCAAATTGACCAAGACCATTGGTGTTTCCAAAAGAATGGTCTATATGATAATTGATGATTTGCGGTTGACAATTGGTAAGGATATATGTTATTGTAAGGATGAAAAAAGTTGTGTTTTTTTTTTTCGAAAAAAGTTGATTCGGTGAAAGATTATTTCATCAGTCCTAAATTATACTTGTATTATTAAATAAATTATCAACCAAATAAATTTGTTATGAGAGAGTTAAGTATTGAAAGGATGGAAATGGTGATAGGTTCTGGTCCCAATTGGAATTGCGTTGGTGCTGTTGGTGGGGCACTACTTTTATTTTCATGGTCGTTGTCTGTACCATTAACAGGAGGTGTAACTTTAGGTTTAGCAGCTCAGGGAGCAGGAATTACAGCAGGTACAATAGCCCTTGCAGGGAAATGTATGGGATAATTATGGGAAAAATTCTGGTTATAATATCTTTGATTGGCTTGTTAGGTTCAATAATCACGGTTGGATTTAATATATGGCAATTATTCTATATTCCACTTTTAGGATACACCATTTATTCAATCAGTGCAAAAAGAGAAGAGTAGATTCCCTGTAATAACGTAGGTATAGGTTTATGCTACGCACCTACTGGAGGTCAAGTATGGATGGACTAGAACTTAGTGGTATTAAATGAAAAAATATGTATAAAAACAGCACAATTAAATTGATACCAAGATTAATCGTGGGCTTTATAACCTTAGTCCTTTTTTTCTATGACAAAACTTTAGCCAGATATTTTATTTTCCCAACACTCATAATTATGGGATTAATTGAGCTAGCCATGAAAAAAAGACAAAAAAATCAAGGCTGAATTTCATTGAGAAATTCTTTTTAGGATAGTTTCTTGGATTTCAAACCTGGGAAGGGAAATCTTCGAATGATTTTAATCCGATTATTCCTGAATTAACATCCGTGGTTACTGACCAACAGGTGTTAGACTCCTAACAATATAGGGTATTTTAAAAAAAAACAATTACGAAAACCTTAGCCAACTTTAAGTCACAAATGCTTTCCTATTCGATGATTATTACTTAAAAATCGGACCAAGTAGAACATTTCTTGATCTTGTCTATAACTATTGACGAACACGTACCAAGTTGTATTCTTATTTCTCTTGAAAGAAGTATAATGCATTCCTTTTCCATACTTTTCGAAATACTCTGGCGCAAGTTTTTTGGATTTATTCGGTAAATCTTTTTCGATTTCGGCAAAAAGATCATCAGCATAACGGTATGCATCTTCGAAAAAGCCGAAGTACTCCTTTTCATAAAGAATTAATGACAACTCTTCAAAGTATGCCCTGATTTCAGGAAGGAAGAGCACTGTCATTTATGATAGATTTTTTTCAAATCCTCCTCTATACCTTTCATTAGTTCACTTTTTGTGATCCCTTTATGAAAATCTTCAGGTAATTCATGCTCCTCACCCGACTCCCTCAATCCAAGTACTTGCGCAAGCAAGGTGTCTACTAGATTGTTCAAGCTTCGATTTTCTTTTTTTGCAAGGTACTCAAGCTTTTCTCTGACTGAGTCACTAAGCCTTAGTGATGTTGTTTTTCTTTTAGATGTGTTCATTTGTGTTTATTTGTATTCATTCGTGTTACAAATATACATTTTTTACTTTAATGGATTAAATCTAAGCTTTATGACCTTAGCCCTTTTTTTCTATGACAAAACTTTGGCTAGATATTTTATTTTCCCAGCACTTATAATTATGGGGTTAGTTGAACTGGTTATGAAAAAAAGACAAAAAAATCAAAGGTGAAATTTCTTTGAGAATTTCACTTTTTAGATCACTCATATCATACCTTTGTATTGGCTATTTTACAAATCGTAATTAACAAATAGGGGGATTTCTAATCACTACAGACTGATTTACCCACTCCAAAGGGGCGTAGCCCTGATATCTTAAATTCCTTAGAAACAATATTCGGCTAAAGCCAATAGGCATGAATCAATATCTATAGGGATGGGCTGAAGCACCATCCCAATTGAGGGAATATTTTTGTTTAATTACTGGTCTTTAAAAGTTCACTTACGTCAGCTAAAAAGTGTTTTTTTTAGAGTCATTTAGAGATTTGAAATTTCCAGTATTTTCATATTAAGTTTTATAACACAGTTGAATTATGAAAAATAACAGGTTGTTTGCCATTGTTTGTGCTCTTTTAATCATTGCCACATTAGTTAGTCTTCAATATGATATTTTGGACCATGATGGGCATTATTTGTTTTTAATACCTGCATTGTTGTCACTTTGGCCACTTATCTTTCCCAAGAGGAATAAATAATGAAATTATTTTTCAAAGGTATTGGCACGAACTGTTTTTGATAAGTATAAGTAGAAAGGGGCGATAGCCCTGTAATCTTCGTAGATAATGAATATGTAGCCAATCCTATCGGGGCGTAGCCCTGATATCTTAAATTCCATTAGAAACAATATTCGGCTAAAGCCAATAGGCATGAATCAATATCTATAGGGATGGGCTGAAGCACCATCCCAATTCAAAGAACATGTCCCCTATATCAATACATAGAAAAGAAATTCGGCTAAGACCAATAAAAAGGAACAAAAATTCATCAGTATAGGCTAAAGTACCATCCCAATTCAAAGGAATTCCTTCAGTAGGGTTCCCTCCTGCTGAATTCCCTCCTGCTTCAGCTGGAGGATTAGGATAATGACAAAGATTGAAAAAAAATCATACCAACTCTGCAAACCAAAATTTCTTCTCAACCTCCTTGCCATCTTCTGTCTTGAAATGATAAGATTTGCTGATAGTCTGTTTTTTGCTGATAGCTATAGGTTGCTGAAAAATTGGGCCATCATAACAAAAAGTATGGAACTCACCGTTTTCTCCACAAGGGTCTATTTTGTCAGGTAAGCTTTTAAGAAAGTCCAAATTAAACACTTCGCCTACCCATTTTTCTTCTATCAAATTGGCATCTGCCGCACAGATCAATGTTTGAAAACCAGTTGCAATAAAATCCCTTGCAGTTTGGGCAGTATCTTTCTTCCAAAGTGGAAAAATAGCGTTGAAGCCTCTTTTGGAAAGTTGTTGTTCTCGATAAGCTTTCAGGTCTTCCAGATAAATGTCCCCATAGGCAATGGTTTCTATTCCCTCTGTTTTGAGGGTGTCGAGATAGGAATTGATGGCTGTTTCATATTCCTTGTTGTCACCACTTGCAGGGTAGTAGATCTTATCAAGCGTCATTCCGATAGATTCTGCTTGTTTTTCTACGAGGGATTCATGGATGCCATGCATGCCCACCCTTCGGCTTTCTTCGCCGAAGGTGGTATGCAACCTACTTACTTCAAATCGGGGATCATTCATCAGTTCCCAGAGGGCAAAAGCACTGTCTTTGCCCCCTGACCAACTCATGGAAATCTTGATTTTTTTCATTTATCTTCTAAATATAAAACCTGATGGAGCTGCTCCTGAGGTTATTTTCTTTACTTCTTCACCATTTTGGTTGATGACCATGACAGTACCAGATCCTTGGAATCCGTTGTTGTCTGCAACATAGACGTATTTGTCAACTTTGTCATATCCTATACCATAAAATCTACTTCCTTCAAAGAAATTGGCATTGATGACTTGACCTGAAGAAATGGAGATTTTACTTACCAAGTTATTGCTGCCATCTCTTGTGATAATATATGCTTCACCATTCTCACCAAGGGCAATATTTGAAGTTGGGTTAGCAATGCTTATTTCTGTTGTATTGCTGATACTGTAGTCACTTTTGTTGATTTCGTGGAAAAACACCGTGTTTGAATTTCTGGAAAAAAGGAGCAATTTTCCGTCAAACTCCAAGAATTCGGCAGGGGTACCTGGGATTTCAATGCTTTTACTTATAGCATCGTCTCCGATTCCCAACACATCGATTTTTCTGGCGGCAGTACATGCGATAAGGATGTCATTGTTGATCCTATATAATTTTTCAGGACGACTGGAGGTTTCTATTTTTTCCACAACATCACCGCCCATTTTATCATTGACGATTGCTATATATGATTCTGGATTTGCCCAGCTATCATCATAAGGACCATGGTCAGCGATGTATATTTTGTTGTCTGCTACTATGGCAGATCTTGGCTGGATCAATTCAGGGTTTTCATTGTCTTCTGTATTTCCACCTACAGAACCCAAGCTCTTAAAGGTAATCTTATCGACAATTTCAACTTTCCCAGTATTGGCAACAAGGTAAAAGTAATCTTCGAATTCAACAATGTCCTGTATTATTCCTGCAAAAGGTCTACTGTTTACTTTTTCAAAAATATTCTGTTGGACGTCTCCTGTGTTGAAGTTGTAATGGCTGATATCTCCGTCACGGGAACTGAAGTTTCCTTCATTGATGATCAATAATCCCTTCTCATATTCGCCCAAAGGACGCTCGTCTCTACTGCTGTCACAAGAGTAGATGAACAATGAAAGGGCGAACAAATAGCCTAATAGTCTAAAATTTTTCATAGTGTTAAATTAATATTGATTAGATAATTTCTTCCAGGCATGGCTCTTAGTCTGAGAACCTGGTAGTCGTTGTTTGTAATATTGTTTACTTGAAAGCCTATGGCTGCTTTTATTTTTGGGATGAATTCAAGTTTTTTGCTAAATCCTACATCCAAAATCCCATAAGGCAGTACAGATGAAATATTGTCCGTATTGACATACCTTTCACCGATCCAGTGCGAATTGATAAATGCGGAGTTGGTTTTGTAGGCAAGCCGAAGATTCCCCTGTGCTTTATGCTTGGGAGTATAGGGAAGTTGGTTTCCTTTTGACCTGTCATTCTCAGATATGGTTTTGAGGATCGTGGCAAGGGTGTAATTGTAACTGCCATTGAATTCAACTTGGAATTGATCAAAGGACTTCGTCACAGTGGCGAAGTATTCCAAGCCTTGGTTTCTCACTTCCCTGATATTTTCTGGACTCCAAAAACCTCCTCTTGGTAGCCAAACAATCCAATTGTCCACCCACATGCTGTATAGGTTGATTTGGTTGCTTAGTCTGAATCCATTGCTTGTATATTCTTGTTTGAATCCGAGCTCGGCACTGATACTCTCCTCTGATTCTATGTCTGGATTCCCTCCCGGTACCCAAAATCTATCATTCAGGGTTGGGATTTTGAAACTCCTCGATACAGAAGCATGGGTGCTCAAGTTGTTTTTGTCATTTTTGAAAAATGTCCATTCCGAACCAATACTTGGGGTGAATGGGGCAAGATCACCATCGTAGATCAATTGTCTTAGATTGAAAGAAAACGCAAGATCCGATTGGGGAATGTAATTGACTGATTGGTAAAGTTCAATTCTATTGTCGGTGGCTTCGTAGCTGCTCAGATTCCCTCTTACATGATTGAATCTGACTCCTGATTTTGATTTGACTTTGGAAGAAATATTCCAATCCACATCAGTTGATAGCAGGTATTGGGAGGTTTTGTTGCTGCCACCATTGAAATTCAATTCATCTAGTATGACTCCTGTTTTGATGTTCCAGACAGTAGTAGAGGAGAATCTGTTATAGTCAACTACAGCCCGGAAATTTCTGTCTATCTGATGATCTCTGTCATTGGAACCCATGACCGGTTGGATTTGCCTGTCAGTATGATTCCACCAAATAGATGTACTGAGTTGCTGATGCTCGCTGAGATTCCAAGCCAAATCCTGCATAGCACCGATTTGCTCAATTTCAGCATTTTTTTGTCTCTCCTCCGGACTTCCTGCTCTTGCCAGGTTGTTGAATTTGAAGTTGTTTTTTGAGAAATTCCTATAAACCCGAGATCTGGTTGAGAAATTTTTGTTCGAATATGCATATTCAACTTGCTGATTCCATCTGCCAAAACTTCCCAGCGTACTGAGGATTTTGGTTTGGTGTCCTTTGTTGAAGTTGTTTTTGTTGTTGAGGTGAATGGCTCCGCCGATGGCGTCTGACCCGTACAGTGCCCCGCTGCTGCCATAATGTACGGTAGCTTCATCAAATCCACCTACTGGCAATATCGAAAAATCTGCCTGCCCAAGCGATGGACTGTTGATAGGGAGGCCATTCCAAAAGACAGCATTGTGGCCCGCAGAAGTGCCTCTCATCGTCAGCGATGCTAGCATCCCCGGACCATATTGTCTGAGGAACAATCCGGTTCTTTGTTGCAGCAACTCTGCCAAGGCTTGCCCATTGAAATCTTCCAAATCCCTTGAATTCAAGGTTTGTAGTGTTTGCCCAAAGCTGTATTTCTCAAGTGGGGCAGAGTAAACTTCCACCAGTTTCAGCTCCACCGTATCTTGGGGAGCCAATAAAGAAGTTTCTACTCCAATCGAAAATGAAGTAGCACATAAGAGGCTTAGAAATAGCAATGCCTTTGAAATTAAATAATGAAAACCGATTATTTAATTCAAGTCATTCGTGGAATAAAATTGAGAGAATGGATCATGTCACAAAAACGGAAGATTCTTCAAGTAGAACAGGAGAATTGTGGAATACCAGCTTCTGAAACATTTTCTTTTCATCTCAGCCTTTCACCCGAAAGCTTTGAATTTGATTAGAAGAGGCAGGTCTCCTGGCTTCCTTGAACTTACCGGCCTTCTCGTCCTCTCCCGATAGTGACCGGGACGAACAATGGCAATGGAGGAGGTAAGTTGCTTTCCCGAAAGCGATCGGGAAGAGGTTACAGTTGCGGGGACAGCATCGGTGTTTCACCGAATTCCCATTTAATCCCGAGAGCCTGAAAAAGGATCGAGAACCAATTCTGGGTGCAAACATACGCAATCGCGCTTAATGTATTCAAATATTCTTTGGAATTGTTGGCAGATTTTTGGGTTTAGGCTGGGAATGATTTGGTATGTTTAATTTTTCAGCTTTTTATTTCAAATTGACTAAAAACCATTCCCGTTTGTATCTTTGGAGCGAAATACTTTCAAAACGCGAAAAAAATGCGATATATCACACTTCTGAAATCAGAATTTATTACTCTTGTTTTCTTGTTGGTTTTTGTTTCCTGTGGACAAAAAAAGAATGTTAAAATAGAGAGTAAAGATTTTTTTAAAAACTCCTACGCTACAGGTTTTCAGGTTTTTAATGGGGAAGGTTTTTGGATTTTGGAAGTGACGCAGGCGTTCCCAGGGGAGCATGAGCCATTTAGGTATTTGGTGATGGAGAATGGGAAAGTTGCTCGCCCAGAAGGGGTTTTTGATGCAGTAGTTACTTTGCCTATTGACAAGGTCGTTTTGACATCGACTACCCAAATTCCGCATTTGGATTTGTTGGATTGCACAGAAAAACTGGCTGGATTTCCCAACTTAAACTTAATTTCTTCAAAAAAAGCAAGGGAGCGAATCAGCGCTGGATTGGTAGAAGATCTTGGTTCGGGGGCACAATCCAATGTGGAAATGATGATCGATTTGGAGCCTGATTGGGTGATGATTTCTACTATGGGTGAAGATCTGAAAAATTTGGAGCTTCTGAAAACAGCGGGTGTACCGGCAGTGATCAATGGGGAGTATGTAGAACAGCACCCGTTGGGAAGGGCAGAGTGGATAAAATTCACAGGGGTTTTGCTGGGCAAATACGAGGAGTCCAAAGTTGTGTTTGAAGAGATAGAGCATGAATATTTGGAGGCTTTGGCTTTGGTTTCTGTGATATCAGATGATACCAAGCCTTCAGTGATGGCAGGAGTGATGTACAAAGATATCTGGTATGTTCCTGGCAATGATTCCTGGGGAGCACAGCTTCTGACGGCCGCTGGAGGAAAGTATATCTTCGAAGAGCAATCAGGAATTGGCAGTGCCCAGCTCAATTATGAATATGTCTTGGATAAAGCGCAAGAAGCAGATTACTGGCTTGGGGCTTCTGATTTTGTTACATTGGAAGCAATGAAAGGTGCGGATAGGAGGTATGCGGATTTTGGGGCGTTCAAGAATGGGAATGTTTACTCTTATACCTCCAAAAAAGGGGAGACAGGAGGGATAGAATATTTTGAATTGGGGTATATGAGACCTGATTTGATCCTGAAGGACTTGATCAAAATCCTTCATCCTAGTGTTCTGCCTGAGTATTCTTTATATTTTTACTCAAAACTGAATGAAAAATAAGCCGAATTATTTCCTTCTGTTTGTACTTGGGACCATAAGCTGTGTGCTGGTTTTTTTGGTGAATTTAAGCATAGGATCTGTAAGCATTCCTGTGTCTGAAATCGGCATGAGTTTTTTCGGAAATGAGTTTAGCAGAAAATCTTGGGAAATAATCGTGTTTGGCTACAGGATTCCAAAAGCATTTACGGCAGTTTTGGCGGGGATCACCTTATCCGTGAGTGGGCTACAGATGCAGACTTTTTTCAGAAACCCATTGGCTGGACCATTTGTGCTGGGAATTAGTTCTGGGGCAGGGTTGGGAGTTGCCTTGTTGGTAATGGCAGGGTCTGCTTTTGGGCTAAGCTTTTTCTCCGGGGGATTTGGATTGTGGGCAGTGGTATTTGCAGCTTCGATCGGGGCTATTTTGGTACTTCTGCTGATGAGTTTGACAGCCTGGAGGGTGAAGGATAGCATGACATTGCTGATTGTTGGCTTGATGTTCGGTAGCTTGGCTGGTGCGATAGTATCAGTATTGTCATATTTCAGCGATGCCAATCAGCTGAAAGTATACACTGTCTGGTCGATGGGGAGCTTGGGAAGTACCCATTCAGGGCAATTGGAATTGTTTTTCTTTGCAAGCGTGTTGGGGATCATCCCCGTCCTTATTTTTATAAAATCATACAACGCCATGCTGCTCGGCGAAGCTTATGCAAAAAGTATGGGTGTCAATATCCATCGTTTAAGATGGGCGATGATCATCAGCACTGGGATATTGGCGGGATCGGCAACAGCCTTTTGTGGACCGATTGCGTTTATTGGGATAGCGGTACCGCATATGGCTAGGTTGGTTTTCAAAACTGGAGACCACCGCATTCTTTTCCCTGCATCTGCCTTGATGGGAGCAATCGTATTGTTGATCTGTGATGCCATCAGCCAGATCCCAGGGTCTGCACAGACACTTCCAATCAATGCGGTGACATCTTTGGTAGGTGCGCCGATGGTGATTTGGTTGATTTTGAAAAGGAATTTCAGCAAAGAGTTTTAAGAATATGGGATTGGAAGCGAGGAGAATCATATTGAAATCAAAAGGCTTGAAACTTGGGTACAAAAAACAAGGTGAAGAGACTGTAGTTGCAGAAGATATAGCATTTGAGCTGAAAAAAGGTGCATTGACCTGTTTGCTGGGACCAAATGGGGTAGGTAAATCGACTTTGATAAAAACAATAATGGGTCAGTTGCCGGTACTCCAAGGGACGGTATTTTTGGAAGGGAAACCTCTTGAAAATTTTCCCCAAAAAGAATTGTCAAAAAAAATCGCGGTCGTCCTTACGGACAAAGTGAGTTTGGGGAATGTGACGGTATATCAACTCGTGTCACTTGGGAGAATTCCACATACTACTTGGCTGGGGAGTATGTCTGGTTTGGACCATGCGAAGGTGGAAAAGGCAATTGAAGTAACACAAATCGCATATTTGAAAGATAAAGTTTTGAGCGAGTTGAGTGATGGGCAGCTTCAAAAAGTCATGATCGCACGTGCTTTGGCGCAGGATGGGGAGATATTGATTTTGGATGAACCTACAGCCCATTTGGATCTGATCAATCGCTTTGAGATTATGCATTTACTCAGGGAGATTGCCCAGAAAGAGCAGAAAGCTGTTTTGGTTGTTACCCATGATTTGGATATTGCGATTGAGACAGCAGATGAATTTTGGTTGATGCAGTGTGGTTTACCACTGGTATGCGGTAGTCCTGAGGACCTGATTGTGAGCAATAAGATCAATTTGCTCCTTCCAAATGACAGTTTGAAGTTTGATCTCTTGACTGGAAAAGTTCAGGAATCGAAAGCATATGATTATCCAAAAATCCTTGGTGAGGAGAAGTTGGTACGTTGGCTTAAGCTGGTCATCAGGAAAAACAAGTTGGTTTTTCCCAAAGACTTGGTTCATATTTCAATAGCCGAAAGTCCATTTTTGATATCCTTGATGTTAGAAAAAGAACCCCTTGAATTCACCACTTTTGAATCATTTTTGAGATATTTTTTATCTAATTGATTTCAGAATAATATTTCATAATTTTCCTCTTATTCATATAAATCGTTAGATTCAAGTAAGTTTTGCTTGTTGATTCATCTGTTGTTTTTGTGAATATGGATTTTCATTTAAAAAATAGCAGGATTTAGATTTGCTTGTTGTTTATATGGATTCTTATCGTGTACATATTGTCCCTTTTCGGTATTTGATGATTAGGCTAAACATAAGTTGTTTTTTATGTTGTCTGGTCGCGTTTACGTTATTTTTCGGGAGTTTATCGGCAAACCAAAATAAAATTGATAGTCTTTTACAGGAATTGGAAAAGGTGAAATTTGACACGAACAAAGTATGGGTTTATAGGGATTTGGCGTATTATCATTTAGAGGAACATTTGGATTCTTCTATCTATTACAGTCAACATGGATTCCTTTTGGCAAGTAGTATCAATTTTCACCAGGGAAAAATATGGAATTTATATCAAAAGGCACTGGCTCTTGAGTTTAGTGATCGGTTTTCGGATGCGATCGATACTTTTCAATTTGCATTGAGTCTTGCTGATCAGATTGGGGATAAAAAAAGTGTGGCTAAAATCAAGAATTCTATTGGTGCGGCATATTATTACCAGTCTGATTACACCAAATCAATTCAATTCTACCAAGAGGCGTTTTTACTCAGTGAGGAGATCAATTATTTTGAAGGAAAAGCCTATGCATTGAACAATTTGGGGATAATATACAGGCACAGGAGGGATTTTAGCAAAGCCTTAGAAACGTATCAAAAATCAAAAGATTTAAAATTATTGCTTCAGGATTCGGTGGGTGTTTTGAATTCCGAATACAATATGGGGATCTTGTATTCATTTTTAAATGATTATGAAAGGAGTCTTCAGGCATTCAACCGTGCTGAAAACTTAGCAATCCTTACTAAGGATAACAGAAATAAGGCAACGATCAAAATAGGTAAAGGTGCCGCTTTATACAATTTGGAAATGCTTGATGAGGCTTATATAAATTTGGAGGAGGGTCTTAAGGAGCTGAAACCCGGCAGTCCGCATGAGAAAATCGGAGCTTTGGCTTACTTCGGAATCCTTAAGATCAAAAAGGGCCTGGAAGATGCTGGACTTAAGGATTTGCTGTTGGCAGATGAAATGGTTCGTCAGACTGATCGCCTGGAATTGAAAAAGCAGGTTTCGAAAGAACTTGCCACAGCCTATGAGTTGATAGGCTCCCCTGATCTGGCAGTCAAATACTGGAGGCGGTACAATGAGGTAAATGATAGTATCAATACTGAACAAAAGCAATGGGCATTTGAAGAGATGCAGGCGAAGTTTGGTCTGATAGAAAAAGACAAGCAGATACAGATGCAAGAGGCTGCACTTAGAGCCGAAATCAACAGAAGGTATTTTGGTTTGGCTTTATTGACATTGTTGTTTTTTTCATTGGTGTTTGTGGGATATAAAAAAATGATAGGATTAAGGAAAGTCCAACTTTTGGAGATAGAATCGATTAAGAGTAAAGCTCCAGCCCAACTTAGAAAGCAGATGGACTTTTCTATGATCAATATAAATCTTCCAACTCCCCTGACAGAGAGGGAGATTGATGTTATAGGACAATTGGAATTGGGATTGTCTAATCAGGAAATCGCAAGAAAATTATATGTCAGTGAAAATACCATTAAGACACATCTCAAAAATATTTTCATAAAAACAGAAGCTCAAAGTAGAACAGACCTAATTCATCGCTTGAAATTATTCTCGGAAAATGTGATTTCTGACTGAAATACAAAAAATCACCCATTTGGGTGAAAGCTTTTCAATCTAAAAAAGTGACTTTTAGCCATAAGAATCTAGACATTTCAACCGGACAGCTATGAAAAAAGGATTGATGATTTTGGCATATTTAGCTACAGGGCTAATAATTTTGATCTTGGTGGCAGTGGCTTACATCAGGATTGCTTTACCAAGCGTGGGGGATGCCCCCACTGATTTCAAGGTAGCGATTACCCAAGAAAAAGTAGCCTATGGAAAATATCTTGCGAATCATGTGATGGTCTGTGTGGATTGTCATTCCGTAAGGGATTTTAGTCTTTTTTCAGGGCCAATCATCCCGGGAACCGAGAGTTCTGGAGGTGAAGTTTTTGATCAGACAATGGGTTTTCCAGGAGTGTTTATTTCTGCCAATATCACTCCTGCGGGAATAGGGGATTGGACAGATGGTGAACTTTTGAGATTGATTACAACTGGAGTGCGCAAGGATGGTTCTGCCATATTTCCAATTATGCCCTACAAAAACTATGGACAGCTCGACATGGAGGATTTGGAAGCCCTGATTGCATATGTCAGGACATTGGATCCGGTAAAAACGAATCACCCCAAGTCAAAGGCTGATTTTCCCTTTAGTTTGATTCTGAGAACGATACCTGAAAAAGCCAAACTCACTAAAAAACCCGATCCAATTGATCAGATTGCTTATGGAGGATATTTAGTCAATGCTGCGGCCTGTGCAGATTGCCATACCAAGTTTGAAAATGGCAGTTTTACAGGGGAAAGACTGGCAGGGGGTAGGGAAATGGAAATGCCGGGAGGGATGCTGGTTACTTCAAACCTTACTCCACATGAAAGTGGGTTGAAAAATTGGACAGAAGAGATGTTTGTTCAGCGTTTCAAGATGTACAGTACGGACAGTTATGTTCCTGAAAAAGTAGCTTTAGGGGATTTTCAGACGATTATGCCCTGGATTATGTATTCGGGTATGGAAGAGTCAGATCTAAAGGCCATTTACAGTTATTTGCAATCACTCGATCCTGTTGAGAATTATGTCGAGAAATTTAAGCCGAATAGGTAGAAGAAAAAGGTTGGGACACAAACCTAACCCTTAGTCCTAAATCCAGTTGTTGTGTTTTGAAAACCAATGGTTTATCTTGGCCTCCTTTTGGGTATTGAAAATGTGTGGCGTTGGCACTGGAACATAGAGGGCTAAAGAAACACAATGTATGTTGTATTGCCTGTGCAGGTCGCCGTGTATTCACAGAGGTTGTACTTGATCTCCACAAGATTTTTCTTGATTAAACGATGTACAATGCACGAAGTATCATGTACAAAGAATGCTATCTACCCACTTTCGTGCGTCAGCCAACCTTCCAACCTTCCAATTTTCCAATCTTCCAACCTTCCAACCTTCCAATCCACTCACGGCAGACAAGTTTATGAAACCTCTAACCATTCCCCGATAACCAATCAACTAAACTTCAGTAAAAAGCATCCTCAAATTGCCTAAAATTGATATTCCCATTTTTATCCTGATATACTCCTACGATATCAAATCGGATGTCATTTTGCCAATCTTTCTCGTGGATGTAGTGGTCGGCAGCCTTGATGATTAACCGCCTCTTGGTGTAATCAACAAATTCTTCCGCATAGCCAAAGCCTGTACCGCTTCTGAATTTCACTTCTACAAAGACCAAGATGCCTTTGTGCTCAAAAATCAGGTCGATTTCTGCGTGGCTGTGTCTATAATTCGCTTCTCTAAAAGCATAGCCTTTTCCTGCCAGCCAATCTTTTACCAGATATTCAGCACGCTTTCCTTTTTCATTATGCTCTGCCATAGCAATATTTGTTTAATTTTGAAAAATCATTTTAAAAATCCCTTAAACTACCAATTGCTTGTCAGAACTGAAAACAGGTAATTGGCGTTTGTCAAAGAAACAAAGGTAAACTGTGAATCAAATTATAAATAAAAAAGTAAAATATCTAGACCTTGGACTCAAGGATTACAAAGAAACTTGGGATTTTCAGGAAGAGATTTTTGCCAAAACCGTCGCTTTGAAAATTGAGAACAGGAAACTGGGTGATAGCGGACAGCAAATGACGGATAACCATCTTTTGTTTGTAGAGCATCCCCATGTCTATACTTTGGGTAAAAGTGGCGAGCTGTCACATCTTTTGTTGGATGAAAAAGGATTGGCAGAAAAAGGGGCGACATTCTATAAAATCAATCGCGGTGGTGATATCACCTATCATGGTCCTGGACAATTGGTCGGATATCCAATTTTGGATTTGGATAATTTTTTCACGGATATCCATAAATATTTGAGATTTCTTGAAGAGGCTGTTATCCTTACTTTGGCAGAATATGGAATAGAGGCAGGTAGGGTCGAAGGCTTGACTGGAGTTTGGCTGGATCATATAGAGCAGAAAAACCCAAGAAAAATCTGTGCACTTGGAGTAAAGTCCAGTCGTTGGGTGACCATGCACGGTTTTGCTTTCAATGTAAATGCTGATTTGGATTATTTTAGAAATATTGTCCCATGTGGCATTACCGATAAGGCAGTTACTTCCATGCATTTGGAGCTTGGAAGGGCAGTAGATGAATTGGAAGTGAAGGAAAAATTAAAAGGCCATATCGCTTCATTGTTTGAGATGGAGCTTATTGATTAGATTGGTTATTTATTTTACAAAAAATGAAAAAAGATATTGATTTTCATCCGGTGACTGGAGTGAAATTAGCTATAGCTAAAGAAGAGGTAAATGGTCAAATAGAATGGTCAGTTTATATCATCAATTTGAATCTGATAGAGCTGAATACCGTCTTGATCACATCCAAAGGTTATGGGCTGATAGATGGGGAAGAGAAAAAAACATCCATTCTTCGCCATATGATCGAGCAGCTGGGTGCAGAGTCTGTAGCCAAGGTTGAGCCGATCGATCCGGCAGTATTCGCCTTGAACAATGAATTTTGGGTGAGCTATTATATTTTGGATCAAGTTTTCGACAAAAAGTTTATATTTACAGAAGGTAGCATGGATCCTTCGAATGTTCGTATGATTCCCGAGCTGGGACTCGAAGGTGTATTGCATAGATGATACAGACATGAATAATTTTTTGAGTGAATTGAGTGATGTTCTGTTTTTGGATATAGAGACAGCTTCTTGCGAGCCTGGTTTCGATGCACTTCCCGGGAGGCTTCAAGAAGAGTGGGTCAAGAAAGAAAAGCTCATCAAAAAACCAGAAGAAGATATCGCTGAGGGAAGTCTTTTTTTTGAGAAAGCAGGGATTTATGCTGAATTTGGCAAAGTGATATGTGTGGGGGTAGGATATTTTAAGTTTGATAAAGAAAAGGGAGAATTGATTTTTAGAACCAAAAGCTTTGCGTCCGACTCCGAATATGATGCACTATTTGAATTTTCTGAGTTGTTGCGAAAAAAGCAATGGGTTCTTTGTGCCCATAATGGAAAGGAGTTTGATTTTCCCTACCTCTCCAGAAGGATTCTGATCAATAGAATCCCTTTGCCTGAGCCGCTTCAGATGGCTGGTAAGAAGCCTTGGGAAATACGCCATTTGGATACCTTGGAGTTATGGAAATTTGGCGACTACAAGCATTACACAAGATTGGAATTGTTGGCAGCTGTTTTTGATATACCTACTTCTAAGGAGGGGATTGATGGCTCGCAAGTGAATGATGCCTATTACAATCAAAATGACCTTCAGGCTATCAGGGAATACTGTTTGAGGGATGTTTTGGTGACTGCCCAGATTTATTTGGCTTTTCAGGGTTTGCCACCAGAAATTGAGTTTGAAGTTATTAATTTGGATCTTGATCAGGAGTGAGTTGACGTTCATTTTTTTGCCATTCTGTCCACAAATAAGACCCATGTTATTTCAAAATTGTATTCATGTTATTTCAAAATTCATTCTGTGTTATTTCAAAATTTAATCTGTGAAATCTCAAAGTTTGGAGTCTATTACTGTGATAATGCTCCTTAGGACTTTTTAAGATTGAGAATAGCGGTGGGAATGCCAACCAAAATCGTTCTTCTGGCAATTTGGTCTCCTGGAGGGATTTTCCAAAATGGTAAATCCCTTTGGGGAGTATATTATTAAAAATTTAAATAATACTAAGTGAACCATTTTTACGCATATTTTTTTATTAACTTTATAGAATTGAAAGAAGAAGAGATGTTTTGAGAATCAAGCAGGAAATTAAGATTTGTAATCACCATTTTTCAGTAAGCAGTTTCAACAATTGCTTCGAATGCAATAATCACCACCATTTTCACATCAATCAATTAAACAAGTCTGAAAATCCTAAATTTCAGGCCTCATTATTTAACGAATTAAAGAAATTAAAAAAAACTCATTTTTATGGGAAGAAAATCAAATAACAGAGCCGGAAAAGGCAAAGCTAAGGGTGGAAAAGTAATGGACTCCGCCCAGTTGGCTAGAAAAGTATTAAACTTTTTGGATAATCATTATGGGGAAGAATTCAACTCCAAGCAGATCGTAAAGAAATTGGAAATCAGAGATTCTGTGATCAAAGGAGGCGTCGAACCAATTTTGCACAAGCTCGCTGCAGGTGGTTCCATTTCCAAATCACCTAGGAACTATTTCTCTTCCAACAAAGAGCCTGAGTTTATTGAAGGAGTTGTGGATTTTGTAAATCCCCGCTTTGCTTTCATAGTAGCAGATGCCAAGTATAAGATTGAGGAAGACATCCTCATCAAGGAGGCAGACTTAAAAAATGCGCTTGACGGAGACAGGGTGAGGATCATGGTATATCCTTTGAAAGGAAACACCGGTAGGATGGAAGGAAGAGTCCTAGAACTTTTGGAAAGAAGCCGGGATGAATTTGTTGGCAGGGTCGAGATTTCTCCAAGGTTTGCATTTGTAGTGCCTGATTTCAAGAAAATGCACCATGATATATTTATACACAAAGGTGAATTGGGTGGAGCAGAGCACAACCAGAAAGTAGTAGTCAAATTGACTGAGTGGAGGGAAGGTGATAAAAACCCTACAGGGAAAGTTACCCGGGTATTGGGTAAAGCTGGGGAGCATGAAGTTGAGATCCATTCTATCATGGCAGAGTTTGGACTGCCATTCGAGTACCCTGAAGAGGTCACCGCCGAAGCTGAAGCTATTTCAGATCAAATTTCCGAAAAAGAGATCAAAAACAGGAAGGATTTTAGGGGGATTACCACTTTTACCATTGATCCGGCAGATGCGAAGGATTTTGATGATGCCATTTCTTACAGGAAGCTAGATAATGGCAACTTCGAGATAGGTGTTCATATCGCCGATGTGACCCACTATGTGAAACCCAAAACAGGTTTGGAAAAAGAAGCCTATGACAGGGCAACTTCTGTCTACTTGGTAGATAGGACTATTCCGATGCTTCCAGAGCGCTTGAGCAATGGACTATGTTCCCTTCGTCCAAATGAAGATAAGCTTACGTTTTCATGTGTTTTCGAAATGGATGAAAATGCCGATGTCGTCAAACATTGGATAGGCAGGACAGTCATACATTCAGACAGAAGGTTTGCCTATGAGCAGGCTCAGGAAAATATCGATAATCAAGAAGGGGATTTCTTTACTGAATTGACTTTTTTGAATGAAATGGCCAAGAAACTCCGAAAGAGAAGATTTGACAAAGGGGCTGTGAATTTTGAGACTGTGGAAGTAAAGTTCAAATTGGATGAAAAAGGGACGCCTTTGGGACTCTTCGTCAAAGAACGGAAAGACATCCACAAGATGATTGAGGAATTCATGCTTTTGGCGAATAGGACAGTGGCTGAATTTATCCATGATAAAAACAAAGGAGCCGATACTTTTGTATATAGAGTTCATGATTACCCGGATTTGGAGCGTTTGGAAACATTTTCCAATTTTGCGAAAAAATTCGGTCATGAAATCAAGGTAGGTGAGGGGAGTAGAATCTCCAAAGCTTTGAACCAACTCATGGACGAAATCCAAGGGAAGCCAGAGCAAAATGTCTTGGAGCAGCTTGCAATCAGAAGTATGGCGAAAGCAATCTACACAGTGGAACCGAAAGGTCATTTTGGGCTGGCTTTCAAGCATTATACCCATTTCACTTCGCCAATCAGGAGGTATCCCGATATGATGGTGCATAGACTGTTGCAGCATTACCTTGATGGAGGGAAGTCACCGGAAGCAGAAACTTGGGAAGATAAATGTCTTCACTCTTCGGATAGGGAGAAAAGGGCTTCCAATGCAGAACGTGCCTCTATCAAATACAAGCAGGTTGAATTTATGGCACTTGCGGAGGACAAAGATTATGAAGGTATTGTAGTTGGAGTTACTGAGTGGGGAGTTTTTGTCGAGATTACAGAGACCAAGTGTGAGGGGATGATCAGGGTCCAGGATATGGATGACGATTATTATGAATTTGATGAAAAGAACATGCGCCTGATAGGCTCTAACAATAAAAAAATGATCACTTTGGGTGACAAAGTGGATGTCAGGGTAGTCGCTACTGATATAGATAGAAGAACAATAGATTTGGAATTTGCAGGTAATGAATCAAACAACAAACCCCGTAAGCGTAGATAAGCTTTTACAAGATTTAGAAAATCATATCCAAGGATTCCAGTATGGGGATTCGCCATTTGAGTTATACGAGCCTATCAGCTATATCATGAGTCTTGGGGGAAAGAGAATTCGCCCGCTGTTGACCTTGATGGCTTATGCTCTATACAAAGATGATTATGAATCGATTTTGACTCCAGCAGCTGCTGTAGAGGTGTTTCACAATTTCACACTGATGCATGATGACATCATGGATGATGCCCCCCTGAGAAGAGGAAAGGTGACAGTTCATGAAAAGTGGAATGCAAATACCGCAATTTTATCCGGTGATGTGATGTTGGTCAAGGCTTATGGCATGTTGGTGGATATATCTCCTGAAAAGCTCCCCGAGATTCTCCGTTTGTTCAATCAGACTGCCGCTGAAGTTTGCGAAGGACAGCAGCATGATATGAATTTCGAGCAGGTCGAAAATGTGACCGAGGAAGATTACATTGATATGATTAGGCAAAAAACTGCCGTTTTGTTGGGCTTTGCATTGCAGTTTGGTGCCTTATTGGCTGATGCTCCCAAAGAAGAAGCGCAAAAGCTGTATGACTTTGGGGTGAATATCGGTATCGGTTTTCAGCTGAAGGATGATCTTTTGGACGTATATGCAGACCAAGCCAAATTCGGTAAGCAAGTAGGAGGGGATATCATAGCCAATAAAAAAACCTTTTTGCTGATCAAAGCCAAAGAGTTGGCTCAGGGAGAATTGAAAACCCAGTTGGAAGAGTGGATTGCAAAAGATGGTTTTGATAAGCAGGAGAAAGTAAAAGCTGTGACCACTATTTATGACCAAATTGGAATCAAGGAACTGGCCGAAGCCAAAATGCAGGAATATTTCAAAAAAAGTTTTGATCAGTATCATTCATTGCATGTACCCAATTTGTCGGGTTTCAAGCTTCTGTTGGAGTTGACTCAAGACCTTGTACACAGAGAAAAGTAAAAGAGGCTTTTAAAAACCAAAATAAATGATAGAATTATCAACGACGGTGATCATAATTGTGGTCACCGTTTTGACATCTTATTGGGGGCTCACGAACCCAGCGATTCTGGAAAGGTGGATGTTCACACCCTATCTTATCAAAAACAGGAAACAGTATGATCGCTTTGTACTTTCTGGGTTTATCCATAAAGACAGCATGCATTTGCTTTTCAATATGTTCACCTTCTATTTCTTTGGGGGTGCCATAGAGCAGTTTTTGCTGTATCGGTTTGGGTTTATTCCAGGCACATTGTTGTTCGTGCTTTTTTATGTGGTGGCTATAGTCGTCGCAGATATACCGACGTACCTTAAGCACCAAAACCATAGCTATTACAGGGCTTTGGGGGCAAGTGGAGGGGTGGCAGCAACTGTCTTCTCCAGTATTATATTGATGCCGCTATCTGATATATGTTTGTTCGGGATTATTTGCTTGCCGGGATTTGCGCTAGGGGTCTTGTTTTTGATCTATTCTGTTGTGCAAGCTAAGAAAGGAAATGATGGGGTCAATCATGATGCACATCTATATGGGGCATTGTTTGGCATAGCATTCATTTTGATAATCAACCCGACTAGCGCAGTTAATTTCCTCAATGAAATCAAAAATTACAGGTTGTTTTAAGTAAAAATTATATTTGCATACATTACCAATTGGTTTTGTGTTTTTAAGCAGACCCGAACTACTGGTGTCTCTGTGGATAATCATATATATCTAACCCATTTTTCCTAAATTAGTATTCTATCAAAAACTATAGCTATGAAAATCCAATCACTTTTGATTTTATCAGCGATCCTTTTTATTGTTTCCTGTTCAAAAGCGCCAGTTCGTGAAAATATTGATTTTGAGCAATGGGGGAAATATTGGTTTCAGGGAAAAGCTGAGATCAGTAGTTTTGACTTGAAGCAATATCGGTATGGTGAAGAGCGTCAGGGGGAAGCTGTCCTGATCTTTGTCACGGAGGATTTTTCAAGAAAAAAGCAGGTGAAGCTGGATAATCCGGATGATGCCGGAAAAGACAAAATTGGGGTTTTGAAAATGAACCAAACCCGAGATTTCGTGACAGGAATCTACCCATATCACATGATGCTTTCTGCATTTACACCGACTAAAGAAAAGTCTCAGGGGCTTAAATTCACTTCAAGTGTTCAGGAGTGGTGTGGTCAGAGTTTTTCCCAAATCAACTTGTCCGGTACAAACTCTTATTCTGGGAAATTGAATTCGTACTTTGAAAAAGAAGGTGATGCATCTATTTCTGTGACAGGTTTGGCAGAGGATGATTTGTGGAATTTGATACGGATTTCCCCTTCTGAGATTCCTTTAGGGGGAGTGAGCATATTTCCGTCTTTGTTTTATCAACGCTTTAGCCATCAGGAATTGGCGGCAGAGGAGGCATTTATCAGAATTCAGGATATAAGCACCGATAGAAAGCAACTTGAATTGACATACAGCTCTGGAGTTAGGGTTTTGAAGATTGATTTTGAGAAGAATTTTCCATTTGAAATTTTGGCTTGGGAAGAAATCCAAACCAAATCTGATGGCTCAAAAGAAATTACCCTAGCAAAAAGAAAAGCTGTCAAAGTGCTAGACTATTGGAAAAGAAACAAAGTGGAGGATGAGTTCTTGAGGGATGAATTGAAATTGAAGTATTGAGAGACGAGAGCCAAGAGACGAGAAGCGAGAAGCGAGAGGCGAGAGGCAAGAGGCAAGAGGCGAGACACGAGAAAAAAGAGGGCAAGTAAAGGGTGCAAGAAACAAAGAAGCGAGAAGACTCTTCAAGAAGCAAAGACACGATATTAGACGGGGAAACTCGATATGCGCTTCTTTGCCAGTAGCCCTGTATATCATTCTCAAGAAAGGGTCTATCCAGTCTGTTGGCTGTTAACTGTTAACGATTATCTGCAACTTTATACCTTTGTTATTTAGTTACTGAAAAAGTAGCGGATAATCATAAAAATTAATTCAGCACCCTTTAATAGCTTCCTATTGAAAAATAAAATACAATTTTATTTGATCACTTTGATCTACGCAATAGCTCTATTTATAATGGGGTATTGCTTTGATCGAAGTGATTTTTTGGTTCATTTGGGGTTGTATGCCGTCTGTTTTGGGATTTGTTTGATTATCTACCGATTTGCTGATCAATGGAAGGTTTCTTTAAAGTTGGGATTGACGATTGCGTTTTTGTTGAGGATTATTTTATTGGTATCGGAGCCTGTACTGTCCGACGATTTTTACAGGTTTGTTTTTGATGGACAACTGATCCGAAATGGGATAAATCCCTATTTATATCTCCCACAAGATTCGATTTCCTTTCTTTCAATTGAAGGAAATCCATATTGGAGTACTTTGCTTCAAGGAATGAATTCAGAAGGGTATTATTCTGTCTATCCTCCATTTCATCAATTGTTTTTCTATATAGCAGCCTTGGGAGGGGAGGATTTGCTTGCCAATATTGTGATTCTTCGCTTACTGATTTTGGTGTTTGAAGGATTGGTCTTTTACCTACTTTATAGCTTGTTGGGCTTATTGGGAATACAGCTTTCAAACCTTTGGCTTTATGCATTCAATCCTTTGATAATATTGGAGTTGACGGGGAATTTACATTTTGAAGGAATTGTATTGTCAGGACTACTTGCTTCGATTTATTTTTATCATCAAAAACTTGCTAAAAGTACGGGGATCTCTTGGGCATGGGCTGTGGGAGTGAAATTAAGCCCAATGATGATGTTGCCGATTTGGTTGATGGCATGGAAAAGGAAGCATTTGTATAGATTCCTAGTGTATTCAAGTGTCTTTATTTTCTTCAGTTTGATCCCTTTGGGCTTTGAAAATGGCTATTTGAACTTTTGGAAAAGCTTTAGGCTATACCAAAGTTCTTTTGAATTCAATGCTTCGATTTATTACATTCTTCGTTGGGTCTCGGGGTTTTGGCTGGATTATAATCCTATCCAAACGCTAGGGCCAATTTTGAACTTGCTGGCGTTTTCATTGATTCTATGGCTTGTTTTCTTAAGAAAGATCCAAAAAACAACTGAATTGGTTGAAACAATGGTTGGGGTATTTTTGGTTTATTTACTGTTTCAAACTACAGTTCACCCTTGGTATTTGATTCCTGCTTTTGGTTTGAGTCTTTTGACCAAAGACAAAGTCTTTCTGGCTTGGAGTGGAGCTGTGTTCCTGTCTTATGCAGCTTATAGGAATGAGTTGGTAGAAGAAGATGCTTTTTTACTGTTAATTCAATATGGAATTGTTTTTGGTATGATAATTTGGAGTTTTTTGAAGAGATTTACAGTAAATAAAATTCAATGAAAGTAATTCATAAGTATATACCCTTTATTGTCATGTTGGCTATGTTAGCCTGCGAAACATCACCAAGCAAAAAAGCGGAAAAGATCATAGAAGAATCACTGGATTTTCATGACCCTGAAAGTGCTTGGGATGACTTGGAAAAGTTCTCGGTATTGAGAACAGTTGAAGAGTTTGATGAATCGGGAAAGGTGAGCAAGTCCAGTGAATTTCAGATGGAGTTCAGGTTAAAACCTTTTTTTGAAGCCAAAAACTCTTGGGAAAAAGACAGCATTAAGCACATCGTTACTTTCGATGGGTTGAAGACCAAATATCTGATGGGAGAAAATGATATTCAGAACGAAGGGTTTTTGGCTGGTAAAGAAGCTGAAATCAAGAATGCTTTTCTGGCATTTACTATGCCTTTTGGGATAACCGGAAATGCTTCCAAGATTACTTACGGAAGTAAAATCAAGTTGATGGATGAGAAAGAAGTAGAGACAGTAGAGGTCATTTTTGCGGAAGAAAAAATTGTAAAGCCAGATGTTTATTCGTGCTATTTCTTGCCTGGAACTAATGAGTTTATAGGGTATAAGCTTAAAAATAAAAATGGGTTTGCTGTGAGTAATACTGTCGAAACGATCAAGTATCGTGGGATTGATTTCCCATCCAAAAGAGAGGTTTATGAAGCCGATAGCTTAGGGAATCATGTTCGCCTTAGAGAAATTGTTTCCTACAGCTTTATCGATTGATTATGAGGAATATATTGATTTTACTCATTGCATTTTCTGTTTTGCTCAGTTGCAAGCAGCGCACAGAAGTAGAGAAAATCATCGATCAGGCGATCCTTGCCCATGGTGGAGAAATATTCGAAAAAGCAAAGATCAGCTTTGACTTTAGAAATAGACATTACACCATTTTCAAATCCCAAGGTTCATTTGAGTACACTCGGGAATTTTCGGATAGCAGCGGACAAGTAAAGGATGTCTTGAACAATGGAGGTTTCACCCGTAAGGTCAATGGAGAAATAGTACGGCTTGAAGAAGAGCGGGAAAAGGCATTTTCAAATTCAGTCAATTCAGTCGCATATTTTGCTTTTTTGCCTTATGGGCTGAACGACCCTGCTGTTTTCAAGACATATATAGGAGAAACTGAAATTGAAGGGAATAATTATCACTTGGTCAAAGTGACTTTTTCGGAAGAAGGTGGTGGAGAGGATTTCGAGGATGAATTTCTATATTGGATCAATCAAGATACTTTTTTGATGGATTACTTGGCATATTCTTACCATACGGATGGAGGTGGAGTTCGCTTCCGGAAAGCCATCCGTCACCATAAAATAAATGGCTTGATCCTTCAAGATTATGAAAATTACAAACCTCGCGATGGGGCCAAGTCTGTAGAAGAAATGGGAACTCTGTATAAAGCAGGGGAATTGGAATTGCTTTCTGAGATTTTGTTGGAGAGAGTGGAGGTGGAGTAGGGTTTTCTTTAAATAGATTTGCTCTATCAATTTGAATTGAAGGAGATTGTCTACTTCAGTTTTTCTGCCAGGCATTCTTGATATTTCAGCATAGACTTTATCCAGAATTTTGATTGGATAGGGAAAAATACTGGGGAGTAAAGTAATCTGTCCACCTGTAATAAAATGTGAAATCACATCAGCGTCAATAATTTTCCAATATTTCAATCCCGAGAAATCGGGACAAATTCTTTCAATTTTCCAATCCTATATCTTCAAAGCTCCTCAAATGCAGGCTTCATATTTGCCCAGAATGCATCCAAGGCGATGATTCGTGGTTTGAGGAAGGAAATGATTTTTGGCCAGTCGTTTTGATCCATTACATTGACCCGGGAGATTGTTTTCTGGATTCTGGATACGATTTTTCCTGATTCATCGATATGGTGTAATTCCCAATCCCATTCTTCATTGAGTTCAGTGTGGAGGATTTTTTTGAATTCGAGAAATTGCTCGAAAAACAGCTGTTGCAGTTCTTCATCAGCATGGTTGATCTCAATGCCAATAGAAGCAAAATCCAACTCGGCTTTCATTCTGAAAAAAATATGTTTGACGCCAGTCTTGTAGTTGGACCAATTGACACGAACTCCAGTTTCTGAAGGTACAGGTTTCATGTATTGTCCAAATGCCGTCCAAAAGTCTTTTCTGATTTTCGATTTTTCTGCTCTGCTATACATTCTTTGTCAATAACTTTTCGGACTATCCGTTGGTAGGACAATAATGAAATCTGCAATTCCCTTTGATTTTTCTTCCAGTGAATAGGTGTCATTTTGTTCTACAGTTGCAATGGTAAGAATTGAAGCGTCTTCATATTCCTTTTTCAAGTACCAGACGATTCCTTCATAGTTGTTAGAATGGTATGATCCATTTATATGGAAAATCTGATTCCCTTTCCCGATGTATTCAAAAAGTGAATAAGCCATGGTTGCATCCTTGATGGCTTGGGCTTCCACCATAAAGTCGACATTCATACTAGATCCATGCATCATTTCCTTCATGCCTGCATATCCAGGAAGTTCCATATCCACGGCTACAGGCAAGGGAGCTATATAGGATTTTGCTTCCGGGGAGAGTTGTTCAAGGCTTCCCAGTCCTTCACGGCTCACCAAAGAGGCGTATTTTCTTGGGATATTTGATGCGACTACGGGGATTTGGTTTTCTTTTGCAAAAAGCATCAATGGCTTGTAATCTGTCCCGTAATTGTTCCAAAGCTTTGCTTCAGCCTCAAAGTTTTTGTCAGTGATTTTTCCTTCCAGCCATTCATTGATGTTCAATTGATCATCCCTTTCGAAAAATTCACCCGCCAAAACGACATTTGATTGATTTTGCTTTAGGTTTTTGAGCATCTGGAGCTGTAGCCAATGTGCAACACTGTTGTTGTGCAATTCCCCAAAAAAGATGATCTCGTTTTCATTTACAGCTTTGTAGAGTAGTTCCTCCTCAACCAAATCACCTTCTTTTGTATAGATTTGATAAATTTTGTTTTGGGAGTAAGCTGAGATGCTCAATAAAGTAAAACAGAAATAGAAAAGTGTTTTCTTAAGCATAATCTTCAGGATATGAAACGGTTACTACTGAGAAGTTGACCACACCTCCGATTGCAGGGTTGTGTTTTTTGATGGTGACGGAGACTTGCTTTGAAGAGGGGTAGATTTTGAGGATATCTGTGATGATCAAGTGTGCCAGGTGTTCCAATAACTTCACTGGTTCCAGCATATGGGATTTGGCTATTTGATAGATTTTGGCATAATCCACGGTGTCTTTCAACTGGTCATGAAGCATGGCGTTTTTGAAGTCTGTGTCAACATGGATATCGACTGTGAAGCGATTCCCCAATTTGGTTTCTTCTGAAAATACACCATGGTATGCATGAAACTCTATCCCTTCTAGTGATACTTTTCCCATCAATCTATATCGTCAAAGAATGAACTGCTTTTATTCCCTTTGTTTTTGTCTTCTTCAGGTTCTTGATCTGGTTGGTTGTCTTTTGCTTCTACTTCAAGTTCAGGCAAGTCAGTTGACTCCTCTTCATTTTTTTTCAAGTCATCAGCCAATTCAACTTGCTCGGTTTGCTCTTCAACAACTTGGTCATCCACTTCTTCCAATACTGGATTCTCTTCGATTTCAGGCGCGGCATCTTCCAATGTGTGCTTGACCATCTCTTCTTCTTTCAGGTCATTGATGTTGGCGATGGTGAATGCATTGTTCTTGTTGAGTGTTTCCACCATTTCCTGGTGGATTTTCACATTGACTTTCTTGATGTCATTAGTGGAAACACTGATATTGTCCTCAATGTCTTCTGCCAATTTCTTCAGGTTCTTCAAAATCAACTCCCTCTGGTGGATCAATGTCTCATAACCATTCACCAAATCAGTGACGTCAGCTTTCAGTTCTGCCATGATCTGTTTTCCCTTCCCTTCTGCCGCTTCGATGAGATTTTGGGATTGTGTTTTGGCATCGTTGAGCATAGCTTCGGCATTCTGATGGGCTTCCTGTACGATATGTTCGGCGGCATCATTGGCTTCTTCGATGATGCTCGCACCGGTATCTTCCGCAGTTTTCAAAGTTCTGAATAGGGAAGCTTCTACCTCCTTGAGTTTGTTGGCTTCTTGGTTACTCTGATCGAGTTTTTTTCGGAGCTCTTCATTTTCAGTGCTGATTTTTTCCCATTCTGCTGATAGGTCACTCAAAAAAGCGTCTACTTCTTCCTTGTCGTATCCCCTGAAATTTTTCTCAAAAGTCTTTTTGCGGATTTCTAATGCTGTCATCTTCATAGTTTTCAAATTTCTACTTTCCAAATCGAAATACTTCTATCATCACTGATCGATATGATAGATTGGTTATATGTACTCCAAAGCACTTTGTTGATGGATGTACCATGGCCTGCGTGCCTTGCTTTGTCTATCACTTTGAGCAGTTTGTGGCTCTCGGCATCCCAGATTTTTATGGACTTGTCCATGCTACAAGTTATAAAAAACATGCCATCTTCTCTAAACGAAAGAAAATTGATGGCAAACATGTGTGCTATCACTTTGTTTGTCTCCTGATAGGTATTGGTGTCCCAGAATTTCAATGAAGCATCCCTGCCTCCACTGATAAGTGTGTCTTGGGTAGGGGAGTATGCCAAAGCAAATACAGAATTGCTGTGGCCGTTTAGGAGTTGGGTGGGAGCATGGTCATCCGTGTTGATGACTTTGATGGAGTGGTCACTAAAACCTATGGCCAGGTTTTTCTTTTCCTGATCGACTGCCATTACCCTGGCACTTTTCGAACTGAGTTTTAGGTGTTTTTTGATGGATCTTTCTGTGATGTCAATGACTGTGATTACACCATCTCCAGTTGCTACAAATAGCTCGTTGCCAACGGACTTGATATCGAATATGGATTGGTCGGTGATTTTCAAAGACCAGATTTCCTTGTTGTCCTGAAGGTCAATGACATGGATACCCTCGAAATTGTGACCAATGAAAAGCAGCTTTTTTTCTTTATCCACCTCCAAAGCGTATACAGAATGTGGTAATTTGGCAATTAATTTACCATCTTTAGGATTGATTAAGTCCCATTCTACCACCATTCCATCACCAGAACCAGTGTAGAAAAATCGTGGATCAAATCCTTCTGCCAATGCATAGATGCAGTCATTGTGTCCTGTAAGCGTATGAAGTTTATTGACTTGTATTTTCGACATATATTGCAGTGTAAGCAATCCAAAACCCAAATAGGGCAATGCAAACAAAAATAGAAAAAATTAGTGCTTTATCGGCCTTGGCGATCAATAATATTCAAGAAGTTTCAGAAAATGAAGTGGCTTTTTTGAGTTTTCGTGAAAAATTATCCCTTTCCAATATCTCCCATGTCGAGAAAATGAAAGAGTGGAAAGCTGCCCGGCTGGCGATCAAGTATGCTCTAGACAGCATATCTCTTCCATATCCGGGCTTTTACAAGGATGAACACGGGAAGTCACATACGATGGATGGCTATGGTTATGTTTCCTTGACCCACACCAAAGGGTTGGCTGCTGCGATTTTCCATAAAGATATGCCTGTGGGAATTGATTTGGACTATGTTAGAGAGAAGATTGTCAGACTCGGGCCAAAGTTTTTGACGGCTTCTGAGTTGGAGTTTTTGCAAGAAGACCCTTTGCTATACACGATAGCTTGGTCAGCCAAAGAATCCATATACAAATGCCAAGGGAGAAAAGGGATTAGTCTGAAAGATAATATTCTGCTGAAGCCATTTGCTTTGGGAGACAAAGTGATTCAGGGAAAAGTCTATCACACAGATTTTTCTGACCATTTTTACCAAGTTGAAGTGCAGGTAGAAGGAGAAATGGTGCTCACTTATACTATTTGGTAAAGAGTTTGTTGGTATATTTATAGATGAATCAAAATAAAATCATCATGAAAGCGACTTCTGTTTTGCCTGTTCTGTTTTTCCTGTTTTCAATCCAATCATTTGCACAGAGGGTAGAAGGGTTTAGCCTGGAAAATATCCATACCGGTGAGTCTTTCGAATTGGATTCCTACAGTGATTCAAAGGCCGTTGTGTTGGTGTTTACAACTTTGTCTTGCCCATTTTCAAAGTTATATGAAAATAGGGTGATAGCGTTGCATGATAATTTTTCCAAGGATGGTTTTGTCTTTGTGATGGTGAATCCACACTTTGGCAATGATGAGGAAGAAAATAAACCAGCAGTGCTAGAGAGGTTTAAGGGGAAAGTTTCTGGTTTGGCGGTGTTGGATGATGGAGCCCAGCTTTTGACCAAGCAGCTCGGGGTTACGAAACTCCCTGAGGTGGTTGTGATTACCCCTAGCCAAACGGGGTTTGCAGTAGCTTATCGTGGCGCAATAGACAATAACCCACAGGTTCCGGAAAGTGCCAACATGAGATATTTGGAAAATGCACTCGAAAGTATCCAAAACAAGAAAAATCCAAGCCCAAGTTCTAGCAGGCCTGTAGGTTGTAATGTAAGGGTTAAATGATGTATGTCCTTCAGTAAAGCTATCATTCAAAATATTGCGGATAGTCGCATTGGATGTTTTGAAAAAACTGCTCTATTCATTTACAATATTCAGTAATTCTTTGATTTCATCTACTTTTTCAGACTCTCCCAGCTTTTCAAATGCGACTATCAGGTTTCTGATCGTCCTCACTACGATATCTTTGTTGGAGCAAGGTTCGAAGAACACATCCCTCGGCTCTATTTTCAGATGGTTGAGGTAATTGTGGATGTCTTGTCTGTTGAATACCAGTCCTTTGTTGAATGCATTGATGTAAAAATTCGCATCGACAGATTTATAGGTAAGAACAAACAAGTTTGGAAGATTCACGCCATAAATCGGTAAGCCCAGTTTTTTTGCCACCAGTAGATAAATGGCACAAAGGCTTATTGGGTTTCCTTTTTTGGTGTCCAAGACGTTGCTTAGCATGCTGTTTCCCGGAGAGTGGAAGTTTTTGGTATTGGCAGAAAATCTCAAAGTATTGAACAATACATTGTTGATGATCCGTATTTGCTCATGAGGAGACAAATTGTTTTTGAAGGCTGTCCAGACATCAAAATATATTTGGTGCATATCGGTATTCAATTTGTCAAACTCCAAGTCTGGATACTGGTAGGTGTTGATGATCCAGAGTCCTGTCAGCAAATCTTGGTCTGGGGTATTTACCCAGTCATATAGCCGCTCTTTGAGTTGGGAAAATTGAAGGGAGTGGACAAGGTCTTCAATTTCTTTTTGGAGTTGGGGGTTGAAACTGTCCTCCCATTTTTTTTCCAAAAAAGGAATGATGCTATGACCGAGGGAAATTATTTTGTCTTGAACATGGGTTTTCACTTCTGGATCATCATCATCAAGAAGGGAAATCAACGCATTTAATTCTTGGTCAGTAAGTTCTTTCATCAATATAAATTTCCATATTCAATTTACAGAATTCTGTTTTTTTAACAGCATAAATGTGGATGATTTTTTACAAAGCCATCATTTTTCGAACTCAAACAGGGGTTGTTATTATAAAAGCTTTCTTCCCGTTAGCCGTTTCAAACATCACTCACAACGGATTTTATGCTTGTCTCCTTTCTATATCATCTAAAAAACCTTATGGTTTACTTTCTACAGGCAAAGGAATGGAGAATCGTAAACAATCATTTTATATAAGGAGTATTTGTGGACAAATGATCTTATTCCAAAACAGAAAAAACCTTCAAACCTGAGTTCGACTATTCTCACTTTGTCAAAACGGTTTCAAATATGCCTTGGCACACTCAAAGGTTGATGTTTTTTTTCAAATTTAAGATCTAAAATCACAAATCTAATGTCAATTATCAAGTCTGAATCACTCCCACATTGAACCTTTCGGTAATGGGTGCGTGGTTTGCAGCTTCTATGCCCATGCTGATGACTTTTCTAGTGTCAAGCGGGTCTATCACGCCATCCACCCAAAGCCTTGCAGCAGCATAATATGGGCTCAATTCTTCGTTGTATTTGGCAGTGATTTCGTCCAACAAGGTTTTTTCATCCTCTGGGGTAATCTCTTTGCCGGATTTTTTTAGGGAAGCCACTTTTATCTGTAGGAGGGTTTTTGCAGCTGAAGCGCCTGACATGACAGCCATTTGGGCAGTGGGCCAGGAATAAATCAACCTTGGGTCATAGGCTTTGCCACACATGGCATAATTTCCAGCCCCATAAGAATTACCCACGACTATTGTGAATTTCGGTACTACGGAATTTGCCATGGCGTTGACCATTTTTGCGCCATCTTTGATGATGCCCCCATGCTCCGCTTTGCTTCCGACCATAAAGCCGGATACATCTTGGATAAAAACCAATGGGATTTTACGCTGGTTGCAGTTCATGATAAAGCGGGCTGCTTTGTCTGCAGAATCCGAATAGATCACACCTCCCATTTGCATTTCTCCCTTTTTGTTTTTGACGATTTTTCGCTGGTTGGCAACGATTCCTACAGCCCAGCCATCAATCCTGGCAGTGCCACAGAGCAAGGTTTTTCCATAGTCCTTTTTGTACTCTTCAAATTCCGAGGCATCGACCAATCTCTTGATGATTTCTCCCATATCGTAGGGTTTTACCCTGTCTGATGGAAATGTTCCGTATAGTTCGTTTTCGTCTTTTGCTGGCTTTGTTGGTTCAGCTCTATCAAATCCGGCTTTTTCAGAAGCACCGATCTTGTCAAAAATGTTTCTGATGGCATCCAAACACTCTTGGTCAGAGTCATATTTATTGTCCGTCACGCCGGATATTTCGCAATGTGTAGTGGCACCCCCTAGGGTCTCGTTGTCCACGGTTTCTCCGATGGCAGCTTTGACAAGGTAAGAGCCAGCAAGGAATATCGACCCGGTTTTGTCTACGATCATAGCTTCATCAGACATGATGGGTAGGTAAGCTCCCCCCGCAACACAGCTTCCCATGATGGCTGCAACTTGGATGATGCCCATAGATGACATTTTAGCATTGTTTCGGAATTGTCTCCCAAAGTGTTCCTTGTCTGGAAAAATCTCGTTTTGCATCGGTAGGAAAACACCGGCACTGTCTACAAGGTAAATGATAGGGATTCTATTCTCCATGGCGATTTCCTGTGCCCGCAGGTTTTTCTTTGCAGTCATTGGAAACCAGGCGCCTGCTTTGACAGTGGCATCATTTGCCACGATCATACACATTCTGCCCTTGACATGGCCTATTCCTGTGACCACACCGGCAGAAGGACATCCTCCCTCTTCCTCATACATGCCATCAGCTGCCAATGCTCCAATTTCAAGGAAATCCGATGCTGGATCTACCAAGTAATCTATCCTCTCGCGTGCAGTCAGTTTGCCCTTTTCGTGTTCTTTGGCAATCCGCTTTTCACCACCACCAAGTTTTACTTGTTGTAGTTTTTTGTTGAGTTGAAAAAGTAGGTTTTTGTTGAGGTCTTCGTTTTTGTTGAATTCGATGTCCATAAAGTTAATTGGGTTTTGTTTCCAATGATAAATTAACTCATTAAGATCATAAGAATCAAATTGTTTTCGCTTTTCAGTCCTTTGGATTTAATTAATAAAAAAACACCCATTCTCGTTTTGAAGAAAATGGGTGGTGTATAGTTTCAATGGGATTGTTGGATGCTCAACGCTTTTGTTGGCAAAACCGACTTACCTACGGCATGTCTTCCTAACCAAGGCTTACATCGATTCAATTTCTTCTTTATAAGCCTTGACAGATCTGTAGATTGCTGAGGCTAGGTAAGTTTGCCCATCTTTACTGTTGAGGTATCTCTCTTCGTTTGCATTGGAAATGAAGCCCAGTTCAATGAGGACAGAAGGCATGCTTGAATTCCAAAGTACATAAAATGGTGCTTGTTTTACACCCCTGCTATGGCGGTTGACCCTTGATGTAAAGTCGCTTTCAACTTTGGACGCCAATGAAAGGCTGTTGGAAAGGAAAGCTTTGTGGGTAAGGTTGAACATCATATAGGACTCTGGGGATTTGGGGTCAAAACCTTCGTAAGTTTCCTCATAGTTTTGCTCGAAGGTAATTACAGAGTTTTCCCTTTTGACAATGTCAAAGTTGGCTTCGAAATGTTTGGTTCCCATCACGAATGTTTCAGTGCCATAGGCCGATCTATTGCCAGCGGAATTGCAATGGATGGAGATAAACAAATCAGCTTTGTTTCTGTTGGCGATATTTGGCCTTTCTTTGAGGTCAATGGCCACGTCTGTTTTCCGGGTGTAAATCACTTCTACATCAGGTAGGTTTTCCTCTATATACCGGCCTACCAAAAGCGCTACTTTGAGCGTGAGGTCTTTTTCTTTTGAAAAAGAACCTATGGCGCCAGGGTCTCTTCCACCATGTCCAGCATCGATTACTACTTTTTTTAATTTAAACTCAGGAGCCTTAGAACCAGTCGGCAAAAATCCCGTAAGTAGGAAGGAAAATGTTAATATAGAAATTATAAGAATATTTTTAACTCGGATGCGTTTCATAAGCATTAAATACCATTAACTTTGCTCGTTCGAAATTTATAAATTTTTAAACAAATTTGAATCAATCAGTGCAGAATAACAGGCCTTATTTATTTATCTTCCTTTTATTCTGGGTGTTGCCCCAATTCGCCTTTTCCCAAGAAAGAAGACAAAGAAGGGTGGAAAAACCCATCGTGGCCCCTGACTCAATATTGAGGACTCCAGCGCAGATAGATCCTGAAATCGAAATCCCAGAATTGATCCTTCCAGATACCGTTTCAAAAAAGGACAGCACAAATGTAGTGCCTAAAGGCGATATTGAAACAATAATCAATTATTATGGTGAAGATAGTATCATAACTGATTTTTCCCAAAACAAAATTTACCTGCACAAAGATGCCTGGTTTGAATATGGAAACATTCGATTGGATGCAGATTTGATTATTATCGATTGGGATAAAAGTGAATTGTTTGCTTCCGGGGTCACGGATTCTCTGGGGAATATTACAGGAAACCCCATGTTTAAAGAGGGGAATACTTCTTATGAGATCCGAAAGGAAATGAGGTATAATTTCAAATCCCAAAGAGCCATTATCAAGGATGTAGTTACGGAGCAGCAGGATGGATTGTTGCGGGGCGAGACGATCAAGAAGACCCAAGATGGAAGTGTCTATATGGATCATGGGTATTACACCACCTGTAATCTCGCAGAACCACATTGGCATATCAGTGCCGCCAAGATCAAATCCATTAGGGGAAAACAGGTAGTGACAGGTCCCTTTAACTTGTATTTCAATGATATTCCTACCCCATTTGGGTTGCCTTTTGGGATTATTCCAGACACGCCAGAAGAAAAGGCCTCTGGAATAGTATTTCCATCTTATGGACAAGAGCAGAGAAGGGGGCTGTTTTTGAGGGATTTTGGATATTACTTTGCCTTCAATGACTATATACATTCCAGGTTGACTGGGGATGTCTATTCCAATGGTGGCTGGGGTGCCAAAGCGGCTACGATCTACAAAAAACGATATAGATTCAATGGGAGTTTTAATGTGGACTACCAAAAATTCAAAAGCCCCGAGACACAGGAAAATCCTTTGGATTTCACTTCAGTCTGGGTAAGTTGGCAACATACCCCAGAGTCAAGAGGGAATTCAAGATTTTCGGCATCGGTAAATGCAGGGACCCAGAATTACAATAACCTGGTGATCAATCCCAATAATTTTGCAAACAATGTCAGGTCTGATTTTTCATCGAATATTGCCTACAGTAAAACTTTTGCCGGGACTCCATTTAGTATGTCGGCTAACCTGAGGCATTCCCAGAATATCCAAACAGATGAAGTGAACCTGACCCTGCCTGATATAGCTGTGAACATGAATAGACAGAACCCATTTCAGAATTTAAAGTTTGAGCCATTGAAAACTTTGAATGTGGCGTGGAATTTCAGTCTTCAGAACTCAATCACCAATAGGATAACTCCTGCGTTGGGAGTCCCAAATCTTTCTTTTCAACAGGATTTCGGGGAGTTTGACCAGCAGCAACAGGCTCCGGATGTATTGCCTTTCAATTTGGCAAATCTCCCCCAGCTGCTCAGGGATGCAAATAATGGCGCCAGAAGTACTATCCCTCTTTCGTCCAATTTCACACTTTTCAAGTATTTTACGGGAACTGCCTCTGCCAATTACACCGAACTATGGTATTTGGAAAAGATCAACTACTACTACAATGACGTAGAAAATAGGGTAGATAGAATCGTGGAAAATGGATTCAACAGGGTAGGGTTCTATACTACTTCATTCAATTTGAATACCAATGTGTATGGTTTTTATACCTTCAAGAATAATAAAAAAATAGAGGCGATAAGGCATCATATCCAGCCTTCATTTGGGTTCAATTATACACCGGATTTCTCGAATCCAGCTTTCGGGTATTATCAGAATGTACAAGTGGATAGTACGGGAAGAAGGCAGTTGTATTCGAGGCATCAAGGGTTTATTTTCCAAGGTGCACCATTGGGCGAGTCTAGGTCTTTGAGTATTTCGATCAGGAATGTATTGGAAGCAAAAATAAAAACACAGAGTGATACAGCAGAGGTACAAACTAAGAAAATACCTTTGTTGCAAACTCTTAATGTGACCACCAATTATAACTTTGCCGCCGATTCATTCCAATTGGCTCCGATCAACTTCAACACAAGGACTTCATTCTTTGAAAACAAGCTATCTGTGAACTTCTCTGCCACGATGGATCCCTATGCAGAAGGTACAAGCAGAAATGCACAAGGCGCTCAGGTGACAAGGAGAATCAATGAGTATGCTTGGAAGAGGGGGCAGGGAATAGGAAGAATCAGGAATGCCACAATCAACCTGAATGGTAGTCTCAATCCAAGCAAAACCGAAAAATCCCCAGGTGAGGTACGGGATGAGATTACAAATAATTTCTTGGAACAAGGTGGTCAGATGAATGAATTTGTGGAGAATGAGATTACCAGGATTGTCAACGACCCGAGCCAATACATTGATTGGAGCATTCCATGGAATATCGGGTTTGGATATAATGTGAGTTACAATAGACAAACCAGTGGCAATACCAATATCACCCAGGCATTGAATGTCAATGGGGACTTAAGTTTGACGGAAAAATGGAAAGTCAATTTTAATACGGGGTATGATTTTTCCACTGCCAAAATCACCCAGACGATGATTTCCATCGCCAGGGATTTACATTGTTGGCAGATGAACGTATCTTGGATTCCGTTTGGGTCTTTTACATCCTACAGTGTAGATATCCGTGTGAAGTCAGCCATTCTCCAAGATCTGAAAGTCAGTAGAAGAAGATCTTTCTTTGATAGATAGATGTGAGAGGTAAGATGCGAGAAGCGAGAGACGAGAAGCGAGAAGCGGGAAAAGTCTCGCGGAGATCGCAAAGTTGCAGAGATGCGCTGAGGGTAGTAGATGCTGGATTACAATCAAGTACCTAGAGAATTATGATTATCCGCAATGACACCAGTAGGTGAACATATTACTTATAATTATGCGAATAATCGTCAACAGTCTACAGTCTTCCGACCACTGCCGATTGAAATGAACTTCAAACAATATTATAAATGGCTACTGGTGTAAAAGCGGATATACATATATGATTATCCGCTTGTGTACAAGTACGTATATTAAAACACATAAATCATGCTGATAATCGTCAACAGACAACAGTTTACGGTCAACTGCTGATGGATTTGAACTGAATACGTTATTTTAAGTGGCTACTTGTATGTAGGCGGATATACATATATACATATATCGAATTATGAAGTCCTAATAAGAAAAAGCAAGTCTCAAAAAACAATAAAAAAAATGTCAACTAATTTCAGGACGTGACAGAGAAGCGGAGCCCTGAAAGGGCTTTTGACATTAGCATAGGGTGTAAACCCTATGCTTGGATAAAAAGAGATGTTCATTTCTGCCCTGAAAGGGCAATTGAAAACAATTCGGCATTCAAGAAGAAGGCAATTAAAAAAGCATCAACTAATTTCAGGACGTGACAAGTGTGCTTTCTACGACTACGTCACCTCGACGGCAGGAGAGGTCTCGTCCCGATTATGGTCAAAAAAGTGAGAAAATGAAAAGTATTTATAAATTTCAGTTCGAGATTTCTCTCTTTGTCTCCCTAAAGTAAGACAGGTTCGAAATGACCACCAGATCACCTTGATCCCGAAAGCATTTGGGAGAAGCCTGTCCCGAATTGCGGGAAGGTCTCGCCCCGTCTATGGACAAGGAATTTGGGAAATGAAATAAGGATGTGGTTGTTTGTACCAAGTAAAAAGCACCAAGTACCAAGCGGGGAATCAGAGAGCTTATAATGTGTAAGCCAACATTTCAACTTTCTAACATTACAACCTAATCTTTTCTCTTTTGTACCAAGAATCAAGTACCAAGTACAAAGCTGTCAATCAGAAAATTTGTAATGCATAAGCCAATTTTACAGCCCGCAGTAGCAGTTAAACTCTCCCAACTTTTTAACTTTCCAACATTAAAACCTTCCAACCCAATCTTATTATTCTGTACCAAGTACCAAGTGCCAAGCGGGGAATCAGAGAGCTTATAATGCGTAAACCAACATTTCAACTTTCTAACATTACAACCTAATCTTCCAATTTTTTAATCTTAAAATTTTCCAATCCCTACCTAAATCTTCGCCCTACTGAGTGGCATGGTCATGCATCTTGGTCCACCCAGGCCTCTAGAAAGTTCGGATGATGGGATTTCCAACACTTCAACGCCTGAATTTCTCAAAGCCCTATTGGTGTGTTTGTTTCTGTTGTAGGAGATTACTCTTCTAGGTCCTATGGCAAAGACATTGGCGCCGTCAAACCATTGCTCCCTCAATGCATAATCTGGATTTCCATCTGCTGTGTGCAGGATTTCAAGGTAAGGGATTTCCTTTTCCAACACAGTCAGCAAGGATTCATTCAAAACCTCCCTCTTAATATTAACCTTATCTTCTTTTATTTCTTTGAGCGTGTAAAGTGAGGTTTGCAGCACAGCATTCAAAGCATCTGGATAGGTTAGGACCAAGTTTTCATCCAAAACAGTGAAAACAGTATCCAAGTGCATGTAATTCCTTTTTTTGGGAAGATGGACTTCATAGACCCTTTCTACTGTACCTTCAGCCAAAAGAGCTTTTGCGACATGGTAGATGGCTTTTTCGTCGGTTCTCTCTGAGTTTCCGATGGCAACTGCTTTCTTTGACAAAACAATGACGTCTCCCCCTTCTATGCTGGGAGGGCTGTCATGTCCATTCACAGGATATAGGTGGTGGACGTTTTCTTTGAAATCGGGATGGTTTTCAAATATACTTCTCAGCAAATCTGCTTCTCTTTGTCTCCCGTCCATTTTCATGCTGGAAAAGATAATCCCTCCGGGAGTGACCGCCATTGGGTCCCTTTGGAAATAGAGGTTGGGGCTTGGTGGGATCACAAATGCATAATCCATCAATTCCCCAGATGCCAAGTTTGGTATTTTTCTTTTCAATTCATGGACTTTTACCCCGGCAGTCAATGCGGTCGCGCATTCGGCTGTGGATAGTCTCCCCATGATATGTTCCGTCAGATGTGTCATCCCTGATTTTGTCAATGCTTGCCGCATGAGTTGGTAGAGAAGTTTTTCGTCAGATAAGACTTGGATCAATAATTCATGGAGCCGAAATACCTGCGCTCCGGTTGTTTGCTTGATCAGGTCTGTGAAAAAGTCATGCTCCTTTTGCATGGCATCTAAATAGGGGACATCTTCAAACAAGAGAAATTCCTTATTGTAAGGGGTAAGTCTGTCTATTTCCTTCCCAGGCCTGTGCATCAACACAGCCTTCAATGTCCCAAATTCAGAGTTGAGTCGTAGGTTCATGGTTTCATTTTTAACTATATTTCTTAAAAATAATGTAAATTTTTCAAAAAAAGGATTAAAATGTTATTGATTTAGAAAATAATTTGATTGTTGTTGGTTTTGCTGATAGGTTGATACGATGAATGTAAATGGGGTAATATCGGAGGTCAATATGTCACATCCACATCTTTTAACCCTAAGCCCTCCCAATAATCCAGCAACTCACCAATTCCCCATGACGGCATTATTTTACAGGGAATTATTTGCAAAAGTGGAAGGAGTAGGTAAATTTGTTAAACATGAGTAAATTTATTACTCAACCTCTCCGATAAGCACTTCCCGTGACTGACAGGGCGAAGCTGGGGGATTAGTAGAATGGGGTACCAGTTGACTAAGGGAAAAGTTGATTGGTGGAGTAGGTTATCAGTTGATTGGGGGAATAGGTTGATTAGTAGAGTAAGTTATCAGTGGATTGAGGGGAAAGGTTGATTGGTAGAGTAAGTTTATCAGTTAATTGAGGGGGGAAGCAGTAAAGGATGTAATAGATAGTAAGAGAAACAGGAGGGAAGAAACGAGAAGCGAGATGTGAGATATGAGACACAAGATTAAAGATACGAGTGCTTTCTACGACTACGTCACCTCGACCGTAGGAGAGGTCTCGTGGTGAATTAAAGAGGTGAAGTAAAAATATGACTCAGTTGTGTAAAATCAGTTCGAGATTTCTCCTTTCAGTCGAAATGACTACTAAGTCACCTCGATCGTAGGAGAGGTCTCGTAGTGAATTAAAGAGGTGAAGTAAAAATATGACTCAGTTGTGTAAAATCAGTTCGAGATTTCTCCCTTTCAGTCAAAATGACTACTAAGTCACCTCGACCGTAGGAGAGGTCTCGTAGCGTATAGAAAAAGTGAAGTATAAATATTACTGAGTTGTGTGAGTTCAGTTCGAGATTTCTCCCTTTCAGTCGAAATGACTACTAAGTCACCTCGACCGTAGGAGAGGTCTTGTTGTGAATTAAAGAGGGAAGTATAAATATTACTGAGTTGTGTGAGTTCAGTTCGAGATTTCTCCCTTTCAGTCGAAATGACTACTAAGTCACCTCGACCGTAGGAGAGGTTTCGTAGTGAATTAAAGAGGTGAAGTATAAATATGACTCGGTTGTGCGAACTCAGTTCGAGATTTCTCCCTTTCCTCCCCAAAGTGAGGTAAAGTCGAAATGACTACTAAGTCACCTCGACCTTAGGAGAGGTCTCGTAGTGTATAGAAAAAGTGAAGTAAAAATATTACTGAGTTGTGTAAGTTCAGTTCGAGATTTCTCCCTTTCCTCCCTAAAGTGAGGTAAAGTCGAAATGACCAATCAACATTCCAATCTTTCAATCTTTCAATCTACAATCTACAATTCCCTAACCCAATCAACCAATAACTCAATAACCCAGTCAACCAATCCCCAATCAACCAATCCCCAATTAAGTGCTCTCCTCCATCGTTACTTCCAAAACCCGCATCAAGCTGCTCCTGAAGTTTTTCTCGCATAACAACTCGGGATACCTACGCTCTCTGGCCAAGGAATTTGATGAGTCGACCAACTCCGTCCGGGTAGAGCTGAATAGGTTGACAGAGGCAGGGCTGCTGAATACCGAAGACGAAGGCAAAACCAAGGTCTACCGCGCCAACAAGTCCCATCCTTTCTTCGACGAAATCAGCAACATGGTATCCAAATTCTTGGGGTTGGACGAATTGATGGAGAAAATCGTCCGGCGCATGGGAGCAGTGGAAAAAGCCTATATCGTCGGTGACTATGCCCATGGCAAAGATACCGGGGAAATCGAAGTCCTTCTGGTCGGCAAAGACCTGGATCTCCAGTACCTGGATTTCCTCAAAGACAAAACCTACGAAAAACTCCAGAGAAAAGTCATTGTGCACCTGCAGGAAGAAGAAAAGGAAGAGGTGAAGGGGATCATGATATTCGGAGGCTAGGATGTAGTCTCACGCCAAGATCGCTAAGGGGCAGAGTGACACAGAAGGTTTTGAGGAGGAAAAGAGAAGCTAAGCCTGTTCCGATGACTATTGGGAAGACGAGAAGCGAGAAACTAGAGACGAGAAGCTAGTGTCTACGACTACGTCACCTCTCTCCCGAAAGCATCGGGAGAGAGGTCTCGTCCCTTTTTGAAACTGGAAAGTTAAATTGAAGTTGGGGTGTGAAATTCAGTATGAGATTTCTCCCTTTGCCTCCCTAAAGTGAGACAGGTTCGAAATGACTTGCCTATAAAACGAAAGGATAAGTATAAAAAAAGTGTCAAGTAATTTCAGGACGTGACACGGCTGTATTTTCTACGACTAAGTCACCTCGACGGCAGGAGAGGTCTCGTCTCGTCTTAGGACAAGTGAATGGGGAGATAAAAAGGTATGCGAACGCCAACAACGATTAACAGTTAACGCTTTACCCTCAACATTAAACATTCTTCGCAATTAATTAACCCCTCTCTTCTGTCCTTAGCCTAATCATTGATTGGGCTTTTTTTTTTACCTATTAGATAGAAAAGCACCAAATCATGTTTTTTCTAAGAACTAACTAAAGCAAATAGACCAATCGGTTACTCTAATAAATCAATTTCCCTCTACAGAAAGAATCTCTTTACTAGGTAGTAACAAATTGAAGTTTAAAAGAGTGAATAGTCCACCAGCAGATATCTTAGAATTTTCAAAATCTTTCCCAGCCGAGAGCGAAACATTTATTAAATCCGTTAATCGATACTGGTAAGCAAAGGCAAACCTCCAAGTGTTTTTGGATTCAGAAACTCTGAAAACCTGCCCTTCTGTAGAAGTAACGTCAAAATAGCTTGTAAATCTTCTATGAATTCCTTCGAAACTTAAACTATGATCGTCTGCAAATGATGCCCAGCTTATTCCAATATCTGTATTTATTGTATTTGATTGAGTGAAATTTCCACCAATACGAGTTAACAAACTGAAATCATGCATATTATTTTGTTCATTTTTTGACTCATGCCTGTAAGTTAATGTAGTCCAATTAGCCCAGTCCTGCTCTACTGTATGCCATAAGTTATTGGTAGGGGATAGGAGAACTATTGCACCCGAGTATTCTAAAAGAAGCCCGACCCGACTGATTTGCCTCATTTCTACAATTTTCTCATTAACCTTTTCATCGATCTGTTTAATTTCTTTTGAAAAATTATTCTTCACGCTTAATTTGTCAAATACTTCTAGATCTTCTTCAATTGTATTCAAATAATTTTCAATATTTTCTTTGACTTTTTCTTTTAATATTATCTTGTCGTGTTCAGATAATCTATTGTATTGATCAATATATTCTGAAATTGAAAGAGTGGCAAATTCATATAGTTCGACCCAATTTGTGATCTCCAGATCCGTAGATGTATCTTCCAATTCTCTTTTTATTGATTCAAATATTGCTCGTGTTAATGATTCGACATTTATTGTTAAATAAAACTCTTTGAATTTTTTTGATGGTTTGCCATTTAGAAACTGAAATCTAATTCCAGAAGCAATGTACCTAGATTTTAAGCTATCTATTTCTGGACTTGCGTCACTGGTAGCAAATGAAATTGCAAAAGACCTAGCAATTTCATTTGCTATTTTATTAGTAGATGAAAAATCTTTATCAAGTCCGTAATACTTTTCATAAGTTAAATTAGAGTGTGATTTCCACCAAAACGGCGTTGTTTCAATTGCTATGTCTGACGCAATTGCACTCCCATTTAATCCATTTGCTACGCTAACAAAAAAAGGCTTTGATGAAGTTGGTCTATTGATAAATGATGGACTTAGCCCTAAAATAGTAAAGGCTGGGGTAGCTGGAGTAGTTAGCTCTTTCATCTCAATTTGTTGACAAAAAGCATTCCCTGTCAAGATAAGAGAAAACAGAAGTGATAGGAGTTGTTTCATCGTGACTTCAGTTAAGTATTATAGTTATATCAAATTTAACAGTATCGTATTGAGGTAAATTTTCAGGATAATCATAAATAATAGAATTAGATTTTGTATTTAATTCTACTGTAAGCCTAACTTTATCACTTAAACCGATAGGTTTATATACCGTCGCAAAAATCCTAATTTTTTGTCCAATCTCAACTTTGCTATTTCCTTCAATTTTCCCATTTCCATAACTCAATAAACTTCTGTCTAACCTGAACTCCAATGTTGAATATTGGATATCTCCCGAGAACACCTTGTAAATTAAATCATTGCCCCCTAATTTAAATGTCTCTACTATTTTGATATATTTTGTACCTTCCATTTTTTCTGTAATTATAATTCAAGCACCTCCCAAGCATCAGCGATTTTAATTCTTCTTGTAGCATGCAAGTAACTTCCTAAATCAAATTTAAGTGACTTAAATTAATTTTAAAATACATTAAAACATGTATTTTCACCATGATGTTTCTGTGATTAATGATTTAGGTTTATTTAGTATTAAGAATGTACCCTATCCATCCATTGAAACATGCCACCCGAAAGGATCTTCGGACATAACGAATACAACGTAAGTATGAGCAAATGATTGGGGTTCATTTGCAACTTCAGTCCCTAACATCCTATAATAAAATTACTACTTGTGATTGTGTATCAGTCGGTATTGCAAGGTCAAAGACCAGGTCTTTAAACATTGGATAAAGTTAAAACATGAATTGAAAAAGTACGTTTCATCATTGTATAATGTAAGTTGAAATAGGTAGTTTTGCGAAAACTGTGTGTATTTAATCCAATCAAGTTGTAAATCATAAGAAAGATGAGCAAGAAGAAAGAAAAATATAGAACAGATTTTTTATTGCCCAAAAATAATTTCCTAGTCGGTATGGGGAGTGTTTTGAATATAGTAGGTTCATATTTTGATAATAATTACTCTAAGTCAGGAAATGAAGCGGATTTAAAAGCCATGGTTTCTGATTGGCAAAATGTTGGCGATGATTTTAGACAATCAAATGAAAAATTTGAAAAAGACAATAAGGATAAGTTATGTCTTAATTTTTGATTATGGCAAAGCAGGAAATAGAGAAAAAGATTCCCCGCAAGGAGAAGAAGTGAAGTTCATATCTTGTTCCGTAATCAGGATTAAATCCTCCCACACGAGGAGACAGGAATTGAGAGCTTTAGGGGTGGGATTCCGCTTTGCCTACTTTATTGTAAAGCATTTTTTTCTTCACAATTTTGGTAAGGCTATCAATATTCGAGAATTCATTTTCCTTAATTCATTCGATAGTAATTCGTAATTAATTGAATCATCAAATTCAATTAATTTAAATCCGATAAAATTATAATTAACATCTACCTCTGTTTTTAGTTCTTTTAACTTGTCAAAAAATACAGGTTTATCTAAAAGCAAGTGTAGTAAAGTCAACTCCATGTTATCCCAATCTTTTTGTCGTTTTAAAAATCCTTTTTCAATATTAAATTTTTCTAAAAAGTCTAAAATTTCTTCGCGAAGTTTTGTCAGATTTATTTTTTTGGATAATTCAATTGAAATTTCGGTATTATTGTTGAAGTGCTCAACAATCGCGGATCGCATTTCTTGTAGAATTAATTCTGTAGTATTTTTTCTAGAAAGTTCTGGATGAACTAACCAATTGCTGAAGAATAATATTTTTGGATATTTTGTGTTTAATCTTTCCTTTTCAAGTATTTGTCTAATGTTGATAAAAAAAAATGATACGTTTTCTTTCGTCAAAATATTTCCTTGAGTAAAATCAGAAATACATTTTAATAGAAGTTTCATTTTTTGTTTAAATGTATTATAACTTTTTAATCTAATTCCGAAACCAGAACCTATATATCAATGATAAGGAAAATGTCTGGTTATTGCAAAATATGACCATTCCCGCACCACACAAAAAAATACCAACTACAAGGTATTTTATATGAAAAAACTTTTTGTTTTCAACTCTAACCGCCTGATGCGGGCAGGACGACGGAGATCCGGGCCAGCGCTGGACTAGAGCGCTGATAGGATATCTCCGTCTTGATCTTTTTGTTACTTTTTGCATCAAGGCAAAAAGTAAAAGGCATCCGACTATTCCACCTAGCAAACCCTTCACCCTGCGGATGTGCGCCAAGTCGCACAAGTCAGTCAGCAGCCACTAGCATCCCGATCACTATCGGCGACCCTGATAGATTTTTTCTCCTATCAGGGCTTTTCTCTAGTGGGCTAAATGTTGTAGGCAGTAGATACTAGTCATATAATCTATAAATCATTCATCTTAATTTTAAATATTTAACTCTCAATTCTCTATTGCTATTATTTCCAAAATCACATTTTCATAGCTTGAATCAAGTATTGTTTTTGGATTTTGATGTTTTCCAAGTTCATTCATTGTATATTTGGCTACACTTGTCGAAAGATAGTCGCTCAGTAGTCTATCCGTAATATATTTTTTAGCTTTAATTACTTCTGGGATATTACCACTTATACCTTCAACGAGATGATACGTCCATATGCCATTTTTTAAATTGTCACTTGAATATGAACTTTGTCCTGATTGACATGATAAAAATGTAGCGTAGTGTGGAAAATCATTAGAAAGTAACAATAGTTCTTCATCGTTAATATTAGAAATTTGACTTCTCTCATTTTCATCTTGAAAACTTTGGGCACAGGCATCTATAAAAATAAGTGCATTTTTACATTTAGATTTTTGTAGTGGATCTAATAAAATTGTTCTTAATGAAACTGCCGTTCCTGGTATGTTACTTTTATGCATATCATAAGTTGATAGATAATTAGTTATACCATTATGAAAGCCATGTCCTACATAATAAAAAATTAATCGATCAGTTTCGGTTAAGTAATGAAAGAGTTGTTTTAACTCATATTCTATTGAATTTTTCAGAGCCTCTTCATTTATAAACGTGTAGATTTCATCTTCTTTCACGTCTAAATTATTTATTAGTATATCCTTAAACTTTTGGCAATCAGAATTTGCATGCTTAACAGGTGATATATTATTTTTTGGAAAATAGTCTTCAATCCCAATTATAATTGCAATTGTTTTATTAAAGCTTGGAACATGTAATGTTATACCAGATTCGGCTGATGTTTCTTCTACAAATGATTTAGATTCTTTTCTTATGTATTTTTTGTTGTCAAGTAAAATATCACTTTCTGATTTAGTAGTCTTGATCATAAAAATAGACTTATCTACTATCTGTACCCAGTCATATTCTATAAGTGGAATAGGTTGAAGTAATGAAATCGCTTTTTTAGTGATTTCATCAATTCTGAAATCATTACTTAGACCTACCATCTCATTGTTATTTGGATTTAACTCCTTAATTCCAAAAATCAATGATCCCCCATTCGTATTTGCAAATGATGAAATAATTTGTGCTATCTTTTGCGGAACAAATGGAACTGCATTAAATTCTAATTCTTCATTCTTGGGAGTAGTTAGTAGTGCATCAAGTTCTGAGTGAGAAACATGAATATTCTTCACTGGAATTTTATTAATACCGGTTTTCTTTAGTAACTGACCCAATGTAACTTGTTTAGGTGCGTGTAAACCGTCTTCACACCATAATTCAGCATCGACATATTCAAGAACATCAAACTCCGATGTATAGTATAACAAGATGAAATCATCATCGGATGGTCTTGCTACAACTGTTATTTCATTTCCATTTTTTTTAATGCCTCCAATTACACTTTCTGCAATTATATAATGTTCATTACAATCATATTCTGAAAGGGTTTGAAGATATTTAATAACATTCTTTACAGCTCTATCTATAATACTTTTGGCATAATTTAATGAGTCAAAATCGGACTTTGATAAATGATAGAAATCGGAAGGTATAATAGATTTATCAACTGTTCCTTTTACTTGATGAAGGTCATCGTGATTGTTTTCAATATTAGGTGTAATATCTGTACTACTAACTTTTTCAGGGATATCAATATTTTCTTGTGCAAAATGTTGTTGTATTTCGCTCTCGCTTGATCTTAGCAAAAAGTCCAATTTCTTGTCATGACCTAATAGATAAAAATATCGGCATAAGATTTCAGGTAACTTCAATAAAACACTATTGCTATTCCACGGATTTGTAATAAAAAGGTTGAAGTTATTAAAATGAACATTTACATTCTTTATAAAATCAACATCGGCATATTTAATTTTGAGCTCATCAGCTTGAAAAACATTGAGCTGATTAATATTATACTCAAGATTTTCTAATGAATCTCTGGTATTTGGGTCGTTTGTTTGATTTTCAATCCATGTTTTGAAGTAAGGGACGATTGACTTCAATTTATCAATCAAATTGGAACAAGTTTCTTCTTGGGAATGAATCAATTCAAAATCACCTTCTCTCAGTATTTTTATTTTAAGACACTCTAATAAAAATTCTAAAGAGGAAGACTGCTTGTTTTCAGCGTAAATCAGTAAAAAAGAAAACTGATCTTGAAAAATTGATTCATTGCCATCTATGAAAAATTTAAGCTTGTGACATTCAACAAAAATATTTTTAGTACTTAGTAGATAGCCCTTAACTGCCCACTCCTCAACTTTTAAAATATCTTCTTGACTCCAATTAGTGCATTGATCTAATAGAATTTTATATATGGATTGAATACGAGTGACGTTCTCCTTCTTTATTTTACCATCTTTGTTAGTATCAGAAGCTATCTTCGTCAATATTTCTAAGTAATCTTCTAATAATAATTTTGTTTTGAAATTAAAAAAGGCTTTCCAATCTTGAGTTAGGTCATCCTTAAAAAATATTGGCAAATAGCTTCCTGCTATACTAAGAATATCTTCAGTGTTAATATATACCTCACTTGCTTTCTTGCATGAATTCATCAGAGTGGGAATACAATCATTATTCTGGATATACCATTTTAAATAATTCTCAACTGCATCACCTTCTTTTCTTCCTGGATATCCAGAGTTACCCCAATAAGCAATTGCTGGAGTATTAAAATCTTCAATACTTATATTTTCAATAATATCTGACCAGAAAATCTTTAAGAAATTGATGTCATTGGATTTGGTAAGGTAAAGTAAAGTTGTCAATCCGGAGTATTCATCGGCTTGAAATGTTGATAGAAAAGGTGTAAAAGATTTATCTTCTTCTGCGAAATAATCATTTAAAAATTGATATTGTTGAGTTAACTCTAACTTGTTCGTTTTAGGATATGATATAGCTGTTATACCATCTTTCACCCCCATCATTTTAAAGAAGCGTTTCCACTCATCTTTCTCAGCATTATCAGACAAATAGCTTTCACTAATAAAAATATCATCATGGAGCTCCGTTTGTAATTTAAGCCTTGGATTATAGGTGTCGGAAAAGTAGCAGAGTCTTGCTGGTAGTAGACTGCCTTTACTAGTTAGTAGTTTGAGTTCAGATAGTTTTTCAAGCTCATCTTTGCCAATTTCATTTTTAGTATAGAGACTAAAAATAGTCGATATAGTTCCCAATGTATTTTCGAGAGTACTATACACAGATGCATTAGCAATGATAGTTTTTCTGAGATAAGAAAGATCTGTTTTCTCAGTTACACCTATCTTTTCTAACCAATTCCGTGTTTCAGGATTTTGGAGTAAAAAATTTTGAACATCGGCATGCAAAAACGAAATTTCACTATTGGGTTCATTCCAATTTTCATCGTCAGGTGTTGGAAAATAAATGTTGGATGGAGGAAGAATATTCCCTTTATGATCGAGAATAAAAGACCAATTCTTAATTCTACTTTCATTAATATATTTTGGATTCTCTATTTCGCACTGTTGTTTAAAAAATTGAATTAGCTGAATATTATTCTTACTCGAATGCCTTTTTTGGAAAGCCCTAGATTCTAACAGTTTTGGCACATCTTCCCAATCAAAAATAGCAACACCACTATTTTTCAAAATTTGAACATATTCTGTGTAAGGTAGAAAAGGATTTGTATGAATTGTTTGGCTGTTATTTTTATCAATGATAAACTCTCTTGTAGCACTTTCCGTGATAAAAGCTTTTTTTGAAATTGAAGTAATGTCGATTATTGCTTGATTAACTCTAATTAATTCATTTTTGTTCGAAAGAATGAAAGGAATTGAATTGAGTGCACTTGATAAACTATTTTGATAAGACGAAGTTAAAAGATTGCTGATAGATGATTTTATTGGTATCAATTCATAAGCACTCTGTCCAAATCTTCCATGTACCAATTCTGAGATCCAATTTAATAATTCAGCAGGAATATTTTCAAAGAGCCACTTATTCCATTTTGAGTCTTCATGTAATGTCTCTCTATTTGCGCTCATCACAAAGCTACTATTAACTAAGACAGGAAAGGCATATTTTCTTTCTTCAGTTGGAAGATATGAATAAAGCAATCTTTCATCACTGCTAAGCTTTTGAATAGTATCTTGATCTATTTTTGCTGCAAATGTTAACTCCGTTTCAGTCGCATTCAAAAGTTTATTTGGAATATTCTTTTCTTCTTTTAATTTTAATCTTACTTCTGTTGGAACTTGTATTTTAACAGATCTAATTATCCATGAAAACTTAGTATTTCCATTGTGTTTAATTTCAACAGTTGTAGAATCTTGCTTTCTATTTAACATAATAACATTTGGAGTCTCAATGTTAAAGTCTAATTCTTGTATGTTTTTAAGAAATAAAAACATATTGACATTTGATGATAATTCTTCAACTGCTTTTTTTACATCATCTTTGCCCTTTGCTAATAAAATAATTGTTGCTACTGTAAACCCACCATAATTTATAAAGGCGTTGATTCTTTCATCAACATCTTCTCGTTCGGTGTATATTGGTATAATCTGCCAAGGATAATAAAATAATCTATCATTATCTTTTTCCCAATTTTGTTGATTATCTCCCCATTTAGTATTCCACTCAAAAGCATAATTTGAGTCAAATCTAAAAAAATCTCCATTTGAATAAATAACTACTTTATCTGATTGTCCAAATACAGCTTTAAAACCTATACCTTTATAACCTGTTTTTTCAATTGATGTTTTTTTAGTTCCGTCACTAACACCGCAGAGACCTCTTAAATCTCTTTTGTCAAAAGGCTTACCTGTATGTGCTACAACTAGAAAATCATCGAAAAGCCTTATCCCCACCTTTACTGATACTCCCGATATTACTGAGTCATCAGCATTTTGTAGTAATTCATAAACAAACCTTTTTGAATCAGTGTAAAGATCAACGGATAAAGATTTTAATGACTCAGCCTGATTTATTGCATGTTCGGGCTCTGCGTATCCCGTATTTTTTTTAAATAAATTTTCAATGTCTTCTTTTAAGCTCATCCGTGTGCTCTTTTATCCTTTTTCTTTGTTAGAATGGTAGTATGCTTTTTCTATTATGACTCCCCACAATCTTACACGTAGTGTTGAATAGCTGCAATAATTAATCTGTCGAATAATTTTTCACCGAAATACCTTCTGTTTAGCTTATATACGAACTCGTCAAGATAATTCTGAAGGTACTTTTCTGTAACCATATGATAGATTCCCAACAGGTTTTTTTTCAGGTTACTGATTGCCGTATGTACCCAGTTCAGTTCTCCGTTGGTAGTTTTTGCCGATGACTTCACCTTTACATGGCTTTCCACCAGCTTCTCCAAATTGACATAAGCTTGGTTCTTATCTGTGAAAATCACCGACTCCTTATTTATTGTTTCTTTTACAAACCCGTCAACAGAGCTTGCCGAGGCGTCTTGTATCACCTTCATTTTGAAGAAGCCACAGTGTCTGGATATCTCCCCTGTGTTTTTATCCTCCAATGGGGTGGATTCGGCTGCAACGGCCACTATTGCCTGTCTCTGGCTTCCTTTTCCCCGTTTGAGCTGTTTCTTCAACTCCCCATCAATGGCTTTTTCCACATAGGCCTCATCGTATTCAACCATTCCCTTCAGCATATAGGCACTGTCTCTTTT
>NZ_JBHUHR010000046.1:138228-140385 GCF_042682445.1 Belliella marina
CCCCCTTTTTGGTTGCCCACATCAATAGGAATGCCGCAAACCAGGTATGCAGCGACAGGTTGCTGCTCTCCATTACAGTGCCTGCTTTAAGGGAAGTCCTTCTTCTGCACTTACTGCATTCAAAACACTTTTTTGTGCCAAACCAGTAATGGTTGGTATAACTGCAGCAGGTTTTACAGTAAACCCCTTCTCTTTCCCGGTGGGATTTCAAATATTCCTCACAACTCTGTTCATCAGGAAAATCCCTGGTAAAATCTAAGATATTCATGGCTTTGTAATTTGTCACAAGAAAACCAATCTTATCCATTTATAAAATCAGTTGACACTACCTGTCAAAGAATATTTGGCTACATGCATGATTAGGGAGAGTCATAATTAGTTAAATATATTTTCAAAGTCAAAGTCATCAAATGTCAATTTAATTGGTGCTTCGTCAAAAGGATAAATTGAATGAATCGAAATTTCTTCATCTTTTGTTATTGTAATTAAGTTTCTGTATCTTATGGAACTTGGGTATGACCTAACATTAATTGAAGGACTATTTTCGATAATTTTTGCTTTTCCATTATGGTAAAGGGCTACTTTGTCAAAATACTCTATAACACAGCCTTTGGGAACAATTGAACTTGAAACAGGTCTTGTAAATAGTTTTTTTGATTTTTCAAGATTTGGCAGTATATGATTTCTTGAAGTGAAATATAAGTCTTGCTTATTCTCTTTGTTCAAATTGATATTTATAAATTGTCCATCCTTGGTAAAGAAAAAGCCTGAAGTAGAACTGTTAAAGCAATAACTTACATCCTCTGCTCTTAAATTTGAATGTTCCATAAGTTGACCCATTCCGTATTTGGATTTACCAAATTCAGTAATTCTTCTTCTTACAGATTGTTCGTCAAATTTTGAATACTTTGGTTTGTTGTCAATACTTTCTGTTTCATTTACAAAATATTCAAAATTATTATGCTCTTCGTAATTAATAACATCATAACTTGACCAACCTGTCCGTATTGATTTTTTTGCAACAGGTTTAGCTATTACTTCAAGTTTATTTTTTTCATTTAAAAAACTACCGTGAAATAAACCTTCACTATTTGCAGAAATTATTACTTCACCTGACTTTGCGTTAAGATGGGTTATTTTTGCGTCAAATCTTAATTCGGGTTTACTTGGCTTCAAATGATAATTGTCTTGTGGATTAAGGTTTATTTCATAAAGTCCTTCTTTACATCCTAAATACATTCTCATTGCATAAAGTCGCATATCAAGAACGGGCATAGAAGGAATTTCTGAAATTATTTCAAAGTCGTCTATATCAAAATCAATTGTAAATTCAATTTCGTTTGTTGCACGTTCCCACAATTTCATAAGAACATTTTTAAGTTCACCAACGCCTAAAATCATAAGACCTTGTCTATTGCTTAAATAGTCATTTCTTTGAAATGAAAGTCTTATCAAATTTTCAAAATCAGGGTAACTGTCAACTAGCTTTCTTATTACTTTACTAAGTTCAGTATATGCAATTCTGCCGTCCTTCAAGATTAAAAATAAGTGACCGCCATAGATATAGCTATCTATTGCTTTGACTTTTATTGAAAATTTAATTGTCTTCATATTTGACCTTTTAAAATTTTTATATGAAGCCTATCGTCAATGATTTTATCTTCAAGCCATTTGTCAACCAATTCAATGCTTGGTTCATATTCTCCACTATCAATTGGGTATCCGTGATATGGGTCTGTCGTGTTAACAGGATTAGGAAAAAAAGATAATCGCTCTTCGTTTGACCCCAAAATTACTCCACCATTGTCAAGAATTGAAAATAAACCATTTTTTTCGTTGCAAAACCATTTACTCTCGTCAGAAACTCTAAATACTTCAAATTGCTCGTTTTGCTTTAATACCCAAGTTGTCTTATGTTTATTTACAGCAGCTGTTTTATTGTGATAGGTTACAGGTTTATAATAATGGTTTTCTGTAGTCGGACCAAAAAGTCCTTCTTCATTCAATTTTACTTTTGGAAACTTATAGCTCATAGTTACTCTGTTGTTTTAACATTCTGACTAACGTAAACAAAATCCCTCAATTTGAGCTGATTTCGAGGCCTAAATCCTCATTAGTCAGACCGAATTTATCGATTTGTTTTTTTATTCTCTTAAC
>NZ_JBHUHR010000046.1:140395-500266 GCF_042682445.1 Belliella marina
ATAGATGCGTGGCAATCCTAAAAGTATAGCGGATAGACTTGTGGCGGAAACCTTCGAGGTTTTTTGAAACATCAAAGGTTTGGTTAGAATCAATCTCTCGCCAAATATGCAGCGACCATTCTTAATGTGCCAAAATCGTATTTTCCCGGGTGCTTCTCCCTTATGGTAGCAAGCTCTCCATTTTCTATCTCTAAAAGAACCGATATTTCTTTTACCAATTCTTTGGACAGATGATTGAAAGCATCAACATTCTTAGTTTGGGTAACTTCCTACCTTTTCCACCCTGAGCCGTGACGGATAAGCTCCACGAAAGACAGACAGGCGCAGCGCACGGGAGGAGAGCGAGTCCCATCAGGATCGCCGTCACATTATACCAAGGCCAGTCCCGATATCCTTCCGGACTGGCTTTTTTTACGTTTGGGGGCATGTAGGGTCAAAATCCTTCGCCGATGGAAAAAGCGTCTTGGCTAGCTAATTGGAATAGAAGGATTCAAGATCCGGAAAAAGGAGTTATTGAATTGTTGGGTGGATACGTCTGTGTTATGTAATGAAAAATTGGAGATGTATCTAAACCTCAATTGGATCAAGTAAAAAAAAGGAGGTCAAATCTCGACCTCCTTAATGCTAATTATCTTCACCTCTGAGCTTGATGACAGCTCCTTCTAAAAGAGGACTAATCCTTACTTGGCATGCAAGCCTACTTGCCGGAAAATACTCTGGAAGGTTTTCCAATTGGTCGAGCTCCACATCTGTGGCATCTCCCAATGAATCTTGCCCTTCTAAAACTTCGACATGACAGGTGGCACATAATGCCATCCCACCGCATGTCGCAAGAACAGGATATTCAGAAGCTTTCAGGATTTCCATTAAACTCAAGCCCATGTCATCTGGAGCTTCGATTGCTTGGCGATTGCCTTGGTGATCTTCTACTGTAAATGTTACCATGGTGCAAAGATAAAATTAAAATGCATTTACACCATTGACGGTAGTGTATTTGAAACTCAATTTTTGATCTGGATATACATATTTGAATGCAGAGTGCATCATGATAGCTGCTTCATGGAAACCACAAAGTATAAGCTTCAGTTTTCCGGGATAAGTATTGATATCTCCAATGGCATAGATTCTTTCCACTCCAGTTGAGTAGTCAGTAGTATCTACTTCGATTGCATTTTTGTCTATGCTCAATCCCCAATCTGCAATTGGTCCCAGCTTTGGACTAAGACCAAAAAGAGGGATCAGGTAATCAGCATCTATCTTGATTTCTTCTTTGCTTTTGCTTTCGAGCACTACACTATTCAATACACCATTTCCTCCGACTTGTTTCAGGTTGGCAGATAGGATAAGGTCTATTTTTCCATTGTTGGCCATATCGAATACTTTTGCAGCCGAGTCTGGCGCTCCTCTGAAAGTTTCATTACGGTGGACAAGGGTAACTCTTTCCGCCACATCAGACAAGAAAATAGCCCAATCCAAAGCAGAATCTCCACCGCCTGCCAATACCACTTTTTTATCCCTGAAAGTTTCTGGGTTTTTGACCATATATGTGATCCCCTTGCCTTCGAAATTCTCTAAGTTTTCTAGTACGGGTTTCCTAGGCTCAAAACAACCAAGACCACCTGCTATCACTATCACTTGTGCATGTACCTGGGTCTTGTCACTGGTGGTTACAATAAATGATCCGTCATCTTGTTTTGCAAGGTGATCGACCCTTTCCCCCAAGGTAAATGTAGGATGGAATGGCTTGATTTGCTCCATCAAATTGTCTACAAGTTCCTGTGCCTTTACCTCTGGGTATCCAGGGATGTCATATATTGGTTTTTGCGGATAAATCTCCGAAAGCTGACCTCCTACTTGAGGCAAAGCATCAATCAAGTGACACCTCATTTTTAATAGTCCTGCTTCAAAAACAGCAAATAGACCAACTGGTCCTGCTCCGATTATGCAAATGTCAGTATTAATCATCTTTCTATTTGTTTATTGGTAAAACCAATGTGAATTCAATTTGTTCGTACAAATATAATTAGTATAACAACTATATTAAACCTTATTGGATTTTTCTATTCAAGATTGTTGTAAATAGTGTTCAATATCCTTTTGAACTCTTCAAAATCCTTAGTGTCAAGATTTTCCCATGCCTTTTCGCGAATGGAAGCTACCTGTGGTTTGAGGGAGTTTACTTTTTCAGCTCCCAGGATAGTCAGGTGTAATTGAAAACTCCTCCTGTCCTGTGGATGGGGCACCCTTTCAACATAACCTTTTTTAGAAAGAATATCTATGATTCTTGTCAACGTAGGGTGGTCTTTGAATACCAATTGCGCAAGTTCAGTCTGACTCAGCAATTCATTTTCTGAAAGGTTTTTCAATACCAACCACTGATCTACGGTGATGTCAAATTCACCCAAGTTAAACTTTTGCTGCGCATATTGTTTGACTTTTCTGGCCGTTCGGTCTAGTAGAAATGAGTATTTACTAAATTGTTCTTGTGTCATACCAATTGTTAGTGTGACAAATATATGAAAAAAAATAAAGCAAAATTAAATAACCTATAAAAATTATAGGGTTAATGGTAAATTAATTTGAAGCAAGGTTTCTGTAGATCAAATTTCCGTCTTTGTCCCATTCGGCGCGGATGTAGGGTCGGAAGTTTTTTGAGAAAGGTTCATTTTGATATTGGATTTCTCTTTTTCTGGTTGCGGTTGTGTTTTTCGTGTCCCAATACTCGGTCCAGAGGCCAACTTTTTCACCATATTTGTATTCACCGATCACTGCAGCTTGACCATTTTGGTAGAAATGATAGAAATTACCTTCGTTTAAATCATACTCTACAGGTGTGATTTTTTCGATTACCTTATTATTATCATCATAATATGTGGTTCTGGAGTCTTTTGGCCAGCCTTCGTAATAATGCCCTTTGTCAATCAGAATGCTTTTGGCATCAAAACTTAACCATGTTCCATGTTTGGTGCCAAAATAAAACATCCCCTTCTCTACGACCGTTTCATTTAGGTATTTTTCATAAGGACCATGTAGCAAAACCCCTTTTGTAGGATCGAAATCTTTGGAACGAATCATTTTGTCTTTTTGATCATACCAATAAATGTCTCTGATATAAGGATCTACTGTCCTCTGTTCTGAAGTATAATTGAAAATTGTATGCTGTACTTGGTCTCTTAGCATTTGCCTTGTCCTGCCCTTTCTGGTTTTTTCACCAAAGTAGATGTTTTTTCTCTCTTTCTTTTTCTGTTTTTTCTTTTTCTCTTTTTTGGATTGTTCGTCAAAAAGCAAAAGTGGGGATGTCGTAGGAAGCAATTTGTCACTTACAATACCAGATGAGTCCGGATCACTGAGTTTTTCATCGGTCTTTTTCTGGGCAAGCGCACTTAGATGGCAGGCTGTGAGTAAGATTAAAAGTATTTTGATCGATTTCATCTGATTGTTTAACGTACGGAGAATACTAATATTGGGTACTAAATTTACTAATTCACAATCAAATCTCAGTTATGTTTAGAATTAAAGATTCAAATCTTTAATTTTGACAAAATTTAAAAAAAACAACCACTAGAATGAATTCAATCCTATCAGACCGAATTAACCAAATGGAAGAGTCAGCAACGCTGGCAATGGCAAAAAAAGCGAGAGAGCTCAAAGGCCAAGGAATAGATATTATCAGTTTGAGCCTTGGGGAGCCAGACTTTAAGACTCCCAAGCATATTCAGGAAGCAGCCAAATCCGCAATTGATGAAGGTAAGTACTTCGCTTATTCACCTGTAGCCGGATATCAAGACCTTAGGGAGGCAATTGCAAAGAAATTACGTGAAGAAAATCAAATAGCAGATGCCAAAGCCGAAAATATTGTAGTTTCCACAGGAGCCAAGCATTCTATTGCCAATATATTTATGTGCATGCTGAATGAGGGTGATGAAGTGGTGATCTTCTCTCCATATTGGGTTTCGTATGCAGAGATCATCAAGTTGGCAGGAGGTGTTCCTGTGTTGATAGAAGGGACTTTGGAGAATAATTTCAAGGCTACAGCAGCTCAATTGAAAGATGCGATAACGGACAAGACAAAAGCAGTGATTTATTCATCCCCTTGCAATCCTACAGGATCTGTGTTTAGCAAAGAGGAACTGGAAGCGATCGCCGAAGTAGTGAAAGCTGAAGAGGATTTGTATGTGATTGCGGATGAAATATATGAATTGATCAATTTTACAGGGAAACACGCAAGCATAGCATCATTCCCGGGGATGTTTGACAGGACGATCACCGTAAATGGTTTCTCAAAGGGATATGCCATGACTGGTTGGAGAGTAGGGTATATTTGTGCGCCATTGTTTATTGCAAAAGCATGTGAAAAAATGCAGGGGCAGTTTACTTCTGGAGGTACAGGTATTGCGCAAAGGGCAGCTTTGGCAGCAATCTCCGGTGATCAGCAACCATCGAAAGAAATGGCAGCAGCCTATCTGGGAAGAAGGGAATTGGTGTTGGGATTGTTGAGGGAAATTCCGGGGATCAAAACACATGTTCCGGAAGGTGCGTTTTACTTTTTCCCAGATGTATCTTCGTTTTTTGGAAAAAGTGCTGATGGGCATAGCATAAAGAGTGCGGACGATCTTTGTCTTTACCTATTGGAAAAAGCAAATGTATCTTTGGTAACGGGAGCTGCATTTGGAGCTGAAAATTGTGTAAGATTGTCATATGCTGCTTCAGATGAAGAATTGAAAGAAGCTTTGAAAAGAATGAAAGAGGCTTTAGGTAAGTTAGCCTAATTGATTTTGTGATTTGAGGTGCATAGAGAAGCTATTTCTTTATGCACCTTTTTTATTCACAGATATAGCTGCGTATTGTAACCCGGAAGTTGGGCAATATCTTTCTGTTCTTATGTCTCTTCCTTGCTTCAGTATTTGTGGACTTTTGGAAGAAAGAAATGCTACGTTTTAATTTTTCTTTGCCTATAAATATTTTTAATGATAGCTGCTCACGTAGCGGGATTGTGTATTTACGTTTCTTCTTACGGCTTTCATATTTTAATTTAAATTCAGAATTTGCTTCAATTTTATGGTTGGGGAAATGTTGTTGTATAAATGATTTGTATTCATCGTGCAATTTCCCCGCAAATCCATGAGCTGTATTCCAAGGTTTTAGCTCACCTACAAAATGCAGGATCTTTGGTTCGAACTCTTCTAAAAATGGTATGGTTGTGTCAATTAGCTGATAATTGAACAAAAATGATAAAGAGCTGATTTCGTTATAGAGAACAGTGTTGATCAATGTTTGGTCGTGTCTTACCAATTTTTCCAGATTATTTTCAGCATAGCCCATTAACTGATTCAAATAGCCGATTTCCAGTAATCTAGTTGTATTAAACAGTATGACACCAGCATTGCTGTATTGATGGTTGACGGCAGCATAGTGATCCAAATAGCTGTTGTGGAATTTAAGGCCGGATTTGCGTTCTATTTCAGAGATGTCCACCGCCATGACCAGCCCCGTATTCTCCTTATGATTATCCATTAAAGATGATATACATGATGTTTTCACATACACATCCGCGTCCAAATAGAGAATTTGTTCGTAAGTATTCCCAAAAATGGCTGGCAAGAAAATCTTGTAATAGGTAGCCATCGAAAGTCTGCCAACGGGAAGGTTTAGAATGTGTGAATAGTCGATGGCACAATATCGTATATTTGGATTTTGTTCCTTTGGGAGACTTTCTGTGTGGGGGATGCAGATGACGATATCAAAGTCTCTATGCTCCTCCTTTTCTAAAATTTGGTGGGCTACATAAGAGGCATATGGAAGAAAACCCCTATCTACACAGAAGGCAACTGCTCTTTGGTACTGTGAAGGCTTTGAGCTGTTTTTGATCGTTGGGATTGGGTAAGTCATTAGTTGGTTTTTATTTTCAAAAATGTAGCAAAACACATGCTAACAAGTAGGTTTTCTGTGATAGTGAATTATTTTTTTTCGCGCTGAGCTTCCAAAATCTTCGCATATTTCATATAAGAGAAAAAAGACTGGATTAGTGAAAATGTCACCCCATCTATGCCATGAAGAACGCCTTTTTTAAAAAAATAGGCTTTGAAAAAAGCTGCAACACCATGAAATACAGGGGAAAATGATTTTGCACGCTTCCCTTGATTAACAAATTCATTTACTTGCCAATCTGTATATTGGTTTTTTTTTGCGATTAGATGGTGAAAACTGTCCCATGCATAGTGAACCAAATGCATTTTTGATTTTAACATGTTGGTAGCTATCACATGTTGATGGACTATCTGTGAAGAAGGGCTTGCTGTTTTTTTGTTGAAAAATCGGCAAGCATTACTTGGATACCAGTCCGCATAATTTATTTCTTTATCCTTCAAGAAATTTCTTCTTCTAAAACTATATGCGTCGTAAGGTAGGTTTAGATATTCTTTGCTTCTTAAAAAGTGATAGGAATCGGTATCCAAAAATTCGTCTGCATCGAGATTTAGGATCCAGTCATTTCCACAAAACTGGAGGCCAAAAATTCGTTGGGGTCCATCACCTAAAAAATCCTGGGATATTACTTTAGCCCCTAATGATTCAGCGATATATACGGTATTGTCTTTACTATTTGAATCGATAATAATGACTTCATCACATACTTCCTGCAAACCTTTGATACATTTTTCGATATGTTTCTCTTCGTTGAACGTAATAACAAGTCCACTAATACCCATTTTATTTATTCTAATTTTCTATCTTTGAACGCAAAGATAACTAAATTAGAAAGTAAATCGATGATTCCTAAAATTATTCATTTTTGTTGGTATGGTAAGGGCGAATACAGTGAGACGATAAAGAAATGTATCAATTCTTGGGAGACTCTTTTGCCGGAATATGAAATAAGAAAGTGGGATGAATCAAACACCCCCTTTGATAGGATGCCGTTTTTGGAAATTTTGTATAAGCAAAAGCGCTGGGCATTTATTGCAGACTACGTACGCCTTTATGCAATTTTTAAATATGGTGGGGTTTATCTTGATACAGATGTAGAAGTAATCAAACCTTTTGGGAGTTTAATGGATGAAAGTGCTTTTATAGCATTTCAGACAGAAATAGGGCTGTCTAAGTATCCATTTAACACGGCTGTAATTGGGTGTGAGAAAGGCAATGCTTTTGTAGAAGCATGCCTAAAAGAAACGGAAAAATTGCAACGGATGAAGTACCACCCTATGGCTGCTCCAAATGTTTCTTCTTCTGTTCTTCTTGGTAAGTATAAGATAAACACCTATAAAACGCAACGTGCAGAGCATGTTTTGGTGTTGACCAAAGATTATTTTTATCCCTTCTCATGGACTGAAGAATATACTGATGATTGCCTGACGTATAATACAGTCACGATACATTGGTGGGAGGATTCTTGGGGGAATAGAGAAAAGGATTTCGCTTATTATTGGAGATCGATCACTCGGAAAATAGAACGTACCCCGCTAATCATCAAATCACATGTTGCATATTGGTTGAAAAAGGAAGAAGATTTCTTTCACTTTGAAAAGTGAATTGTGATCATTGAAACACTGTTATCTCTTCAATCTTTTTCAAAACCAATTTTGCACTTACCGATTTGATTGTTTCCAAGCCATCGCAATTCTTCAAATGACAAAATGATTCTCCAGCGTTGGCACTGAAGGGTTTCCTCTTTTGGTGTAGGCTATTTCCCTGGTACTTCAGGCCAATTATAGTTTGAAATCGGATGTGATGTTTTAACAATTTCTCTCCTTTTATTTACGAAAAGAGAGGGTTAGTTAATAAGGAGAGGATTCTATCAAGGCGCGTAGTTTCCCCATAATTTTATCCCAGTCATAATTTGCTTTGACATAGTTTTGGGCTTTGGTTGCAATTGCCTTTGGATCCTCTATTCTGTATAGCATGAAATCCAATTTTTTGATAAAATCAGATTTTGAAATATAATATTGGCAAGCAAAATCGCTTTTGATACAATGTTCCTTCATCACATCGCATTTGCCGTTTACCAGCGAGGGTTTCCCAAGTGTCATGGCTTCCAATAGTAGCAAAGACAAGCTCTCTTTGTCCGATGGGTTGATGACTAATCTGGCATTTTTGATTAAGGCTGTCTTTTCTGCTTCAGTAACAAATCCAGTGTAGATTATGTCAGGGTCTTCAGTTTTTTCCATAAACAGCCTGCCTGTCAATACAAGTTTTATATCTGATTTTTTGTTTCTTTTGTATTCTTGAAACCACTCGATCGATTTGCCTATTTTCTCCGGAGCGATTCTTCCAAAATACAAGATGTAGTTTTCCGGAAGGTTGAATTTTTCGATTATAAGTTCTTTTGACTCAGGTTCTGCAACTTCTACCCCAACGGCTATTATGCTGGATGGGGACATTGATTTCCCAAAGACATTTTCACAGAGCTTTCGTTCTTCTTCTGTATTGAATGCAATATGTCCGACATTTGTGAAAAAATGTGTTTGTATAGACCTAAACAGTTCTCGTTCATTATGTGCGGTAGGAATCAGTATACATTTTTTCGGCAACATTTCACCAACAAAAAATGTGGCAGGATTAGGAAAGTAAAAAAGGATGATGGATTTGTAACTGCTTTCATTTTCCCGCATGTAATTCAACAGTGCAGGAGAATAGAAGCCATTAGCCTTCAGTACCTCTTTTTCTTTTTCCAAGCCTATATTCCATTTGGGAAATACGGAGGCAATTGACCGCAAAACCCCCATTCTATATAAGTTCCTTCTGATTTTCCTCCCTAATTTACTTGATCGCAAAAGTTTGTAATAAAATTCTTTGTCAAAAGGTTCGGATTTGAATCTTCTGACATTTACTTGGTTTATTACTTCCACACCTTCCTGATAGTAAGGTTGGAATGTAGTGTAGCTAATGAAGGTCGAAGTCAATACGTCAACTTCGTATGATGATGTTAATCTCTCAGCAAGCATCTTGCAGTGAGTTTCTGCTCCTCCATTCACTTCGTTGCCATATTGACAAACGATAAAACATATTTTTTCCATTTAAGCTAGATTCAAGTCACAAATGCAACTTTTTTTTTATTTAATAATAATTTTTCAATCACAAACATATAATTATTGTATTTGTGAGGTTTTGTAGGATGGGGATAGTACTTCAGTCAAAAAGGAACAGGATTAATTAATTCGGAGTTGATTCTATCAGTGTTCTTAGTTTTCCTAATATTGTATTCCAGTCATAATGTTTTTTGACATAATCTTGCGCCTTGGTAGCAATAGCTTTTGGGTCTTCAATTTTGTAAAGCATAAAATCCAATTTTTGGAGAAAATCAGACTTTGAAACATAATATTGACAGGCAAAGCCACTTTTGATACAATGTTGCTTCATTACATCACATTTACCATTTACGAGCACAGGTTTTCCAAGTGTCATGGCTTCCAAAAGGAGCAAAGACAAGCTTTCTCTCTCCGATGGATTGATGACAAATCGAGCATTTTCGATCAAAGCTATCTTTTCTGCTTCAGTGACAAAGCCAGTGTAGATTATATCGGGGTCATCGTTTTTCTCCATAAATAACCGGCCTGTTAGTACAAGTTTCACATCTGATCTTTTGTTTCTCTTGTATGCCAAAAACCATTCGGTCAATTTGCCCATTTTTTCCGGACTGATTCTTCCAAAATACAAGATGTAGTTTTCCGGTAAATTGAATTTTTCGAATATGTGCTCTTTTGATTCAGCTTCTGCAATTTCCACACCAACGGCCACAATGCTTGAAGGTGACATTGATTTTCCAAATATATTCTCACAAAGTTTTTGCTCTTCTATGGTGTTGAATGCGATATGTCTGATACTTGTGAATAAATGTGTATGCAAAGATCTGAACAGTTCACCATCATGATGTGCAGTGGGGATAGAGATGCATTTTTCAGGAAACATTTCGCCGACGAAGAAAGTGTTTGGGTTTGAGCTAGAAAAAAGAATTATGCTTTTGTAATCATTTGCATTTTTCTTCACAAACCCCACGAGATCAGAAGAATAGAATCCATGTGCTTTGAGTACTTCTTTTTCGCTTTCGATGCTCAAATCCCATTTTGGGATAAAATTGGCGATCAGTCTTAAGATTCCAGTTCTAAAGAACATTCTTCTCGTCTTTCGGCCTAATTTGCTCGATTTTGCTATTTTATCGTAGAATACCCTGTCGAAAGGGGTTGATTCAAATCTCCTTACATTTACTTGATTGATAATTTCTAAACCTACTTGATAGTATGGCTGGAATGTATTGTAATTTATGACGGTGGAAGTCAATACGTCAACATGGTAGTATGGGGTTAATCTTTCGGCAAGCATCTTGCAGTGTATTTCTGCTCCTCCATTGACTTCATTGCCATACTGGCATACTACGAGACATATTTTTTCCTTATGATGCAAAGCCACTTATAAAATATTGTTTAAATTCATTGAAGGTGTTTTGAAAATTATGTTAACCTAACACTTCTTCTATTTTTTTTGTAACCATCTCCACAGTAACCAATTCAATCGCTTCTACACCATCACAAAGACATGGTTTGTTGCCATAAATTGAGCTTGGACGTGCAGGATGTTCGACCTGAATACAATCGTCCATTGACTGTCCATATCCAAGAAAACCAGCATATGGATGGGTTGCCCCCCAAATCGAAAGGCACCTTGTTCCAACAAGTGATGCCATATGCATGCCAGAACTATCCATACTGATCATGACGTCTAAATTGGCAATAATGTCCAGCTCTTCAGAAAGAAAATGCTTGCCTATAGTGTTTGTGGTCTTTGGATATTGTTTTGCCCACTTTTCACAGATTGATTTTTCCTCTTCACTTCCTCCAAATAGAAAAATGTGATAGTTTTTTTCGCAAAGATCACGTATGGTTTCCTCCATTTTGATTATTGGAAACACTTTGTATTTGTGTTTGGCAAATGGTGCTATCCCTATTTTTTTGTCATTCGAATTGAATATGTGGATGAGATTCCTTGGAATCTTTCTATCCACTTTGTTTAACTGATGACTTAGAGTGAAATTATACCCCAATTTGCGGAAAACTTCCCCATAGCACTCAGTGACGGGATCCAATGGTCTTAAAATCTTGTTTTCCCTCCGAGTCAATAGCTTCTTTTGTTTTCTTCTTTTGTCCAAGATGCTAACTTGATAGTTTGATGCCTTAAACAAAAAAACCAAAAATAGACTTCGGAGGTTGTTGTGCAAGTCGGCTATTTCGGTAGGCTTATACTTTTTCAATTCCCTAAATAGTCGAATGAGTCCAATTATGCCTTTGTGCTTGATTTTCGGATCCATGACATGAAAACGAACCCTTGGGATGTCGACAAAAAAAGGAGCAAACTGTACTCGGGAAACAAATATGATTTCTACATCTTTTTGCTGTACAACAAATTCTTTTAAAACTGAAGCTACCATCGCTACGTCGCCCATGGCAGAAAAGCGGGTCACTATTATGCGCTTCATTCCTAATTATTTCTGAACTCCGTAAAGAACCGGATTCGTAGCTGGATCATTGTACATTTTCATCTGCTTGTACACCTTCATATATTTTTTCCCCTTGGCGATATCGTCAAGCAATTCATCTATACTTTGCGAAAGGTCATGTCTTTGCTCCACTAGAATATCCAATTTTGCTTGGCATGTCTCGTGATGAGACTTGGGGACATCCTTTCGGAATGTCTCCTGTTCCATATGGAAAATCTTTAAAGCCAAAATTGAAAGGCGGTCTATAGCCCAGGCGGGGCTTTCACTGTTGATTTTTGCTTCCGGTAAGGGGGTGACGCCTGAAAATTTCTGTAAGTAATAGCTGTCAATGTATTCTACCGTGTCAGTGCGTACCTGGTTTTGCCGGTCGATTCTTCTCTTCCAGTACAATCCATCTTTGGGGTCTATTTGTGGATTCCTTACCAAGTCTTCCATGTGCCATTGGGCAGTGTCAATCCAGCATTTCATATAGAGCAGGTGTTCTAATGTTTCTGGGCTGTAGGGGTTGTTTATTGGCGTGTCAATTTGATCGGTAATATGATAATCTTTAATCGCACTTTGGAAAATTTTATTTGCAGTTGCACTAATCATGAAACAAAAATAGATATAGTTAGTCTATAATACAAACCTGGAGCTTCCAGTAGATTTTATCAAAGCTTATTGGTTTTTGACGCCAACGCAAAAAGTAAGAGGAAATGGAGTACTGTAGTTCAATGCTGTAGCAAAAGGGAAAATGTGCAGTTTGATGCGGAAGGAAAATATTGTGTTTTGTTAAGCTCTAATACAGAGCGGGATTCAATGTTGAGGCTTTGGTATTGTTTGAATTTTATGATGTTTGGAATGTTTAAAATATAATTAAACCAATAAATAATTATTTATTGTTGCTGACGATAGTTTATTTTTTTTGAATGTCTCTTTTTGATTAATGGGTGATAGTTTTAATGTAGTTCTAAGGGTTGTTAGTTTTTATTTATATTAATTATTGATAAACAAATGTTTATTATGCCAATTGAGCCTTATTTAAATGCAAAGTTGAGGTTGCAGCTCTCTGATAAGCGGTTTGTTATGATGGCAATCCAGTGATTGTTTCCAGTCGGTTGGATAATCGGAATACTGCTTGTGTTACTATTTTTATAAAATATCTAAAAATACCATGAGGAAAAATTTTGATGTTTAAGAAAAACTTATGTATATTTGTCAAGGGTGATTAAGCAACTTTTTCTGCTCTAAATTTTTGATATAGCATAGGAGATGAAGGTTATTTTGAGAATAGCTTTTGCTAGTCTTTATCTCAAAATATAAAATCCTGCTTCGGCAGGATTTTTTTTGTTTAGCTTACCTGTATTAAATTGATATCTTTAATATTCGTTCCAAATCAATTTGTAGTGAGAGATTTTATAAACAGAAAACTAAAGATCATAGGGATTCTTGTTTTTGCTAATTGTATAGGGATGGGTGAGGTATGGTCCCAGGATGGTTTGGATACTGCCTATTATGTAGCCTTTCCGGATCAGTTGACCACTAGGATTTACACTTCCAGAAAATACACTTCATTCAATGTGAAAGATAGGGTAAGTGGCCAAAGCATTCGGTTTGAGCCAAACTCTACCATGAATCTTGGTTTGGGCGCTACCTATAATGGGCTCACTCTGAATGTGGCTTATGGTTTTGGTTTCTTAAACCCCGAAAAGGGTACGGGCGAGTCTAAGTATTTGGACCTTCAGGCACATGCGTATCCCAAAGATTTGGTTATTGACCTTTTTTTGCAGTTTTACAAAGGTTATTATGCTGATCTGAGTGATTATTCAAATTACTCAGAACCTTTTTTGATTTTGCCTGACATGAAGGTTAGGAAGATAGGGACTAATGTGCAGTATCTATTCAATGGGGATAAAATCTCCCTAAGGGCGGCGTTTCTCCAAAGTGAATGGCAAAAACGGTCTGCCGGTAGCCCTCTTGTGGGGTTTGAGGTGTATGGTGGGTTGGTGGAAAATGATGACACCGTCTTTCCTTTGGACTTTCTCGGGTCAAATGGCAGGGAGTTTAATTCCTCTCGGTATTTCCAATTGGGGCCTAATTTGGGATATACCCATACCTTTGTGGTTTTAAAGCATTTTTTTATCACTGGCTATGCATCGACCAATCTTAGTTTTGGACATCAAAATTTATTTTTTGCCAATGGATCAGAGAGGAGGTGGAATGTCAGCTCCAACTTATTCCTCCGTGGCTTTGTCGGGTATAACTCTGAAAAGTGGTCGGTAAATGCCAATTATGTACACAATAGGGTCAACTTGACTAGAAACGCAGATTTTGACAATACTTTGATGACGGGCAATTACCGGATCAACTTTGTGTATAGGATCCCGCCTGGCCCCCGGTTGAAGCCCTATCTGGATGCTTTGGATTTGAAAAGGATCTTATTGAGGTAAGGTTCTATGGGCTTGTCTTCCGGTGTTCCCTGTATAAAGTTTGAAAAACTATAAATTGGCAAATTCATTTTCATTATTTTTACTCACATTGAAAGAATATAAAACCAAATATATATGTCAGAAAAATATGGAATTGGCCAGGCTTTAAAAAATCTTGGGATTGTGCCTGAAAATAGTGGGACTTGTACTGGGAGTAATTGGATAGATACAGATGAAGGGTATTTGGCGTCTTTTTCCCCAGCAGATGGGCAGTTGATTGCAAAAGTACAGTTGACAAATAGGGATTCATATGAGTTGGTGGTTCGGCAGGCGCAGGAGGCTTTTTTGCAATGGAGGTCTGTGCCGGCACCACAGCGGGGTGAAGTAGTTCGTCAGATAGGGAATGCTTTGAGGGATGTGAAATCTGATTTGGGGAAGTTGGTTTCTTATGAGATGGGGAAATCCTACCAGGAAGGTTTGGGTGAGGTTCAGGAAATGATTGATATCTGTGATTTTGCAGTTGGCTTATCAAGGCAGCTTTATGGGTTGACTATGCATTCAGAGAGACCAAGCCATAGGATGTATGAGCAATGGCATCCGATAGGGATTGTGGGTGTGATTTCTGCCTTTAATTTCCCGGTGGCTGTGTGGTCGTGGAATAGTATGATAGCGTTGGTTTGTGGGGATGTGTGTGTTTGGAAACCTTCGGAAAAGGCTCCATTGTCCGCAGTGGCATGTCAGCATATCATTGCGAAGGTTCTGAAGGAAAATGGTCTTCCTGAAGGTATTTCTTCTTTGGTGATCGGTGATTATAGGGTAGGTGAATTTTTGTCCCATGATTCCCGGATTCCATTGGTTTCTGCTACCGGTTCTACCCGTATGGGGAAATTGGTAGGCCAGGCTGTAGGCGGGAGGTTGGGAAGATCCTTGCTTGAGTTGGGTGGGAATAATGCTATTATTGTTTCTGAAAATGCCGATTTGGAGATTGCTATCAGGGGGGCGTTGTTTGGCGCTGTAGGAACAGCCGGGCAAAGGTGTACATCTACCAGGAGATTGATTATTCATGAATCTGTATATGAAGAAGTCAAGTCAAGGCTGGTTGCTGCGTATGGGAAACTGGTTATAGGTAACCCGTTGGATGAAAAGAACCATGTAGGGCCATTGATAGATGAAGAGGCTGTGAAAACGTACCTTGATGCAATTGGAAAAGTGAAAAAGGAAGGCGGAAGAGAGCTTGTCCCGGGTGGGGTGTTGGCAGGTGAAGGGTATGAGTCTGGTTGTTATGTAAGGCCTTGTATAATCGAAGCAGAAAACCACTACAGTATGGTTCAGCACGAAACTTTTGCGCCTATATTATATTTGATGAAGTATTCGTCTTTAGAGGAAGCCATTGCTTTCCAAAATGGTGTGCCGCAGGGCTTGTCTTCGGCAATCATGACTTTGAATATGCGTGAGGCTGAGCTGTTTTTGTCGGCAGCAGGATCTGATTGTGGTATTGCCAATGTGAACATTGGGACTTCCGGGGCGGAGATAGGAGGGGCTTTTGGAGGTGAAAAAGAAACTGGTGGGGGTAGGGAATCTGGTTCTGATTCGTGGAAAGCTTATATGAGACGTCAGACAAATACGATCAACTACAGCAATGCATTGCCTCTTGCCCAAGGGATAAAGTTTGATATATAATTAAAACTTAAATTCGTCCATGAGTCATATCTTATGGACGAATTTTTAAGGGCTGAAATAATTTCAGTTTCATTATCAGAAAGTTAGTGTTTTGTTTTATAAAATTTTTAAATTAAAATTTGTACGGATAAAATTTAAAATTACCTTTGCATTCCATTCAGGGAAGAATGGGAGTTTAGCTCAGTTGGTTCAGAGCATCTGCCTTACAAGCAGAGGGTCGGGGGTTCGAATCCCTCAACTCCCACAAAGATTGAAATAATGTTCTTTATGGAGGGTAGCTCAGTTGGTTCAGAGCATTCCGATTACCATCGGAAGAGTCGGGGAAGGAAAGATTAAGATATTTAAGTTATAAATATTGGGAGTTTAGCTCAGTTGGTTCAGAGCATCTGCCTTACAAGCAGAGGGTCGGGGGTTCGAATCCCTCAACTCCCACAGCAAGCCTCAGCAGAGGCTTTTTTTGTTTATGGCTTGTTAGTTCAGTTGGTTCAGGGCATTCCGATTTCAACCGGAAGGTCGGGGGTTCGAATTCCTCAACTCCCACAGCAAGCCTTGTACAAAGGCTTATTTTAATTATGGCTTGTTGCTTTTACATATTATGTATATCCACTTTCTTACCAGTAGCCATTTAAATAATGTATCCACATTGTTTTCAGGGCAAGTTGACTGTCAACCGTCGACACTCGTGCGCCGTGGCGTAGTTGACAATTATCCCCATGATTACATATGCATAATTTAACTACTGGTGCCATTGCGGATAATCATATTGCAGATTTTACATTGAGTATATAGTTCACCTCCTAAATTTCAACTAAATCAGAACATTTTTTTTTCATTTGAGTACATACTGATTATAAAATCAAAGGGAGGGTCTTAAGAGGATATTAAATTGTAATAGCCTTCTTTTGTATTCACAAATTGAGATCCTTTTAAGAGGTTAAAAAAAAATCAAAATTTGGGTTGTCCAGATGATTAAAAAGTGTCACTAGAACTTGTGGTTTTTGTACATGCATACAAAGCTGTTCTACATATGAATCTATTTGACACAATCATTTGAGCTAGGTAATTGGGAGGGGTGTTATTATAATAATTTTATTTACATGATTAGGGATTGTTTCTTGCGGGTAATTGTTCTTGGAGTTGCATTGTTTGTGGCAAATCAAACCAAGGGTCAAAGTTATTTCCAAATGAGTAAATCATTGGGAAGTACAATCGTGCATAATTCAGAGGTGAGTCCTGTGAAAGGTTATCCAAGGTTCTATAAGTTTGATTATTTTTCAAGACTAAACACTAAAGAGTACCATGATCATATGAACAATCCAATAGCAGGTGTAAGTTTCACCTATTTGGATCATGATAATGCCTTGGTAGGGAGATCTTACGCTATCAGCGGTTTTCTTCAGCCGATTATAAAGGCTTGGGGGAGGAGTGAAGTTTCATATAAAGTATCTTTGGGTTTGGCTTATGTAGAAAACCCATTTGATCCGGTGAAAAATGATCTTCAAAAAGCAATTGGTTCAAATGTGAATTATTTTGTTGAAGCCCAACTGGTGTATAATTATTCACTCACGGATAAATTGGGGTTGAGTACTCATGCAGGACTTACACACATCAGCAATGCTGCGCGAAGGTTACCCAATTCTGGTCTTAACATTGTTTTTGCTGGGTTTGGAATGAATTATCAAATTGCAGAGGAAAATCCAAAAGCTTTTGAAAAAGTGAACCAAAAGATGCTAGATTATAAATTGGGTAAGATAAATCATGCAATCTATTTGAGATCCGGTGTGAAAAGTATAAGGGCTTTGGATTTTGCTGTTTTTCCGGCATACGGTATTAATTATACCTCATCATTTAGATATTCGCCTATAGGGTCTTGGACGGCTGGCTTAGATTTGGATTATAATGTAGGTTATATTAGAGAAAGGCAGGCAAGAGTAGATGAATTTGGCCAAATAGGGTCATTTGATCGATGGAGAACCGGTTTTGCAGTTGGTCATGACCTTCATATGAACAAACTTGTCTTCTTGACCCAATTTGCAACTTATTTGAAAAGGCCAGACGAAACACACAAACTTTTTTATCAAAGATACGGCCTGAAGTATCATTTGTCATCAAGCTGGCTAGTGGCAGCCACACTGAAAGCCCATGGGGGTAGGGCAGATTATATGGAATGGACGCTTGGTTATATATTCTGATAAAGTCTCAAATTTTCAAACATATAAGATGAAAAAATCCGCATCATGTTGATTTTAGCTATGATTTTCTATTAGAAAGAAACAAAAGACATAATTATGCACCTTCAAGTCTAATAACCTGAGTTCGACTATTCTCACTTTGTCAACCTGCCTGCCGGCAGGCAGGAACGGTTTTAAATGGTGAGAACTACGAAAAGAAGGTGCGCACTTTTTTATGAAGTAATATTGGGATATTGCGGATTGAAAAAGTGAAGCAGATTACCGTTTAAAACCGAATAGTCGGCTCAGTAAATAAAAACACCCATTTACTGCGTTAAATTTCTGAGCGATAGCTTAGGCTATCCCTCAAAAATTTGCCTTGTAACTGGATATTTTTATTGATTTTGACTTTGTGATAACAATCGAACTCAGGTTAATAAATAACCCCGGATTTTTATCTGATTTTCTACATCAAATCCCAATAAAAATCCGGGGTTAGTTTTTACTGAAATAGATTTAGGCTAATTCCAGCCCTAAACCACCTTCCCGGCATCTGGACAAAGCCTGCTTCAACATAGTCCGAGTTGGAAATATTTGATGCTTCGGCAAACAGGCCAAAGGTTTTCAGTCTATTGTAGTCTATTCTGGCATCCAGTAAGAAATAGGGATCCAAAGCCATGCGCTCAACATACCTTGCTTTGATGTTTGTCTCAAAATTGCCTAGGAATTCTGATCTGATTCCCGCAATAGCTTGGTGACGCAAAGCGCTCAAGGTATTTCTTGATTCCAATCCCGGAGCTTGATTTAGATTGGCATCAATATAATTGTAGCTTACAGAGACTTCTGTAAGTTTGAAGTTTTTCCCTCCTAGTTTCAGGATGTATTGTAGGCCTGCTTCAATCCCCTGAAAAGTAACTTCGGAAATATTTCTTGGGGTCCACTGGTTTGGGTTGGGTGTGATGTCACTTGGTTCCCTGTTCCAGTCGATCAGGTTTTTGGTGAACCTGTTGAAGTATACTAGTTCAAGCCTCAGACCTTTATTGTTGAATTTGTAGCCGAACTCAAAACTTTGTGCTTCCTCTGGTACGAGGTCAGGGTTTGATAGGTTGCTAGGGTCTTGGTAATATAGATCCGTGAAGGAAGGTATTCTATAGCTTGCCCCATAATTGGTGTATAGTCTTGAACTGTTGTTGATTTGGTAACCCAATTCAGCTCCGGGGAAATGCTTCCACCCGTATTCGTTGTAATAATTGGAATATACACCAGCCCTGAAATCAAAATCCTCCAAGAACTCTATTCTGTGTTCTGCAAATACCCCAAGAAAAGACCTTTTTCTTTCACCCAAATTGTTGCTGTCAATGCTCTCCTGTCTGCCTTCTATTCCCAGACCTGTCGTTCCAAGATTGGATTCATAGCGTCCATTGGCTTCCAATGCCAAAACATCGGATACGTGATTGTTGGTGAAAAAAGCAGGCTCATTTCTCCTCAACCTAAATTCATCCGTGTTTCTTCTCCAATATGCCCTTGTTTGGATGTTGAGGTTTTCGTGGTTATATGTGTGGCTAAGAGATGCCAAAAATGTCTGTACACTTTCCCATTGGTCTGGGAAACTATTGGTGTAGAATCCATTTGCCCCAAATGATCGGTCTGTGTACCCTATCATGGTTCTGACTTCGTTTTTGTCGTTCAGGTCCAATCCACCCTCATAGAATACATTGCTTACTTTGTAATCTGAATTGTACCAGTGCCCGTTGGAGGCATCATGGGAAACAGATAGTGTTTGTCTGTATTTTCCAAATGGTAGGTTTACCGGCAAAGAGGAGACCGCACTGATGCCTTTCATGCCAAAATCCCCTCCGTAGGCTTGGATGTTTAGCGTCTTGGTTTCTGGTAGTGTGGTTACGATATTGATAGCTCCTGCATAGGCATTTTGTCCATAGATTCTTGAAGCGGGGCCTTTCATGACTTCGATTCGTTGGATGGCTTGCAGTGGGATTGGGATGTTCATGATGTGATGGCCTGTTTGCGGATCAGTCATTTTTATGCCGTTGATCAGCATCAATGTTTGCTCGAAGCCTCCACCACGGATACCTATATCACTTTGGACTCCTGATACGCCTCTTTGTCTCACATCTACTCCCGGGGTGAAAGACAGCACTTCTTGTATGCTTCTGGCAGGGGTCGTTTCTATATCTTTTCTACTGATGATAGATACATTTCTTGATACTTTGTTGAATGGGATTTCAATCCTGTTTTCCTTGATGATAATTTCTCCAAGATCCACAGTAGTAGTGTCTTGGTTCGCTTTGATATTGTTTGACAGCAAAATCAAAGCAGGAATAAGTAGTGTTTTTTTCATAGTATTGATTTAAAATCACGAGGCAAATAACCTTCTAAATAATTCTAAATGCAAATTTCCGTCGTTTTTGGAGCGTAATAATGGTTGGGTTTCTCTTATAAAAAAATCAGTTTTTTGTTAGCTTTTGTTTCAGTATTTTAGCCAAATCATTTAATTATATATTTATAAAGTATGACACATAGAGTTAAAAGATTTTTTCTTTTATTTCTTGGATTGGTTGCCGTGATGCAACTTGAAGCCCAGCAGGTAAAAGACAATAAAGATGCTGCCTTTACGGAGTTTGGCTACAGGCAGGGAACTGCCTACAGGTCAGCTACCGGTAAACCCGGTCCAAGTTATTGGCAAAACAAATCGGATTATGTTATCAATGTTGAGCTAGACGAAGAAAACCATTCCGTGAAGGGTTCTTGGACAATGACCTATACCAACAACAGCCCTGAATCCTTGGATTTCATTTGGCTCTTTTTGGAGCAAAATAGGTTCACGGAAGAGTCCCGGGGAACATTGACAACCCCTGTGCAGGGTAACAGGTATAGCGGGGATATTACTGGAGGCTACGATATTGCAAACTTAAAAGCACAAGTTTCCGGTAAAAACAAGCCTGTAAGCAATGAGTACCTGGTGTCGGACACGAGGATGCAGGTGTTTTTTGCAGAACCGATTCCTGCCAACGGTGGTGTGGCTACAGTTTCCATGGACTTTGAATACGCTATTCCTACCAAAGGGATGGATAGGATGGGAAGGCTGGATGTGAAAGATGGGACAATCTACGCCATGGCCCAATGGTATCCTAGGGTAGCGGTGCTTGACGATGTGACTGGATGGAATACAGACCCTTATTTAGGTGCTGGTGAGTTTTATTTGGGATATGGGGATTTTGATTACAAAGTGACAGTACCTTTTGATCATATTGTAGTAGGATCGGGAGAATTGCAAAACCCAAACCAGGTCTTGACCAAAGAGCAGCAGAATAGAATGAAGCGTGCTGCTGACAGCGAAGAGAGGGTCTATGTCATCCATCCGGATGAAGTAGGGGATTATGCGAATACCAGACCTAAACAAGAGGGAAAACAGACTTGGCATTTTAAAATGAATAACAGCAGGGATATAGCATTTGCTTCATCCAAAGCTTTTATTTGGGATGCGGTTGGCATCAATCTTCCAAGTGGAAAAAGAATCATCGCCCAATCAGTCTATCCTAAAGAAAGTGATGGGGAAGAAGCATGGGGAAGATCAACAGAGTATAGCAAGGCTTCTATCGAGCATTATTCAGAAATGTGGTATGAATACCCTTATCCCGTAGCCGTCAATGTAGCTGCGGATATTGGAGGAATGGAATATCCAGGCTTGAGTTTCTGTAGCTACAAATCGAAAGGTGAGTCCCTATGGGGTGTGACCGACCATGAGTTTGGGCACAATTGGTTCCCTATGGTCGTTGGGACAAATGAAAGAAGACATGCGTGGATGGATGAAGGCTTCAATACTTTCATCAATTATTATAGCTATCTGGCATTCAATGATGGTGAATATACCAATGATTTGATTCAGACCAGAAAGTATCTTGGATGGTTGACAAATGAAAACAGGGAGCCTATTGCGACGCATGCTGACAGAACCCAAACCAACAACCTTGGTATGGTGGCGTATATGAAACCAGCATTGGGTTTGATTATGCTGAGAGAGTATGTGTTAGGCCATGAAAGGTTTGACAAAGCTTTCCGCTCATATATCAAAACTTGGGCATACAAACATCCGCAGCCAAGCGATTTTTTCAACCATATGGAAAATGTTTCTGGCGAAAATTTGGATTGGTTTTGGAAAGGCTGGTTCTATAGCAATGCAAATATTGACCTTGCGGTAGATGGAGTTTATCCATATGGAGCCAATTACATTGTGGTGTTCTCCAACAAAGGGGATTTGCCAATGCCTGTGAACTTTGAAGTCACTTATGAGGATGGGGAAAAGGAAAGAAGATCAATTCCTGTGGAAGTTTGGTTCAAAGGGGATACATGGCAACATCTTTTGAAAGTAGATAAGAAAGTGGTCAAAATAGAAATTGACCCTGACAAGGTAATCACAGATGTGAATGCCGGGAATGATGTTTGGCCTTCTGCTATTTATCAAAAATAGTCAATGGGGTTTCAAAAAAAAGAGGAGGGCTTTCAAAAAGTCCTCCTCTTTTTTTTTGGATACTTATCACTACTGTAAGGGAATATGGCGTTTAATCAAGATTTTAATATTCATCATTGATTTCTATCCAATATCCATCTGGATCTGTGAGGTAGATTTGTTGGATTCCATCTGGGCGGATATTGATTTTCCCTTTTTCGCCCGGCCAATCTTCGAAGGAAACCTGATGGCTATCCAGGTTTTTGATGAAATCATCCATATCAGGGATGCTAAAGCAAAGGTGGTTGATTTTGTTGATGGTGACAGGTGTCCAAACATCTTCGATGATGTGAAGTTGGACATTGTTCCCAATATCAAACCAGGCATGTAGGCCATCCTTGAAAGGCTCTTCGATTTCTTTGAATTTCAGTACATCTCTATAAAAATCCGCACTTCGTTGCAAATCACTGACATATACGGCAATGTGGGTTATTTTTACTTGGGCTTGAGAATTTTGACTCATGATGATTAAGCTTAGTGTGATACAAATTAGTATTGATTTCATGGGGTCTTTGAGTTATGGTCCACTAAGTTAGCAGAATATGGATAAAGGGAATAATGTCGATGATTGAAATCCGATTTTGGGTGATTGGGGAAAACAAAAGGGAAGCCATTTACGTGGCTTCCCTTTTGGTCTTTATCAAGGCTGACTATTCTTCTTCCAAGTTGCCTGATAGTGCTAGTTTTTCAGCTTCTCCAAATAGCTTGATAGCTTGTAGGTAAATCTCATTGATGTCATTGATGACTTTATAGTATGCATTGTCATCGAAAATGTTTCTACCCATATTGGCTTTGACAAGTACCTTTAGGTACTCTTTTGATTTATTGAAATCCTTTTCGTCAAATTTAACTTTATTTCTTTCCCCTATTTTGATCAGACCTTGCAGCATTTCGTCTGAGACTTGGTATTTGCTATAATAGTCTTCAAAACTCATCCCTTCGAACTTCTTCTTGTTTTTGTCTAAATAGTCTAAGACAAATTCCCTTGCAGAGTCAGAATTGAATAGCCTGTTGACATAAGAACTTGACATGGTCGTATCCCAAGGAACAAAGAAATCAGGCATGATACCTCCACCTCCATACACAGCCCTACCAGACTTTGTTTCATATTTGAGGCTGTCATTGAACTTGATACTGTCGGCAGAGAAAAACTCTCCGTGTTCAAATCTTTTTATCCAGTCTAAGCTGTATTCTTCCTCGTTGTCACCATAGGGCTTCTGGATAGATCTGCCTGAAGGAGTGAAATACCTTGCGATGGTCAAGCGTAATTCTGCTCCATCTGAAAGCGGTATAGGCATCTGGACCAATCCTTTTCCGAATGACCTTCTACCGACGATAAGTCCCCTGTCATTGTCTTGCAGTGCGCCGGCAACAATTTCAGAAGCTGATGCACTTCCTTCGTTGATCAATACGATCACCGAGCCTTCTTCAAAATCCCCCTGCTTTACAGCATATGCTTTTTGGTTGAATTTACTAGTTTTTCCCTCTTGGGATACGATCACGGCGTTGTTGCCCAGGATTTCGTCAGCTATACTGATTGCTGCCCCCATATATCCGCCAGGATTGCTTTGAAGGTCAAGGACTAGTTTCGTCATTCCCTGCTCTTTCAGCTCGGATACTGCGTTTTTGAATTCTTCATAAGTGGTGGCGGCGAACCTAGTCACCTTTATGTATCCCACTTCTTCATTGATCATGTAAGAAGCATTGATGGAATATTGTGGGATTTTATCTCTGACGATGTCAAACCTAATGAGGTCTTTTTCCGATTTTCTTTTGATATCCACTTCCACTACACTTCCACTAGGACCTCTCAACAGACCGAAAACATCATTGTTGGTAATGCCTGTGCCTGCTACTGTCTTTCCGTCGACTTTGATGATCTGATCTCCTGATTGGATTCCAAGTTTCTCTGAAGGACCACCAGTCAATGGTGCTACCACATAGATCGTGTCCCTGATAATTCCAAATTCCACTCCGATTCCATCAAAATTCCCTTCAAGCTGCGATTTTGCCAATGCAGCATCCTTTGCGGGGATATAGCTAGAGTGTGGGTCAAGTTTTTCCAACATTTTCTCAATCCCGAATTCTACCAATTCATTGGTGTTGACGCTGTCTACATAATCTCTATTGATGTAAGTAACGATTTCCTGAAGCTTATAGAGTGCAGCTTTCAGGTCGTTTCTGTCTGTTTTTGGTTCGGCAAAAGTAGCGCCTATCCAAACACCCGCCGCGATTGCTAGGGCGATAATGATTGGGAGACGTACTTGTGCTTTTGTGTTTTTTATTTCGCTCACGATTTCCTCGGGTTATCTTTGATTTATAATATTGGAAATTCTTCAAATATACTACATAACTGAAATTTTATGCAATTCGTTTTTATAAACGCAATAAATTCAATTTAGATAAAGAATTTGGGCAATTTCTCTTAAAATGCTTTACTTTTGTCTATATGTTGAATCCAAAAGATATACAAAAGTCACGAATTAAAGAACTTGTCTCTGACAATTATGTGTTCGCGGCAGTTCTACATTATTTTGGGATCAATTTTTATCAATATGAAGAGAATTCCCTCCAAGAAGTGTGCAGGAAATTCAAGGTCAACCCAGACCATTTGGTCGAGGAATTGGAAGTATGGGCCAACAGAAAGGAACCCAAGTCGGAAGAATTGTATTTTCATCCGATAGAAGTGTTGGTGGCTTATTTGAAGAAAAAGCATTATTTCTTTGTAAGACAGGAGTTGCCATTTTTGTCAAATATGGTGTCGGGAATTGTCAGGGAGGATGAATATGCAGGCGTATTGGCTGATTTGAGGATTATGTTTCCATTGTTTGTGGAGGATTTTATCCACCACATACATGAGGAGGAAAATAGGGTTTTCAAGAGAATTCAGCTGCTTCAGGAGATAGAGGCAGGTGGGTTTAGGTTGAATGACGCATTGATCATTTTGGAAGAAAGTCCAATCATATCTTTGGCACATGCCCACGAAGACCATGATGATGAGATGGTCGGGATTAGAAAGCTGACCTCGGATTACAGGTTGCCCAAAAATGCCCCCTTGAGTATGAAGATCCTTTACAATGAGCTCCAGAATTTTGAAAATGAATTGGTCATACATGCCAAGATAGAAGACGAGTTGCTTTTTCCCAAGGCTGTGGAGTTGGAACGGGAAGTGGTCCGGAAAGTGAGAAAACAAATCAAAAGTAATTAATGGGAAGAGTAATAGCGATTGATTTGGGAACCAAAAGAACAGGCTTGGCAGTTACAGACATGCTAAAGATCACAGCAAATCCATTGGAGACCATAGAGACTTCCAAGCTGGTGGACTTTCTAAGCAAATATTTCCAAGCAGAAGAAGTAGACACTATCGTGTTGGGATATCCAAAATCTTTGGACGGTTCTGACAATGAGATGACGCCAAGGGTTATCAGCCTAAAAGACAGGCTGGGAAAAGTATTTCCAAATAAAGAGATTGTTCTTGTAGACGAAAGGTTTACTTCAAAAATGGCCATGCAGAGCATGATAGCCATGGGGAGCAAGAAAAAAGACAGAAGAGAAAAAGCGGGGAACTTAGATAAAATCAGTGCCGCCATTATATTACAATCCTATTTACAACAATTATGATTTATCCGATAGTAGCATACGGAAATCCAATACTTAAAAAAGAAGCAGAAGAGATTCATGAAGGTGATGATGTCTCGACATTGATCAAAGACATGTTCAGTACGATGGATCATGCTAGCGGCGTAGGTTTGGCAGCTCCCCAAATCAACCAAGGGGTCAGGTTATTTGTGATAGACAGTACCTTGATGCTTGATGAAGAAGATGAGGAGCAGGGGATCCGTAGGGCATTTATCAATCCCATCATCTTGGATGAATATGGTGACAGTTATGGTTTTGAGGAAGGCTGTTTGAGTATACCTGAGGTGAGGGCTGAGATCATCAGACCTGAAAAACTGACCATAGAATACTTTGACGAAAATTGGAACCTAAAGGAAGAAGAGTTTTCAGGGATGACTGCGAGGGTAATCCAGCATGAATATGACCATTTGGAAGGGATTCTATTTATCGATTATTTGAAGGGTTTGAAGAAAAGAATGGTTCAAAGCAAGTTGATTGAAGTAAGTAAGGGAAAAATTTCAACTGATTATAGAATGATCTATCCTTTGAGATAAATCTACACCAACAGAGGGTTCCCACTGTTGGTTTTTTTATGGGTTCTCGAAGCTGAAGAATTAAGGTAAGCTTCTTCTCCTTTACAAAATCAGTTTACCGAATAATATGAATTTCCGATGGATACAATACCTAATCTCAAAATAGCACTTATTCAAACAGACTTGTATTGGCAAGATAAGACTGCCAATTATGGGATGTTGGAGGAGAAGATATGGGAAATTGGGGAAGAGGTTGACTTGATAGTCTTGCCGGAGATGTTTAATACAGGCTTTACCATGGAGGTAAAGTCGATGTCAGAACCAATGAATTTCAATGCCTGTAAATGGTTGAAGCAAATGGCAGCACAGACTGGGGCAGTTGTCACTGGTAGTGTTGTCATCCGAGAGGGGGATCGTTTTTACAATAGGATGCTCTGGGCGAGTCCTGATGGGGAGATTGCCTTTTATGACAAGCGCCATCTTTTTAGAATGGCGAATGAGGATGAGCATTATTCCATGGGTGTGGAAAGAAAAGTTTTTCAGATCAAAGGATGGAAAATACTTCCACAGGTATGTTATGACCTGAGGTTTCCGGTATGGTCTAGAAATTCCCCTGTTCAGGGAGGGATGGAATATGATGTTTGTATTTATATAGCCAGTTGGCCCAAGCCAAGGATCAAGGCTTGGGATATTTTGCTGCAAGCCCGGGCAGTTGAGAATTTGGCTTATGCAATTGGGGTCAATAGAGTTGGGGAAGATGGAAATGGTGTCCCATATTCTGGGCATACTTCCGCCTATAGCTTCAAAGGAGACCAATTGGTTTTTGCAGAAGATCAAGAGTTGACGATGATCGTGGAATTAAATGCAGATGAATTGGGTTCATTTAGACAGAAGTTTCCGGCATGGAAGGATTCAGATCGATTCAAGATAGGCTGAAAAGCGAATTGTCACATGAAGCCTAAAATGTAGTCTATTGACATTGCCAAACTTTGAAACTGCGATATTTTGATTAATTTAGCCCGAATTTTAATTTAAAGTTAAAAAGACAGCGTTTTCTTGTCTTTTTAACAATAAACCTAAACTAAAATCTAATAAATCTATAGTTAATAATAATAAAATGACCACTAAAACACCTAAAATTCTCTATACCCTTACGGATGAGGCGCCTGCATTGGCTACTTATTCACTTTTGCCTATCGTAAAAGCTTTTACAGATTCTGCCGGAGTAGCGGTAGAAACCAGAGATATATCATTGTCGGGAAGGATAATCGCTTTGTTTCCCGAATTTTTGAAACCTGAGCAACAGATCGGTGATGCGCTTTCCGAACTTGGTGAAGTGGCCAAAACGCCTGAGGCCAATATTGTGAAGTTGCCAAATATCAGTGCTTCCATACCGCAATTGACTGCGGCGATCAAAGAATTGCAGGAAAAAGGATATGCCTTGCCAGATTATCCCCATGAACCGAAAAGTGAAGAGGAAAAGGAAATAAAATTAAGGTACGACAAGGTTAAGGGAAGTGCAGTCAATCCTGTTTTGAGGGAGGGTAATTCAGATAGAAGAGCTCCTTTGGCTGTAAAAAACTATGCAAAGAAAAACCCGCATAGTATGGGCAAGTGGAGTTCTGACTCCAAGTCGCATGTGTCTAGTATGGAAAAGGGGGATTTTTATGGAAGTGAAAAATCCGTTACAATTCCTGCAGCCACTACAGTGTCCATAGAATTTGTAAGTGCATCAGGTGAGGTGAAAGTCCTGAAGTCCAACTTGGCATTGAAGGCTGGTGAGGTTATTGATGCTGCAACATTGAGCGTGTCTGAGTTGAATTCATTCCTGAAATCCCAAAAAGATGCAGCAAAGAAAGAAGGTGTGCTTTTTTCTTTGCATATGAAAGCAACAATGATGAAAGTCTCTGACCCAATTATTTTTGGGCATGCAGTGAAAGTGTTTTTTGCTCCGGTATTTGAAAAGCACCAAGCAGTCTTGAAATCCTTAGGTGTAGATGTCAAAAATGGTTTTGGAGATTTGCTTTCAAAAATCAAAGATCTTCCTGATGGTCAAAGAGCTGAGATAGAATCAGACATCCAAGCTTGTCTTTCTGAAAGCCCTGATTTGGCAATGGTGAATTCTGACAAGGGAATTACCAATCTTCATGTGCCTTCGGACGTGATTATCGATGCCTCAATGCCTGCAATGATCAGGACTTCTGGCCAGATGTGGAACAAGGAGGGGAAAGCACAGGATACCAAGGCAGTGATTCCAGACAGATCGTATGCCGGTGTTTACCAAGAGACCATTGATTTTTGCAAAAAGAATGGCGCTTTTGATCCATCTACAATGGGTTCAGTGCCAAATGTCGGTTTGATGGCACAAAAAGCCGAAGAATATGGCTCGCATGACAAGACTTTTGAAGTTGAAGGTGATGGTGTCGTGAGGGTTGTGTCAGATGGAGAAGTGTTGATTTCCCATGATGTACAAGAGGGCGATATTTGGAGAATGTGTCAAACCAAAGACGCTCCGATTCAGGACTGGGTGAAATTGGCTGTAAATAGGGCACGCGCTACCGGAGTTCCTGCTGTGTTTTGGCTGGATGAAGAGAGAGCCCATGATAGGGAGTTGATCAAGAAGGTCAATACTTATTTGAAGGAACATGATACAGAGGGTTTGGAGATCAAGATTTTGTCTCCTGTAGCCGCAACGAAGTTTTCATTGGAAAGAATCAAAGCTGGAAAAGATACGATTTCAGTGACAGGAAATGTGTTGAGGGATTATTTGACTGATTTGTTCCCGATACTTGAGTTGGGTACCAGTGCCAAAATGCTTTCCATCGTGCCGTTGATGAATGGTGGAGGATTGTTTGAGACAGGGGCTGGAGGTTCTGCACCGAAGCACGTTGAGCAATTGGTTGATGAGAACCATTTGCGTTGGGATTCTCTTGGGGAGTTTTTGGCTTTAGCTGTCTCTCTTGAGCATTTGGGTGAGACTTTCTCCAATGACAAAGCAAAGGTGTTGGCTGACACACTGGATAAGGCAACAGGCAAGTTTCTGGAAGAAGACAAATCACCTTCCAGAAAAGCAATGGAGCTGGATAACAGGGGAAGTCATTTTTATTTGGCAATGTATTGGGCAGAAGCCTTGGCTGCGCAGGATAAAGATGTGGAATTGAAGAATAAATTTGTTCCTATTGCGAAAGAGTTGCAGGAAAATGAATCAAAAATCGTTTCTGAGTTGAATGATTCGCAGGGAGTGGGGGTTGATATTGGAGGTTATTACAGATTGGATGAGGCGAAAGTTGAACAAGTAATGAGACCAAGTAAAACTTTCAACACGATTTTGGCTAAAATAGCTTAAGATCTGACTTGGATCAAAAACAAATAAAGCAGCCAAACGGCTGCTTTATTTGTTTTTGAACTTGATATTTTTGTTGATGGATTTATGAAAAAAACCATTGATTTGAGCCATGCAGATTTATTGGTTATACTAGGTGAAATCTATGTCATCTATCCATTCTGAGCTCAATTTTTGTTTTTTTTCACCAAAGATTAAGGATAAATATCAAAATATTGATTTTCGAAATCGATTGTATATTGTTTTTTGCAAAAATGCATGCTTTTGAAGGCTTTCAAGATTTGGGTAGGCAAGATATTATTGGTAATTTTAAGCATCCAAAACTACGGTGAAAGTAATCGTAGATTATTTTGATTTTTGATTCAAGATATTTGAAATCAAACCTATAAACAATAAATACATAAAACTATGAGCAAAATTAAAGTTGGAATCAACGGGTTCGGTAGAATCGGTAGATTGGTATTCAGAGCTGCGCAGACGAGAGATGATATCCAAGTCGTTGCAATCAATGATCTAATCGATGTAGATTACATGGCATACATGCTGAAGTATGATTCTACACACGGTAAATTCGAAGGAACAGTTGATGTCAAAGATGGTAAGCTAGTTGTAAATGGCAACGAAATCAGAGTTACTGCCGAGAAGAGTCCAGCCAATCTTAACTGGGGTGCCGTTGGTGCTGATTATGTTGTTGAGTCTACTGGTATTTTTCTTACCAAAGAAACTGCACAGGGCCATATCGACGCTGGTGCCAAAAAAGTGATCATGTCTGCGCCATCCAAGGATGATACTCCGATGTTTGTAATGGGGGTAAATGAAAGTTCTTATACTTCAGATATGGTTTTTGTTTCCAATGCTTCTTGTACAACAAACTGCCTTGCTCCGATTGCCAAAGTATTGAACGATAACTGGGGAATTGAAGAAGGTTTGATGACTACTGTACATGCTACTACAGCTACACAGAAGACTGTAGATGGCCCGTCTGCAAAAGACTGGAGAGGTGGTAGGGGAGCTTCCCAAAACATCATCCCTTCATCTACAGGAGCTGCAAAAGCTGTGGGCAAGGTGATTCCTGAGTTGAATGGTAAATTGACCGGTATGGCCTTTAGGGTACCGACTCCTAATGTGTCTGTTGTCGATTTGACTGTAAGGTTGAAAAAAGGAGCTTCTTATGAAGAGATTTGTGCCAAAATGAAGGAAGTGTCTGAAACCAGCATGAAGGGTATTTTGGGATATACAGAAGATCAAGTTGTATCTACAGATTTCAATGGCGACAGCAGGACATCTATTTTTGATGCAGGAGCTGGTATCCAATTGAGCGATACATTTGTAAAGGTTGTTTCTTGGTATGACAACGAGTGGGGTTATTCCAATAAAGTGGTTGATTTGCTTGCTTATATCTCTAAGAAGTAAGAGTCGTTATTATTAATTTTCCCGAAAAGGACTAAGTGTATTGGGTTGTTCTATCCAATATCCCTAGACCTTTTCGGGATTTTTTATTTAAGGCAATGTAATTTTTGATTTCTGTATAATTTTTGTTATTATGAGATAAATTTAAATCCAACGAATACATGATTGCCATATTATTAAGCTTGTTTTTATTATCATCGGAAGTAGAAGTGAATCAGGATGATTCGGTGCCTGATGAACCCAAGAAAACCGAATATATTGAAGTTGACAACAAGAGGTTTCCAGTAGAGATTAAAGATGCTGTAATTGAAGCTTTGGCATATTTCCCAGAATTGGCTGGGGTCAATATAGATTTTGAATACAAGGAAAAGATATCAGGTGCAGTGATGCAGGCCCAGCCACGCATGCTTACCTTATTGGTGACGGGAAAGGAAAAAAGGGAATATAGAATCAAGATCACAAGGTCATTTGAATTTGAAGAAGGGGAGGTGCTGATTGAAGATGTTCCCCATGATGCTTTGGTAGGGTGGATAGGTCATGAACTGGGGCATATTATGGATTATAAGAACAGGAGTACTGTTAATTTGATGCACTTTGGTATGAAGTACATTCTTTCGAACAAAAGGCTTACAGAGGCTGAAATAGCCGCAGACACCTACGCGATATCCTGTGGTATGGGGCATCAAATCCTGACGGTCAAAAATTATATTCTCCACAACGAGAATTTCAAAGAGTCTTACAAGAGTAAGATAAGGGATTTGTATATGTCTCCGATCCAAATACTGAGTTTACAGGAGGAATTGAAGGAAGGGGAAGGGTAGATGAAATGATATGATAAATGAGACTTTGCCTATATTTCCCCTCAAGTTGGTGGTATTTCCGGATGAGCGTCTGAATTTGCATATTTTTGAGCCTAGGTATAAACAGTTGTTGGCAGATATTCAAAAGGGAGATGGCAGGTTTGGGATTTCTGTTTACCTGGATAAATTGATGCCATATGGTTCCGAGGTCGTATTGGAAGAAGTATCTAAGGTTTATGAAGATGGGAGGTTGGACATAAAAACGAAAGTGCTACGGGTCTATGAGCTGGTTAAATTTGAGAATCCGCTCATGGGCAGGGAGTATGCTGGTGGGGAAGTCGTGTTTTTTGAGAATGACAATGTTTTGCCGAATAATGTCTATTCTGAGTTTATGGTATATCTGAAAGAGTTTTTTAGGCTTATAGGTGAACCTGTCAAGGTTTTGCCACTCTTAGTCAATTCATTTACCTGGACACACAAGATAGGCCTCACACTGGAGGAGGAATACCAGCTTTTAGTGTTGAGGAAAGAAGTCCAAAGGGTGCAGTTCCTCATCAATCACTTGACAAAAGTCATACCTATCCTTAGGGAAGTGGAGCGTGCCAAACAAAGGATCCAGATGAATGGACACTTCAAAGCGTTGGATGCATTGGATTTTTAGGCTACAATTTGGTGATGCTTTCTTTTTTCACAAAGGCTTTTTGTTTTCCCCATTCGATCTCGTACCAAATGTCTTTGGAAGACTTGATGATGACCCGGTGTCCCGGGTCGACATTTTTGATCAATTTCCCGCCGGCTGTAGGCTTGTCCATAATGATGGTCGGGCTGCCTGTTACAATCCCTGTTGAAGGCTCTTTGAGGAAGTTGTTGGCAATGAATGCCAAGAATATTAAGAAAAGGGTAGGAAGATAGTATTTGGGCTTGTTTGCCTTTTCTTTGAAAATGAGTAGGGAAATAATTGAGATTAGAAGCAATACGACGAATACCCCTGTGATTTCCTGTTGTAGATCGGAAAGGAATTTGAAGAACCGATCCCCATCGGAAATCTCATAACCAACAAGGTTTGGTTGCTCGGTGAGTGTTTTTATTTTGGTGATTACTCTTGGGTTTGGGTTAATGTCGTAATACTTAGCGAGATAAAAACTCGCTTTGGAAAAATCACCTTTTCCTTCCGAGATAAATGCCATTTTCAAGAGCATCGCAGGGGAGAAAACTTGTTCATTATCGAGCATGTTTTCGTAAAAAACCATCGCTTCTTGGTAATTGTTGGTGTTAAACAAAGAATCTGCTCTTTGTAGCTCAATTGTATTTGCTTGACAATTAAAGCTTTGTAGAAACACCGATAAAATTATTGAAAATTTTGTAAGAAAGATTGCCTTTGAGTTTTGCATTTTAAAATAGTCCGCTTAAATTTGCAGTCCAATTACGGCAATGATTTAACAAAAAACAAGTCAAAAACTGTAAAAAATATCTCAAAAGAGAGATCATAAATTTGAAATATAAGATTAAACACACTAGTTTTACGCCACCAAAAAGGGGGGCTAACCCTGATGCTTTATTCATAAGGAATGCGCAATCCTTAGCTTTAAAGATCCAAAGTGAAAGTAAAACAGAAATAATGATTCCGTAGCTCAGCTGGTAGAGCAATACACTTTTAATGTATGGGTCCTGGGTTCGAGCCCCAGCGGGATCACAAAATTGGGCAAAAGGTATATAGGCGAGAAGCCTGTCCCGATAAGATGCAGCGAAGCAAGGCTGTATTGGGAGGCCCCAGCGAGATTACAAAATATTATCAGTTCACAAGGAGTTGAAAAATATTGAAAGGTTAGATTAAAGTTCGGGGTGTAGCGTAGCCCGGTATCGCGCCACATTTGGGATGTGGAGGTCGTAGGTTCGAATCCTGCCACCCCGACTATTTTATTCTAATATTTCGAAAGTATAAGGAAAATGATTGTAGCTCAACTGGATAGAGCATCCCGACTCCATCGGGAAGGTTTCCTGTTCCAGTTTGGCAAAATAGTAAATAAAGATGGTCTTGTAGCTCAACTGGATAGAGCAACTGCCTTCTAAGCAGTAGGTTTCAGGTTCGAGTCCTGACAGGATCACAAAAGGTCGCCAGACCAATCAGAATGGAGCATTTCGAAAAAAAGAGATGCTCCATTTAATTTAATTACGATTCCGTAGCTCAGCTGGTAGAGCAATACACTTTTAATGTATGGGTCCTGGGTTCGAGCCCCAGCGGGATCACAAAAGCCTCCTAAATCGGGAGGCTTTTTTGTTTTGAAATTAGTGGGTTTTTATAATGACTATATGCCCTAGTTTTTCTCTTGCCCAGAAGCATTTTGTATCTTTAGGTATGCAGCTGTGTATTGAAGACCTTTCTCTAACCTATATTTGCCATCCAATAATCAAGCATAAAACCCTCGCCCCATATTTAAAGAGCAATTTGGTTGATAATTTAGGTTTTAAAGCTTTCTTTTGCTTTATTATAACTTCGTATGGTTTCTCACCAGAAAAATTGAATGTGAAGAATTGACCCAGATGTAAGAAAACATGAAAACTCCCAAATCATTAACCAATAAACTCAAAGCTGCGATTATTTTGACTTTTCTACTTTTGGTCATATTTGGAAAAAATATATTGGACCGGAAGAGTTTCAATGAACTCGAAGAGTCTTTTGTGTCAGTATACGAAGACAGGTTGGTAGTAGAGAGCTATATATTTACGATCTCAGAGAATCTGTTCAGGATCAAGTTGCTTGTAAACCATTGTTGGGAAGAAGGGGATTACTCACATGTGATTGAAGATATAGAAAAGTATGAAGAGAATATCTTAAAGACTGTAGAGACTTTTGAAAAGACCAATCTGACTAGATCGGAAGATGAGTTCTTGAAGGACTTTAGGAGGATCATTGAGTCAAACCTTCGGATCGCTGATTATGAATTGTTGTATTCTGAAGAAGAGGGGATCAATGAAAAGCAAGTCCATATTTATAATGGCTATATTGAGAGGGCAATTCAGGATTTGGAGAAGCTTTCAATGATTCAGTTGGAGGAAGGCCATAAGCTGGCTGTAAACTCTGAAAAGGTGGTGACCAGATCAAGGATATGGGCCCAGTTTGAAATCGCTGCCTTGGTCATTCTATTGCTGATAATTTACCTTTTGATCTATACCTCGAGAAACATCAAATCGGAATTGATCGATTGATGGCTCCAAAAAGCAAAAATATATATGAGTATCCTCAATGGTGTGCTTTGGGAAAGAAAAGTCCTTGTAATTTGCGGATACTCGTCAACAGCTTGCGTGCATGTGGGGTGTCAACATAACCTCAAATCGTTCAGCCGACAAGCTATTGTTTGGCTATGGGCAAGAAGACAGATAGTCTTATAAAAAACCTCCATATTCAATATGGAGGTTTTTTTTTGTTTGGATCAGAAAGTAAACTTGTGCTTTCTGCTGGTTAGAATTTGAAACTCTTCATGTATGTAGCATTTTTCTCAGCAGCTTCCATTGGGCTGATATCAACAAATCTTTCTTGCTCTACGATGAAGTACTCCATGCCTGTGTCTTTGGCAGTCTTCAGTATCGAGGCAAAATCTATCACACCCGTGCCGATAAGTGTTGAGCCATTTGGTTCTGCGATATCAATACCGCTTTCTTTGTCTTTGATATGACCCAACTTGAACCTGTTGGGGTACTTCTCCATGTACTTTATGGGATCGTATCCGGCAGTATACACCCAATAGAGGTCTAGCTCAAAATCGACTAGCTCAGGGTCTGTGTTTTCCATGAGGTAATCGTGGGGTATTTGGCCATCCAGCTCTACGAAAGTATAGCCATGGTTATGGTAGGCGAACTTCACGCCATTCTTTTTGCAGATCTCTCCCTGCTTGTTGAACTCCTCTGCGATCCGTTTGAAATCGTCCATAGACTTCTGTGGTCCTACATAGGGATTGATCAGGTATTTCATCCCGATTTCCCCAGCTTCCGCAGCATTTTTTTCCAAATCTTTAAAGGTATTAGAATGTGAGGAGACAAAATCCAGCCCCAAGTCATCCGTTAACTTTTTGAACTCAGTATTTTTCATTCCCCAGAAAATGCCCTTCCCCCCATCAAAACCTTCAATTTGGTTGTAGCCATATCCGGCAATTGATTTGATGGTCTCTGCGGCATTTTCAGCCATATTCTCTTTTACAGAGTACAATTGTATGCCAAATGCAGACAGTGTCCCCTCGGTTGCCAAGACAAGGGTTTCCTCCTCCTCATTTTCTTTGGTTTTTGGACTGCAGAATTGAAGGGGTAAAAATGCCCCCATCCCCATGGCAGCACTTAACTGTATAAATTTTCTTCGATTATTCATGGTTGTTCAAATAAATAGAGAGGCATAAAATGCCTCTCTATGGTTAAAAGAATTAAATAGCAAATACTTTATCACCCTTCTTATAGTCTACACAGGCATCATATCTTCCTGGTACTTCGACAAACCTCAATTGCTGACTAGCGCCTATCTCAGAAGTAAAGTAACCTAATAATGTCAGGTCTTTGAGCATTCCGATTACTTTTGGCTCGTTGTCTTCACTTGTCATTGATTTTTGGTTCATTTCATTCAGAAATGCCGTTCTTTCTTCCAAAGTAGCATCCATAAAGTCCTTTTTATTGCTGTCTTTGTAGTCTTTTCTCAGGGCATTCAAACCAGATACAAAAGCAGACTGCTGCTCTCCATTGTAAGTGTCTTTGACCATCATTACCATAAATTCCCCAATTCCGGCAGCTTTGGCCCCAGGAGTGTCTGTGGTTGGGATTATAGCTTCTCCAATCTCATCAAGAAAAGCGATTTGTTCTGGGGTAAAGTCCAGCCCCACAATCTGATCTTCAGGAGCACATCCGGTTAGGATTACATTGGCTCCAACCATAGCTCCACCCATCATCAAGGCAAAACTCTTAATTGCATCTCTTCTATTCATTGCCATAATAGTTTCCTTTTATTGGTTATAGGTTTCCTTTTTTAAGTTCTTCCACAGCAAAAGCTGCCGCCCTTGCTGTCAATGCCATATAGGTCAACGATGGGTTTTGTGCCGCTGCCGAAGTCATGCAGGCACCATCGGTGACAAATACATTTTTGGCATCCCATACTTGGTTATTGCCATTCAGTACCGATGTCTTGGGATCACGGCCCATTCTTGCTGTTCCCATTTCATGGATTCCTTGGCCAAAAGTATACCCTGCATCGAATGTGTTGATGTTTTTCAGTCCGGCTGCCTCTAGCATTTCTGCTGCGTCGTTCATCATATCCACCCGCATTTTCTTTTCATTTTCTTTGATCTCAGCATTCATTTCCAATGCAGGAAGACCCCACTTGTCCACCACTGTCTTACTGAGTTTGATGGTGTTTTCGTGGTAAGGTAGAATCTCGCCAAATGCAGTGATCCCCATGGTCCATGGTCCCGGCTCACTCAAAGCTTCTTTCAATGGGGCGCCGAAGTTCATTTCTGCGACATTTCTACTCCATCCGGATCTACTCGCAGCACCTTGGTACCCAAAGCCCCTGACGTAATCCCTTTTGTCGTCACCTACATTTCTAAATCTTGGGATGTAGACCCCATTAGGCCTTCTTCCAAAATAATATTTGTCTTCATAGCCTTCCATCGAGCCATTTGCCCCTAATCTGAAGTGGTGATCCATGACGTTGTGCCCAAGCTCGCCAGAGCTACTGCCCAAGCCCTCAGGCCAGATGTCTGTGGCTGAATTCATCAAGATTGATGTAGAACCAAATGCAGACGCACACAGGAATACAATCTTGGATTTGAACTCGATTACTTCATTTGTTTCAGAATCTATCACCTCTACACCAGTTGCTTTTTTGGTGTCTTTATCATAAAGGAGCTTACTTACTAGCGAAAAAGGCCTTAAAGTAAGGTTGCCTGTTTTCATTGCTGCCGGAAGTGTAGAAGATTGCGTGCTGAAATAACCTCCAAAAGGACAACCCAACCAGCATTTGTTACGGTATTGGCAATTGGTACGTGCTTGGATTGGCTCTGTGATATTGGCAACTCTACCGATTGTCATATGTCTGGCATTGCCATATTTCTCTTTTATCCTTGCAGCTACATCCTTCTCAACACAGTTGAGATCCATAGGTTTTTGGAATTCACCGTCTGGTAGGTGTGGGATGCCATCCTTGGAACCAGAGATTCCGGCAAATTTCTCTACATAGCTATACCAAGGCGCTAGGTCCTTGTATCTTATAGGCCAGTCTACCGCTATGCCTTCTTTTAGGTTTGCTTCAAAATCAAGATCTGCCAACCTGTAGCTTTGTCTTCCCCAAAGCAAAGACCTTCCCCCTACTTGATTTCCCCGAAACCATGCGAATGGCTTCGTCTCTACATAAGGAGAGTCGGATTCATGTGCCCACCAATCAAGGTTCAGTTCGTTGAGTACATAGTCTCTCCTAAGATTCGGGTGGTTTTCAGTCATTTCAACTGTCCTTCTGCCACGATGGGGGATTTCCCATGGTGGTGTCGTAGCTGTCTTGTAATCTTTGATATGCTCGACATTTTTACCTCTTTCCAATAAGAGGACCTTCAACCCTTTTTCAGTTAATTCTTTTGCTGCCCAACCACCACTAATTCCTGATCCGACAACAATTGCGTCATATTGATTTGCCATAATTATAGATTTAAGCTGTATTTCTTACTAATATTAAACGTCACATATTCTGATAGCCTCTTCCAACGAAGCAAGCTTATCCTGTTTCTTTGGCATAAACTCCTGGCATACATATCCAGTGAAGCCTGTTTCCACGATCGCTTTGACTACCGCTGGGTAATTGATCTCTTGGGAATCATCGATCTCGTTTCTTCCAGGATTGCCAGCAGTGTGGTAATGCGCAATGTATTGATGGCTACTTTTGATTGTTCGGATCAAGTCACCTTCATCAATCTGCATATGGTAAATGTCGTATAGCAGCTTGAAATTGTCGCTTCCCAACCTTTTGCACAATTCCACACCCCATGGTGTTTTGTCGCACATGTAGTCTGGGTGGTCTACCCGGCTATTCAATAATTCCATGACTAACGTTACGCCATGTTCTTCTGCCAGTCCAATGATTTTTTTCAGGCCTTCTACACTGTTTTGGAGACCTGTCTCATCATCCATCCCATCCCTGTTCCCGCTAAAGCAGATCAGGTTTTTATATCCTGCTTTTGCCACAAGGGGGATTGTTTCCGTATAGTTTTTGACTAGTTGGTCATGGTAAGCTTTGTTGTTAAAACCTTTTTCTAGGCTTACTTCTGCACCATTGCACATGGAGCAGTCTACACCGTTGGCTTTTAAGATGTGCCAATCTTTTGGCCCCACCAAATCGATGGCATTGAAGCCGATCTTTTTTATGGCCTTACATAATTCGTCCAAGGATAAATGTCCAAATGTCCAAGCGCAAACTGCATGGTTGACATTTCCTTTGAGCATTGTACTTTTCATTGGGTTAGCGTGTAGGTTAAATATTGGGGCAGCACTGGTTGCGAGTGTACCCATCATGATTTTCTTTAAGCTACTCCTTCTATTGATATTATTCATTTGTATCAGTTTTGGGTTTGGGTTTTCTTGGATTCCTCTTTGAAGAAAATAAGGAAAAAGAACACAACAAATACTGCTATTCCGGATGGGATCATCCAGATGGATTGCCAATCATGCGTTCCGTCTGCAGCCAAATAGATGTCAGAGATCTTACCGGCAACAAAGAACCCAATCAGCATACCCACACCATAGGTAGCAAGGGTGATCAATCCCTGTGCGGAAGATTTGAACTTCTCACCAGCTTTGGAATCAGTGTAGATTTGTCCTGACACAAAGAAAAAATCATAACAGATGCCATGTAGGGCAATACCAATAATCAAAAGGAACAAGCCACTGTCGGCATCTCCTATTGCAAACAATATATATCTCAACACCCAAGCGATCATGCCCAAAAGGAGTGTCTTTTTGAATCCAAATCTTTTGAAGAATACTGGCAAAAGTAAAAGGAACAATGCTTCTGAAATCTGTCCTATTGTCATTTTCCCGGTAGGGTCTGCGACACCTATTTCTGCCAAAAATGGATTGGCATTTTGATAATAAAAAGCCAAAGGGATACAGATCAAAATAGAAGAGATGAAAAAGACTGCAAAGTTCCTTTCTTTCAATAGGCTGAGTGCATCAAAGCCTAGGATTTCAGAAATTTTCAATTTTTGTGTTCTATCAGCTTTGGGTGGTGTCTTTGGCAAGGTAAAGGAGAAAATTCCCAACACAGCCGAGGCAATTCCAGCCATTAAGAATGTGTTTTTCAAAAATCCAGAAGACATATTCTCGACAGAGTCCCATGTGAACAGATAGCTAATGGAAAGTCCTGCAATGATCCATCCTATGGTTCCCCATACACGGATGGTAGAGAAATCTTTTTCGGGATCTTTCATTTGGTTGAAGGATACCGAGTTGACCAATGCCAGGGTTGGCATGTAGAGGATCATATAGACAAGCAAGAATGGGTAGAAACTTACAAAATCCGCAGATTGGTACATCACAAACATCAGGCCTGCACCTACCAGATGGAGTAGACCTAGGATCCTTTCAGCATTGAAATACCTGTCAGCAATCAATCCTATTATAAAGGGGGCGATGATTGCACCTAAGGATTGTGTCGAAAATGCAGTGGCAATTTGGGTTCCTGTGGCATTGAGATTTGCTCCTAGAAAGGTGCCGAGGGTGACGAACCATGATCCCCATATGAAAAATTCTAGGAACATCATGAAAGAGAGACGAAAGCGAATTCCTGTGCTCATTAATTTTAAAGGTTAATAGGTTTGGACAATGTTAATTGTATTCGAATGAAATGGCAAACTATTAATTTTAAGTTTAATATTTAGGCTTTTTCTATTAATTTTAAATTTCACTAATAAAAAAAGCAATAACGTAAAAAGTAAAACATGTTCATATACCGTTTATAACGTAATTGTGCATGCTGTCAATAATTGTGTTTGGTATTTCTGATCAAATATTCGATAATTTATCTTTATTGTGTCAAAATTCAAAATTTTTAATGTTTAACAAATCCAAAATGATTTCATGAAGAATAACAGAAAGCTAAAAATGGGAATGATAGGTGGAGGGCCAGGTTCGTTTATAGGGGCAATTCACAGAAGTGCGGCTTTGATGGATGGATTGATTGAGATAGTGGCTGGTGCTTTCAGTAGCAAGCCGGAAAAATCCGTTCAGACAGGAGAAGAGCTGATGCTGGATGAAAGCAGGGTCTATAGTTCTTATGATGAGATGTTTGAAAAAGAACTTTTGTTGCCTGAAGCTGAGAGAATTGATATAGTAAGTATTGTCACTCCTAACCATGCACACTTTGATCCTACCAAAAAAGCCCTCGAGATGGGGTTTCACGTAGTTTTGGATAAGCCGTTGACTTTGAATTATGCTGAGGCTAAGGAACTTTATCGGGTGATAGAAAAGGCAAAAGGACTTTTTTGTCTAACGCATACCTATACTGGATATCCAATGGTCAAGCAAGCCAAGCAAATGGTTGCGGACGGAGTAATTGGGGAAGTCAGGAAAGTCTATGTAGAATATCCACAAGGCTGGCTATGGAAACTATTGGAGTCAGAAGACAACAAGCAGGCACAATGGAGAACAGATCCGAGTAGAAGTGGTGAATCCGGATGTTTTGGGGATATAGGTACCCATGCATTCAATCTGGCAGAATATGTGACAGGCCAAAGAGTCGAGAAGATATGTGCAGATTTGGATACCAAGATAGAGGGGAGACTATTGGAAGATGATGGGGCAGTGTTGATGCGGTTTGAAAACAATGCTTCCGGAATATTGACCGCTTCCCAAGTCGATACCGGTGCTGAGAATAATCTCAAGATCAAAGTGTATGGAGATCAAGGGGGGCTGGAGTGGATGCAGGAAGACTGTAATTCATTGATTGTAAGGTGGCCAGACAGACCGGATGAGATATATAGGGCTGGTACACCGTACCTTTCTTCATTGGCACAAGAAAACACAAGGACTCCTGCAGGACATCCGGAAGGGTATATGGAGGCATTTGCAAATATCTACAGGAATTTTGCCAGGTGTATTTATGCCAAGCGAAATGGAGAAGAGCCCAAAAAGGAGTGGCTTGACTTTCCTGGAGCTGAAGATGGGATCAGGGGAATGGCATTCGTAGACCACGTATTGGCAAGTTCAAAGTCAGATCAAAAGTGGACTCCATTTATCGTTGAAAAGTAACTGATTTGCCAGTTGTACGAATCTAAATCCTTCAGAATAGCTTTGTACTAAAATCTAAAATCTTAAATTTAATCTAAAAACCTATTAACTTATGAAAACTATAAAAGGGCCGGCTATATTTTTGGCACAGTTTGCCGGTGATCAAGCCCCATTCAACAACTTGAAAAGTATCTGTGAATGGATGGCATCAGTTGGATATTATGGCGTGCAGATACCGTCTTGGGATCCAAGGCTGATAGATTTGCAAAAAGCCGCCGAAAGCCAAACCTATGCGGATGAGATCAAAGGGATCGTCAATGAAGCAGGTTTGGAAATCACCGAGCTTTCTACTCATCTCCAAGGTCAATTGGTCGCGGTGCATCCTGCATATAATGAGCTTTTTGATGGTTTTGCACCAGCTAATTTAGCAGGGGATCTAAAAGGTAAATCTGCTTGGGCCACCCAGCAATTGAAATATGCAGCAAAAGCATCCAAAAACCTGGGGCTGACAGCCCATGCTACATTTTCTGGGGCATTGATGTGGCATACAGTATACCCTTGGCCCCAGAGGCCTGCTGGGTTGGTGGATACTGGATTTGCCGAACTTGCCAAAAGATGGTTGCCTATATTGGATACTTTCGAAGAGAATGGGGTTGACCTTTGCTATGAATTGCACCCTGGGGAAGATTTGCATGATGGGATTACCTTTGAGATGTTTTTGGAAAAGGTAAACAACCATAAGCGGGCAAATATTCTCTATGATCCAAGCCATTTTGTATTGCAGTGCTTGGACTATCTGCAATTCATTGATTTCTACCATGAAAGGATCAAAATGTTCCATGTCAAAGACGCAGAATTCAACCCTACAGGAAAGCAGGGAGTATATGGAGGTTACCAAGGTTGGGTTGACCGGGCAGGAAGATTCCGTTCTTTGGGAGATGGCCAGGTGGATTTTAGTGGTATATTTAGCAAACTTTCCCAATACGACTTTGATGGATGGGCGGTATTGGAGTGGGAATGTGCGATCAAGCACCCTGAACAGGGGGCGATCGAAGGGGCGCAATTTATTGCTGACCATATAATAAGAGTGACGGATAAAGCATTTGATGATTTTGCAGGCTCAGGGGCAGACGAATCGTTCAACAAAAAAATATTAGGAATTCAATAACCATACAATAAACAAAAAAATGAAACTAATTAAACCCTTTTCAATTGGCGTGTTGGCGCTTTCTTCTTTGATGTACGCATGTGGTGGAGGAAGTGACAAATCTTCTGAAACGACAGCAACAACACCTCCTCCACAGGATACCAAAATAAGCTTGGAGGAGAAGTATAAAGATGATCCTGTTTTTATAAAAGGATCTGCAAAAGCAAAAGAAGCAGGCTGTACAGCTTGTCACATGTTGGAGCGGAAGGTGGTAGGCCCTTCTTACGCTGATGTGGCAGCCAAATATGAAAATACCCCGGAAAATGTAGCCTTGCTTACAGACCATGTAATCAAAGGGAGTGTCGGTAATTGGGGTGAGATACAAATGCCTTCACATCCGCAGTTGGAAAAATCCGATGTGGAAGATATGATTAAATATGTTTTACTTTTAAAACGATAAATATATGATAGCCTTAAAATATTCAGTAGCTGCAATTGTATCAATGGTTTTTGCCTGTGGTGGGACGCAAGAGGTAAGAGAGGTGACCATTGAAAATGAAGTGGTTGAAGTCGAGTCTGAATGGATCCGTCTTTTTGATGGGAAGTCATTCGATGGCTGGAAAAAATACGGTGGAGGCGAAGTAGGTGCTGCTTGGAAGATTCAAGATGGCGCCATTTACCTTGATGCAACGAACAAATCCGAATGGAAAGAAGGAGACGGTGGGGATATTGTGACGAAAGAAGAATTTGATGATTTTCATCTAAAAGTGGAATGGAAAATTTCCGAGGGTGGAAATAGTGGGATCATTTTCTATGTGAATGAATCAGATAAATACCCATACCCTTGGTCCACTGGGATGGAGATGCAAGTGCTAGACAACGAAGGCCACGCCGATGGGAAAATCACTACCCATAGAACGGGTGATCTTTATGATCTGATCGAATCGAATGAAGAGACCGTCAAGCCTGTAGGTGAGTGGAATTTGGCAGAGATCATATCCAAAGACGGGAATCTTGAACTACACCTGAATGGTACAAAGGTCGTAGAAACTACCCTTTGGACACCTGAGTGGGAAGCGTTGATTGCGGGAAGTAAGTTTAAGGATATGCCAGGATTCGGCACTTTCAAATCTGGAAAAATAGCACTTCAAGACCATGGAGATGAAGTTTGGTTTAGGAATATTGAAATCAAGAAGCTTTAAGTCAAGGTAAACAGTTGCAGGTCAATTATCAGTAAATTGAACTTGCGCAAATAATAACCACAAAGGGCACGGAGGTTTTTACAAGGGGCACAAAGGAAATCTCCCTACAAGGGGAAATACAATGTGCTTTGTGCATCCTCTGTGCTTTTTGTGGTTTTGTTTTTTGAATTTGAAGGGTTGTATCTATCCATGGGTCAAAATCATCGCTTCCAATCTGTTGAAGCATTTTTCGGATAAGGACACAATATCATTGGATTCCCTAAATGGCATCGGATCAATAGGGGCTGAAAAGTATATATCAATTTTTCCAGGACGGAGTAGGATAGATCCTTTCCGCATGATTTTGTCAGCACCGATTACCGCCATTGGCAAAATGGGAATGCCCGTTTCTACTGCAATTCTGAATGCGCCTTTCTGAAATGGGAGTAAAGTCTGGTCGCTGTCATTTCTGGTGCCTTCGGGTGCGACCACAATGGAAATCCCCGTATTCAGGATTTCGAGGAGTTTTTGTACGGATACCTTTCGGGAATTGACATCTTTGCGGTCTACCCATACAGCCAGTCTTGAGGTGATAAAGCCGAAAACCGGGATTTTGGAAAGTTCCTTTTTGCCGATTGCACGTAATTCTTGGTGGATAGCCATGGGGATCACAGGCGCATCTATAAAGGAACGGTGGTTGAAAATGTAGATATAGGGTTGCTTGGGATCAATATGTTCTTTTCCATGGACATGATATCTGATTCCTACCAAAGATGACCAGCCCTTTACCCAGATACGGATAAAGAAAAATGCGAATTTCCCCGCTTTGGCAGAAATCGCATAGGGTATGACCACAAACCAGCCGAATATCAGCATGAAGAGAGCAAACAGGATTGCTGCATATACTGTATAAATCCATTGGAAGACTTTCATAGATCCATCTATTTCTTTATTTTTGTACAAGTTTAATCAATTTACTAACTCTTTGCTTGCAAATGACCCCTGAAAGCGTTTTCAGGGGTTTCTTTTTTCTTGGGGAAAACTTTTTGGTGACAATATTTACTTTTTCTCAAAATTCCGTACCTTTGCAGTCCGTTCGGTCGGACGGGGTTTCGGGTATTGATTATCAGGGACTTTTCCAAAAACTAAAAACCTCAACCCGATGATCCTAGGGTTGTTGAAAATCAGGATTGTTTTACAATATGTCTAATCAAAAAGATTTTAACTGGGAAGATTTCGACACCAAAGGTTTTGGTGAAGGTTACTCCAAAGACAAAAGAGCCGAAATGGAAGCTCTTTACGCTGGAACTTTGAACGAGATCACCGAAAAAGAAGTCATCAAAGGTACTGTAGTAGGTATCAATGACAAAGATGTGATCATCAACATTGGTTTCAAATCTGATGGTTTGGTTCCAAGAACTGAATTCAGAGACCTTCCGGATCTTAAGATCGGCGACGAAGTGGAATTGTTCATCGAAGAGCAAGAAAACTCACTTGGTCAGTTGGTTCTTTCCAGAAAGAAAGCAAGAATGGTCCGTGCATGGAGCGACATCGAAGCTGCGCTAGAGCATGACAATGTGATCGAAGGTCTTGTGAAGAGAAGAACTAAGGGTGGTTTGATCGTAGATATCTACGGTGTAGAAGCATTCTTGCCAGGTTCTCAAATCGACGTGAAGCCTATCAGGGATTTCGATATCTATGTAGGTAAGAAAATGGAAGTGAAAGTGGTGAAAATCAACCACACTAACGATAACGTAGTAGTATCCCACAAAGTGTTGATCGAGAAAGATCTTGAAAAACAAAAAGCTGAGATCTTGAACAACCTTGAGAAAGGTCAAGTACTGGAAGGTGTAATCAAAAACATGACAAACTTCGGTGTATTCATCGATTTGGGTGGTGTTGATGGTTTGCTTCACATTACTGATATCTCTTGGGGTAGAATCAACCATCCAGAAGAAGTACTTAATTTGGACGATAAAGTTCAGATTGTGGTTCTTGATTTTGATGATGACAAGAAGAGGATTTCTTTGGGTATGAAGCAGCTTACTGCCCACCCTTGGGATGCACTTTCTGCTGAACTTGAGATCGGTTCCAAAGTACAAGGTAAGATTGTAAACGTAGCTGACTACGGTGCATTCTTGGAACTTGCTCCTGGAGTTGAAGGTTTGATCCACGTTTCTGAAATGAGCTGGTCACAGCACTTGAGAAATCCAGCTGACTTCGTGAAAGTTGGTGACGAAATCCAAGCTGTTGTATTGACTTTGGACAAGGATGATAGAAAAATGTCTTTGGGCATCAAGCAATTGACTGAAGATCCATGGACTAAAGGTGATATGGCTGCGAAATATGCAGTAGGTACCAAGCACAAAGGTGTGGTAAGAAACTTGACTAACTTCGGCTTGTTCCTTGAATTGGAAGAAGGTATCGATGGTTTGGTTCACGTATCTGACCTTTCTTGGACTAAGAAAATCAAGCATCCATCTGAGTTTGTAAAAGTAGGTGACGAATTAGACGTTGCTGTTTTGGAACTTGACGTGGACAACAGAAGATTGGCATTGGGCCATAAGCAATTGGAAGAAAACCCATGGGATACTTTCGAAAGCGTATTCCCAGTTGGATCTGACCACAAGTGTACTGTAGTTTCCAAAAACGATAAAGGTGCTGTTCTAGAACTTCCTTACGGATTGGAAGGATTTGCTACTTCCAAGAACTTGGAAAAAGCAGACGGTTCTTCTGTAGAGGTAGGTGAAGCATTGGACTTCAAAGTAACTGAATTCTCTAAAGACGATAAGAGAATCGTTCTTTCCCACACTGCTACATTCAGAGAAGAAGCAAAAACTGCTGCTGCTCCTAAGAAAGCGAAGAAGAAAGAAGATGCTCCTTCATCATCAACTGCTCCTGCCGAAAAATCTACCTTAGGTGATTTGGATGCTTTGGCAGAATTGAAAGAGAAAATGGAAGGCGGAAAGAAATAAGACGCTAGATATAAGACTCAAGAACGTAGGAAGCGAGATGCTAAATATGGGATAAGTCTTATTGATAAATAAAGGAAAAGTGGCTGCCGAGAGGTGGCCACTTTTTTTATTTTGTAGCGTTTTGGATGATTTTTACGTCTTAGGGGAAGATAGTTTTATACGGTAGGGAATTAGTTAGTTTCATTTCGCCAAAATCAAATCAATCATGAACCGAATTTACTCAATTTTTGTATTGTCTTTTCTCTTGTTTTCCTGTGCTGTTGATTCCGAAAATCTGAACAGGCCATTTTCGAAAAGTGAGGAGATAATAGGTAGTTGGCAGTTTTATGAATATACTTTTAGCACAGGAAGTTCGCAATCATCTAGAGGACGTGTCGAAAATGAAGGTGTTGTAGTGTCATTTTTAGAGGATGGTAGCTTAGAGTCTTTGGGGTATTTTGATTGTGAACACGCTAGTTATAGAATAGAGGACAATATCTTGATCGTTGATTTTGGTTGTGATTCAGAAGAGGAAGGGAAGGAGTATCTGTTGTCATGGGAAGGTGTAAACCTAGTGCTTTCTGAATTGACAACAACTTGCATAGAGGGATGTACACATGTCTTCCGAAAATACGAGTTAGACTGAAAGAATATCAAGTGCCAATTTAATTTCAACCCATTTTCAAAACATATACTGAATTCAGATGTATAATATTTCATTTTGTAGGAAATTGTTCTTGACAATCCTTGTTGGTTTTCTTGTGATAGAATCTACCCATGCCCAAAATTCGTTTTTTGGTAAAGCATATTTTGGGAGTTCGAGTGCAGCCTTAATGACAGGAAGTGATTATATAGGAGGACCAAGTTATGATGTAGAAAAGTTTAGGGAGTTTGGGCTCTTATTTGGAAAAGAGCTAAATGGAAAGTGGGCGGTGGAAACAGGAGTAAATATTGCAGCGGCAAATGTTATTGTCCGTTCTGGTCCTGGACCTGAGATCAACGTTACTAGATATAAGTTTGAAATGTTGAGTTTTCCAGTGATTGTGAAATATTCAATATCCTCCTTTCTATATGTAAATGGTGGTCCTTTGCTAGATATTCAAAGGTCAGAAAAATCTACAATTAACCAGTCGGGTATTGGTTATCTCATTGGTATTGGAGCGCAACAGTATTTCAATAATGTTGGAATATATCTAAATCCCCACCTTAAACGACATGCTGCAATTTCATTTGATTCATCAATTGAAAACCTGACAGAATTGGGAGTTCAACTCGGGGTTGCTTATAAATTTTGAGTTATGAAAAATATTGTAGTAATATTGATTATGGTACTTTTTGTCTTTGCCTGTGCTGAAGATAATGTAAAGATGGATTTGGATGTAAATCAGGAGTTGGACTTTGAAGGTGCTTTTCGAACTAAAGGCTCTGACGAGAATCTTTTTGAAGAGGTAACCTTGAAAATAGCAAATGGATTTTATGAAACCACCACGAGTCTACCTTTTGGATATGGGGCTGGTAAGCTTGAGGTTTTTGGAAGCTCAATCAGTTTTATTGACACTTTATTTTTTCCAATACCAGCTTTGTATGGTCCTTCTTATGTATTGAGTGGAACTCACAATTTTGAATTCAATGGCAAAGAATTGAAAATTTGGAGCGAAAAAAACGTAGGAGCAATAGAATACAATTTGAGATTGAAAGAGTAAAGAGCGCTCGGGTATAAGTTTCATCCCAGTTAAACCCCAAAATACTCCTTCATAGGCAGCTCATATACCCTTTTTTTCAATAGTGAAGACACGGCATTGACGATCGCAGCAGCAACTGGGCCTTGTGCTGCTTCACCTGCACCAAGTGGTTTTTCTTCAGGTCTGTTGATGATATGCACTTCTATTTCGGGTACATCTTTTGTCCGCATGATAGGGTAGGAGTACCAGTCTTTGCTAGTAATACCATTTTCATCGTATTGTACCGCTTCCAATATAGTCCAACTGGCAGATTGAATCATGCCACCTTCCGTCTGGTTTTTCAATCCATCAGGATTGATACATTGGCCTGCATCGATGACTCCAGTGAGTTTTTGCAATCTGAATTTACCTTCTTTCGGACTCTTGTGGATTTCCGCAAGTACTGCAAAATAAGACGCTGAGTTTTTATATTGGGCAAATGCCAGCCCATAGCCCACTTTTTCACTTTGATCCCTATTGTCCCAATTACACTTGTTTTTCAAGGTTTGAATCACCTCTATTGCTCTTGGATTGTCAAGATTATTGATCCTAAATTCAAAAGGATCCATCTCAGCAAGAGCTGCCAATTCATCTATAAAAGATTCCAGGGCAAAGATATTCCCATAAGCCCCCAATCCTCTCAAAGCAGAAGTTCGAAGTGGACCATCATAATTATATAGCAAAAGTTCTCTTTCAGGAATTTTGTAGAGAGGAGAGGCATTTCTGTAGGAGCCACCAGAAAATCCCCCTTTTTGAAATTCAAAAGGGTTTTCCAAGTGTCTTGCCGAAACATAATGCCCTGCTTTTCCATTGGGACGTGTGCTATGTGTATCTGACCAAATTTTTGTTTGCCATGAAGTGATTTTCCCCTTTTCATTCAGCCCAGCTTCCAATGAGATTTGCATCGCACTGCCATAAGGTTCCCATTGATGTTCATTTTCCCGCATCCATTGAAGTCTAATATGTCTTCCCGGTAGATGTTTGGCAATCAATGCAGCTTCAGCGGATACGTCATCGGCACTATTGTGGCCATAGCATCCAGAGCCAGGCATTCCAATGCATCTGATTTTTTCTTTTTCAATGCCAAAAAGATTTGATAAGGTATTTTGCAATGGGTAAACACCCTGGGTCGGGGACCATACGGTTATGTTTTGCTCATCCCATTTCGCAACTGCGCACCCTGGACCTGTTGAGCCATGCATAGTATATGGCTTCCGATATGTTGATTTGAGTGATTTTGTAGCTTTATCTATTGCAGATTTGATATTTGGATGCTTTTCAATTTCTTGTGGAGAATCAGAATTCCGCTCCATATCAGCAAAAATCTTTTCAGGACTGATTTTTATTTTTGGGCTGTTCCATTCAGCGGACTCTTGGGCTTTTTTCCATGCTTTTACAGCTTGGTATTCCCTTATTGCCACTATTGCGATAAAGCTGCCATCTACGATTACTTTTTCCACCCCTGTCAATTGGGAGATAGTATCAGAATCAAAAGATCGAAGCTTAGCACCATAGGTAGGTGGGTGGACCACCCTGGCATGAAGCATTCTATTGAATCTAAGGTCATGTACAAAATGTGGTTTGCCCAATACCATTTCCAATATATCAGCTCTTTGAGGTGATTTGCCTACGATTTCGTGGGATTTAGGGGATTTGGTTGGTGCATCTCCTGTGATTTTCCCTTCCAAAAATTGACCTTCCAGAATTTCCCAGTAGGATATTTTTTCATCATTTGGGCCATGGATAATACCCTTTTTGACCTTTAACTGTTCTATTGACACGTTAAGTTTTTCTGATGCTTTGCGAAGTAGGAAATACTTTGCTTCTGCCGCTGCTTGGCGTATGGCACTTCCGCTTCCTTCTACAGAATTGCTTCCAGCAGTATAGCCTTCATTTGGGGTCTGTCCCGTGTCCCCATTGATTATGTGGCATATCTCGAAAGGGACATTTAGCTCCTCAGCTGCAATCTGCATCAATGCCGTTCTGATTCCTTGCCCAAGTTCTTGCTTGCCTGTAAGGACAGTTACAAAGCCATCTGCATCCAGCCGAATCCATGAATCCATGATATCTTTGCCCATATGCGGCCTTTCAGGAATTGCAAAATAGATTGAGTCGATTGCTTCGGGGTCATTGGGCTTGCAAAATGCCAATGGGAACAAGTTGAATCCAATCAGCAATTGACCTGTAGTTTTCAGGAATGATCTCCTATCGGTATTGGGGAGTTTGAATTTTTCCATGTTGAACTACTTTGATTCAGAGGCTATTTTTACTGCTTTGATGAATCTGGAATGTGTTCCACAACGGCAGATCACTTGATCCAGCGCCTCTTTTATCTCAATTTCTGTGGGGTTTTTATTCTTTCGCAATAAAGATGTGGCTGTGATTACCATGCCATTCAGGCAATAGCCACATTGTGCAGCCTGCATTGCTACAAAAGCTTGCTGTACAGCATTTAGTTTGTTGCCACTCTTCAGTCCTTCAATGGTTTCTATGCTTTTGCCCTCGAAGCTTTCGCAGGGGCTTAAGCAGGTTGGAAGGTTTTCTCCGTCTACCAATACCATACAGGAACCACATTGCTGTAATCCGCAGCCAAATTTAGCGCCGGACAGTTGGAACTCATCTCTCAATATGTACAAGAGAGGCTCACCGGGATCGACTTCGACCGTTTTCTTTTCTCCATTAACTTCAAAAGCTATTGACTTCATGGTTAGGATACTTTGGTGGATTCTAAAATATAGGGAAAGTATCTGTCAATTCCCAAGAAGATCTAAATTCTTGTATGCTAAGCTAGATTGTAAATGCGAAAAAAATGGAAAAAATAAAGCATCTCCTTTTGGGAGATGCTTACATTATATGGAGGTCGAGAGCGGATTCGAACCGCTGTACAAGGTTTTGCAGACCTCTGCCTAGCCACTCGGCCACCCGACCCTATTGAAACGGAATGCAAATGTAGAGATATTCTTAATTTATCCAAAATCCTAGCTGAATTTTATTTAGAAATAGCACTTGTTTTTTGTAGCTATATTCCTAGTACTATTTTCGCCAATATTAAGTTTTATTTATAAAGATTCTAAATTGTTTTATCTGTCAGTTTTATCTTTGTAACATTAAGTAAAACAGTTGGTTACAATATATGTTGGTGTGTTTTCGAGATTAGGCAATGGGTTGATGTCAAGTTTGAAATGTAGAATTGGGGTAGTACATTTGCACTGTTTATTTAAAAACCGTGAATTAAACTGTTTAATAAGTAATAAATATGTCGATCAAACGCTCATTATTAGGTGTTCCCTTAAGATTAAGCACTTTGGCTATGGTGTTCTTCCTGATGTTGGGAGCGCAAGCCTTTGGTGCTAATCCCGATGTTTCTGACAGTGAAGAAGCTATTGCAGCTGGTAAATCTGTATTTAACGCAAACTGTAAAACTTGTCATAAGCTAGACCAAAAGTTTACTGGTCCAGCCTTGAGAGGTGTTACAGACCGTAGATCCATCGAGTGGACAAAAAGCTTCATCAAAAACTCCCCGGCTCTAATTGCTTCCGGAGATCCACAAGCGAATGCAATTTTCAAGGAATTTGGAAACGTGGCCATGCCACAACATGAGTTTTTGAGTGATACAGACCTTGAAAATCTTCTTTCTTATATAGAGTATGGAGATACTGCACCTGCAGTTGTGGAAGGTAGTGGAGAAGGTGCCGCAGGGGAAGGTACAGGTGGTTCAGGTGTGCCAAGTGAATACTTGACCATTATCCTTGCTGTATTGGTAGTGGTTTTACTATTGATTTTGGTTGTCTTAGGTTTGATTATCTCGGTATTGACAAAATACCTCAACAATCAGAACCTAGAAGAGGATGATAAAGAATTCATCAACCAAAAATTTGATGTCAAGAAAGTTTTAAGAAGTGATGCTTTTGTCATCATCATTACTGCCTTGGTGATAGCCCTTGTAGCCAAAACGGCTATTGATGGCCTTTACTCTGTAGGGGTACAGCAAGGTTACCAGCCAAAGCAGCCGATTGCTTTCTCGCATCAGCTTCATGCAGGACAGTATGAAATCCAATGCCAGTATTGCCATACCGGTGTGGAGATTGGTAAGTCTGCCAATATCCCTTCTGCCAATATCTGTATGAATTGTCATACACATATCCAGAATGTGGAAGGTAAAGATGGAGTTTCTTCAGAAATCCAAAAAATATACAATGCTGTCGATAACAACCAGCCGATAGAATGGGTGAGAATCCATAACCTTCCTGATTTGGCGTATTTCAACCACTCACAACACGTGGCAGTAGGTGGTATCGAATGTCAGACATGCCACGGTCCGATAGAGGAAATGGAGGTTGTCTATCAGCACAGTTCATTGACTATGGGTTGGTGTATTGATTGTCACAGACAGACGGATATCAATGCTGCCGGCAACGAATACTATGATAAATTGGTGCAGTTACATTCAGACAGCAAGAATTCACTTAAAGTGAAGGATATCGGCGGTCTAGAGTGTGCAAAATGTCACTATTAATTTAAATCAAATCAGAACATACTTTTCTTGAATATACAATGAAAGAAAATAACAAAACATACTGGAAAGGATTAGAGCAATTGACAAACGATCCAGAGTTTGTTAAGAACGCTGACAGAGAATTCCCTGAACACTTACCATCAAGCAATGGTGAAGATGGAGGTCCTTCTAGGAGAGATTTCTTGAAATTAATGGGATTCAGTTTGGCTGCAGCTTCTTTGGCTGCATGTGAGGCACCTGTCAGAAAAGCCATTCCTTATGTCAACAAACCTGTTGATATCAACCCTTCCATCCCCAACTATTATGCTTCTACATTTGCTTCCGGCGGTGATTATGCATCTATAGTGGTGAAAACAAGAGAAGGTCGTCCTATCAAAATCGATGGCAACGAACTTTCCCCTATCAACGGAAAAGGTGTAAGTGCCATTGTGGAGGCATCTGTCCTTTCTTTATATGATAAGCATAGACTGACGGCTCCCCATGTCAATGGTGAAAAATCAGATTGGGCTACAATCGATTCCCAAATCAAATCGAAGTTGGCTACTGCCGGTTCTGTGAAAATTGTGACAAATACAATTCTTTCACCTTCGACAGAAAAAGCCTTATCACAATTTGCAGAAGCCTTCGGCGGTGCAGAGGTGATCACTTACGATCCTATATCCAGTTATGGAATTACAAAGGCAGCTGATACTTCTTATGGTGCAGCCGTTTTGCCAACATATAGATTTGACAGAGCTAAGGTCATTGTAAGTTTTGGTGCCGATTTCTTGGGTACTTGGATTTCCCCGATTGAATTTGCCAAGCAATATGCAAAAGGAAGGAAAATATCCAAGGAAAAGCCGGAAATGTCCAGACATTTCCAATTTGAGTCAAACCTTTCTTTGACTGGATCCAATGCCGATTACAGAACACCAATCAAAGCTTCTGTTAGTGGATTGGCTGTTTTATCATTATACAATGCCCTGGCTAAAAAAGCAGGTGCGGCTTCTTATAATGCAGCAGCTGTTGAAGTTACCCATTTAGACAAGGCAGCAAACGAACTTTGGGCGAATAGAGGAGCTTCAATCGTCGTATCTGGATCAAATGATCCAAACGTACAGATTGTAATCAACGCAATCAACGACTTGCTTGGAAACAATGGTGTAACTGTTGATTTCTCTACGCCATCATACTTTAGAAAAGGGGATGATACCAAAATGAATCAGTTTGTTGCTGATTTGAATGCGGGTAGAGTAGGGGGAGTAGTATTCTACAACTGTAATCCGGTATATGATTTTGCAAAAGGCGCCGAGTTGGCTGCCGGTATCGCAAAGGCTAAAGTTTCTGTAGCTACGAATATCACCATGGATGAGACAGCTTCTGCTGTACAATTGGTAGCTCCAGACCATCATTTCTTGGAGTCTTGGAATGATTTCAACCCAAGGAAAGGTGAATATTCATTGTCACAACCGACGATTTCCCCGTTGTTTGATACGAGACAGGCACAAGAGTCATTCTTGGTGTGGGCTGGTGTTGAGACGAATTATTATGATTTCTTGCAGGAAAATTGGAAATCAACACTTTTTGCATCCCAATCTGAATTGTCCGACTTCCAGCAGTTCTGGGATCAGTCACTTTTCAATGGTGTGTATTCTTCTGAAGTATCAGAGTCTACTTCTATTTCAGGATTGGCAGATGCTTCTAGCGCTGCTGCTGCAATCGCAAAAACATACAAAGCTGATAATGCTGCTACCGAATTGGTAGTATATTCCAAGATCGGTATAGGTAATGGTACTTTCGCCAACAACCCTTGGTTGCAGGAAATGTCTGACCCAATATCCAAAGCGACTTGGGACAACTACCTGACAGTTTCCCAGAAATGGGCAAACGAAAATGGCTTGAAGATGTTCGAAGGAGCTACCAAAAAAGCCAAATTGACTATAGGTGATAAATCCATCATCGTACCAGTATTGGTTCAGCCAGGACAGGCGATTGGAACAGTTGGTTTGGCTTTGGGATATGGTAGAACAAATGCAGGTAGAGTTGCCAATGGAGTCGGAGTGAATGCTTACGAACTTCTTGACAGTTCCAAAGGATTTGTGAATTTCGATATCACTGAGGGAGTTAGCATTGAGTTGACTTCTGACAAATATAAAATAGCACAAACACAGACGCACCAGACGTATATGGGCAGAAACTTTGTCGTGCAGGAGTCTATACTTCCTGAATACAAAGAGGATGCTTTCGCTGGAAGATATCAGCCAAAAATCTACAAAGAAGGTGAGTTTATAAAACCTTCCAAAATTTCCTTGTGGAAAGGACATCAATATAGCCAACACCATTGGGGGCTTGCCATCGATATGAATTCATGTATCGGTTGTGGCGCTTGTACTGTTGCTTGCCAGGTTGAAAACAACGTGGCAGTGGTAGGAAAGCAAGAGGTGTTGAACAGAAGGGAAATGGCATGGATCAGAATCGATAGATACTATAGCTCTGATGCCGAAGTTGGTGACAATGATGGTTTGGAAATCGCATCTGAGAATCCTGAAGTGGTATTCCAGCCGATGATGTGTCAGCACTGTAACAACGCTCCTTGTGAGACTGTATGTCCGGTAGCTGCTACGACACACTCTTCTGAAGGTCTCAACCAAATGACTTACAACAGATGTATCGGTACGAGATATTGTGCCAACAACTGTCCGTATAAAGTAAGAAGATTCAACTGGTTCAAATATCACGATAACAAAGACTTCTCTACCGTAAACGTTGCACAGAATGACGATATGGGCAAAATGGTCTTGAATCCTGATGTGACTGTAAGATCCAGAGGTGTCATCGAAAAGTGCTCTATGTGTGTTCAAAGAATCCAGGCTGGAAAACTTACTGCCAAAAGAGAGGCAAGAAAAGTACAGGATGGTGAGATCACAACGGCTTGTGCTACAGCATGTCCAACAGACGCAATCGTGTTTGGTGATATGAATGATACAAGCAGTAAAATTTATGCTACCCTTAAGATTCAGGAAGAAACACTTTCTGCAACCAAAGAGGTAAATGAAGAAAGAGCATACCATGTGTTGGAAGAGGTCAATGTGAACCCTAACGTGTGGTACTTTACCAAAATCAGAAATAAGGATAAATCAGAAGCGTAATAAATAATTTTATAAGATATGCAGGTTACTTCATCCGTACGCGAACCGTTGATTACAGGCGGTAAAACCTTAAAAGATGTCACACACGACGTATCGAGACAGGTAGAGGGAAAACCAACTTTGGGTTGGATTCTTGGCCTCTTGGTAGCAGTGGGTACCCTATTGTTAGGAAGTCTTGCGCTGGTAGCTACCCTATGGGAAGGTATTGGTATGTGGGGACTTAATAAGACTGTCGGCTGGGCTTGGGATATCACCAACTTCGTTTGGTGGGTTGGTATCGGTCACGCCGGTACTTTGATCTCAGCCGTTTTGTTGTTGTTCAGACAGAAATGGAGAATGGCGATCAACAGAGCTGCTGAAGCGATGACGATTTTTGCAGTTATCTGTGCAGCGATGTTCCCGGTGATTCACATGGGACGTCCTTGGCTGGGAGCATATTGGGCACTTCCATTGCCCAATACATTTGGATCACTTTGGGTGAACTTCAACTCTCCACTTCTTTGGGACGTTTTTGCAATCTCTACATATTTCTCAGTATCCTTGGTGTTCTGGTATATTGGTTTGATTCCTGATTTTGCTACTATTAGAGATAGGGCAACAGGATTGAGGAAGACCATTTACGGAGCACTTTCTTTTGGATGGGATGGAGCTGCCAAAACTTGGAGCAGATATGAATCTGTTGCCTTAATCTTGGCTGGTTTGGCTACTCCTTTGGTATTGTCAGTTCACACAATTGTATCTTTTGACTTTGCAACCTCGGTTATCCCTGGATGGCATACGACTATCTTCCCTCCATACTTCGTGGCTGGTGCGATTTTCTCAGGATTTGCAATGGTATTGACCTTGATGATCATCACAAGAAAAGTTTTCAAACTGGAAGATTATATTACAATAGGACACATTGAATTGATGAATATTGTAATCATCATCACTGGATCTATTGTGGGTATAGCCTATATCACTGAGTTTTTCATTGCATGGTACTCAGGCGTTGCAGCAGAGCAATATGCCTTTATCAATAGGATGTTTGGACCGTATTGGTGGGCTTATTGGTCTATGATGACTTGTAACGTGATTTCCCCTCAATTATTCTGGATCAAAAAGATCAGAACCTCCATCATAGCTACATTTGCATTGTCTATTGTAGTTAATATTGGGATGTGGTTTGAGAGATTTGTGATTATTGTTACTTCACTTCACAGGGACTTCTTGCCATCATCATGGGTGATGTTCTATCCAACGCTTTCCGATGTAGGGGTTTACCTATTCACATTTGGATTGTTCTTTACACTCTTCTTGTTATTCGCAAAATTCTTCCCGGTAATCAACATGGCAGAGGTAAAATCTATCGTTAAATCTTCTTCAGAAAAACGTAAATAATTAATCATGGAAAGAGATAAGAATTTTGTCCTCGGTGTATTTGAAGATGAGGATGTATTGTTAGACGCTATATCCAAAGTAAGGGGAAGTGGAGTGAAAATCCATGAAGTTTATTCACCTTTCCCTGTCCATGGGATTGATGATGTTTTGGGATACAAGAGAAGCAAGCTGCCTATAGCTGCATTCCTTTTTGGATTGTTGGGGACTTGCCTTGCATTGACAATGCAGTTTTACATGATGAAGTTTGATTGGCCGATGATCATTGGTGGTAAAGACCACGCTGCTTTTCCGGATTTTATTCCTGTAACATTTGAATTGACTGTGTTGTTGGCAGCATTTGGGATGGTTGGTGTATTCATGATCTCATCCAATCTGAAGCCTTGGGCACAGCCAAGAATTTTCGATTTGAGGATTACTGATGATAAGCATGTAGTAGCGATAGACCTTGCAACCAATGCGGGACTTGGGGAGGAAAAGATTGCTGAAGTATTGAAATCTTCAGGTGCTTCGGAGGTGAATAATAAAAGTTTTGAATAGTAACTCAGACAATATGAAATTTACAAAATCCATATATGTTATCGCTACTGCCGGAATCGCCCTAGGGCTTGCTTCCTGTGGTGCTTCTGGTGATCATCCAGGATATGAATATGCTCCGCAAATGTACAATTCAATTCCTTACGAAGGTCTGTCCCAGATTATCAATGAAGATGAAGGCCAGTGGTTGTCTACCAGGGAAGATGAAAAGGGTGAATTCTTCAATTCCAATATCAACAATCCTCATAGAATGAATATGAGAGAGCCTGTTGCCAATACAGTACCTAGAACTAAAGATGGTATGTTGCCATATAGACTTTTGGCTTTTGAATTGGAAAAGGCTGCTGAGAAGCAAAACCCTGTAGAGTTGACAGATCAGGTTTTGGCTGAGGGGCATCAGTTGTTTTTACAGTATTGCTCTGCTTGCCATGGTATCAATGGTGAAGGTGATGGCAAAGCAGGAGAAGTTATTGGTGGTGTAGCCAATCTCAAAGGTGGTGCATACATCAACTTGCCGGAAGGCCATATTTTCCACGTTATCATGAAAGGTAAAGGAAGAATGGGCGCTCACGGTTCGCAAATCCCGCAAGAAAGGATTTGGAAAATTGTTCACTATGTTAAACAAGAAATTCAGAAGCAATAATCATGGCGCACGTTTCAAACTATAACTTAGATCAGAAATTTGATTTCACGGCTTCTATAAAGAAAGTCCTATTCATAGGGCTGGGAATAGGTGCTGTACTCTTGATTGCAGGGGTTTTGACAGGGATTTTTGGTGGTGGACACCACGGCCATGCTGAAGAAGCTGGTGGCCATGCATTCCATTGGTACCAAAGATTGTATGCAAACCTTTGGATCAACAATGTTTATTTCACAGGAATAGCAGTCATTGGTGTATTCTTCTTTGCGATTCAGTACGCTGCCCAAGCAGGTTGGTCTGCCGGAATATTGAGGGTGATGTTGTCTCTTGGCAATTGGCTTCCATTTGCAGCGGTATTGATGATCGTAACATTCTTTGTTGCCAATCATGATTTATTCCACTGGACACATAGCTACCTATTTGATGTGAATGATTCCCATTATGATAAAATCATTGATGGCAAAGGGGCTTTCTTCTATTGGCCTATGGAAAAAGGTACATTCCCGATCTTCTATATCGTTAGAATGTTTGCTTTCTTCGGAATATGGATCTTCTTTTTCAATAAGTTGAAAAACCTTTCTTTTGCAGAGGATGATTTGACTGGTTCACACAATTGGTCAAATATCAGAAAGTGGTCAGCGATCTTCTTGATCTTGTTTGGTATCACTTCTTCTATCTCCGCTTGGGATTGGGTAATGTCTATCGATACGCATTGGTTCTCTACCATGTTTGGATGGTATGTATTTGCATCTTGGTTTGTAGCGGGCCTTTCAGTCATCACATTGATTACTGTATTCCTAAAGGAAAAAGGTTACTTGGAAATGGTCAATGAAAACCATATCCATGATTTGGGTAAATTTGTTTTCGCCTTCTCTATTTTCTGGACATACATCTGGTTTTCCCAATTCCTTTTGATCTATTATGCTAACATTCCAGAAGAGTCAGTTTACTTTGTAGAAAGGTTGTCAAGCGATGTGTATAGCCCGTTTATATTTGTAAATCTAGCTTTAAACTTTGTGTTGCCATTCTTGGTTTTAATGACACGTGACGCCAAAAGACATGCGATCTTCTTGAAAGTAGTTTGTTCATTGATCATCTTAGGCCATTGGTTTGATTTCTTCTTGATGGTTCAACCTGGTACATTGGGCCATAATGGTGGCTTTGGATTGATGGAGATAGGCATGTTGCTAGTATTTGCTTCTGCCTTTGGTTTTGTGGCTCTTAAAGGATTGGCTAAAAATAATCTAGTAGCTAAAAACCACCCGATGTTGGAAGAGAGTTATCATCATCACATTTAATATTTATCCGAAAAAGTAAAAAATTATGTACGGATTTCTTATAGCAGTTGGTATTTTGCTCCTACTATCCATAATCTGGATGGTTTACAGGATACAGACATTGGTGTCAGTAGTAAAAGGATCTGACAAGAAGATTGCTTCCAGCAGCAATAAAGTCAATGCAATTCTATTTGTTGTATTCTTGTTGGCAGGTGGAGCTTTGATGTTTTGGTATTCTATCAAGGAGTTTGATAACTATACACTTCCATTGGCATCAGAACATGGTGCCGTTACAGATAAGTTGTTTTGGATAACTATGGCCATCACTGGTGTAGTTTTCATAATCACACACATCTTGTTGTTTTGGTTTCCCTATAAATACCAATATAACGAAAAGAGAAAGGCAACTTTCTATCCTGATAACAATAAACTAGAAGTGATCTGGACTGTAGTTCCTGCGGTTGTTCTTGCGCTTCTTGTGATTGGTGGTTTGAAAGCATGGTCTGATATCACCTCTCCTGCACCTGACAACTCCCATGTAATTGAAATCATGGGGTATCAATTTGCTTGGGAAGTAAGATATCCGGGAATGGACAATGTCTTGGGCAATTACGACTACAGACTTATCAATGAAGTAAACAATCAATCAGGGGTAGATTTTAGCGACAAAAACTCTTTTGATGATTTTTCTTCCCCTGTTATCTATGTGCCGAAAGGTGAGCCTGTTTTGTTCAAAATCAGGGCAAGGGATGTACTTCACTCTGTATTTGCTCCGCATATGAGATTGAAAATGGATGCAGTTCCAGGGATGCCTACCAGGTTTTGGTTTACACCTACAAAGACTACCGAAGAGATGCGTGCTGAGTTGGGCAATGAGGAGTTTGAATATGAACTTGCATGTACTGAAATTTGTGGACGTGGTCATTTTTCAATGAAAAAGATCATCAAGGTGGTAGAGCCTGAAGAGTTCAAAAAATGGAAGTCAGAGCAGAAGCCTTACATCGTAAACAATCCTGCGCTTGTGGAGAATTTATCTGTAGAATTAAAGGAATTGGCTGATATCACAATCAGCGAACATAAGTAATTAAATAAAATTCATTATGGCAACAGCTAACGTAGCTTCACATAGTGCTCATGATCATGATCACGATCATGAACATCACGAAAACTTCATAACGAAGTATATCTTTACACTTGACCATAAAATGATCGGTAAGCAATTCTTGGTAACCGGTATTTTTTGGGCATTGATTGGGGGATTCCTTTCAATACTGTTTAGGTTGCAATTAGGGTTTCCTGATATGGATATGTCTTTCCTAAAGCCAATTTTGGGTGGATGGATAGATGATGGTGGTAAACTTGATCCGAACTTCTATCTAGCACTGGTAACAATGCATGGTACCATCATGGTATTCTTTGTGTTGACAGCAGGCTTGAGTGGTACGTTCTCCAACTTCTTGATCCCTCTTCAAATCGGTGCCAGAGATATGGCTTCTGGGTTTATGAACATGCTTTCATACTGGTTCTTCTTTATTTCCGGTGCGATTATGTTCATATCTTTGTTTTTGGAGAATGGGCCTGCAGGTGGTGGTTGGGTAGTATATCCTCCATTGTCTGCCTTGGAGCAAACTATCCCTGGTTCGGGAACAGGGATGACGCTTTGGCTTATTGCCATGACATTTTTCATTGCATCTTCTTTGTTGGGTGGAATCAACTATGTCTCTACTGTAATTAACCTTAGGACAAAAGGAATGACTTTCTCAAGGCTTCCTTTGACTATTTGGGCATTTTTCCTTACTGCAGTAATTGGAATCTTGGCTTTTCCAGTATTGTTTGCCGCCGCATTGTTGCTGGTCTTTGACCGTAGTTTTGGGACATCTTTCTATCTTGCTGATATCTATATCAGTGGGGAAGGGGCATTGCCAAATACCGGTGGTAGCCCAGTGCTATACCAACATTTATTCTGGTTCTTAGGACACCCTGAAGTTTATATCGTATTGCTTCCTGCATTGGGGATTACTTCCGAAGTAATTGCTACCAATTCAAGAAAACCAATATTTGGTTACAAGGCGATGATCATCTCCATGTTGGGGATTACCATTCTATCATTTGTAGTATGGGCCCACCATATGTTTGTATCTGGTATGAATCCGTTCTTGGGCTCAGTCTTTATGTTCTTGACTTTGATCATTGCGATACCTTCTGCAGTGAAAGTTTTCAACTATCTGACCACATTGTGGAGAGGTAATTTGATATTCACTCCTGGAATGTTGTTTTCGATTGGACTCGTGTCTTTCTTTATCTCAGGTGGTTTGACTGGTATTTTCTTGGGTAATTCAGCTATTGATATCCAACTGCATGATACATATTTCGTAGTAGCCCACTTCCATTTGGTAATGGGATCAGCTTCCTTCTTTGGGATGATGGCTGGTATATATCATTGGTTCCCTAAGATGTTTGGTAGAATGATGGATGCAAGGTTGGGATATATCCATTTCTGGTTGACTTTTGTCGGCGTATACTTGGTGTTCTTCCCAATGCACTATATTGGAATCGCAGGTTTCCCTAGAAGATACTATTCCTTTACATCATATGATTTCAGTAGTATGTATACTGATTTGAATATGTTCGTATCTGTAGCTGCCATTGTTACTTTTGCCGCTCAGTTTATCTTCTTGTTCAACTTCTTCTACAGTATGTTCAGAGGAAGAAAGGCAAGTGCGAACCCTTGGAGATCTACTACACTTGAATGGACGACCCCAATCAATCCTGGCCATGGGAATTGGCCTGGTGAAATCCCTTCGGTATACAGATGGCCATACGATTATTCCAAGCCTGGGGCTAGTGAAGATTTTATCCCTCAGACTGTGCCACTTTCTGCTACTCCAGAATCCAACCTTCCCCATGAACAGGAATTGGTGAAATTGGAAAAAGAGATAATTGCAGATGAGGAAGATGTATTGGTAGCTAATGAATCAAAAGAATCTTAAATATATAAGCAGCTTTCGCAGGATCTCCTTGATCACTGTGATAGCTGTTTATTTTCTGATACTGGTTGGAGGTGTCGTTCGCAGTACCGGTTCAGGTATGGGATGTCCCGATTGGCCAAAATGTTTTGGGAGCTGGGTTCCGCCTACGAGCGTGAATCAGCTCCCATACAATTATCAAGAGCTATATTTAAATAAACGGATCGAAAAAAATGACCGTTTTGTTGCAAGTCTTGAAAAACTTGGATTTTCCCAAAAAGCTGAGGAAATAAAAAATGACAAGTCTATTCTGATAGAAGAAGAGTTCAACCCTGTGAAAACCTGGATTGAATATGTGAATAGACTGGTTGGGGTTTTGATTGGGTTTTTTATCATACTTACTGTCTACAGGTCAATGTACCTTTGGAATGAAGATAAAGTAATCCCATTGCTTTCAATATTAAGTTTAGTTCTGGTTCTATTTCAGGGATGGATTGGGTCTATTGTCGTTTCGACAAACTTGCTGACATGGATGATTACACTCCATATGTTGCTAGCCTTGCTGCTTGTCTGTTTATTGATCTATATACATTTCAGAGCGCATCATCTGAACAAAACCATCAAATTCAGGACTGAGAACGCCAGTAGGCTTTACTATCTTCTCTTGTTTGGATTTGTATTGATGATGGGACAGATAGTGTTGGGGACGCAAGTGAGGGAGGAGATAGATCAAGTAGCATTTGCTTTAGGCAATATGATGAGGGGTACCTGGATTGAATCCTTGGGTATATCCTTTTTGATCCATAGGTCTTATTCCTTGTTGCTGCTTGGAATTCACTTGGTATTTATATTCAAAATCTATAAATATTCAGTTCGTGATTCAGGGATTTTCAAACTTTCACAATTGCTGTTGCTTGTGATATTCATTGAAATCCTGACTGGTGTAGGAATGGCTTATTTTGCAATACCGCCCTTTTTACAACCTGTACATTTAGTATTTGGCTCGTTGATTATTGGGATACAGTTTCTACTGTTGCTCAATTTGATGGATCAAAGAAAATTAAACATAGTAAATTAAGTTCATGAGAGCTATAGAAATTTCTGAAGACACTTTGTTGAATGCAATTGCTTTTAGGGCAAAGGCATATTATGAATTGATCAAATTCAGGCTGTCTGCTTTGGTTACTTTTTCTGCCGTATTTGGATTTATATTGGGTGATTCCGGGACGATGTTCTCTTGGGGCAAGTTCTTTGCACTTATGGTGGGAGGGTTCTTGATTTCAGGAGCTTCTGGAGCAGCCAATGAAATATGGGAGAGGGATTATGATAAATTGATGAAGCGGACACAAAATAGACCGCTGCCATTGAATCAAATCACCTTGAAGGAAGCTTATTGGTTTACTTCAATATTGGCATTGGTAGGTGTAAGCATCCTATGGATTTTCACCAATCCAATCACTACTGGCCTTGGGGTGTTGAGTATGGTTTTGTACGTATTCGTTTACACTCCATTGAAAAGGGTAGGCCCAATTGCGGTTTTTGTAGGGGCTATTCCTGGAGCTATGCCCCCATTGTTGGGATGGACAGCGGCTACCGGTGCTATTTCGCATGAGGCCTTGATTATATTCGGTATCCAATTTATCTGGCAGTTCCCTCACTTTTGGGCGATTGCCTGGGTAGGGGATGAAGATTACAAAAAGGCGGGCTTTAAGCTATTGCCGAGTGGTGGCAAGAAGGATTTGAACACTGCAATCCAAATTATGATTTATACCTTGTTCCTGTTGCCACTTGGTCTGTTGCCTACCTATTTTGGTTTGACGGGTCTTAATTCTGGAATAGTAGCCACAGTATGTGGTGTATTGTTCTTGGCACAAACATTTTCTTTGATGCGTGATTGTTCGAGAAAGTCAGCGTTGAAAATCATGTTTGGATCATTTCTGTATCTTCCAATAGTACAGATTGCATATTTATTGGATAAGGTTTAACTATGGAAGAGAAATTCACATATATCGAAGGTGCAGAGCAACCTATTGCCATGCATCCAAAAAAATTCTCACTGTGGCTATTTATGGTTACAGTAGTGATGGTTTTTGCTGGTTTGACTAGTGCATATATCGTCCGTCAATCAGAAGGCAATTGGCTTGAATTTGACTTGCCAAATGTGTTTTACTATACATCGGGGATAATTATTCTGAGTAGTATTTTCTTGCATTGGGCTTACCTTGCAGCTAAAAAGGATGATTTGGCACAATTGAGGATTGGAATGTCGATAGCAACTGCATTGGGTGTAGCCTTTCTTGTGGGGCAATGGTATAGTTTTGTAGCACTTGTAGATATGGATGTGTATTTGGTGGGCAATCCTTCAGGATCATTTCTGTATATTTTCACTGGACTGCATGCATTACACTTGGTTAGCGGTGTGATATTTCTAATTATTGTATTAATTTCGTCCTTCAGATACAAAGTACATTCCCAGTCAATGGTGCCTATGGAGATGTGTGTCACCTATTGGCATTTCTTGGGAGGTTTATGGTTGTATCTTTTCACATTCATGCTTTTAAATCATTAATTAATAAAGTAAAATAAATTCATATGTCAACGACTGCGACAGCGATTGGAGTAAGCTCCAAAAGAGGAATCTGGGGAGGTGGGAATGAACCACTCAATGCCAGTTATGGAAAACTCATGATGTGGTTTTTCTTACTATCAGATATCTTTACTTTTGCCGCCTTTTTAATTACCTATGCCGCAATTAGGGTAAGTTATCCTGGATATGCCGGTTCTATGGATACTTTCCAAGGTTCCAACGAATACTGGCCAGTTCCTGAACTTGTATTTGATGCTTTCCCATTTGCCCATGGCATGCATTTGCCTTTGGTATTTGTGGGTTTGATGACCTTTATATTGATTTTGAGTTCTGTGACTATGGTATTGGCAGTGGAAGCTGGCCATCGTAATGACAGAAAAGATGTCGTGAAATGGATGCTTTGGACATTGCTAGGAGGTATCTGTTTCTTAAGCTGTCAAGCTTGGGAATGGTCTCACTTTATCCACGGTTCTGACGGAGGTTCTGTATTGACTTATGTCAATACCATGAATGAAGTCGTAAAGGAAACCGTGTACGGTGCCAATTTGGCTGTCAATGAATATGGTCCTGCGGCTTTTGCGCAATTGTTCTTCTTCATTACAGGTTTTCACGGATTCCACGTTACGATAGGAGTAGCTTTATTGTTCTTGGCATTCTACCAAGCAGCAGTAGGAGTATATGAAAGAAGAGGTCATTATGAAATGATCGAAAAAATTGGTCTATATTGGCACTTTGTAGATCTTGTTTGGGTATTTGTATTTACCTTTTTCTACTTAATCTAAAAGAATAAAATCTTATTTGATATGGCAGCACACGAAAATAAATCTGCTTTGGAAGTGATTCCAAGAGATAATGAAAAAATCAAAAAAATCTGGAAAACCGCCGGAATCCTACTTGCAATTACTGTAGTGGAATTTATCATGGCATTTACGATGGACAGGGGATTGTTGCTTTACTTCCTATTCATAGCCTTGACTATCTGGAAAGCAAAGTATATCATGATGGAATTCATGCACCTTGGGGAAGAAGCCAAACCGCTATTCTACTCTATTATTGTCCCACTTATCTTTCTGGTATGGTTGGTTATCGCATTGGTGAAAGAAGGTACCGACATCTTTATGTATAGATGGTAGTAGGATAATTTATTTTATTTGAAAAAAAGTAGGTTGGAGGGGGAACTTCAACCTACTTTTTTGTTATCAGTATAAAGAATTTGCAATGAGAGGAATTAGAGTACTGCAAGGATTTGTCCTTTTATGTATATTGATGGTGCCGGTATTGATCATTGTTTTCCTAAAGACGATGACTACAAATACCTATGACATACCTGTATACTATGAATCGGGAGTAGATAACCCTTTGATGGAATGTGATTTTGTGGAGAATGAGCAGCATAGGATCCCTTCATTTGAATTTACCAACCAATACAACGAAAAATCAGGAAGTGAAGAGATGAAAGGAAAGATTACAGTTGTTGATTTTTTCTTTACATCATGTCCAAGCATTTGCCCGGTCATGTCCACAGAAATGGAAAGGGTAAATGATGTTTTTCGAGATATTGATGATGTTCAGATCTACTCCATCTCAATAGATCCGGAATACGATACACCAGAGATTTTGATGAAATATGCCGAGTTGCACCAAGCGACGAAAGATAAATGGCATTTTTTGACTGGGGATAAGGATGTCACCTATGACCTCGCTAGGTGTGGATTTATCCTTCCGGCAATGGATGGTGGTGATGTACCGGATGATTTTGTCCATTCGGACAAGTTTGTGTTGGTGGATGGAGAAGGTAGGATTAGGGGGTATTATAGTGGGACCCAAAGGGAAGAAGTTGATAGATTAATAGTAGAAACAAAGATTCTGTTGTATGGAAAAGAATGATTTGCTCAGTAGTGTAGAAGATAGGGGGATTATCAAATGGGTCACGGTGATTGCCATTGCTGTCCCCGTGGTGGTGGCTGTTCTCCTTTTTATGCCAAACAAGATAGATCTTGCTAGTGAATGGGTGTATTTTCTGCCGCATCTCAATGCTGTGATCAATACTGCTGCATCAGTGGCACTTATCCTGGGTTTGGTATTTATCAAAAAAGGGAATATCCAATTGCACAGGGCTTCAATGACCACAGCTTTTGGGTTGGGGGCTATTTTCTTGGTGTCATATGTAATCTACCATGCTGCTGCTGAAAGTACCTCATTTGGAGGGGAGGGCTTGGTGAAGTCTGTTTACTATTTTATCCTGATTACGCATATTATACTTGCAGCAATTGCTTTGTTTCCGATCCTTTTGGCATACTATTTTGGGTATACAGACCAAAGGGAGAAGCACAAGAAAATTGTCAGGTTTGCCTACCCTATTTGGCTATATGTTACTGTTTCCGGAGTGTTGGTATACCTTATGATCAGCCCATATTATACATTCTAAACTATTTTAAAAAATAGAGCGTTGTAATGGCAATGAAGTTTATTGTGAAAATTTTGTTTTTGTTGACGACATTCGTGTTGGTGCAGGGGAGTTCCTTTGCACAGTGTGCTATGTGTAGGGCATCAGTGGAGAATAATATCAGCAATGGAGACACGACTATCGGTGCTGGCTTGAATATGGGAATCCTATATTTGTTTGCCATGCCGTATCTGATCGCTGCCGTTATTGGTTACCTTTGGTATAGAAATGCAAAGAAGCGCAAAGCAAAATTTTCGTTTTTGGGAGATAGATTTTAATATAGAAAGAGGTATCTCCCCCCTGAACGATGGGATTAGATTTAGCCAATCAGCAAAGGCATGCAATCTAAAAAGCGTACCTTTATGGCAGTAAGTCACACCTTTCGGCCATGGATAGAGTCGTCGGGATTTAAAGGGTAAAGCAAAGTTTGATTATAAACTTTGCTTTTTTACTTTTATCAAGAATATGCTTAAGAAGAGACGTGTCATACTTTTATCAGCAGTGGTTGCCATAGGTGTACTATTGGCACTTAACTATTTTTTGGGACAAAGGGTAGGACAAGACCAGCTTTCCAAACCCATAGAGCAGAAGATACAAGAAATAGAATCGGGTTTTGACGAGGATTTTATAGCTATTCTGATGAAGAACAGACCGGATGAAGCTTTGACATTTGCAAATCTTCTCGTTCCTAGCCACCATCCTTATTATGTTTTTGATAGTGAGGGGGAATTGGTTTTTTGGTCGGATTTCATACACTATGTGGATTTTGAATCCATAGATAGATCCAAGCCCCATCAGTACTTGGAGGATGCCAAAGGCTCATATTATATAAGATTAAGGCATATCAAAAGGTTTGATCAGAACTATTCCCTGGTTCAACTATACCCTTTAGGCTATAAAAGAGAAGTTCAAAATGATTTTTTGATATCAGGACTCAATCCTGAGGTCTTTGGAAATAATGGGGTGAAATTACTGGGCAAAAGCCAGCCTGGAGCATATGATATCAAGAGTATAAAAGGGGAGTTTATCTTTTCTGTAGGCTTTGAGGCTGGTTATCAACCTGTCGCAAAAAGCAGGAATCTGACACTTTTGGTGTTTTTCTTTTCATTGCTTCTATTGACTCTCATCATAGGGTATGGTTTTGTCTATGCGATATGGAGTAAGGGAAAAAGGTATTTGGCGATCATGTATGCATTTGGGATATTGTTTGCCATCAGGGCATTTATGATTTTTTTCAATTTTCCACAGAGCTATTTTGATTTCCCGTTGTTTGATGCCAAGAACTATGCTTCTTCTTGGTTCAACCCAAGTCTGGGAGACTTGCTACTGAACACTCTTTGTACCTTGGTGATATTCTCCATGATGTTGGGGGTTCTTGTAAGCAAAAGATTTCAGGAGGAATTCAATTCATTTAGCGCTAGGTTCAAAGTTGGGCTTTTTGTGGTCTTGGCTTATTTTGGTTCTACAGCCTTGCTGGCACTTTTTTATGGATTGTACATAAATATCCTGAGCAATTCCCAATGGGATTTGAATATTTTGTCCATCCCGGCATTTGATTACCTTAAATTTATCAGCTTGCTGATTGTGTTTTTTGGGGGAGCTATGTACATGTTGTTCTCGATATTGGGGGTCAATTTGGTTTTGAATGGGAATAGGGTGTCAAAATCCGATGCGCTTCGTTGCCTCGTGTATTATTCAATTCCGGTAGGGTTGGCAATCGGGTATTTCAACTGGGTTTATCTGATTGCATTCATAGCTCATTTGATTTTGTTGATATCGATTATCAGTTTTGAACTTTACAAGAATATTTTCAAGTTGGGATTCAATACCTTTCTCACTTTTTTCTTTGGATGCTTTATAGGGGCGATAATCACAGGGATCGCATCACACCAAGTTTATCTGGAAAGACAGCAACAGGCAAAAATCAGGTTTGGAACGCAACAATTGGTAGAGAATGATGTAATGGCAGAGTTTTACCTAGCCGGAATCATGGATAGGATAAAGTCAGATCTTTTTATCAAAAACACGATTGCAGATCCATTCCAGTCCAATGAAGCCGTAGGGAGAAAAATCAAAAAATTCCATATTGGAAATTATTTCGACCAGTACGATTTGAGGATAAAGGTTTTTAATACTTCTGGGGACAACATTTTGGATAGGCTGGATGAGGAAAAATTGCAGCATTTAAGATTGAGCTATATCAAGAGTGATTTTGCCACTACTGTTCGTGATTTATATTTTGTTAAGAGAGGAAAAGAAGGCGTAGGCAATAGGTATATTTCATTCATTCCACTGTATCGTGAAAACTTATTTATAGGAACCATATTTTTGGAATTGAGACAACTGAAAATCCAACCAGGTTCTGTCTTTCCTAAGTTGATGATGGACAGAAAATACAACCTAAACGTCAATGATCGGAATTATGATTATGCAATATTTTCTGACGGGGAGCTACAGTATTCGGTGGGGATCTTCAATTACCGTGCTTTGGACTTAAGTACGTTCCAAAATCAGTCAAAACTATTTACCCAAGGTATATACGTCAGGAAATACCATCACCTAGGCCTATCGAATGATGATAGGATGGTCGTCGTGTCATCACCGATTTATCCACTTTATTATATCCTTGCAGATATATCACTTTTCTTTGTTTCGTTTATTATTCTTACACTTATCAGCGTCTTCTTGTTTACACTGAAACAGGGGTTGGGAAGATTCAATTTCAATTATGCCACCAAACTTCAGATGTACCTGAATTTTGCATTTTTCTTTCCGATTTTGACCATCAGTTTGATCATTATCGGGCTTTTGACCAATTCTTACAGAGAAGAACTCAATAGGCAATATTTCCAAAAAGCATCCTTGGTAGGGGATAATCTTTCTGCAGTGTTGGAGAAGCAGGCGATAGGTGAGGCTGACAAAGATGACTTTGTGGAGATGGTGAATAATCTTGCCGGAACTACAAATGTGGAGATCAATGTATTTGATGCCGAAGGGCAAATGATGGCAACTTCCCAACCCAATACCTTTGATAAAGGCATATTGACAAAATTTATCAATCCACGTGCGATTGTCGAAATCGTAGAAGGGCAAAATAACCGTACATTGTTGGATGAAGAAATAGGGGCATTGCACTACAAGTCGGTGTATTTGGCTATCAGGTCTTCGGATAGCCAGCAGATCCGTGCGATCGTAGCAATTCCGTTTTTTGAGTCTGAGTCGGAATTGGATTTATTGATTGCGGATGTATTGAGCAACATCGCCAATATCTTTGTGCTGATATTTATCCTGTTTCTTTTTGTATCTTATTTCGTGTCCAAAAACCTGACTTTTCCATTCAATCTTTTGACCCAAAAGTTAAAAACTACGGATTTGGATAGTAATGAACCTATGTATTGGCCTTCAAATGATGAAATAGGGCTTTTGGTAAATGAATATAACAATATGCTTTTCAAGCTGGAGGCCAGTAAAAAAATACTGTCCAATACAGAGAAGGAGTCTGCTTGGAGAGAAATGGCCAAGCAGGTAGCCCACGAAATCAAAAATCCCTTGACTCCCATGAAATTGACCCTTCAGCACATGCTTAGGCTACAGGCTATGGGGAGCTTGGATGATCCTGCAAAATTGAAAAAACCAATTGAGACCCTCATCAACCAGGTGGATACCTTGAGTGACATTGCCACTTCATTCTCGACTTTTGCCAAAATGCCTTTGCCGAAAAATGACCTGATGGATTTCAGAAAAGTTGTTTTGGAAACAATCGAGTTGTTCAAGAACAGGGAAAAAGGTACAGTCACCTTTGAAGATTTGACCTCTGGAGCTGAGGTTCCGGTCATGGGAGATGACCAATTGTTTGGAAGAGTGATAGCCAACCTGATCATCAATGGAATCCAGGCTGTAGATGCCAGGAAGAAACCTCAGATAAAAGTGTATTTGAAGGTAGAAGACAACAAAGCTGTCTTACAGATCAGTGACAATGGCAAAGGGATTACGGAAGAATTGAAAGACAAGATTTTTATCCCGAACTTCAGTACAAAATCAGAAGGCTCAGGATTGGGGTTGGCTATAGCAAAAAGAGGGGTAGAGACAGCCGGTGGCAAAATTTGGTTTGAAACCCAAGTAGGAAAAGGTTCTTCTTTTTTCCTGTCTTTTGAAATATTACCTTAGGGCAATATTGAGATGCCAATGCTTGCTTTGAGACGCTTAGTTTTATTAGGGTTGTTTTTGACAAAGGTCTCAGTATTGTCGTTCGCACAATCTGGGGTAAAGTGCAAGTGGATTGATGTTGAGGTTCTGAAAAATGATTTTTTGTTGGATTCTCTTTCAGTCATTGAAGAAAGTATCACAATAAGGAATAAGACGGCTAGGTCTTATAATTTTTCATATCATTTGAATTCTGGAAAAATAAGAGTAGATCTTAATAATGATTCTCAAATTGATTCTTTACAAGTCTGTTATCGGGTTTTTCCTTACAGTTTACACCACCAAGCAGCCAAGCGGACCTTGTTGTTGGATTATGATTCCATGGCCATGTTCCGCAACAACAGGGTAGAAGCTATTCCGAGTTTTGACTTTCGGGAGGAGTTGTTTCCTTCCACCAATTTGAATAAATCGGGAAACCTGACACGGGGAGTGTCCTTTGGGAATACCCAAAATGTTTTTGTGAATTCATCCCTCAATCTACAAATGAGTGGGGCACTTTCTGAAAACCTAAACATCCGTGCAAGTATCACTGATCAGAATGTGCCTTTTCAACCAGAAGGAAACACACAACAACTTCAGGATTTTGACAATGTATTGGTGGAAATTTACAATGATAAATTCAATCTTTCTGCCGGTGATGTGGTCTTGAGACAGCGGCAATCGGAGTTTTTGCGCTATTATAAAAATGTCCAAGGAGCCCAACTGACTACTGATTATCAGATTGGGGATCGATGGAAGGCTTCTACCCAAGTGGCAGCATCGGTGGCAAAAGGTAAATTTGCATCCATGCAGCTTGAGGTGATGGAAGGGACTCTTGGTCCATATAGGATTCCCGGTCCTCAAAACGAAAGGTTTGTCATCATCATGGCAAATTCCGAAAAAGTGTTTTTGGATGGAAAACAATTGCAGCGAGGTTTCAATTACGACTATGTGATAGATTACAACCAAGGGGAAATTACATTCACACCCAAAGTCCTGATCACGCAATATTCAAGGGTAAGAATTGATTTTGAATATGCAGAGAGAAATTTTTCCAGATCAATCTTGACTGCAAACCATATTCAGGAAACTGACAAGCTTTCTTTTTACATGAATTTCTACAGGGAACAGGATAATAGAAATAGACCTTTGTTCTTTGATTTTTCAGATACGGAGAAGCGTTTGTTGGCATCAGTCGGGGATGATCTGGACGCCGCCGCTGTGCCAAGGGTAGATTCGGTAGCTTTTGATGTCAATAGAATATTGTATAGGAAAGTGGAAGCATTTGACGACAGGGGATTGCCGGTTGTTTTTTATGAATATTCGACTGATCCCGAAAATGCTCATTTTGCTATTGGATTTTCTGAAGTTGGCTTGGGAAATGGGGATTATATCAGACGACAACAGCTCTCCAATGGCCCAGTCTTCGAGTATGTTCCGAGGGTAAATGGTGTTGCACAGGGGAGATATTCTATCCTTTCCCCTCTTCCAGCTCCCAACAAAAGACAGATGTTTACAGCAGGATCGAGATTTAAATTGAATAAATACGAGCAGATTTATACTGAAATGGCTTTTTCCAACACTGATGAGAATCTGTTTTCCGAATTGGACAATGAAGACAACAATGGTTTTGCGATCAAATCCGGTGTGGTTTCAGAGAATAGGACGTTTTCAAAATTGAAGGATTATACTTTCAATGCATTGACGGAAATGGAGTACAATTCCCAGAGTTTTGGTTTTATTGATCGCTTGAGGTATATCGAGTTTGATAGGGACTGGAGTTTGACGCCCGAGGACTTGCAAGACCCCGGAAGTGAGCGGATTTTCAATGCGCAATTGGCTTTATATAAAAATTTAGACCAATCCATCTCTTACCGTTTCAACCTGAGGAATAGAGGGAATATTTTATCAGGAACACAACATTTGGCAACTTTCAACCAGAAGATAGGCGAAAGGGTTTTTATCAAGAATGATTTTTTTAGGTTGGACAGTGATGTCAGAAACTTGAAGTCAGACTGGCTGCGATATACAGGTGATGTGAGCTACAGATCCAAGGTACTCGTGCCGGGCTACAAGCTGATGCTTGATAGAAATACAGTGAGGGATATCGAATCCGATTCAGTCGTAAGTACTGCTATGAATTTCATTGAGCAAGTAGTCTATTTGAAATCAAATGACACTTTGCCCTATTCGTTTTTTGTAGATGCCAGTTGGAGACAGGATCAGTTTCCTATAGGAGGAGAGATGTTGCCGGATACGGAAGCATTTGCTACAAACTATGGGTTGCAGCGTAAGTTTGGCAACCATGATTTCAAAGGGACTTTCACTTACAGGGAATTAAGGTTCCTAAGAAACTCGAACGAGGTAGAGACTACAGTGCTTGGAAAGATTGATTATCTCAGCAGTTTGTATGATGGGAATATCAGAAATGAGTTGTCGTATGCTTTGGGAAATGGTCGGGAGTTTAGACGGGAGTATGTGTTTTTGCCAGTACCGACTGGGGAAGGTACGCACGCTTGGCGGGATGATAACGAAGATGGGATCCAGCAATTGAATGAGTTTTATATTGCTGTGAATCCAGAGGAAAAGAGTTTTATCAAAGTTTTTGTACCAACTACTGACTTTATCCAGGCATACTCTACCATATTCAATTATAGATTGAATGCCAAATTTCCTGATGATTGGAGAAAAGAAGGTGGTTTGAAATCTTTCGTCCAGAAGTTTTCTAATACCACCAGTTTGAGTGTCGAAAAGAAAATTACATCCAATGAGTTTTGGGAAAGGGTCAATCCATTTGTGGGTGGTTTTGCTGAGGAAGACTTGATATCTGTCAGGCAGGTAATCAGGACTTCATTTTTCTTCAACAGGGCCTCTCCAAAATATGGCTTTGACCTATCCCTGTTTGACAGCCAAAACAAACAGCTTTTGGCTGGTGGTTTTGAGGATTTGATGCAAAAAGATTGGCGTCTGAATTCCAGATTCAATTTCAACCCCAATTTTAATTTTCGGTTTGTGTTGTTTTCGGGAGAGAGAATAGCAGCTTCTGATTTTTTGGAAAACAGAAATTATAGAATAGAACAAGTTGGCTTAGGACCGGAATTCGCTTGGCAACCTAGTAGCATTTTTCGTTCTACGATTATGTACCAATTCACCAATAAAACCAATGTCGCAAATGTCGAGTTGGAAGAAAAGGCATTGTTGCATCAGATGGCGCTGGATTTGAGATATTCCAAGGCAATCAAAACCACCATCAATACCAACCTGAAATATATCCGTATCGACTACAATGGATTGGCAAATTCCCCGACCGGCTATGAAATGTTACAGGCATTGACAGTTGGCAATAACCTTACCTGGACTTTTAATTGGCTTCAAAAAATAGGGGAAGGCTTGCAGATGAATATGGTCTATGAGGGCAGGAATTCCCAGGGTTTGGGAAGGTTGGTCCATGTCGGCAGAATGCAGGTGACAGCATTGTTTTAAGGGAAGCAATATTTTTGAAGCTGGGATAAAACATGACATCAATCATGTTTTCAGCTTATTTTAATCACGTAAATACACTTCTGAGGGCTATAGCTTTGTGTCAAAGATCACAAAAAGCTATGCAAGTGAAAGAAGGGCTTGACTCAAAACTATTAATACCAGAAGAATTGATTGAAAAGCATTATTGCAATCAATTGCCTGCTGGTTTCGGTGAACTCCTGGAAAATAACGGGAGCGGTTTGGATTGTGTCGACAATCATTCACCAAGTTTGATCACAGCATATTTGCCCAATGTATTGAATTGGCTACATGAGATGGAGATTCCAAGAGTCTTTGAAGAAAATCCATGTTCCATTCCGGTTTTGTTATACGAGGAAAAACTATCAACTGACCATTTGCTTTTTCATTATGATGGGACACCAGCTTCCGGGGATTTGATCAGGAACTTTATAGCCTTGTTCCAAAACAATATCAAGGGAAGCAAAGCAACGATCATTTCACCTTCATTTATACCAAAATCTAAGATGAGGGAAGAGCAGGAGCTGATCCAGTTGGTTAGCGAAAATACCCATGAGACCTCTTTCATAAAATTCAACTTCACGAGAATCGGAGACTTCTGGTCTTATGCTGTCAAGCATCATTGTACCATGCTCGTAACTTCAAAATATTATCAGGCAGATTTGGCAAAAGTCCTTTTCCATTTCTACAAAGGTGGAATGTGGTACAAAAACCTATCGTTTTATCTTTCTTATTGATTTTTTCTATCAAAAAACTGAAAACCGGATTAGTAAAGCAAACCATCAAGATGTCTAAAACAAGCAAAATATACGAGCCAAAAGATAGAACCAGCTGTTACCACTGCGGTGAAAGTTGCTTGGACGAAGTGCTTCATTTTGATGAAAAGGAATTTTGCTGCTCTGGGTGTAAGCTTGTATATGAGGTGTTGAATGAAAATGACCTTTGTGCATATTATGAAATAGCGGAAGCTCCCGGCACCAGTTTGGGAAATTCGAAAGCCAAGGACAACCGCTTTGATTACTTGGATGATCAGGAGATCATAGACCGTTTGGTTAATTTTCAGAATGAATCAGATACACATATCACATTCACCATTCCATTGATCCATTGTGCTTCCTGTATTTGGTTGCTTGAGAATTTGCACAAGCTAAATAGTGGGATTGTTTCAGGAAGAGTGGATTTCATCAAAAAGAAAGTTCAGGTAAAATATAAAAGAGATCAAATAAGTCTTAAGGAACTGGTTCAATTACTTACCAAAATCGGGTATGAGCCATCGCTAAACCTGGCAGATATTGATAAGAAAAAAGTACAGTTTACTGACAGGAAATTGATTTTCAAGCTCGCCGTTGCTGGATTTTGCTTTGGGAATATGATGCTCTTTAGCTTGCCGGAGTATTTTGCGGAAGCGGAATTGTTGGGGAAAGGTTTTAAGAAGACTTTCAATTACCTAAATGTCCTGCTGTCTTTACCGGTGTTTTTCTACGTAGCCACAGATTACTACAAGTCCGCTTGGTTGGCACTGAAGAACAGGGCTGTGAATATGGACGTACCCATAGCGCTTGGGATCGTTACACTATTCTCCTATAGCCTGTATGATATTTTTCTTTTGGGAAATGAAGGTTACATGGACACTCTGGGAGGACTATTGTTTTTCTTGTTGATAGGTAAATATTATCAACAGAAGACTTACGATACGCTGTCTTTCGACCGTGATTATAAATCATATTTTCCAGTGGCCGTTACCAAGTTGGTCAAAAATGAAGAAGAAGTGATCCCTTTGATCAAACTGAAAGTAGGGGATATCATCAGGGTCAGAAATGAAGAATTGATACCGGCTGACAGCATTTTGTTGGATGGGGATGCTTACATAGATTATAGTTTTGTGACAGGAGAAGAAGTCCCCGTCGCCAAGAAGCAGGGTGAATTGATCTATTCAGGGGGAAGGCAAAAAGGTGAAGTATTGACTTTGACAGTCCAAAAATCTCCTTCCCAAGGCTACTTGACAGATTTGTGGAACAATGAAGCATTTGAAAAAGAGAAAGTAAATAGCCTTGGGAATTTGGCAAACAAGGTTTCGGGCAAGTTTACTTTGGTTGTATTGATCATTGCACTTTCGGCTTTGGTTTATTGGATTGTACAAGGTCAGGTGGGTTTGGGTGTATTGACATTCACTTCTGTATTGATCATCACTTGCCCTTGTGCATTGGCTATGTCCACGCCATTTACTTTGGGCAATACCTTGAGGGTATTTGGGCAAGGGAAGTTTTACCTGAAAAATTCCCAGACTATCGAGAAAATAGCCAAAATAGACACGGTTATTTTTGACAAGACAGGCACCTTGACTTCTCCAAACCAAGCAAAGGTGAATTATGTAGGGGAAACACTGTCGGGAGAATCGAAAGAGATCATCAAAGCTTTGGTCATGCAATCTACCCATGCCTTAAGCAATAGGATCAATTCGTTTTTGGATGGGGTGAAGCCGGCTAAGATAAGTTTGGTTCAGGAAGTACAAGGAAAAGGATTGGTTTGCCGATACAAAAACCAAGAGTTCAGATTGGGGTCAAGTGACTTTGTCAAAGCCTCACTGGAAGGTCTGCCAGAAGGGGGCAATTTGGTGTTCTTTGCTGTGGAGGATTATGTGTTGGGCTATTTCTTTATTCAAAGTGGCTTGCGGAAAGGTATCCAAGAAGTAGTTTCCCAAGTCCAGCAAGACAGGGAAGTGCATTTGCTTTCGGGTGACCAAGATCACGAAAGGTTGAATTTAAGAAAGGTTTTCGGAGAGGGTATTTCCATGAACTTCAACCAAGGCCCCAGTGACAAGCTTGCTTACATCAAGTATTTGAATAGTCAAGGCGCAAATACAATGATGGTAGGGGATGGCTTGAATGATGCGGGTGCTTTACGGGAAAGCCATGTGGGGATCGCAGTGACGGATAAAGTGACAAACTTTTCCCCTGCTTCGGATGCAATCATGGATGCGTCTGTCATTTCGAAGCTTCCGGCATTTTTAGACTTTACCAAGACAAGCAGGAATATCATCAAGGCAAGTTTTGGGTTGAGTTTTACCTACAATATAGTTGGGGTTTACTTCGCTGTACAAGGTTTGGTCAGTCCTGTATTCTGCGCAATCCTGATGCCGATCGGCAGTATTTCTGTGGTCATATTTACTACACTCACGACCAATTATTTGGCATACAAACGAGGTCTAAAGGATAAAATCTGGTAAGCATGGAAGTCATATTCATATTGATAGCAATAAGTTTAATCCTGGCAGGTTCATTCCTCTACCTATTCTTCAGGGCAATGAAAGATGGGCAGTTTGATGATAGTCATACCCCGGCGATTAGGATTCTATTTGAAAACAAACAGTCAAAAACCGATAAAAAAACACCAACAAATAAAATAAAGTAAGTATGTCAGGTACAACATTGGAACAGTTCAGTTACGACAACAAGATCGTAAAATACTTCGGCGTAGCCACCATAGCTTGGGGTATCGTCGGGATGTTGGTAGGGGTATTGGCAGCTACCCAGCTGTTTTTGCCCGAAGCCAACCTAGGAAATCCCTATACCACATTTGGGAGGATTCGTCCGCTCCATACCAATGCAGTGATCTTTGCGTTCGTGGGGAATGCAATTTTTGCTGGGATCTATTATTCCATGCCAAGATTGCTCAAGACACCCATGTGGAGCAAAGCACTCAGCTGGTTTCACTTCTGGGGATGGCAATTGATCATTCTTTTGGCTGCTATCACATTACCTTTGGGATTGACAAGTTCCAAGGAATATGCGGAATTGGAATGGCCAATTGATATCTTGATTACAGTGGTTTGGGTGGCTTTTGGAGCCAACATGATAGGGGCTTTGATCAAGAGAAGGGAAAAACACATGTATGTAGCCATATGGTTCTATATGGCCTCTTTCGTGACGATCGCTGTTCTGCATATTTTCAATTCACTTGCGCTTCCCGTATCATTCTTCAAGAGTTACTCTGCTTATGCGGGTGTCCAGGATGCTTTGGTCCAGTGGTGGTACGGACACAATGCGGTGGCATTCTTCCTTACTACCCCTTTCTTGGGTTTGATGTATTACTATTTGCCGAAAGCAGCAAACAGACCAGTCTATTCCTATAAACTTTCTATTATTCACTTCTGGTCTTTGATTTTCCTGTATATCTGGGCAGGACCTCATCACTTGCTTTATACCGCATTGCCTGAGTGGGCTCAGATTCTTGGTGTTGTGTTTTCTATCATGCTGATTGCTCCGTCTTGGGGTGGTATGGTCAATGGGCTTTTGACCTTGAGGGGAGCTTGGGACAAGGTGCGGGTTGATCCAGTTTTGAAATTCATGGTCGTGGCAGTCACTGCTTATGGGATGGCGACCTTTGAAGGACCCTTGCTTTCTCTTAAAAATGTAAATGCCATTGCCCATTATACGGATTGGATTGTAGCACACGTACACATCGGTGGATTGGGCTGGAATGGGTTCTTCACCTTTGCGATGCTGTATTGGTTATGGCCAAAGATGTGGAAAACAAACCTTTATTCCACAAAATTGGCAACGACCCATTTCTGGTTGGGTACGATAGGGATTTTGTTTTACGCACTTCCAATGTATGTGGCAGCTTTGACCCAGTCATTGATGTGGAAGGAATTCTCTGATGCTGGAAGATTGGTCTATCCTAACTTCTTGGAGACTGTCGTGCAAATAGTACCAATGTACATGCTGAGAGCTTTTGGTGGTGTATTATATCTATCGGGTGTATTCTTGATGGTTTACAACATGTTCAAAACAGCCAGCCAAGGAACTTTCGTGCCAGAAGAAGCTGACGAAGCACCTGCATTGACAGCACACAAGGAAGAAAAAGGGGAGTTTTGGCATAGGGCATGGGAGAGAAAACCTATTTTCTTCACGATCCTAGCTACTGTAGCTATTTTGATAGGTGGTGCGATTGAGATTATCCCGACTATTTTGGTGAAGTCAAATGTGCCAACCATATCAAGTGTGGACCCATATACGCCACTGGAATTGCAAGGAAGAGACCTTTATATTTCCCACGGTTGTGTGGGTTGTCACTCCCAGATGATCCGGCCTTTCCGTTCTGAAACCGAGCGTTTTGGAGAGTATTCCAAGGCAGGAGAATTTGTTTATGACCGTCCGTTCCTATGGGGGTCTAAGCGAACTGGGCCAGATTTACATAGAGTGGGAGGCAAGTATCCCGATAGCTGGCACTATCACCACATGGTAGACCCTAGAAGTATGTCTCCAGGATCTCTCATGCCGCCTTATCCATGGTTGGCTACAAATACAATGGACCACGAAGATGTGCCAGCCAAGATCAGAACCTTACAGAAACTGGGAGTTCCATATCCTGAAGGCTATGATCAGCAAGCCAATGTTGACTTGCAGGTTCAAGCAGAAGAGATTGTCGCAAGCTTACAGTCTGCAGGAGTAGAAGTAATGCCCCAATCAGAAATAGTAGCACTGATTGCCTACCTCCAGCGATTGGGTACGGATATCAAAAAGACAGCAAACACTAACCCATAATCGGCAAAACCATGAAAAAAGATATCTTAAGTTCCATAGAGAACATAGAAATCTATCCAATCATCTCCCTTTTGATCTTTGTGATTTTCTTTGTAGGGATGTTTATATGGGTAGTCAAAGCAGATAAAAATTACATCAATCATATGAAAGACCTGCCTTTCGATGATGAATCACAAAAGAACAGCGGCTATGAAAAAGTTTAAAATCTTATTTACTGTCCTGATAAGCTTCTTTACAACGCTTTCAGCATTTGCTCAGACTAGTGAAATGTCCTGGGTCAATAAATTCCAAGAAATGGACAGCAGCCAATTGACACTTCTGGTGATTTTGGGTGTGGTTTTAGGAGTAATCCTATTGCTGTTGGTTTTGATGATTTACCTCATGTCATTTATGGTGACTGTATTCAAAAGTCAAAATCCAGCATTGGCAGAACAGCCGTCATGGTGGGATGAATTCAAATTGAAATACATCGTGGGCAAAATGAAACCAGTGGGGGGAAAAGAAGAACAGGAGATGATGCTGGATCATAGCTATGACGGAATTGTAGAATTGGATAATCACATGCCTCCATGGCTTGCCAACGTCTTCTATATTACCATAGCTTTTGCGATAGCTTATTTCACATATTATTCTGTCTTGGGCTTGGGTAAGACCCAACTGGAAGAATACCAAGAGGAGTTGAAAATTGCTGCCATCCAAGCTGAAGAATACAAAGCTTTGGCCTTGAGTTCGATTGATGAAAATACGGTAGTGTTTGATTCCTCGACGCCAGCCATTACTTCCGGTAGATCAATCTACGAGGCAAATTGTGCTGCCTGTCATGCCACTGATGGCGGAGGTGGCATCGGTCCAAATATGACGGACGAATATTGGATCCATGGAGGTGGTATTGCAGATATATTCAAGGTAGTCAAGTATGGTGTTGTGGAAAAGGGAATGATCCCTTGGCAGGATCAACTGAGCCCCGAAGAAATGCAAAATGTTGCGAGTTATATCCTGACGCTCCAAGGCACAACTCCAGCTAATCCAAAAGAACCTCAGGGCGAAAAATACGAACCTGCCATCGAGGAGCCATTGGATGCACTGACTGAGGATGAATTGGAATTGGTTCCTGTAGAGGAAGAAGAGAATTAAAATAGTGGAGAAAATGAATAGCAAGAAAGGGGTTTTCGATCCAAACAGCTTCAGGGATTCTTTGGGGACGGTGCAGGATGATGGGAAAAGAAACTGGGTGTACCCTAAGAAGGTGTCCGGGAAATTTTACCGATGGAGAACTTATCTGTCTTGGGTTTTGCTGGCAATCTTATTTGCCGGTCCCTTTATCCAGGTAGGAGGAAGACCTTACATGCTATTCAATATTTTCGAAAGGAAATTTATCATCTTCGGTGCTGCATTTTGGCCGCAAGATACGCATTTGCTAATCTTCTTGCTGCTCATTTTCTTCGTGTTTATTATTCTGTTTACAGCGGTTTTTGGAAGGGTCTTCTGCGGATGGGCCTGTCCGCAGACGCTGTTTATGGAAATGGTTTTCCGCAAGATAGAATACTGGATTGAAGGGGATGCCAACCAGCAACGAAAACTCAATGCAATGCCTTGGGATTCGGAAAAAATCTGGAAGAAAGGAATGAAGATGTTGATTTTCACTTTCATTTCCCTATTGATTTCACATACTGTCATGGCATATTTGATAGGAGTGGATCAAGTGAAAGAAATTGTCAGCCAGCCTCCTTCTGCCCATTTGTCTGGATTTATTGGCTTGATGGCCTTTACCGGGATTTTTCTCTTTATATTTTCTTGGTTTCGGGAGCAGGCTTGTATCGTAGTCTGTCCCTATGGAAGGTTGCAGGGGGTATTGTTGGATGCCAATTCCATCAATGTAACCTATGACCATGTTCGTGGTGAGCCTAGGGGGATGATCAGAAAAAATAAGATAGAAGAAACTCCAAAAGGTGATTGCGTAGATTGTAGTTTGTGTGTGCAAGTTTGCCCTACGGGCATTGACATCAGAAATGGCGTGCAGATGGAATGTGTCAATTGTACTGCATGTATTGATGTCTGTGATGAAGTGATGGTCAAAGTGGACAGGCCGACAGGATTGATCCGATATGCATCGGACAACAGTGTGCTTAAACAAACACATAAGCTGCTAACTCCAAGGGTGAAGCTCTACTCTTTCTTATTGTTGGTTTTGGTAGGAGCTTTCGTTACGCTGATTGCAACTAGGGATGATTTGGGAGCAACAGTCACACGGTTTAGGGGGATGACCTATCAGGCTAGAGATACTGGAGAGATCAGTAATCTATACGAAGTGTCATTTATCAACAAAACCTTTGATTCACAAGTCGTAGAATTGAAGGCTGAAAATCCGACATACCAAGTAGAGGTGGTTGGTGACCAAAACTGGACGCTGGAAGGGCAATCGAAGTTCAATGGCAGATTTTTCTTGGTTACGGATCAAAAAGAGGTCAAGACAAACCAAGATTATGTAGTATTGTTGCTGCTTCAAAATGGAAAGGTGATTGACAAGATCACAACAAGTTTTGTAGGACCGATTTCAAAAGAATAATTAACTCATAAAAGGAAAAATATGGACTGGGGAAAAGGAATAGTATTGGTTATAACTGTTTTTGTGTTGTTTATGGCTGGCTTGGTTACCATATGTGTCAAGCAGGATGATATACATTTGGTCACTCAAAATTATTATGAAGAGGAAATCAAATACCAAGATCAGATTGATAAAATCGTCAATGCACACACATTGGATTATGAAGTTTTGACATACAACACACAGCTCAAAAAAGTAGTGATGAATCTTCCTGTAGGATCAAAGGGTACTTTGCATTTGTTCAGGCCATCAGATGCCAGGTTGGATCAGAAAATCGATTTTCAGCTACTCAATCCGGCTGAAAATACAGTTGATGTCACCTCTTTGAAGGCTGGATATTGGAAGGTGAAGTTGACTTGGGAAGAGAATGGGGTAGCGTATTACGAAGAGAAAAAAATCAATATCTAAATGGTTTGGACAGCGTTTTTATTGGGATTTTTGGGTTCATTTCATTGTCTGGGAATGTGTGGGCCTATTGCTTTGGCTGTTTCAGCGAAGGACAATGCCCCATTTTTACGCAATAAGATCATCTACAATCTCGGGCGAACGCTTACCTATTCCATGTTGGGGGCAGTGGTCGGAATGATCGGGTTTTCTTTGGCTTTGGCAGGGATTCAGCAATGGATCTCTATTGGAATGGGGGTATTGATTTTGTTGATGGCATTTTTTTACAAACGTTCAGAAAGGATCATCACGCAATCAGGTCTGTTTGGAGCTGTGTACAAATTGAAGTCATCTTTGGGTTATTTCTTAAAAAAAGGAGGAAGTAAAGCGTTTTTTGCCTCTGGATTGTTGAATGGACTGTTGCCTTGTGGCATGGTTTATATCGCATTGATAGCTTCATTGGCTTTGCAAAATCCATTACAAGGGGCTGTTTATATGTTTTTCTTTGGATTGGGGACCATTCCTATGCTGATTGGCGTGATGGTATCAGGAAAAATCCTCTCCCTAAAAATCCGTACAAAACTTACTAAATCCCTCCCATATTTTGCGATGTTTATTGGGATTCTCTTTATTGTGAGAGGTTTGGGGCTCGGAATCCACTACGTAAGTCCGAAGCTTCAAATTTTTGACTATGGAATAGAACAGGTTGGGATTACTATTTGTAGGTGACGGAAAAGAAATGAGAAGTTGGGCAAATCTCTCGCAGAGATCGCTAAGGCGCAGAGATCCGCTGGAGATATGTGAAATTAGAAGCGGAATAAGAGAAAACCAAGTGTGTTTTCTACGATTATGTCACCTCGACGGCAGGAGAGGTCTCGCCCCGTCTCTAGCTTCTCGCATCTTGGCTCTTCTTTTCACTCTCCGCGATACTTTGCACATTTCAATTCTTTGCGTGATTGACTAAAATCTTCAATCTAAAATAACTTCCCCCTAAATCGCCTTACTAAACCCAAACAATTTTTTTTCATTTTCCTGCATTCTTTTGTCAAATACACAGCAGATATTACGGAGAAAGGGAAGCCCTGCCGGCAAAATCCGCAATCCGGTAGCATTGAATTTCAATAAACCTTCATTTTGGAATGCATGTAACCTTGTCAAACTTACTTTTCCGATTCGGTTATAAAAGTCAAATTCCCATGCGATAACCTGATTACAGATGAGTTGTAAGATCAGATTTCTTGTCTCAATATCTTCTTGGGTCATGACATGGCTTTTGTTTATGGCAAACTCTTCCTTTTGGACTTGCACTTTGTAGTGTTCTATTTCTTTGGGATTTTGCCTATAGACATAATAAATATCAGAAATGGCGCTGTTTCCCAGGCCTATTAGGATTTTTGAAGGGGAAGTGGTGTAGCCCATAAAGTTTCGGTGGAGGCTTTTGTTTCTTTTCGCTTGGTACAGCGGGTCATTTTCCAGTGCAAAATGATCCATTCCGACTTCTTTATATCCCATCGTAGCCAAGATTTCCTTCCCTTTTTCATAGAGTCCGCGTTTTTCTATTTCTAAAGGAAGATCTTTCTCAAAACTTTTTTGTGCAGGGAATGCCGATGGTAAGTGCGCATAGCTGTAGAATGCAATCCTATCAGGTTTCAGCATGGAGACTTTTTCGAATGTGTTCATGATCGTTTCTATCGTCTGTTTTGGCAAACCATAGATCAGATCAAAATTGATTGAATCATAACCAATCTCTCTTGCTATTTCTGTAGCTTCTTTGACCTTCTCAAAAGGCTGGATTCTATGGATGGCTTTCTGGACTTCAAGATCAAAATCCTGGATTCCGTAGCTGACTCTCCGAAAGCCCAAATCATATAGTGTTTGTAAATGCTCTCTGGTCGTATTATTTGGGTGTCCTTCAAAGCTCAGTTCCGCATTTTCCATCAACACAGAAGTCTCAAGGATAGATGAAATCATCAAATTCAATGATTCGGGAGAAAAAAATGTAGGTGTCCCCCCGCCCAAATGGATCCCTGCCAATTTTGGATACATTCCCAAGGTACGAAGATATGAATGCCATTCTTTGATGACTGTTTCGATGTATGAAGTCTCCACAGTATGGTTCTTTGTGATTCGCTTGTTGCATCCACAGTAGGTACAAAGACTTTCACAATAAGGAAGGTGGATATATAAAGTGATGCCCTCTGACTCTCCAAAATCTTCGTAAGCCATGTTGACTTGCTTTTTCCATTTGGTTTGGTCCAAATCGTTTGCCCAAAGTGGTACAGTTGGATATGAGGTATATCTTGGGACTGGCACATTGTATTTTTTGAGGAGTATTGATTGGCTTTCCATATTTGAAATTAGATTATCCTCAAATTTCCCGGAATTATACGGTATTTTTGATGATCAAAATTGGAAGAGGAGCTGATAAAAATCATGGTTTAAATAAACCTGTTCATGATGGGAATGCCTTCGATTTCCCGATTGATGGAATGTGGCTTTTAGCTATAAAGGTTTTGTCTAAACAACAATGACAAATTCACGATGATTTCTCCCCATCAGTTACTCTATGAGACAATAATTTTCAAATTCAACAAGGAAATATGTACCAAAAGAAATTCACCCAAATAGATTACACAAAACAATACTTGGAAAAGGGAGAATACGAAAGCTGTGTTTTTAGCAATTGTGATTTTTCCAATGCAGATTTATCAGGGATAGTTTTTATTGATTGTGAGTTTGTGGCATGCAATCTTAGTATGGCAAAGCTTTTTAAGGCTTCCTTCCAAGATGTTGTTTTTAGGGACTGTAAGCTTTTGGCTTTGCGGTTTGACAAGTGTGAGCCTATCGGTTTGGCATTTACTTTTTCTGATTGTGTGATGGATCACGCTTCCTTTTACCAATGCAAAATCCGGAAAACAAAGTTTCAGAAATGTAGGTTGCTCGAAGTGGATTTTGTACAGGCTGATCTGGCTGGCTCCGTTTTTGGGGATTCAGATCTTGCTGGAGCGATTTTCGAAAGGACAAACCTTGAGAACGTGGATTTTCGATCAGCATATAATTTTAACCTGAATCCTGATGCCAATAGATTGAAGAAAGCAAAGTTTTCTTTGGAAGGGGTGAAAGGTTTGTTGGGGAAGTATGGGATAGAAATTTCCTGAAATTTGCAAACCTTTCAGGTTTTGTTGATTGGCAGTTTTTTATAAAAGCAATTGGGTGGAACCTGGAAGGGTTTTCTTCCTTATCTAAGCTGCTGATTATGTGAATGGGGCGCGGATTTTTGGGATTTCCCAGACTACAGGATAGTTTTTTTGGGTGAAATTGATATTTTAGGAAATCCATTAAACCCAAAATGATATGAAATCCAATCAATTAGATACTTCCAGAAGAAGTTTTTTGCTCAAATCATCCACATTTCTAACAGGCTCTGTCTTCCTGAACAGTATTGCAGAAGCCTTGGTATTGCATGATAATCCCAACCAGAAGATGCGGATAGCACTTGTTGGGTTGGGTGTAAGAGGTGTAAATATGTTTGGCAAACAGGTAAAGCAAGATTATGACGATAAAATTGAATTTGTCGGTTTTTGTGATATCAACCCGGGTCGTCTCGAATTTGGAAAGAAGCATATAGGGGCAGATTGCCCCACATTTATTGATTTTGACCAAATGCTTGTTGATACCAAACCTGATTTGGTTATTGTCACTACGGTGGACAATACCCACCATACTTTTATCATAAAAGCACTGGAGTTTGGGGCAAATGTTGTCACCGAGAAGCCCATGACTACGGATGAAGACAAATGTCAACAGATCTTGGATGCTGAACGAAAGACAGGGAAAAAAGTCATTGTCACCTTCAATTATAGGTATTCTCCACACAGACAACGCATTTATGAAATCCTCCGGAATGGGGACATCGGGGATGTTACTTCTGTTGACTTCCATTGGTATTTGGATACCTCCCATGGTTCTGACTACTTTAGGAGATGGCATGGGTACAAAGAGAAAGGAGGGACACTTTTGGTGCATAAATCGACCCATCATTTTGATTTGTTGAATTGGTGGCTAGATTCAGACCCAGAGGAGGTTTTTGCTTATGGTTCACAGGAATTTTATGGGAAAAATGGGGCTTTTCGCCATACCAATTGCAGACCTTGTCCGCATAAAACCAATTGCGATTTTTATTGGGATATCACCAAAAGCCAACACATGGTAGACCTCTATGTAAACAATGAGCACCATGATGGTTATTTGAGGGATGGCTGTGTGTTCCGTGAAGATTTGGATATTTATGATAAAATGGCTGTTCAGATCAGGTATATGAATGGAGTCCAAGTCAGCTACTCTTTGACTTCCTATTCCCCATATGAAGGCTATAGGATTGCGTTCAATGGAACCAAAGGAAGGGTAGAGGCTTGGATTAAGGAAAAGCAACCTTGGGAAGAAGCGAATGTAGATGAGATCAGACTGACCAAAAACTTTGGGAAAACTGAGATTATCAGTATTCCCCACGGAAAGGGGGGGCATGGTGGAGGAGATATTAGGTTGAAAGATAAGCTATTCAAGGATCCAAGCATGTCAGACCCTTATCGTCAGTCAGCAGGTACACGGGATGGAGCACTTTCGATTTTGGTTGGCATAGCTGCGCGCAATAGTATAGAAAGTAACCTTCCTGTGAAAATCGCAGATCTTACTGATATTGAATTGAAAAAATCCGGAAGGGGTGCATAAGTCTTTCTGGAATAATGTTTTGTGATTATCTGATGCTTTGTCTGCAAGTAATCATGTTAGATGTTGCTGGATTCGTCAACAGTCAACGGATAACAAAAGGACTGGAACAATCATATTTGGTTTCGTAAATGGTTGCTGGCAAGAAAGCGGATGTATATTGATAATTTAACGAGAAGACAAAAGTAAAGCCCTAAAGCAGATGTTTTTAATTGCTTTAGGGCTTTACTGATTTTTGGCAACTTACCATGCTTACATCATAGTAATGCTTGTTTGTTGCAGGTTTTTCATCTGGTGATTGGATCTAAAATCTTGATGGGAAAATGAATCAAGATCTATTCTGCTTCAATACTCCATATATTCTTCCACCAAAGCAACTGCTCCACATATACCGGTTTCATCAAGGTCGGAAATGATGATTTTGAGGTTCTCCTTGACCGAAGGGTATAGGAAAGTATCAATGGTTTCGTACATGCTATCTTTGAAGTAAGGGTAGGCCTTGCGGATAGATCCGCCCAAAACAATGGCTTCTGGAGCCAAAGTATAAAGGATGTTTTTGACAAGCTCCCCTAAATGCTTTCCGTATTGCACAAAAGCTTCCAATGCCATTTCATCACCATTCTCAGCCAATTTGGCAAGGGATTTTGGCTTCTTTCCATATTCGGAAATGAAGAATTTGCTTCCACAATAAAACTCAAATGTTTTGTCCAGATACTTTACAGAACACCATTCACCAGCAGCTGAATTCACCCCGTTGTATAGGTGGTTGTTGACAATAATGCCAGACCCAAGTCCAGTGCCTAAAGTGATTCCAACAAGATGTTTGAAATCCCTTGCCGTGCCGAACCGATGTTCTCCCAAGATAAAGCAATTTGCATCATTGTTGATGCATACAGGTATATTGAACCAGTTTTCCAAATATTTTTTTAGTCCTACCTTACGGAAAGAAGGGATGTTGTAAAGGTTTAATACAATGCCATTCTCAACATCTACCAAGCCCGGTATACCGATGCCAATAGCTCCAATTCCATGATGTTTATAAGTGGCTATAAATTTGGCAATTGTTTCCAAAACTACCTCTTGGCTTTCATTTGCCGGAGTGGGTATGCTTCTGATGTCGAGAAGTTTTTCCCCAATAAGTATTCCCCCTTTGATATTGGTGCCGCCAATATCAAGTCCCAAAATAGGTCTATCGAATTTCATCAGAATCAAAGTTAATTTAAGTAGGATTGATGTAAAAGGAGAAAATGAACCTTCATTTCCTCCTTTTGAAATAGGCTTGAGCGTAATGTTATTATAAGAATCCTTCTATGGATTTTTCCAATTCACGTGCATGGGCAAGGAATTCCTGCACATTCATATCCTTGAAGAAAATAAGACCGTGGCTGGATCGGACTTTTGCAGTTTCATGGAGATAGAAATAATTTTTGCCCAAAAGTAATTGAATATCCTGAAGTTGGTTTACCCAGATACGTTTGGCGACGGTACTGAATTTTCCGTTGTGCGAATAGCTGGGAAATGAAGCATTCACTTGGCTGAGGTAACAATTGCTGAAAGAATCTTCCATGACAGACATGTCACCCAAAGAAACTGGGACGATTACATTTGCTTCGTGCGGCTCAAATTTGAACCAGACGTTTCTGTATCCGATGATTCTCAGGTTACTCAAATCTTCTTCTTCACTCCATTGACGGACAGCTTCTGCGGTAGCCTGGAGAACTTTGTAATGCGTATCTGGTCCTGAACCTTCTGGATCTAGGGTGAGGCTGAGCTTGGTTGGCTTTACTTTTCGGAACATCTCCAAAATAGGTTCTACATCCCGCTTTTTGTCAGGCTGCTCCGTGAAAATATCTCCTGTATAGAACCCCAGTCTCAAATGATGAACATTCTTTACCTGTACACCAAAATGTGCCCAAACCAATTCTTCTTCAAACTCACGGATCATCCCTTTGAGTTTTTGGATTTTTGGTGGGTTCTTTTCCCCATCATATGAATTGCGCAAAATACTGATGACATCGTTGATGGTTTCCCGTAATTTCTGCTTGTTCTTGACTTCAAAAATCGTCACAATAGCTCGGATAACCCTGTGGCAAAGCCCCCTCAGTCTTTGGCTTGGATTTTCGGATGCCACATTGGTAAGGAAATGATAGACATCTTTGTCGGTTTTTAGCTTGTAGCCTGCCTCGAAAAAATCCTCATAATGAACCATCTGAATCTCTCCTGAGTCCAATAATTTTTTGGTATGCAGCAAGGTGTCTATGACAAAAGTATTTGTTACCGCTGTAAAGCCTGAAGTCAATACAGAGAAATGTGCTTCGTTGGAGTTTTCCTGAAGTTGGTTGGTGATATGGGGAAGGATTCCCAAAGAAATATCATCATGGTGGGGCCCTGTGTGAAGCAATACTTCGTTTTGTTCTTTACTGGTTCCCCTGTTGAGCTTTTCAACCATGCTTTCCATTACTTTGTTGACGGTATCTTCCGAAAGGTCTGGGATTAGCGAGGCATATTTGTCATTCTTAAGGTCTTCTATTTTGAGACGATGTCCGTATTTTTTCAGTCTTTTGCAAAGATCAATGACTGCGCGTTCGGTTTTTTCCCAAGTCCATTCACCTTGCTGATAATAGCTGTCAATGGAGTCAGTCAATTTTGTTGCAGCTCCTTTTGTCAAATAGAATCTTCCATTTTTCAATTTTTGAAGTGAAGTCGCTGGATAGACATTGTCCAGTGGTGTCTCTAGGGATTCTTTGACAATTTGTGCTTTCGCTTCCCCGGCTGCAATAATGATTGCTACAGCGTCTGGATTGTAAGTGATTGTTTCCAATCCAATAGTTATCACCAATCTGTTGGAAGAGACTTCGATACCACCCAAATCTCCAGCTGCTACAGCCTGTGTTTCGAAATTTGTCTCAGTCAAGCGTGTTGTGGAAAAAATATGTGAGCCTCTGGTGTTGAAAGCTATGTGTCCATCTGGGCCAATTCCTCCCAAGAAGAAACCAATTCCTCCCTTATCCCTGATTTTTTGTTCGTAGTCCCCACACCACTTGTCTATAAGGTAAATGGAATCTTGCTGGATTTTTTCCTCCTGATTGGTAGGCTCCCTGAACCTCAATGAGAGATCTACCTTCAGGTCTGGAAATACCTCCTTGAAATTCCTGCCACCAGCCAATGGGATTTCATTGGAATTGATCAGAATCGCATTGTCTTTGCTCAAACCAAAACCTTCTAGGTAAAATTGGTTTACATAGTGGTAAAAACTATTGTTTTGACTGGATGAAATCGGATAGAACTCGTCAATCTGTACAAATGTCAGGTCTTTCAAAATCGGCTTGCTGACTTTGTCTAAGCCATATTTCTCCCTTACATCTTTCCCTTTTTTATTATCCCAATTCTCAAGCAAAAATTTAGTCCATTTGATGAAGTATTCAGGGGTTTTTCCGGTAGGAAGACTGATGACTCCTTTTGGGTTTAGGGAGACCCATTCCAAAAATCTACATGCGGTGATCAAACCTAGTTTTGGAAAGTTATCGACCAGAAGATAGGGGATCAGAGTACTGGTGTTTTGCTGCCCAGATTCTTTTTGAAAGGCTTTTTCTACTTCGGATAGTGGATAATTGCTAAGCATATGTGAAAAGGATTAATTGATTAATGGCGTTATTCTGTATCTAAATTGTCAATTGACTTGATGACATGTCGTAATTACAATGTAAATAAACCAAAAAATTAAATATAAAACCATAGTTAAATAAAAAAATTAAAAAAGTATTTTGTTTTACATCAGAAAATGTTTTTTGTGAACTCTACCTTGATTTTAAGTTGAAACTCTTTGATTACTTTAAAAATTTCCACAAGTGTCACCATTTGAACCTTTGTGAGTTTTTTGATACTCACAAAATTTTCAGGGCTTTTCTTTTCATCAATGATCATCAATGCTTGTTTTTCCAGTCGCAAAGACATCAAATAATAATAGGCATGTTGAAGTTCTTGTGCTTCTTTTTCAGTAAATACATTGCTCTTTTGAAGCGCATCGATTCTTCTACCTGTATTGGTTTCAAAGATTCTGTTTTTCAATGCAAAAATCCTTGCCAAGTCCACGATTGGTGTCATTGTTTTTTTGATGTCGAAAAATTTCTCACCCTCTATTTTGAAGGTTCTGATATTTTTCAAAAATGTAAGGGGAGGTTCGAACAGCAGCGCATTGGTACCCATGTTCATGAAAAACCTTTCTGTTGGGTTTTGTAGTTGTTGGTCCATGAAGTCTTTGAGTTCCTGCAGAATCCCAAAATCACCATATATCGCTCTGCAATCGAAAAAGGTAGAATACTTCATGACTGTTTCTTGGGTCGATTCCTGAATCCAACTTTCATAGTTTCTCTTCCAATGGGAAAGGGAATGTGTCCATTTTGGATTTTTCGCCATAAAACCACCCAGGCAAAAACTAAAGCCAATATGATCCAGTGCAGTCGATACGCGATTGGAGAAGTCCAGAAAATAGTCCCGTACCAATTCCCGTTGTTCATTGGCTTTGTCCTCGTATATGATGGCATTGTCTTGGTCTGTTTTCAAGGTTTGCTCACCTCTTCCTTCACTACCCATAACAAAGAATACAAATTTGGCAGGTGGCTGTCCCACTTCAGAAATGACATTTTCTATCACCCGTAAGGCTATTGTGTCTGAAACGGTAGTGATGATTTGGTTGATGATTTCTGATTTGAGGCCATTGCTGACAAGCTGGTATATGATTTTTGGTACTTGTTGCCATTTTTCCCTAAGTTCACCTACGTCCATGGCCTGTTTTACCGACTGGATAAAAATAAATGGCCCTTGGGACTGCTCTGTCAGTATCTTATTCCTACTGATCCAGCCAATATACGAACTGTCACTCTTCACCAATAAATACCTGGTCTTGGTTTGGAACATCATAAGCAATGCCTCATAAAGATATGCATGCTTTGAGATAGCGACGATGCCCCTATCCATGATTTCGTTGACCGGTTTTTTTGGATCCATTTGCTTCGCAATCACTTTGTCTCGCAAGGTGATGTCTGTCACAAACCCAAGTATGTTTTCATTGGAGTCGCCAATGAAAATACAGGAAACTTTTTCCTTTGCCATGATTTGGGCAGCCAGGTAAATTGGCGTATCTTCTTTACAGATTCTTGGATTCCTATAATGGAGATCACCTACTTTTTTGGAATAGAAGCTGTCTGTGTTTATTTCTGTAGATTCTATCATGTCTTTGGACTTGCTTAGGTGAAAATACGTAAAAAATAATTTAGTTTCTAGGAATAAAAAAAAGAGCGATAGAAAACAACCGCTCTTATTGATTAACCTAATGCTGGGGTTCAGACTATGCTTTTTTCACATTTATAGCATTGAGGCCTTGTTTGCCTTCTTTAACATCAAAGGTCACTTTGTCATCTTGTGCAACTTTGTCAACTAATCCAGTTGCATGCACAAATACATCTTTTTGGGATTCATCATCAACTATAAATCCAAATCCCTTTGCATCATTGTAGAATTTTACTGTTCCGGTAAGCATAATAATAAATTAAAATATGTGGTTAAATGTTCAATAAATGTAAATAATCCAATGATAAAAACAAAAAATAATTTCGCTAAATTGGTGAAATGAAAAACCTTATAGTGATCAGACACGCAAAATCATCATGGGACGATCCTTTTTTGGATGATCATCAAAGACCCTTGGGGGATAGGGGACTGAGGGATTCACCAAGGATGGGGCAGCGTTTGAAAAGAAAAGGTGTCATCCCGGATTTACTGGTTTCCTCTGATGCGGAGCGTGCAAAATCCACTGCTTTGATTATTGCCGAGCAACTTCATTTTCCCAAGGATAGAATAATGTTTACTGGTACATTGTATCATGCAAGTTCATCAGTTATACTAGGTTTGATTCGAAGTTTGGACGATCTCTACAATACAGTAATGATTTTTGGACACAATCCCGGCTTCAATGACTTGATCTGGGAATTGGGGTTCGAAATAGAGAATCTTCCCACTTGCGGACAATTTGCAGTAAAATTTGAGGTAAATTCTTGGAAACATGTTGGAAAGGAAAATGCAAAAAAATGGTTTTTTGACTATCCCAAAAACAAGTGATCCATTTTGGGGGATTCCAATGGCAACTTGTCTGAAGAGTTTCACTTTTCAGAAGTAAATTCCCTTACATCTTGAAGTACTTCTGTAAATAGGTTGGGGTTTTGGATAAGGTATAGGATTTTTTCAGCCACCTCGGCCGCTGTGTTCAATTGGTTTTTTTCCTTAAGATCCTTGAATTTGGACAATGAAGAAAAACTTTCTTCCGAGGAAGCTCTAATAGCTGACTGCATATCGGTATCTACCACTCCGGGAGACAATGCATAGAACTTTATCCCGGTTTTGTTGAGTTCAGCTTCTTTTTGGGCGGTTGCTGTCATCATATTGAGCGCAGCCTTTGATGCGGAATAACCTGACCAGCCATCTATTGCTTTTTTGGCAGCCCCGGAACTGATGTTGACGACAATCCGCTCTTTGTCTTTCAATCCTGAGTATTTATTTACAAACTCATTTATCAAGAGTGCTGGGGCAATAGTGTTGATATTGAAAATGTCCCTAATGCTTTTGGATTTGAGGTTGCCAAAGTGGTCTATTTGTCCAATCCAACCAGCATTGTTGATCAAAACAATGCGTTCAAAATCACCATCAAGAAAAATAACTTCAAAGCTTTGGCGAATCAAATCGAAATTGCTGAGATCAAGAGAAATACCCTTAAGGTTAGCGTATTGGCTTTTTACTTCCGATCTGGATATTCCGATCACTTCGTTGTCAGGATTGGATGCCAACTTTTCTGCCAATGCCTTGCCTATTCCCTTGCTTGCCCCAGTGATAATGAAGAGTGATTTCATGCTTATGAATTTTGAAAATAAATTTATAAATATTCCCTTGAAAAATAGAACGGGCTGTCAAAAATTTTGACAGCCCGTTTCATTCTCATTTCTCTTACAATATGTATTGGGACAAATCGCGGTTTTTGATCAGTCCACTCAATCGCTCATTTACCATTTCTTTGGTGATCATGATTTTGGAATTGGCTTCGATGGTATCTGGTACATCGAATAGGAAATCATTGAGCAAATGACTCATCACAGTATGCAGACGTCTTGCCCCGATATTTTCCACTTCCTCGTTGATTTGGAATGCCAAACTTGCGATTTCCCTGATCGCCTCGTCATTGAAGTCAAGATAAACTTCCTCAGACTCGAATAATGCTTGGTATTGCTTTGTCAATGCATTTTTCGGATCCTTGAGTATTCGGTAGAAATCTTCTTCCGTCAGGCTACTCAATTCGACCCGGATAGGAAATCTGCCTTGTAGTTCGGGAATCAGATCAGATGGTTTGGCTACGTGAAATGCACCAGCAGCAATAAACAGCACATGGTCAGTATTGATGATGCCATATTTGGTGTTGACAGCAGACCCTTCTACTATCGGTAGCAAGTCACGCTGTACACCTTCGCGTGACACATCGGGACCACTGCCTCCTTTGCCACTTTTGGAAGCGATTTTGTCAATTTCATCTATAAAGATAATGCCATTGTTCTCAGCAAGTTTGATGGCTTCTTCTTTGACATCATCAAAGTCAATCAATTTACTGGCCTCTTCTTCCAACAAGACCTTTCTGGCTTCTGCTATAGTCAGCTTACGTTTCTTGGTCTTCTTTGGCATCATGCCACTGAGCATGTCTTGGATTCCAGCCATGCTGGCATCATCCATCATGCCATTGCCGATCATTCCGATACCTACAGGTGGGCTTTGCTTAACATTGATTTCTATTTTTCTGTCTTCCAGTTCTCCATTTCTCAGCTTTTCCCTGAACCGTTCCCTGGTTCTTTCATTCAATTCCTCGTCTGAAGAATTTTCGGGATTGAACTCTGTAGCTGCCGTATTGATGTTTCTGGTGAATCCCGCAGATTTTACCGGTGGGATCAATATGTCCAGTATAGTCTCCTCTACTGCTGCCGCCGCTTTTTCTTTGACTTCTTCATTTTTCTGTGCCTGGACCAAGTGTACGGATTGTTCGACAAGGTCTCTGACCATACTCTCCACATCCCTTCCTACATAGCCCACTTCTGTAAATTTGGAAGCTTCCACTTTGGTGAATGGAGCATTGGCGATTTTTGCCAATCTTCTCGCTATTTCCGTTTTGCCAACTCCGGTAGATCCGATCATCAAGATATTGTTTGGGACGATATCTTTTTGGATCTCTGTTTTGACCATAAGTCTCCTGATCCTATTTCTCAGCGCGATGGCTACATTTCTTTTGGCATCGTGCTGACCGATAATATATTTATCAAGTTCAGCGACTATCTGTCTTGGTGTTAAATCTTTAAAATCACTTCTCATATTTTCTTAACGTTAAAACGACCTCGATTTATTGATTGCTGTGGAGATTCCGAAGATATTGGAACCACCAGGCACATTGTAAAACATCCTGGCATAGGACAGTTCGAACTGCTTGACCCGAAAAGCCAAGCCTCCCGAAAATCCTGCTGCCCCAGGACCGTCCGAAGTTTCAAATTCCTTTCTTATCAAATGATTGTATCCAAACCGTATATGGAATTGGTCTGAAGGAAGGATTTCTACCCCAAAAACAGCCCTCCGAAACATTCTATCAGCCTTTCCCATTGTTTCGTTTCCACTAAAGGAACTTGGCAAATAGAAATCTGTCTCCCTTCCCAATAAATTTCTCAGTGCCAGATGAAACCTTATTGGGGCGTACTCAGGCTTATAACTGGCACCTATTCTGAAATCAGAAGGTAATTGTAAATTTTGGCCTTCTATGTAATTGTTTAGATTAAAACCTATGTTTCTTACATTGATAGCCAATATCAGATCCATCTCAGGATGGTAATAATTGATGCCAAGGTCAAAAACCAAAGCATAGGCTTGATAGCCTTCCAAAACTGAACCTAGTATTTTGGCATTGGTACCATACTGAAATACACCTTGTCGTTTGGAATATGCTGCCGTAATGGCGAATTCATTTGCACTGTATTGTCCAGTCGGAGTGCCAATCGCATCAAAGCCCTCAAAATCCCCATAATTGAAATATTGGATTCCCAATCCAACGATGCCATTTCCTACTCCCTCGAAACTGTAGCCTAAAGTGGCAACGTTGATTCCTCCGGGGAAATTCAGGTAATGAAAAGCAGGGGTCTGAATCCTGCTACTGTCCAAAAGTGCTGGATTGGACAAAAACATCAAAGGGTCATCTCCTGCTGTAATATTAATACCCCCTAATGCTGCAAGCTTAGCATGTGAAGGGTTGTCCACAAAATTGAATGCAGCATGGGAAGTTTGTCCCAGTGTCACTTGCTGGGGAATCAAGAGATAGCCCAGCAAGATCAAATGGGTATATAAGCGTTTTAATCTCAATTGGAATTGTTTTCACTAGTAAAAGTGAATCTCATCGGATCATCAACTTTTGCCTTCAACAAGGCTATTTCCAAGACATCTTCCACTTTGTCCACAAAATGGAACGTGATTCCCTTGATGTATTGTTCATCAATCTCTTCAATATCCCTTTTGTTTTTTTGACAAAGGATGATCTCTTTCAATCCAGCCCTTCTTGCAGCTAGGATCTTTTCTTTGATCCCGCCGACAGGCATCACTTTTCCCCTCAGGGTGATTTCTCCGGTCATTGCAATTTTACTTTTCACTTTTCTCTGGGTGAAAAGTGAAGCCATTGCAGTTAGCATAGTGATACCCGCTGATGGCCCGTCTTTAGGAACTGCTCCTGCAGGTACGTGTACATGTAGATCATACTGGTCAAAAACACGGTAATCGATGCCTAGTTTCTCGGCTTTTGATTTTAGATAGGAAAGGGCAGTCATGGCAGATTCTTTCATCACATCTCCAAGTTGCCCAGAAAGCGTCAACTTCCCTTTTCCTCTACTCAATGCAGTCTCTATAAACAAAATCTCTCCACCCACTGATGTCCAAGCCAAGCCTGTGACTACACCTGCCACACTGTTGTCTTGGTAGATTTCTTTATCAAAGATCTCTCCACCTAAGATTTTCCTAACAGCATCAGTTGTTATTTTCTTTTCGTATTCTTCTTCCATGGCAATGGATTTCGTGATGTTTCGCACCACTTTTCCAATTGCTCTCTCCAAGGTTCTGACTCCAGATTCCCTTGTATAATCTTCGATTATCTTGACAATTGCATTTTTGTCAAAAGCAATGTCCTTTGACTTGAGCCCGTGTTCTTTTCTTTGTTTTGGAATCAGGTGTTTTTTTGCAATCTCAAGTTTTTCTTCCATTGTATAGCCAGTCACCTCGATGATTTCCATTCTGTCTCTTAATGCAGGCTGGATGGAATCAAGTGAATTGGCCGTAGCAATGAACAAGACCTTCGAAAGATCGTATTCCACTTCGAGGTAGTTGTCCGTAAAAGTGCTGTTTTGTTCTGGATCCAATACTTCCAGGAATGCGGAAGAAGGATCTCCCCTGAAATCTGAATTTAATTTGTCGATTTCATCCAATACATAGACAGGGTTGCTGGTTTTGACCTTCTTCATGTTTTGGATTACCTTGCCAGGCATAGCGCCCACGTAGGTTTTCCTATGGCCGCGGATTTCTGCCTCATCGTGTACGCCACCCAATGACATCCTGATATATTTTCTTCCCAATGCTTTTGCGATGGACTTTCCAAGGGATGTTTTTCCCACCCCTGGAGGACCGTATAGACAAAGGATTGGGCCTTTTAAGTCATTTTTTAATTTGAGGACAGCCAAGTATTCAATGACTCTTTCCTTGACTTTTTCGAGTCCATGATGATCCTTGTCCAAGATGGATTTGGCTCTTTTTAAATCAAAATTATCTACCGTAAATTCATTCCAAGGTAGTTCTACAAGTGTCTCGGCATAGTTGAGGGCTATGGGATATTCAGCGGCGGACGGATTTATCCTGAGGATTTTATCAAGTTCTTTTTCGAAATGGAGAGCTACAGATTTTGGCCAGTTTTTCACAGCACCTTTTATCCTTAGCTCTTCGACTTCTTTTTCAGGTCCTTCTTCGCCAAGCTCGGTTTGGAGAACCTTCATCTGTTGTCTTAAGAAATAGTCCCTTTGCTGTTGGTCTATATCTGTGTGTACCTTCTTTTGGATTTCACTTTTCAACTCCAGCATTTGGATGTCTTTCATCATGAACTCCAAAAGTAGGGTTGCCCTTTCTACCCCATCATTGATTTCCAAAAGCCTTTGTTTGGCATCTACTGGCGCGTTGATGTTGGACGAAAGAAAGTGTGTAAGAAATGGGGTGTTGTCGATATTGTCGAGAGCGACTTGCGCTTCCCTCGGGATTTCGGGATTAAGGTGAAGGATTTTGGCAGCAGCATCTTTCAGGGACTCTTCAAGGGCCTCTATTTTTTTGCTGTTTTTCGGAAAGGATTCCTCCAAATAATCCACTTTGGCGGTGAAATAAGGATCTTCAGTGAGTGTTTCAGTGATTTTGAAACGCTTTTTCCCTTGGATGATAATAGTTGTATTTCCATCAGGAAGTACGATCATCTTGATAATCTTGGCCAAAGTACCTACATGGTAGATGTCTTCCCATGATGGATCATCATTGTTTGGATTGATCTGGGCACATACACCAATGAGTTTATCTCCCTTCTGGGCTTTTCTGACTAGTTTGATAGAACGCTGTCTACCCACAGTAATGGGAATAACTACTCCTGGGAATAGGACAGTGTTTCTGACTGAAAGAATTGGGATTTCGGAGGCGTAATTATCTAGTTGGTTGACATCATCACCCTCGTCATCTGTAATCAATTGGATAAGGTCACCCTCACCAGCAAAATCTCCTACCATTAATGATTGATATAATTGATTTTCAAAGTTGTTCATATAGACAATATGACAGTCAAACTGTCATGTTATTATTAAAATAAGAAAGAACCCTCAATTTAAGAAGGTTCTTCCAATTAATTCAAGCCTTGTGCCAAGGTTGTTTATTCGGCAATTTGTCAGGGGTTGAATGGGGATTTGTTTTAGAGATCATCATAATAGAAGAATTCGGGATCTGTTTCATAAATCATTAAGCCAGGTATATATGTGTATATTTTCCCTTTCGATGTAATTGTTCCTGATATTTTATTCCAAGAAAGAGTGTTTGAAAAATTATTTATTTTTTCTTCTTTTAAAGTCGACATGTTTATTTTGATTTGATCCCTATCATTGAATAAAAATAATTCATCCCCAATGATACAGGGTTGGTTTGTTTTTAGCACGCCAGATGAATTTAAGTCTTTGATAGTTGTCCAACTAAGTGTGTTTTTATCGAACTCTTGAAGAATCTGATTTTCATTTGGAATAAGGTTTCCAATAGCATAGAGTTTATCCTTAAAATAAAAAGTATTCATCATTTGATTATGATTTGTCAATTGGGATTCCATCTCAAGCTTCTCCCATTGAGAAGAGTGAAGATTTATACGGTATCGATCAGTTATCTCTTCATCTTTGGTTATCTTTCTGGTAAACCCACCATCGAGGTACAGATGGTTTTCAGAAACATATACATATCTAGGTGCAGATACATTGTGGGGAGGTCGTGGTAGTTCTTTAAGTGAATTATTATATGTGTCAAACTCAAAAATCCGAAGATACTCCCAGTAATATTCTCGATTGTAAGATCCCATATAGATTTTTCCGTCTGGAGAAGATACAGTGAATGCTCCTCCTAAATTGTGGCTACTGATTTGGGTGTTTTTGATTTCTATTAACTTTTTTTGTTGGGCATTGAATTCTAAAATTTTGTTTCTCCAAACAAAGAAAGTTTTTTCACCTACATTGATGCCTCTAGCTAAATCCAAATTATCATAGTCTGTCCCTACAATATTTTCATGCCTAGAATAGGGGAGAGTTGGCGTATCTAAAGTTAACTTAGCGCTGTGGTTGGATTTTAATTGTGCATTATACATGCTTATAAAAGAAGTCCTTGAAACTGGATCAATTCCATTGAAATTGAGTTCTACTAAGATTCTGTCTTGATGGACTTCCATAACATTACCATTTATTCCACTAGGTTCAATCAACAGTTGGTTGCTATATGCGCTTCCTAAAATAAAATTTGATCCCTTGAGTTCAAAGCGCGAACCAGGACCTATTTCACCTTTTAATTCTTGGTTCGGTTCTAACTGAGATCCATAATATGTATAGACGTTTTCAAGTTGATAGATTTTTCCTCTAATATGAATTCCAATACTTTCTCTCTTTTTTCGAGATGGTTTATTAGCTTTAAAAACAATTTTGTCTTTTTCCCAAGAAATAATTTGTGGATCGAAATATGGTTCATCCAGGAATCTTACATATTGGATGTCAGATTCCAGATAGTCTCCTTTTATCGTGACTTCACCTTCAAAATTCACCCTTAAATTTGTGTCTATTTCAAATGTAGGCTCTTTAAGTTTTATAGGCCAGTTTATTTCCAATTCTTTTCCTCCGATGTGAAAAAAGAACCTTAAAGTTCCACTTTCTTTAATTTCTGTTGAAGAGAACATAGGAGGAAGGATGGCTTTGAAAGAATTATTTGAGATTTCCACCACTTCCATTTTGATCTGGGGAGTGCCTAGGATGTAAATCTCATAATTTGCAGGATTTGAGCTGAAATTACTACCGTGTACTGTAATAGTATCTCCATAATATACTTCATTAGGTGTAGAAATACTGTTGAATATAAAACCTTGAGAACCTTTTGACACAAATGGTATAAATTGGGATAAAATGATACCAGACGGAGTTAATAAATATGCAGCTACATAATAAACTCTTCCTTCAATCATAGAGTGGTTTGCTCTTATTTTGAACTGTTTATTAGGCTTACCATTTCGACTAACTACCTCTCCATTTTCCAATGTCAAGTTTTGGGAATCAGAATAAATAAACCCATGCTCAAGTATCGATTCAGAACCGTAGTCAATCATGTTCGCAGCGAATTCAACTCCTTTACTATCTATACTTTGTACATATGTAAGCGTGAATCGGGGACTTGTTCGTGGCTCAAATTCTTGTTTTTCACATGCGAGAAGGAGAAAAAGGCCAAACAAAAAGAATATTAGGAACTGATTTTTCATGTTTAAAGAATTTAAAATCTAATGCCAAATTGAAGTTTGCTGAATAATTGATGATAGTTGGATTCGTTTTCAATAAGCACTATGGAATATTGATTTCTTTCTAAACTTGTTTGCGCTTCAATAAATATTGTTTTTTGATCTTTAACATTGAATTGAGTCCCGATTTTGATAATAGGATCAATATTGTATCTTTTTGGAATAACTATTCCATCATAAATTAGTAGGGTTACAAAATTCTCTTTGTCTGAATAATCGAGTATACTGAATTCTTTTTTGAAACTATTGTAACTAAATTGCCCTCCGATTCCTATATAGAGTTGGTTTTTATCCGAAAGAAGATGCCAGTTTAGTGTAATCGGTAATCTGTAAATAGACTCCCTAAGCTTTTCAGTCCCGTAAATCAGATACTTATTGTTTTCAAATTTTGAATTGAATTTCGTTTTTCTCAAATTATATTCTAAGCTAAAATCTAAACTAAGTTTTTTGAGATTCCCGAAATATGACAATCTACTTCCCAGTCCTATCGATGGGGATGTTATGTTAGAAAATTGATCTGCTCGATTTCCAGATTGCTGTTTAACCAATAAATTCTGAAAATTAAACCCAACTTGAACAAAAGGGTGCAACTTGACTCCTTTGTTTTTTTGTGCAATCGAATCATGTGAATTAAGACCTATTTGACTCGCATAAGTTGATGTACTCAATACGATGCAAAGAATAAAAATAATTAGTTGCGTTTTTTTCACGGATAGAATTGAGTATGTAGCACAATTAGTTGATTTTTTCACCAATTTTACTCAAAAAATCAATCAAAAAAAATAGGTCAAAGAATATTTTCTTTGACCTACTAAATATTTTTTATTTTAGCTGAATCATCCGCCGGTAAAAAGCTTCAGGATATCATTCCCGATTGCAAAAACCATCAGAGCCAGCAGCATTACCATGCCCACTTTCTGGGCATTTTCCAGGAATTTGTCGGATGGGGTTTTGCCGGAGATCATTTCGTATAGCAAGAATACCACGTGCCCTCCATCCAATGCTGGAATTGGCAATAAATTCATAAATGCCAAGATCATGGAGATCAATCCAGTGATGCTCCAGAATTTTGTCCAATCCCATTTGTTGCCATAGATCTTAGCCATACCGATCGGTCCGGATACATTTTTTGCAGACACTTCACCCGTAAACATCCTTCCCAAGGCTTTGGCATTGATGATGACTACTCCAAATGCTTTTTCAGTGCCTTTCGTGATCGATTCTGCAAAACCAAACTTCTTGGAAACAGGCTCCAGCAAGGGGTTGATTAGAAATCCAATAGTCCCTTCTTCAGAAACACTGAAGGATTTTTCCAATTCTTGGCCACCTCTATTGATTTTAAGGGATGCCTCCGTATTGGCTGCATCCGCTAATGCCAGCTGCAATTCATTGAAATAATTGATAGGCTGACCATTGATTGCTGTGATTTTATCTCCTTTTTGTAATCCAATCCTTTCTGCTTCACTGCCTTTGGTGATTTCCAAGATCTCAAAAGGCATCCTGATGCTGATGAAATTGGTCATGCTTTCTTCATTGGAGAAAGAGTTGATAAAACCCCTTGGGATTTTGATTTTGATGATTTCACCATCTCTGTCTACAGTATAATAACCATCTGTGCTCAACAAGGCTTCCCCACCGCTTAGTTCTGAAAGGCTTTGGTAAGGCTCTCCGTTGATGTCAAGGATTTTGTCTCCATCCTGTAAGCCTATTTGCTTTCCGATGTCGTAGGCAACAATCCCATGCTCTATGATTTGTTCTTGGGAATAATATGTTTCACCTTTTTGATAGACCAATGCCACAAAGATCAAAATACCGGTGACGACGTTCACGATGATGCCTCCAAGCATCACGATGAGCCTCTGCCAAGCGGGTTTTGATCTGAATTCCCAAGGCTGTGGTTCAGCATTCATCTGCTCGGTATCCATGGATTCGTCTACCATTCCTGAAATCTTCACAAATCCACCCAATGGAATGGCTCCGATCGAATATTCGGTCTCACCCCATTGGAAGCCAATGACTTTTGGAGGGAATCCGATTGAAAATTTTTCTACTCTCATGCCAAACATCTTGGCAGTAAGCAAGTGGCCCAGTTCATGAAGCCCAACTAAAATAGATAGCCCAAGCAATAGCTGGCCTACCATTATCAATGTATCCATTATTTATATTTTACTCTTGATTAATTCTTTTGTAACGATTCGGGTCAGCTTGTCTGTCTCCACAAAATCCTGTAAACTTGGTTGTTTGACGAAATCCACTTTTTCCAAAGAAGTTGCAATAAGGTCCGACATTTCGAGAAAACCAATTTCTTCCCGCAAAAATGCAGCCACAGCAATTTCATTGGCAGCATTTAATATGCAGGGGGCATTTCCGCCTCTTTCCAATGAATCAAAGGCCAACCGGAGATTTTGAAATGTCTCCATATCGGGCTGTTCGAAGGTCAAATTCGGATATTGTACGAAATCGAACCTCGGGAAATCTGATTTTATCCTTTCTGGGAAACTCAATGCAAATTGAATAGGGATACGCATATCGGGAAGTCCTAGTTGCGCTTTGATGGATCCATCTTCAAACTGAACCAAACTATGTACGATGGATTGTGGATGAACGATCACCTCGATCTGGTCTGCATTGATGCCAAAAAGCCATTTTGCTTCAATTACCTCCAAGCCTTTATTCATCAGGGAAGCTGAGTCAATGGTGATCTTGGCTCCCATGTCCCAATTCGGATGTTTCAAAGCTTGTGCTTTGGTCACTGTTTCCAAAAACTTCCTGTCTTTTCCCCTAAATGGCCCTCCCGATGCCGTGAGGATTATTTTCTCTATTGGATTGTGGAATTCACCGGCCAAACATTGAAAAATAGCTGAATGTTCGGAGTCTACCGGATAGATGTTTACCCCTTTTTGACGTGCCAATTTGGTGACCAATTCTCCCGCAACCACCAAGGTTTCTTTGTTTGCCAAGGCGATTTGTTTTCCGCTTTCTATGGCCTTGATCGTAGGAATAAGCCCAGAGTATCCTACCAAGGCAGTCAATACAAGGTCTATGGTGTCCATCTCTACTACCTGTGCCAAAGCTTTTTCCCCTGCATAGACTTTGATGTCCAAAGGGGCCAATGCATCCCTTACTTTTTCATAAAGCGATTCGTTGGCAATGACAACACAATTAGGCTGGAATTCTATGGCTTGCTGGACGAGCAAGTCAGCATTGTTTTGTGCAGTAAGTACTTCGACTTCAAACTTGTCCAAGTTTGACTTGATGACATCGAGGGTTTGTGTTCCTATACTTCCTGTAGCGCCCAAAATGGCAACTCTTTTCTTATCTGACATGAAATAATTCTGCTTAAGTCTGACAAAATTACAAGGTTCGGAGACTTTTCCTTGTGATTTTTAAGTCTTTTTGTCTTTTGATGGATTTGGTACGATAATCGGTTTGTGATTTTTGTTTAAATTAACCTTTCTTCTAACCGAAAAATTGGATAATCGTTAATATAAAAATGATGAAAAATATCAAATTGATCGTAATGGCTTTCATCGCCGGGATTGGAGGCGCATGGGTGTATCAGTCATTTTTGACAGACACTACTTTGGGTGAATCGAATTTTCCTCCACAAGAATTGTACTCCAGACAAAAAGTCAGCTACGAACCGAATCTGGATGGAAATGTGGTAAGTTCTTCTCCTGTTTCATTTATAGAAGCTTCGGAATTGAGTACACCTTCGGTAGTATTTATAAAGAATTTTTCAGGTACTGATTACAGAAGATACAGCATATTTGATTATTTTTTTGGAACTGGACCCAACCAAAGGGTAAGTACTGGATCAGGAGTGATTATGAGTCAAGATGGGTATATCATCACCAACAACCATGTGATTGAAAGGGCAGAGACCATCGAAGTTGTCCATAAGAAAAGAACCTATCAAGCCAAATTGATTGGGACAGACAAAAATACGGATATCGCCGTGCTCAAAATTGAAGCGGAGAATCTTCCGGCTATCAAAAAAGGAAGCAGCAGGGATTTGAGAATTGGGGAATGGGTCATTGCTGTAGGCAACCCATTCAACTTGACATCAACAGTGACGGCGGGGATCGTTTCTGCTAAGGAGAGACAGATCAATATCTTGGGTGGAGATTTTCCTTTGGAGTCTTTTATCCAAACAGATGCTCCCATCAATCCGGGGAATTCCGGCGGTGCTTTGGTAAATACCAAAGGGGAATTGGTGGGAATCAATACTGCGATTTTATCCAGAACCGGTTCCTACACAGGTTATGGGTTTGCTGTTCCAGTGGATATAGCCATGAAGATCGCCAATGACTTGATCAAGTTTGGGGAAGTTCAAAAAGCACTGCCTGGCGTAGATGTCGTAGAGATCACACCTGAGTTGGCAGAAGAGATGGGTTTGAATACATTGGATGGTGTCATTGTGACAAATGTGCTTCGTGGAGGTGCTGCAGAAAAGTCAGGAATCCAAAAAAATGATGTTATCACCAAAATAGAAGGATATGATGTGACTGGCAAAGGAAGCTTTGAGGAGGTATTGTCATACTATTATCCAGGCGATAAGTTGAATGTTGCTTTCCAGAGGAAATCCAATGTGAAAAATGTAGAGTTGACTTTACAAAACCTAAATGGAGGCACGGGTGTGTTGAAAAGGGAATTTTATACCTCAGCACTGCTTGGCGCTAGATTGGAAGCAATCAATGCCATAGAGAAAGATAGGCTGGGAATAGACAATGGGGTGAAAATAGTTGGGTTGACAAGAGGTTATTTGAGGGATTTGGGCTTGAACAATGGTTTTGTTTTGACCCAAATAAATGGTAAACCAGTATCTAGTCCCGAAAATGTTGGTGAGTTTTTGGAGAAGTTTAGCGGGAAGTTGTTATTGGAAGGATTCGCCCCAAACGGTCAGCCGTTTATGCAGAGCTATAGTGTCAGGTAGGGGAAAGGATGAAAGTATCACGCAAAGAATTGAAAGGTGAGGAGATGCGCTGAGAGCAGGGGGGGACGAAGTGAGATCCAAGAAGCGAGAAGCGAGACACAAGACGTGAGACACAAGACCGCAACAGAGACGTTAAAACCACGAAGTGGTTGAACTTCAAATAACCCCGGGTCGCAACCCGGGGAATAATGATGACAAATAGAGACCACAACCCCGAAGTGGGTTGAACTTCTTCATTTATAAAGAAAAAAATGTCAACTATTTTCAGGTCGTGATCGATTAGGTTTGAATCTCCGTTTTATTTAACAAATCGGCGGTCTTTGCACCTCAAATTCCTTTGAGAGAAACAGAAATAAATATTGTATTCTTTTCGGAGAATGAAAGAAAAAACTTATCTTCAATAAAATCTAAATAGCCATGAAAACTTTGCCTTTCACCTGCGAAAAATGTTTCTCTGATTTTCAAGAAGCTCTGGAAGAATTGAAAACAGTCATCAAAACTGCAAAAACCAAAGGCTTGGACGCCAAGTCTGAAGCCCAAATTGTACGTGTGTTTGAGTTGACACATGAATTGGTTTTGAAGACCATTTCTGAGTTCTTTAGAAACCAAGGACATTCGGGTTTTAGTGGGTCAAGGGATATTACCGTGGAGGCATTTCATGAAGATTTGATAGATGATGGTCAAGGCTGGATGGATATGATCATTTTAAGGATCAAGTACAATCCCATTTATCCTGAAAATACCCAGAATGAATTGGTAGATCAGATAATTAATTCCTTTGTAAAGTTATTCGAAAATTTTGAAATGAAGATGGGTAAAAGGCTTGAGTTGGATTGATTGAGTTGCAGTACCCGTTTTCTATCTTTCTAGTATCGAAAGGTCAGGGAAATCGCTTTTGACAATTTCAGAGCAAGAAGTCCTGGGAAGATTGTCCTAGTTTAGGTGGATTGGTCGGTGGGGACATCGACCAAGGTAATGGCAACGTCCTTTTCCTATGTTTTTGGTATTGAAAGGGTTGTTTTTGATTTTTATTGAAAAATATGCGGGTTGATGTAGCACTTCGGGATAAATTTACGTCTTGTAGAAGTAAGTCGATATTATTTTCCAAAAAGTCTCTTTTTCAAAATTATTTATGATATGAAACCTACCAGCCAACTCTCAACAAAACTGCCATTATTGCTAATGGCTTTGTCAATAATTTTCGTTTTCCCATCTTGTCAGGATCAAACCTCAAGCACATATACTTACAGAACCCAAGTGCCTGTATACATGCAGATGAGTAATTTCAGGACATCTGAAGCGGTCCTAGAGCCTGGGAAGGATTTGGAAAATCCGGGTAAGATTTATATTTACGGTGATTTTTTGTTCATCAATGAACCACAAAAAGGTATTCACATCCTTGACAATACCAATCCATCAAGTCCTTTTAGTATCAACTTCATCAATATTCCTGGAAATGTAGACATGGCGGTAAACAGCAACATGCTTTATGCTGACAATTATCTGGATCTGTTGGTGTTTGATATCAGCGATCCTCGGAGTATACAGCAGATCAAGAGAGTTGAGGATGTGTTCACCAGTATGTATACAGATTTGTCAACGGGGACTTTTATCACTATGAAAGATACGGTCATGACTGCCAATTCAGAAATCAATCGCAGTTGGTGGGGAAGCGCTATATTTTGGAACAGGGGTGGGATGTTTGCCATGAATGCTGATGCTTCCCGTGGTGGAAGCGAGAGTTATGGACAGGGTGGTTCGATGGCCAGGTTCACATTGATGAATGCACACCTTTATGCGGTGGATGAGTCTTCACTCCGCGTATTTAATATAGAACAAAAAGAAAATCCGGACTTTATCAAAAACATCAATTTGGGATGGGGGATTGAGACAATTTTCCCTTTCCAAAACAAACTGTTCATAGGTTCAAACACAGGAATGCATATTTATGATGCAAGTACCCCCGATGCACCAACCCAAATGTCAGTCTATCAGCATGTGACTGCATGTGATCCCGTTGTTGTGAACGAAACCCATGCTTTTGTGACATTGCGGTCCGGTGTTGGTTGTAGGTTTGGTGTTGATGAATTGCAGATCTTAAATATCCAAGATCCATATGCCCCAAAGTTGCTCAAATCGTACCCAATGGAAAATCCACATGGTTTAGCTTTGGCAGGGGATTATTTGTATTTGGCTGAGGGGAGGCATGGACTGAAAAGCTTTAATGTGGCAGATGTGATGAATATCGACAAAAACCAATTGGAATATCTTAAATCATTGAAATCTGTAGACATTATTCCTGGACCCAAATCTCTGATTGTAATAGGTCCTGATGGTGTTTGCCAATTCGATTATTCTACACCAAATAAACTTATCCAATTGAGTTGTATAAATGTCAAAAATCCAATTGTTGTCTAAGTGAGGAGATTTTTATTGTTTGTCATTTTTGTTTTTTATTGCCAGTTCTCCTTTTCCCAAAGGGGGATTGGCAATTACATCCATCATGTTGAGATGGGAACATTGCATGGGACTGACGAACAGGGGAGCAGAGTCAATTTTTCTCTGCAGTCATTTCATGGGGCACAAATAGATAGCCATCATCAAATAGGTTTCTTTGTTGGTTATGATACATATCCTGAATTTAACTTGATGCCGGTTGGTTTCGGTTGGAGATATACATTTGAACCGGAAAGGAAGTATTCATTCTATACCAATTTGGATTTGGGTTATGGCTCTGCTTGGTTTCAGGGAAAGGAAATTGTAAATAGGATGCAATCATGGAATGAAGGAGGGTTTATGCTTAGCCCTGCGTTGGGTTTAAGAAAAAGATCAAAAACGGGGAATCATGCCTATACAGCTGCAATTGGTTTTAAGAAGCAATACGCCTACTCTTATGTGGGGCAGCTCTCAGCAGGCGGTATGCCGCCAGTAGATGGGATTCGACCTGGTTTTGATTCACTTTTTGAAGAAAGTCTGATATTCAATAACCTATTCATTCGTTTGGGAATGATTTTTTAACATATATTGAAGCCTAATTCTTAAATTGGGCTTTCAAAAATTTTAGAAATGCTAGAAGTTATTGGTTTAGTCAAAAAATACGGTAAGGAAAATGCTGTCAATGATATTACTTTTTCCCTCCAAGGAGGGGAAGTGGTAGGCTTGTTGGGACCAAATGGTGCAGGCAAAAGTACTACGATGAAATGTATTGTGGGTTTATTGAGGAAAACCTCTGGGGAGATTTATATCGGAGGTGTGGACCACATGCAAGTAGCAGCCAAAAGACTCTTTTCTTACATTCCCGAGACCCCAAGTGTTTACGATCTACTTACCGTAAAAGAGCATATGCAGTTTATTGCGCAAGCTTATGGAGTTGGGAATTGGCAGGAGAAAAGTGAGGTGCTATTCGAAACCTATGATTTGACTGACAAGAAGGATAAATTGGGACGGGATTTGTCCAAAGGGATGCGCCAAAAAGTGTCTATATGCTGCGCACTGCTCCCTGATCCACAGATTTTGTTTTTTGACGAGCCAATGATTGGCTTGGACCCAAAGGCTATCAAAAATACCAAGAGGATTTTCAAAGAACTTAAAGAGCAGGGGAAGACCATTTTGGTGAGTACACATTTGATCGATAGTGTGGAGAGCATTGCAGATAGGATTATGATCATGAAAAGTGGCAATATCGTCGGGAATGATACCCTTGACAACCTCAAACTTCAGATGGAAGGAACGGACTCTAACCTGGAAGATTTATTCTTAGAATTGACAAAAGATGAATGAGATAAAATTACTTTTCAGAAAAGACCTTTTCATTCTAATCAACAATATCAAGCTTATCCTCAAAAATCCTTTGAGGCTTTTGCCCTATATTTTTGTGGTTGGGTATTTCAGTTTTTTCTATTTCCGAAAGACTGGTAAGTCAACAGAAAGTGTCAACCCGGAAGATCTCGAAAAGCTTCAAGAGGCAGCAGAAGGTGCTGTTGATGTGAAATATGGATTGGTCGTACTTGTAGGGGGCTTGACTGTATTGGCATTGGCTTTTTTGGTTTTCCAATTGTTCAGGGCGACAAAAAAGAATGTGAGTTTTTTCAGCATGGCGGATGTGAATTACCTGTTTACAGGACCATCTTCCCCTGCTAATATTTTGGTTTACTATATGATAAGATCACTTTTGCCAGCAATAGGTGGAAGTATCTTCTTTATGATTTATGCCTCTTCGCAGCTGGTAGATACTTTCGATTTGGAAGTGTGGCAGATCTGCATCATGGCTATTGGATTGGCATTGTTTATTTTCATTCTTTCACCAATCAAGTTTTTGGTTTATACCCTGCATACCAAATACGATATTTTGGGATATTTCAAAACAGGGGTATTTGCTTTAGGGGCTGTTGTTGGTTTGCTGGTTTTGATTCCGGGAATTCTTGCAGAGAAATTTTGGCAGGGGATGTTTTTGTGGATAGCATCACCATGGTTTGACTTTTTTCCTTTGGTAGGATGGAGCAGGGCGATATTGATGTTCGCAGGGCATCAAAACATTTGGATTGTAGCGGGTTTTGTGGCGGTATATGCCATTACGTTCTTTATCATATTGAAGTTGGTGTTGGTTCACTCGGGGTATTACTATGAGGATGTCTTGGAATCTACCCAGTCCAAGGAGGAAGTAAAGGAAAAGGCAAAAGGCAAGAGCCAAGCTTCTGAATCTACCATGAGCTTGAACACCAAAAAAGTTTTGGATATTCCAAACTTTGGGTTTGGGGGAAAAGCGCTTTATTGGAGGAATTATGTGCATAGCTCCAGACAGGATTTTCATCCTTTGTTTGGCTTGTATGGATTGGGATTTGCAGCATTGGCAGTGGTCTTTGCGGTATTGTCCAGGTTTGACTGGTTTGCCCACCAAATTATTTACATTTATTTATTGGTCTTGATTTTCATGTATTTCATAGCAGGGATGGGGAGAAATAATGTTGGGGATTTGAAAAAGCCGTTTTTTATCCTGATACCAGCAAGTTGGTCATCCAAATTCTGGAATATGATCAGGTTGGATGTGATGCAGACCTTGATTTTTGCAGTTATTTTGATAGTCCCGACTGTCTTGATAGCTTCACTGAGTTTTTGGTTGATTCCGACATTTATATTCTGTATGCTTGCGTTTTATCTGTCAGGATTTGCCATGACACTTTGTACGAATGTAGGTTTCGATGAAGGATGGGATAGGAAGTTGATCAAACCGGTTTTGATCATTGGGGTATTGCTGTTTGGGATTTTTCCGGCAATCGGCGGAGGTGTATTTGTGTACATTGTATCCAAGCAATTTGCCTTAGGGATGTTGGGGATTTCGCTGGGAATGTTTATGGTGACAGCCGTAATGCTCCATGTTGCCATGGATTTGGTGAGAAGAGTGGAGTTTAAGGAGCTTTAGGTAGCCCTCTTTGTGAAATAGATTTACTTTACAATGTCTTTATAAGAGTATCATGACGAGTTTTTGATTGAGGTTCATCACCATTGTCTTAACAAAACAATCTCTCTAAAAATCAATATCCCAATCCATACCCTTTAAAATTATTTGTAACTTGCCATCAAATTAGCAATAGGAATCCTATGATTTATAATTCAATAATTGAAACGATAGGGAATACACCATTGATCAGACTGAATAAAGTCAATCAGGGAATCAAAGGTGAAATCTTGGTCAAGGTTGAGTATTTCAACCCAGGCAATTCCATGAAAGATAGAATGGCCATCAAGATGGTAGAGGATGCAGAAAAAGAAGGGCTCTTAAAGCCAGGAGGTACCATCATAGAAGGAACTAGTGGTAATACGGGAATGGGATTGGCTTTGGCAGCAATTGCCAAAGGATATAAATGCATTTTTACCATGGCTGACAAACAGTCCAAAGAAAAAATCGATATCCTTAAGGCAGTTGGTGCAGAAGTGATCGTATGTCCTACGAATGTTTCACCCGAAGACCCAAGGTCCTATTATTCTGTAGCCAGAAAACTCAATAAAGATATCCCAAATTCTTTTTACCCTAATCAGTACGACAACTTATCGAACTGGAAAGCGCATTATGAAACTACAGGGCCGGAAATTTGGAAGGATACAGAAGGTAAAATAACCCATTATGCTGCTGGAGTTGGTACCGGAGGTTCTATGTGTGGTACTGCCAAATTTTTGAAAGAGCAGAATCCTGATATCATCACAGTGGGGATTGATACTTATGGTTCTGTATTCAAAAAATACAAAGAAACTGGAGTTTTTGATGAAAATGAGGTTTATCCATATCTGACAGAGGGTATTGGTGAAGATATTTTGCCTAAGAATGTGGATTTCGATATGATCGACCATTTTGTGAAAGTGACGGACAAGGATTCGGCTGTGATGACCAGAAGGCTTTCCAGAGAAGAAGGTCTTTTCGTTGGTTGGTCATGTGGTTCGGCTGTCCATGGAGCTTTGGAATATGCCAAAGAGAACATGAAAGAAGGCGATCGAATGGTGATCATCCTACCTGATCATGGGACGAGATATCTGGGGAAGGTTTACAATGATGATTGGATGAGAAACCATGGGTTCTTGGAAGACAAGTCGTTTGGTACTGCCAGGGATATCATCGCATCGAGAAATGGAAGCTACCAACTTGTGGTGATTCAGAAATCTGATAAAGTAAAAGATGCCATAGCGCTGATGAATAGCACGAGTATTTCCCAGATTCCAGTCATGGAAAATGGTAATGTAGTCGGTTGCATTACCGATAATAAACTATTGAGTAAGATTATTGACAATCCCAACCTGAAAGATTCTCCTGTAACAGATGTGATGGAGGACTCGATGAAGTTTGTTGCATTGGATAGTACCTTAGATGTGCTTTCTTCTATGGTGGACAAAGAAAAAGCAGTGCTGGTACGTGATGACAATCACCAGATTCATATCATTACGAAGCACGATATCCTCGAAGCGATTACGAAGTAAGGTTGTCAGCTTAAATATTAATTGATAAACAAAACACCTAATTGAGAGATGATTTCTTTCAGTAGGTGTTTTTATTTTTTTCCATTTTCAGATAATTCCTACGCCTTTTCAGGGCTTTTGGGCGGAGTGTGTATTTCTATATCAACGGGCTTCACCCGTTGTTGAGATCAGTAACCCTTTCAGGGTTTTTTTGACGCAAAGCAAAGAGTTTTCTCCATTAGAAAAATATTTTATCGTTAGTGGATGCCCGGAAAAGATAATTAGGAGTATAGGCAAGTTTGAGGTTGATTTGGTTTTGTGAGTATTCCTACGTCCTTTCAGGACTTTTGGGCGGAGTGTGTATTCCATATCAATGGGTTTCACCCATTGTTGAGATCAGTAACCCTTTCAGGGTTTTTGAAGAAAAATATGGAGGTTGGCTTTCGTAAACAAAGAATCACGGGACTTTTGGATAGAAAAACCATTCTGTTATTGCAGACTACTTAGCCCCCCATATTAAAATGAATAAACGATTAGGTTTTGCCCTGAAAGCGCACCAGCTCAGGATAATGGGGATAGCCCATTGGGAAGAAATAAGAGAGTGAACTAATTGCCCTGAAAGGGCATCTGACCCAAGCAATGGGTAGAACCCATTGCAAAAATGCAAACGAGACGACGGTATGCCCTGAAAGGGCATTTGAAAAAGTTTATTCCAAATTCGGAATTAATGAGCAAATGAATTAAATTGATTAGGATTTATAACGAATTGTGACAAGGGGAAATGCCACATCAGCAGTAAAAGCTATTCCATATTTTTAATTCAATTTTTAATCAAAAAGCCCTATTGAGGGATGCGTTTTATGGGACAATCTTTAGTGAAAAATTACATCCATATTATTTTCAGTACCAAACATAGAAAGCCAATGATCAAATCCGAGTTTGAAAGTAGGATTCATAGCTATCTAGGAGGGATCTGCAATCAATATGAATCAAATCCGATTATTGTAGGGGGATACTTTGATCATGTTCACATACTTTGTCTATTGTCAAAAAAGATTTCTATTATGGATCTTGTGAAAGAAATCAAATCGAAATCTTCGAAATGGGTGAAAACGTTAAGCCCTGAACTTGCCTCTTTTTATTGGCAGGATGGTTATGGGGCATTCTCTGTAAATCCGGGACAAGTGGGGCTGGTTGTCCAATATATCAAAAACCAACACCAACATCACCTAAAAAAGACATTTCAAGATGAACACAGATCTTTTCTCGAAAAGTACAAGGTTGAGTACGATGAGAAATATGTTTGGGATTGATTTGGTTTTGTGAGTATTCCTACGCCCTTTCAGGGCTTTTGGACGGAGTGTGTATTCCATATCAATGGGTTTCACCCATTGTTGAGATCAGTAACCCTTTCAGGGTTTTTTGAAGAAAAACATAGAGTTTTCTCCATTAGAAAAATATTTTCACGGTAGTGGATGCTCGGAAAGGATAATTAGGAGTATAGGCAAGTTTGAGGTTGATTTGGTTTTGTGAGTATTCCTACACCCTTTCAGGGCTTTTGGGCAGAGTGTGTATTTCTATATCAACGGGCTTCACCCATTGTTAAGATCAGTAACCCTTTCAGGTTTTTTTGAAGAAAAACATAGAGGTTGGCTTTCATAAACAAAGAATCACGGGACTTTTGGGAAGGAAAACCATTCTGCTATTGCAGATTATAGACCCCATATTAAAATGATTAAACGATTAGGTTCTGCCCTGAAAGTGCGCCAGCTTAGAATAATGGGTGTAGATCATTGCGGAGAAATAAGAGAGTTACTGTTCGCCCTGAAAGGACAATTGAATTCGTAAGGGGATATGAACGACACCTTTGAGAAATTCTCTCGCCCTTTCAGGTCGTTTGGTCGGAGTGTGTGTATTTCTATATCAACGGGCTTCACCCATTGTTGAGATCAGTAACCCTTTCAGGGTTTTTGAAGAAAAATATTGAGGTTGGCTTTCATAAACAAAGAATCATGGCACTTTTGGATTGAAAAACCATTCTGTTATTGCAGATTACTTAAACCCCATTTCAAAATGAACATACGATTAGGTTCTGCCCTGAAAGTGCGCCAGCTCAGAACAATGGGTGTAGCCCATTGCGAAGAAATAAGAGAGTGAGCTAATTGCCCTGAAAGGGCATCTGACCCAAGCAATGGGTAGAACCCATTGCAAAAATGCAAACGAGGCGATGGTATGCCCTGAAAGGGCATTTGAACATTATGAAGAGGGAATTAAAGGCTGTTAATCCAATAGGAAATTGTTGAAGAAAGTACTCTTCAACGCCATCCAAACAAAAAAGAAAAGCAAGCCCCAAAACAAATAAACCCGATAATAATCCATGGTTTCTTTGTACCTGGACTCTATTATCTCCGCTTTCTCCAATGCGTCGATCTCTTCGAATATCCTCTCCAATGCATTGTCATCTGAAGCCCTATAGAATTGACCTCCTCCGATTTTGGCGATTTCCCTGAGTGTAGTTTCGTCAAGATAACTTTCGATCATCTGCGGCCTTCCGAAGAAATCCACTCCATATGGCACCATCCCATCTTTGCCTACCGCTATTGAATAGATTTTGATATCAAAGGCAGCAGCCAATTCGGCAGCGAAAATTGGGTCTACATTCCCGGCATTGTTTTCCCCATCACTGAGTAGAATCATTACTTTGGATTTGGATTCTGCTTCCCTCATCCTATTTGTCCCTGAGGAAATAGCACTTCCAATCGCCGTCCCTTTGGCATCCATCATATTGAAGGAAATCTCTTTGATCAGATCTGTCAGCAAAGTGTAATCAGTGGTCAAAGGTGCCAAAGAATAGGCTTCACCTGAGAAAATCACCATTCCTATCCTATCTCCAAATCTTCCATTGATGAAATCCACAGCTGTTTCCTTTGCAGCTTCGAGTCTGTTTGGCTTGAAATCCTGCAGATCCATGGATTCAGAGATGTCCAATACGATCATGATATCAATGCCTTCTGTATATTGCTCAACCCGTTCATTTGTTTTTTGGGGACGGGCAAGGGCGACTACAACCATCCAAAGGGCCAACAGGAAGAAAAGGGTAGGGATCATCCTCAAATAAGTCCAAGGATTGCTTTGTGCGACACTTTTTGGAAGGGAAAGTTCCAAAACTGGATTTTTGAGGAATTTGATAAACTTCCTAAGCAGCATCAACAATGGGACTGCCCAAATGAGATGCAAAGCCCAGGTGTTTTCCCATTCAAATCCGCGAAATGTCTCCGGAAAAAACCAATACAGAGATAAAAAATCAGATATACTATTTGCGCTCATCTTTTTGGGTGATTTTTTGTTGATAGGTTTCTGCACATATTCCTTTGAGATTTTGGCATGCTTGGCCTATATCTTTTCCTTCTTTTCCGGCATAGATGATCATTTCTATTTCCCTGAAATCCTTGATGATTTCTTTGTTCTCTAGAAACTCGGAGATCTCTTTAGTAGTCCAATCCCTGAATGGACGGTCTTTGAGATGCTCCATATACGCTTTCCAAAGTCCCAACATCTCATCTGCATTGCCCATGTCAGGATTGTTGGAAAATGCAGCCTCCGCTTTTTCCCAACGCAACAGAAACCTTTTGTACTTGCGTTTCTCCAACCAGAGTTGCCATCTTTTTTGAAGTGGTTTTCCGAAAAAGAATAAAAGTATCGCCGCCAAAATCAATATGGAAACCAATACGCCAACCAGAAGCGGGTAGTTGAAATCTTTTTCGATTGGTTGATACACGTTGTTATCCTTGAAGGCAAGTTCTTCAGGAAGTGGATTGATCGTCAGTTTGAGTGCCAAATCCGCTTCATCAGCGAAGTAGGTGATGCTGTCATATTTCAGGATTTCGTAGACCGGAAGGGAAAATTTCAATACCGGATCCAACGAAAAATTGGAAAGGTAGTAAATAGCACTATCCAAAGTTACGTCTTCCTTGGTTTTGGAGATATAGGTTTTCTTTTCAAGCAAAACAAGGGGGCTGAAATCATAGGTGGAATCCGGGAAAATGATATTGTAGCCTTTTCCGTAGGTAGCCTTGAGTACGTATGGGACACGTTCCCCAAGCTTGGCAGAATCTTGCAAGAAATAGCCTTCCACCTTCAGGTCTTGACCTAAGCTGAAGGTGTTTGAAATCAAAATGATTATAAAACCGAGTAAAATTAAGCGAACTTTAGCCACGTTTCATGGTTTTGTTACGAGTTTTGAATAATTCAATCAAAGGTAATACGATATCTTGTCTTGTATCGATGCCTAGATAATTGATTTGGTTTTTTTTGCAGATATTTTTCAGGTGATCTCTCTCTGTGGTGAACGTACCAGAGATTTTCTTCGAAAATGCTCCAAAAGCCGTATTTACCCAGGTTGTGCTTCCTTGCTCTTTGTCATATACGGGAATGATCCCCAAAGAGGGAAGCTTGGATTCCCTAGGGTCAGTCAACTGGATCGCAACCAAATCGTGTCTTTCGGCAAGTGCCTTGAATGGCCTTTCGTATCCCTCATCTATAAAATCCGAAATGACGATGATGATACTCCTCTTTTTGATCAGGTTAAGGGAAAAGGTAAACATCTCACTCAAATTTGTCTTGAGGGATTTGTTTTCATGGTTGAATATTCCCTTTATGATCTTCACTCCTTGCTTGGGTCCTTTTCCCGGCAAGATGATTTTTTCTTTTTCGTCGGAGTAGGAAACCAGTGCAACTTGACTTCCTTCAAAGATGGCTGCCAAAGTCAAAACCCCAGCTATTTCTTTTCCTAGATCGATTTTTTTCCTGCCGACTTCCCCAATGTCTTGGGAACCGCTGACGTCCAAAAGGAAATAAACACATTGGTCTTTGTCTTCTTTGAAGGTTTTGACAAAAGTACCGTGCCCTTTGGCAGAAACTTTCCACTCTATCGTCCGTACATCATCACCGTACTGGTAAGGTCTCAAATCATCAAATTCCAAGCCAGCCCCTTTGAAAATCGACTGATAATCCCCCTGAAGGTGGTTGTTTGCCACTTTTCGGATCATTATCTCATATTTTCTTAATTTCTTTAGCAGTTGGTTCATAATCGTCGTTTTCGGATGACTAATTTAAGGCAGTCTTTTGAATAATAAAATTTATATGATGATCTCTATTAAATGTATTAATTTTGAAACGTGAGAAAGCTAATATTCATTATACCGATTGTCATTTTCCTTTATGCCTGCGAAAACAGAAATATTCCTCCGGGGATACTGGATGAGGACAAAATGGTCAGTGTCTTGATCGATATCCATTTGGCGGAAGGGTTTGTCAGTACTTTTCCTGTCAACTATGATTCTTCAAGGACATTGTATCCCATGTTTGAGCATGAGGTGTTCAAGGAACACAATGTAGCAGACTCGGTCTTTCACAAAAGCCTGGAGTTTTATTTGGCCAACCCCAAGATGATAGACAGGATCTATGCACGTGCCATAGATTCCCTGAATGTAATAGAAAAATTAGGAAATACGATAGAGACGGATGATTTACCCCAATAGTGTAGAAGATAAGATCAATTTTGATAAAATAAAGGAATTGGTCAAAGCGGAGTGCAATAGTTCCTTGGGGGTTGATTTTGTCAATAAAATGAACTTCTCCAAAGACCTGAATTTGATTACCAAGCTTTTGGACCAAACGGAGGAATTTAGGCAGATATTGGTTTCAGGGGAGGCCTTCCCTTCCTCAAATTTCACCAATATCTATCCTTATTTGGAAAAGGCAAAGATTGAAGGGACATTTCTGTATGAAGATGATTTTCACGAAATCAAGCTCTCTTTGCTCACATTAAGTGGATGTGTTGCATTTTTCAACAAATTCTCTGAAGAATACCCAAACTTACACCAGCTTTTGGGCTTGGTGAGCCTAGACCAGACTTTGCTGAAAGCGATTGAGAAAATCATAGATGAAAAGGGGAAGATCAGAAGTAATGCTTCCAAAGATCTTTCATTGATCAGGTCCCAGATTATCTATGAAGAAAGTAGACTTAGAAAAGTGCTGGATAGGATATTCAGGGAAGCAAAGGCGAAGGGGTTGACCCCGGAGGATGCATCTGTGACGATACGTGGTGGGAGGATGGTGATTCCTGTGTTGGCGGAAAACAAGCGGAAGATCAAGGGTTTTATCCATGATGAATCGGCAACTGGACAGACGGTCTTTCTGGAGCCTGCCGAAGTTCTGGACATCAACAATGACCTGAAGGATCTGGAATACATGGAACGAAGGGAGGTTCAGCGAATCCTTACCCAGTTGACAGACATGCTTAGGGGATACATTCCTGAATTGAGAAGGGCATACCAATTCTTGGGGCTGGTTGATTTTATCCGGGCAAAAGCAAAATTTGCCTTGAAAACCAATTCTTCCAGACCTGTACTTGAAAAACAGCGACAAGTGGAATGGTACAATGCGACACACCCATTGTTGCAGTTTGCTTTGAAGCAGCAGGGAAAGGAGGTTGTCCCATTGAATATACAGCTTGACCACAACAGGAGGTTGCTGGTCATATCTGGACCCAATGCGGGTGGCAAATCGGTTACGCTCAAGACTGTGGCAATGATCCAGTACATGCTACAGTGCGGCCTGTTGATCCCGGTAGATGCACATTCGAAATGCAGCATATTTGACCACTTTTTTATTGATATAGGTGATGAGCAGAACATTGAGAATGATTTGAGTACCTATAGCTCCCACTTGATGAGCATGAAGTATTTCACACAGTTTGCCGACAAGAAAACCATTCTCTTTATAGATGAATTTGGGACAGGCACCGAGCCACAGTTTGGTGCAGCCATCGCTGAAGGGATTTTGCTTTCATTGAATAAGCTGGGAGCGTATGGGGTGATAACTACCCATTATGGAAACCTGAAGGAAATAGCCTCCAAAAACCAAGGGCTGGTCAATGGAGCGATGCGCTATGACGTAGATAAGTTGGAACCGCTTTACCAGTTGGAAATCGGGAAGCCGGGAAGTTCATTTGCCTTGGAGATTGCATCCAAAATCGGTATCTCGAAGGACATCATCAATTATGCAAAGGAGAATATCGGTGAAGAGCGGGTGCGCTATGATAAAATGCTCAATAAGCTGGAAAATGAAAAAGTAAGGTATGAGCAGTTGATCAATGAAAATGCAAAAAAAGAGCGGCTTCTTGATCAAAGGATGAAGGAGTACAACTCACTCAAGGAAACGATTGACTCCAACAAAAAGCAATATATCCAACAGGCAAAGAATGAGGCAAAGTTGCTATTGGATGAAGTGAACAAAAAGATAGAGACGACCATCCGCTCCATTAAGGAGAGCAAGGCAGACAAAGAAGCTACAAAGAAACTGAGAGCCGATCTGGAAACATTCAAGACGAAGATCAAGCCGGAAAAAGTGGTAGAGAAAGCCCCCGAAATCAAAGTAATAGAAGGGGAAATCGGAGTAGGGGACTTTGTCCGTCTGAAAGACAACGGTGCAGTGGCGGAAGTCCTTGCCATCAAAGGTAAAGATATAGAAATCAGTATTGGGGACCTGAAATCCAACGTGAAACTCAAAAGGTTGGAAAGAATTTCGAGTACTGAAATGAAGAAGGAAAAGAAGTCTTTTGCAAAAAGGACTGGGTTTGATACGAATGCAAAGATGATGGATTTTTCACCGAATTTGGATATCCGGGGGAAAAGGGGAGAAGAGATACTGCCTTTGGTGCAGAATTTTGTAGATGATGGCTACATGTTGGGAATGAAAGACCTCCGGATTGTACATGGAAAGGGTGATGGTATCCTGAAAGATATTACCAGAAATATACTCAAAAATATGAGCCAAGTGGCAAGGGTTTCGGATGAGCATGCCGATAGAGGTGGCTCTGGAGTTACTTTGGTGGAGATGAAGGGCTAGGTTAATGTCCAAAGATGTATTGAGAAAGCTGCATTTCTTGGAAAAACAAAAGGGTTGGAATTCGTGAGAAATCCAACCCTTTTTGTATAGATATTTTGATCGTTACTGCTTGCGCTTTAGGTTGAAAGTATAGCTTCCAGCCAATGCCGCGCCAGGATTGCCTCTGTTCTCACCACCAGGAGCTACTATGTTGAATTTCAAAACCAGGTCATTGGATGTTGTCTTGGTATGTGATATCTCAGGTCCTGCAGCAGGCCTGGTTCCTGCAAGTGTTATCTTTGTCAAATCTCCTGAGACAAAATTCCAGTTGCCGGAGCTGTCAAAAATTTCACCACCGTTGCTTGTACCGTATGTCTTACTGTTTTGGTTGGCAGAAAATGTAATTTCAAAATCTTGAAAGGTATTCGTTATGTTATCATCTCCTCTTATTACGGAGCCAGTTCCTGAAGGAGTACCATCTCCTGCAACTGTCCAAATTATTGAGGATTCACCGGCCAAAGATTCAATTGCGAGTTGTTCTGGGGTTTTTGATGGGTTTGGATCATCTTTTTTCTTACAGGCAAAAAGGACTAGCCCCATAGCTGATAGAAGTAAAAATTTTCGGAATAAGTTATTCATTATAGGGTTGTATTATATGTGAAATGTAAATTTAATGATATGATCCAAAAATCAAAGGCTTTGTTTATGCTTATAGTCTTCGATGTTGATGATGTTGTTGCAGAATATATATTCCCTTGGATCATTGGAGCAGACGATCAATGTTTTATTGGTTCCATATTTTTCGACTAATGACAGGTACCAATGTAGGCCTTTTTCATCCAAGTTGGAAGTGGGTTCATCCAAAAGTATCAAAGATACATCCGAGAAGAAACACAACCCTAGCTTTAGTCTTTGTTTCATGCCAGACGAAAATTGACTGATGGCTTTGTTTTGGTGATCTTCCAAATACATTTCCTGCATCATTTTCCCAAATGAAAAATCTGGCAATGGCCTTTTGAATTTGAAGTGGAATTTCAAAAGTTCTATGAGTGAAAATTCCTCGGGAAGTTCCAGATAGGGGGCAGATATCGTCAGCTGTTTATAGATTTGGTCTGCTGAGATACTTTGGTTTTCAAAAGAATAGGCAACCGAACCTTCAGTCAAAGGGTTCAGTGCCGCTATAGATTTGATTAAAGTAGATTTGCCGGAGCCATTGCTTCCCGTAATAGCCCATTTGGATGCAGCTGGGATATGCAATGAAAGGCTTCTGAAAATCCATTCATACTGAAACCTTTTTGCGGCATTTTCCAGCTTTATTTCGATCATGGATCAATTGATATAGCCTTTCATGACCCCTCTTTCTGACGAGCGGATAAAATTGACTATTTCATCCCTTTCTTTTGTAGCGGGAAGGTTGACTTCAATCTCTTCAAGCGCACGGCTGTTGTTGAGGCTGTTCAAAAACAAATATCGATAGACATCTTGGATGTGGCTGATAGTTTCGCCTGAAAATCCCCTCCTTCTAAGGCCAAGACTGTTCACTCCTGCATAGCTCAAAGGCTCTCTGGCAGCTTTGGTAAAAGGTGGAACATCTTTTCGTACCAAAGATCCACCTGAAACCATAGAATGCATCCCTACTTTCACAAATTGGTGGATGGCACTGCTGCCGCCGATTATCGCCCAATCGTCGATGATCACATGGCCTGCTACCTGTACTGAGTTGGCTATGATAACATTGTTGCCTACGATACAATCATGAGCAATATGCACATAAGCCATCAATAGGCAATTGCTTCCTATTTTTGTGGTTTTTTTATCGATCGTGCCTCTGCTGATGGTTACACATTCCCTAATGGTAGTGTTGTCGCCAATTTCAACCAAAGTCTCTTCGCCTTGGAATTTCAAATCTTGGGGAATGGCAGAAATAACTGCCCCAGGAAAAATTTTGCAGTTTTCACCTATTCGAGCACCGGGAAAGATGGTCACGTTCGATCCAATCCAAGTGCCATCACCGATGATCACATCTTCATGGATCATGGTGAAGGGATCGATTTGTACGCCTTTACCGATTACAGCGCTCTCGTCAATATGGGATAAATTGCTGATCATGATTCTTTTCTAACAATACTTGCAGTCATAACGGCTTCACATACCAATGTGTTGCCCACATAGGCCTCACCTTTCATTTTGGCAATTCCACGTCTGATAGGTGCAAGTAATTCACATTTGAATACCAAGGTGTCTCCAGGGACTACCATTTTTCTAAATTTACAGTTTTCTATTCCCAAAAAGTATGTCCAATAATTTTCGGGGTCATCCACTGTGCTCAATACCAAAATACCTCCAGTCTGCGCCATAGCCTCAACTTGGAGTACACCCGGCATCACTGGATTGGCAGGAAAATGCCCCATAAAAAATGGTTCGTTGATCGTCACATTCTTTACCCCTGCGACTACAGTTTCGTCCAAGTAAATGATTTTGTCCAAAAGCTGAAATGGATACCTGTGTGGTAAAATATTGCTGATTTGGGCAATATCCATTACAGGAGGAAGTTTTGGGTCATAATGTGGGATATGGCTAGGACCTGCTTTTTCCATAGCTCTTTTTAGCTTCTTGGCAAAAGCTACATTGGCAGCATGTCCAGGCCTTGCCGCCAATATCTGCGCCTTGATCGGACGTCCTACCAATGCCAAATCTCCAACCACGTCAAGCAGTTTATGTCTGGCTGGTTCATTTTTGTACCTTAATTCAACATTGTTCAGAATCCCTTCTTTTCTTACCTCTACCTTCTGCTTGTTGAACATCTTTGCCAAATGCTCAAGCTCCTTTTCTTCCACTACCCGGTCTACCACCACAATGGCATTGTTCAAATCCCCACCTTTTATCAGGTTTTGGTTGTAGAGCATTTCCAGCTCATGCAAGAAGCAGAATGTCCTACAAGAAGCGATTTCGGTTCTGAATTGGCTGATATCCGTAATGGATGCATGTTGGGAACCGAGTACAGGGGAATTATAATCGACCATGACGGTGACCCTATAATCATCCAATGGCAAAGCAGCCATTTCCACTTCCCTGGAAGCATCCCTATAGGTGATGCTTTCAGGGACTTCAAAAAATCTCCGCAATGCATTTTGCTCCTCAAAGCCCGCACTTTCCAATATTTCTATAAACTGTATCGAAGAACCATCCATGATTGGAGGCTCAGGACCATCCAGTTGGATGAGTATATTGTCTATTTCAAGTCCAACCAAGGCTGCCAATACGTGCTCTACCGTGAATACCCTCGCCCCACTTTGTTCCAATGTGGTCCCTCTTGAGACGTCCACAACATTGTCTACATCAGCGTCTATTGTTGGTAAGCCTTCGATATCGATTCTTTGGAATTTGTAACCGTGGTTTGGTGGTGCTGGTAAAAAAGTCATATTTGAAATCACTCCAGTGTGGAGGCCAACACCTGATACGGTGACTTGTTTTTTAATGGTATGTTGTTTTACCCTCATAGGTATCTAACTCTATCTTGATTGTTTGCGTGCGTAAATTTATTGTTTTTTTTCAAGTTCTCTCAATCTGTCCTGAAGTAAGGGTAGATTTTTGAAAAGTGCATAGGATTTCAGGAATGATTTCAACTCGAATCCCATATAGCCCAAAAGGGTCTGTCCCGGTTCTGTTACAGATTTGGTTATGCCGGTATTGGCACCAATCGTAGTTCTATCAGCAATTTTCAAGTGGCCGACGATCCCAGCCTTTCCGGCAATCACACAGTTTTTGCCGATTTCTGTCGAACCAGATACGCCAGCTTGGGCAGCTATGACTGTGTTCTCTCCTATGACGACATTGTGTGCAATTTGGACTTGGTTGTCTATTTTTGCACCTTTTTGGATGATTGTAGATCCCATGGTTGCCCTGTCCACGGTGCTGTTGGCTCCGATACTGACGTGGTCTTCAATGATGACATTTCCGATCTGCGGGATGGCTTTATAGCTTCCATCTTCCAATGGGGCGAAACCAAAACCGTCAGAGCCAATGATTGTGCCTGGATGAAATTCACAAAAAGAACCAATTACGACATCATTGCAGATTTTTACCCCAGAGTGTAGAATGCAATTGTCCCCAATGGTGACATTATCCCCAATGGTGACATTGGGATAGATTTTTACATGATTGCCAATTTTACAGTTTTTACCTATGTATGAAAAAGCACCTCTATAAAAATCCTCACCTATTGTACTACTGGAGTCTATATAGGAAGGTTCTTCAATGCCAGATTTGCCGTTCTTGGTAAATTGCGCATATGCTTCCAAGATCTGTGTGAAACCGGCATATGCGTCTTTTACTCTTATGAGAGTTGTTTTGATGTCTTTTTTTGCTTGGAAACCTTCTGATACTATTACACCGGATGCGTTGGTTTCGTAGATAAAGTGTTCGTATTTTTCATTGGACAGGAAGCTGATACCACCAGGTTTCCCTTCTTGGATTTTGTCCAATCTATTGACTACTTTAGATCCATCGCCTTCTACTTTTCCGCTCAGAAGCAATGCGACCTGATCAAGGGTAAATTCCATCTCAAATAATATTGTGTGGCTACAAAGTTAAGTTTTTAGCACGACAAGCATAATGTTTTTCTACTATTTTACTCATGGCTTTAATGTTGGGCAAATCTGCTGCTTGGGCAACATCTATTATTTGTCCTTTTTTGGTCAATATATGGATCCTCTCTTTGGCCAGGTAGGCGTTGTTGCTGATGGAACCGTGTGAGAAAAAGTACTTCATGTCTTCTTCCGGTACTTGGAGTGTCTGTTGGGTTTTTGTTTTCATGGCAGACAATTCTTCCCTTGAGAATTCCACATTGCTGAGATTGATTTTAAATAGGTTTCTTGAAAGAAACATTTGTGAAATATTCCTTAGGACATAGTCAGGTTCTTTTTTCCATGATTTTATTGCCCCCCATATATCATAATCATCCAGTTCCAAGAATGTCTTTACAAGTCCTTCCGACTTTTTGAAATCATCGATGGTAAAATCATTTCTAAGGAAATACAAAAAATCATCCGTAGCGAATAGATTTGTGCCCGATTGTGTCAAATCTTTGGCTCTTGATATTAGATTGATCAGCATTTTTTCCGCGCTGACGGTAGTTTTGTGTAAATAGACTTGCCAATACATCAGTCTTCTTGCACTCAGAAAATTCTCTATGCTGTATAGACCTTTCTCTTCAACCACAAGCTGGTCATCTTTGATGGCCATCATTTTGATGATCCTGTCAGCGCCAATAGTGCCTTCTGATACGCCGGTAAAGAAACAATCCCGTTGTAGATAGTCAAGTCTATCGATGTCAAGTTGGCTGGAAACTAGCTGATGGAAAAATTTTCTTTCATAATGATTCTTAAAAATTCTTAACGCGAGATCTAATTGGCCGTTTAATTGTTTGTTCATTATATCCATCACCAGAAGCGATAATGATTCGTGGTGGATATCTTTCAGAAGACTAAATTCCAATGCATGGGAAAATGGTCCATGGCCGATATCATGAAGCAAGATAGCTATAAGGGCTGCTTCGTATTCTGCATCGCTAATTTCATTACCTTTATTGCGGAGGTTGTCCAAGGTGATACTCATCAGGTGCATAGCGCCAATGGCATGGTGGAACCTGGTATGAAGCGCTCCCGGGTAGACGAAATCTGTCAAACCCAGTTGCTTGATACGCCGTAACCTCTGGAAGTAAGGGTGATCAATGATCGTAAAAATCAATTCACTCGGAATTGTAATGAACCCATAAACAGGGTCATTTAATATTTTGTGGCTTTTCAATGTCTTGGACATTTGATTGGTGTCAAAAGTAATTATAATTTTAAAAGAAGTAAACCAAATATTATGCAAAATTCTAAAATCCTTTGGGCTGACGACGAAATAGATTTATTGAAACCACATATTCTTTTTTTGCAGCAGAAAGGTTATGAGATTACCACTGTGAACAGTGGGGTGGATGCCATCGAGCAGGTAGAACAGGAAAATTACGATGTGATATTCCTGGATGAAATGATGCCCGGCATGACTGGCCTGGAGACACTCCAGCAGATCAAAATGATCAAGCCTCAGATACCTGTAGTCATGATCACCAAAAGTGAGGAAGAACATATTATGGATGATGCCATTGGGGGTAAAATCGCTGATTATTTGATCAAACCCATCAATCCAAACCAAATATTGCTCTCAGTCAAAAAGATCCTTCAAAATAAACAGCTGATTTCTGAGAAGACCAACCTGTCATACAGACAGGATTTTATGAATATCAGCATGGCCTGTAGTGATGCGTCCACACACCAGGAGTGGACGGATATTTATAAGAAACTGACTTATTGGGAGCTTGAGATTGATAAGACGGAAAACAAAAGCATGCGTGAGATTTTGGATTCCCAAAAGGTGGAAGCCAACAGCTCTTTTGCAAAATTCATCAAAAACAATTACCTGAATTGGCTGAACGATTCAAAAGCAGATAAGCCGCTTTTGTCTCCAAGTCTGATGAAAGAAAAAGTGTTCCCACACTTGAAGGAAGGAAAACCTTTGTTTTTTGTAGTGATAGATAACCTCAGGCTGGACCAGTGGGAAATATTGGAACCCCTAGTCAATGAGTATTTCAATACAAAGGAGGATGATACGTATTATAGTATCTTACCGACAACTACAGCATTTTCGAGAAACTCCCTTTTCAGCGGGATGATGCCATCAGAAATGGCTAGGTTCCACCCTGAACTGTGGGAAGGTGAGGATACAGACGAAGGCAAAAACAATAAAGAGGAGGAGTTTTTGGCAGAAAATCTTCATAAAAACAGACTGAATATCCGCTACAGTTACCACAAAATCCTACAGGCCTATCAGGGTAAGAATTTGGTGGATCAATTCCATAATTTGCTAAACAACGACCTCAATGTGTTGGTGTTCAACTTTGTGGATATGATGTCTCACGCACGGACGGACATGAAAATGATTCGAGAGCTTGCACCAGATGAATCTGCCTACAGATCCTTGACAAAAAGCTGGTTTGAACATTCTTCACTGTATGAATTATTTAAAAGAATCAGTGCTGCTGGTGCGGATTTGATCGTGACGACTGATCATGGTACCAAAAGGGTGAACAAGCCTTACAAAATCATAGGTGATAAGAATGTGACAACAAATTTGAGATACAAGCAAGGCAAGAACCTGAATTTTGAAAGTGGTAAGGTTTTTGAAATCAACAACCCTGAAGATGCGAAACTTCCAAGATTTAATGTGTCAACAAGTTATGTTTTTGCCGTAGAAGATTATTTCTTTGCATATCCAAACAATTACAATTATTATGTAAATTACTACAAAGACACTTTTCAGCACGGGGGAGTATCTTTGGAGGAAATCATAATTCCTGTAGTCCATCTCACACCAAAGAATAATTAATATATTGAAAAAAATCTATTGTGGCCATTTAGACCAAACTCAGCAGGTAGCCGGGGAAATCACTGAACACTGCCGATCCGAAAAGATTTGGGTTTTTAAGGGCAGCATGGGGGCGGGCAAGACAACCCTGATCAAGTCAATCGCCAAGCTATTTGGGATTGATCACATGGTGTCGAGTCCGACGTTTTCTATAGTCAATGAATATGTCAACCATTCTGGTGAAAAGTTCTATCATTTTGATTTCTATAGGATCGAAGATCCTGAAGAAGTATTGGAAATTGGAATTGATGAGTATTTCTATGGAGGAGCGTATTGTTGGATAGAGTGGGCTGAGAAAATCCCCGAATATATCCCAGATACTTTTATGCTGATTGCAATAGAAGTAGATGATAGTGGTGTTCGGGAAATCAGTATTTCGAAAATCGTAAACGGCATACAGCATGGTTGATATCACCGAAACCGTAGAGATCCTTCCGAAGGAGGCGTCTTCAAAAGTGAAAAAGTCAAAAGGAAATTTCAATATTGGGATTCCAAAAGAAATAGATGATCAGGAGAGGCGTGTCTTGCTTACTCCGGAGGCGGTACGGCTGTTGACCAACAATGGACTGCGTGTTGTTGTAGAGTCAGAGGCGGGAAAACAGTCGAAATTCACAGATCAGGAATATTCTGATGCTGGGGCAAAGGTTGTTTATTCTTCAAAAGAAGCCTTTGAAACAGAGGTGATATTGAAGGTAGAACCGCCTACAATAGAGGAAATCCAACACATGCTTCCAGGCTCATGTCTGATTTCGGCACTTCAGATAGGACGGCAAAATGCAGACTATATCCATGCGCTCAATGCCAAACGGATCACGGCTGTTTCCTTCGAAAATCTTGAGGATAAAGTCGGGGGGATGCCAGTAGTAAGGGCAATGAGTGAGATTGCCGGAAGTACGGTGATGCTGATTGCTTCAGAGTACCTGAGTAGTGTGAATGAAGGCAAAGGCCTGATTATGGGAGGCATTACCGGAGTACCACCGACCCAAGTAGTCATCATTGGGGCAGGGACAGTTGCAGAATATGCAGCACGGACGGCGCTGGGGCTTGGAGCAAATATAAAAGTTTTTGACAACCACATCTATAAGCTTAGGAGAGTGAAGCAACTGCTGGGTCAACAGGTGTTCACCTCTACTATTGACAATATAACCCTGGCGCAAGCGCTGCGGGAAGCGGATGTGGTCATAGGTGCTCTTCGTGCAGAAAAAGGGAGGAATAAAATAGTGGTGACTGAAGAGATGGTGGCTGCCATGATGCCTGGAAGTGTTGTCATCGACGTTAGTATAGACCAGGGGGGATGTATAGAAACCGCCCAGATGACGTCACATTCCAAACCGACTTATTTGAAGCACGATATCATCCATTATTGTGTGCCAAACATCGCCTCACGGGTCTCAAGGACTGCGTCGGTTGCTTTGAGCAATATCTTCACACCTATACTCCTTCAAATGTCGGATTTGAAAGGTGCAGAGGAGATGATTTTCAATTACAAGTGGTTTATGAAGGGTGTTTATACTTATAGGGGGAGTTTGACAAATGCACATTTGGCAAGAAAATTCTTGATGACACACAAGGAGCTTCAGCTTTTGTTGGCAGCACGGTATTAGGAAAGAAGGTTCTGTCTGAGTAAAAATTCCAATTGATCATTTGCTTTGAGCAAATCTTCTGTGAGTTTCCTGTTTTCATTTCTGAGTGAATACACCTCAAAGGCATTTTTGATGACCGTTCTCAGGTAATCTTCTTCCCATGGCTTGGTGAGGTAGTGGTATACCTGCCCTTTGTTGATGGCATCGATCACAGCTTGGATATCGGTATATCCAGTCAATAGAATCCTGATCGGGTCAGGGTACAAAGGGATGATGGATTCAAGGAAGTCAACCCCCGTCTCCTCAGGCATTCTTTGGTCAGTGATAATGATATCTACTTCCTGGGTTGAGAGCATATCCCTAGCTTCCATTGCAGAGATGGCAATGAATACTTTGTAATCCCTTCTGAAGGTAGCTTTGAAAGCCTGAAGGTTATTCTCTTCATCATCTACGTACAGAACCCTTATTTTTTCCTTTTGTAATTCAGACATTGGTTTTTTGGTTATTGAAAATCGATGTAGAAAAGGGTTTTGGAAACCAGTATTGACTAGATAGTTTCTCCTTTTCCACTGTTGAATTTTCTGTGAAACACCATCGTTTTTATCAAATATCTAAATAAAATTCATTTCTGTGAATAATTTTTGCTTTTTTAATAAGATTCTTGATTCAAAAATATAACTTTACCAGTATCAATCACCCTTGATGTATAAGAATGAGCCACATTAAAGATCTTGATTTCACCAGTCAAACAGATGCTTTAATTTTAAATCCAGAAGAAAATAATGACTATCAACTTCTGATAAAACTAAAGGAATTACCATTTGTTTCAATAATCGATAAAATAGATAGCCAGGTATCTGAGCTGATAAAACTTAAAAAACCATCAAGAAGATTTCAACCGGCAGAGTTGTCGGAGGAGGTTGATTTATTTTTTAGGGATTTGGATAAAGAGAAGTACGGCGTTTGGGTTTATTACCCCTGGAAGAACTGTCTGGTCCACTTACTCCCTGAGGAAGATTTTGTAGCTGTACGGACTGTCAGGAACAAGTATAAGATTACCGAAGAAGAACAGCAGCAGTTAAGCCACAAAAAAATCGGAATAATAGGACTATCGGTTGGGCAGAGCGTTGCGATTAGCCTAGCCATGGAGCGTTCATTCGGGGAATTGCGGATTGCTGATTTTGATATTCTTGAACTGGGGAACATGAACAGGTTGCGTACCAGCGTGACCAACATTGGTGTCCCCAAAACAACATTGGTAAAGCGGGAGATTGCTGAGATTGATCCCTTTCTGAAAGTCACGGTATTTGACAGTGGCCTTACCGAAGAAAATATGGATTCTTTTTTTACTGATAATGGGAATCTCGATTTGCTGATCGAAGAATGTGACAATATCAAGGTCAAGATAGAATCTAGGCTAAAAGCAAGGTCATTGGGGATTCCAGTGATAATGGATACGAGTGATAGGGGCTTGGTTGATATAGAAAGGTTTGATTTGGAAGAAAAAAGACCTATTTTCCATGGTTTGTTGTCAAAATTTGGGTCTGAGGAAGAGGTCTTGGGAAATTTGGAAGAATTGAAAACAAGTGTGTTGATGTCGATCTTGGAGTATGAAAATATATCAAGTCGTGGAAAATATAGCCTTATGGAATTGGGGAAAACCATCAGCAGCTGGCCGCAACTCGGATCTTCTGTTATCATGGGAGGGGCTATGTGTTCCCATTTTGCAAGGAAAATATTGACAGAACAAGAAGTGAATTCAGGTAGGGCATATATAGATTTGGACCAATACTTCAATACGGATAATGAAAGTTAAGATTAGGGTTGTGAGAGCAATCTCCTCTCCTGCGGACACGGAAAAGTATGTAAATGGGCATTTCAAGGTTTTAGAATCATATGGTGTGACAAAAGTGACTTCAGCAGATCGATCTTGGATGAACAACCCCAATGTATATCTTCTGCTTGTAGAATCGGAAGATGGTGAGAGAATGCTCGGAGGTGGAAGGGTGCAGTTGAGAAGTGCCGGCTTTCCGCTTCCATTGGAAGGGGCGATTTTTGAAAAAGACAGTAGGATAGTCAAGTATATGGAAAGATTCGAAGACCTCAAAGTTGCGGAATATTGTGGTCTTTGGAATTCAAAAGAAGTGTCGGGATATGGGATCGGCAGTATTTATCTGATAAGAATAGGTGTAGCATTGACCTCGTTTTTGGATTTGAATTGCCTGATGGCTTTTTGTTCCCCATTTACCGTTGCCAACTCCCAATCTGTTGGTCTGAGGATCATCGAGGAGCTGGGTGATCAAGGGACTTTTTTGTACCCGAAGGAAGGCTTGATTGCCACGATTATGGAAGTGGAAGATGTCAGGACTTTGGAAAGGGCCATGCCGGAAGAGAAAGAGTTTATTTTTGATCTGAGGAACAATCCCCGGCAGACGAAACTTCTGACTAGTAAAATGGGTGAAATGGAAGTCGAATTTGATTTGAATCTGGAAAAGCTATGATCAAAAGTTGGAAGCACAAACAACCATTGATTATTGGTTTGACTGTGATTGTATTTGTTTTTTTGCCAGTCATGGCATTCCTGGCGTCTATCGAGGGCATGGATACCTACGAAGTTAAAGAGTTCTATGTCTATCAAAATGATGCGTTTCTCGAACCGAAGGAGAAAGTGGTTTTGGAAACGAAAACATTGGGTCTCGGGTTTGAAAATGAGGCTTTTATAGGGTTTGATATTAAAGGAGCATTTGAATTAGGCGAAGAGTTGGCATTAGAACTAAAGAATCCGACTTTTAGGGAGGTGGTGCTGTTCCAAAAGTCAGATGAAGGCTTGCTCACTGAGGTAGGTAGGGCAGGGACAAACTATGGGAGAACAAATTTGTTCTCTAATCCCAATCCACTTTTTATCATCAATAATGATGGGACAGGTCAGGATTTCTTTTTGTATATCAAAAGCAATGAGCCAATCAATGTAGAGATTTCCCTCACTGAATACAGTTTGTTTCACTTCATGTACAATCAGCGAACACTGATCATAAGTGCCTACATGGGAGTGATGTTTGCCTTGTTTTTGTATAATTTTATCTTGTTCTTTCTTATTTGGGACAAAACCTACTTTTTGTATTCTGTCTATATCTTGTTTATAGCCTTGGCCCAGACATCCTTGTTGGGATATTCATATTATTATTTTTTGAACCAAAACTCAAGCCTATACGAATTGAGTATCATTGGATTCTCTGCTATTTCCGGGGTTGCGGGAATTTCATTTATGAGAAAATTCCTGAAAACGAGTGAATTTACACCTGTTCTTGATAAGTTGTTGATCGTTAACACCTTGATATATGGGGTTGCATTTCTGTTGCGGGTATTTGGATTTATCAAGTGGAGTTATAGCTTTACTGATATTTCTGGGTTGATGGTCATAGTCCTGTTCGTTTTGGCAGCGACAAAAATCGCGAAGAAAGGTTACAGGCCTGCGATTTACTTTATCATCGGTTGGCTGTTCTTCTTTGTAGGTTTGTTGGTGTTTATCTTGCAAACCAACGGTTTGATTGCGTTCAATGCACCACCTAATTTCCCGATGTTGATAGGGACTGCAATGGAGGCGATTTTGCTTTCTTTGGCTTTGGCGGAAAAAATAAACATTCTCAAAAAAGAGAAAGAGAAGGAGCAGGCGGAGAAACTGAGGGTGTTGAAAGAGAATGAAAGCTTGATTTTGAAGCAAAATGAAATGCTTGAGTCCAAGGTAAAAGCAAGGACAGAAGAGCTTGAGGATACTTTGAGGAATCTCCAAAATACACAGACCCAATTGGTCAACCAGGAAAAAATGGCTTCATTGGGGCAATTGACAGCGGGTATTGCACATGAGATAAATAACCCAATCAACTTTGTAAGTTCTAACATCTCACCGCTCAAAAGGGATATTAAAGACTTGATGGAAATTGTTAGTCTGTACAGGGAAAAAGGAGAGCTGGAATATTCGGAAGACACCAAAAAGGAGATCAGGGAATTGGAGGAGGAATTGGAGTTGGAATATATACTTGAAGAGATAGACCAGCTCTTGAAAGGGATGGATGATGGAGCCAAAAGAACGGTGGAGATAGTCAAAGGTTTGAGGCTTTTTTCACGTGTAGATGAACAAGATGTGAAAAAAGTTGACATTCATGATGGGATAAATAGTACATTAGTATTATTAAACAGTTCTATGTCGGGAAAAATCAAAATAATCAGGGACTATGGTGACATTCCTATGGTAGAATGTTTGGCAGGTAAAATCAATCAGGTATTTATGAATATAATTACCAATTCTATACATGCCTTGACAGACCACCTGTCTGACAATCCCAATCCGGAAGTGCTGATCAGGACTTCCCATTTGGGCGAATTGATTAAAATTGAAATTGGAGATAATGGACCAGGCATGCCCGAATCTGTCAAAGAGAGGATTTTTGAGCCATTCTTTACAACAAAAGCTGTGGGCAAAGGGACTGGACTTGGATTGTCGATTGTCTATACAATCATCGAGAACCATAGAGGTACTTTGGAAGTAGATACGAAAGAAGGTAAGGGGACAAATTTCATCATAACCTTACCAGTTTATCAAAACACTCCGCAACATGAATGAAAAAATAAGAGTCTTATATATTGACGATGAGGACAACAACCTCAATTCATTTAAGGCAAGCCTCCGGAAGGATTTCCATATCATAACAGCTATAGATGCCGAGGATGGCCTTAAGATTGCGGAGAAGGAAGAGCTGCATGTGGTTATAGCGGATCAAAGAATGCCTGGGCTTTCGGGGGTTGAGTTTTTTGAAAGGTTGATGAAGATCAATCCTGACCCGATAAGGATCCTCCTGACAGGATACTCAGACATAGCTAGTGTCATTGATGCGATCAACAAAGGTGAAGTGTATAGGTTTATCGATAAGCCATGGAATCTTGAGCAGATCAAAAACGCCATAAAAAATGCATCGGAGATTTATTTTACCAAAAAAGAACTAAAAGACAAAAATGAAAGGCTGAAAAAGGTCTATTCAGAGATGAACCAATTTGTCTATAGCCTTTCGCATGAATTGAGAGGGCCGCTTATGAGTATCTCGGGTGTATCCAAATTGGCAAAAATGGAGACGGAAGACCCGAATATTTTGGAATACTTTGATATGATAGATTCAGCTACACTTAGGCTGGATGATTTTATCTATAAGATGTTGGACTTTTACCGTTCGACCAAAATAGACACCAAAGCCTCAGAGGTGTTTTTCAATGAGATTATCGAGGAGCAACTTCAGGCCTATAGAGAGAAATTGGGTCTGGATGATGTCAATATTGAGATCAAAATAGACCAACAAGAACAGTTTTACTCTGATGATTCAAAGCTGAGGGTGATTTTGAACAACCTCTTCAGCAATGCCTATAAGTTTCAGAAAAGTGAAGGCGAAGGCAAGTCCATAAAACTTGAGATAGTAGTGAAAGATAAAACTGCGATCATCCAGATCGAAGATAACGGGATAGGGATCGACGAAAAGTTTCACACAGAAGTCTTTAACCTATTTCACCGGGCTACACAGAGGAATGTGGGGTCAGGGTTGGGATTGTACATGGTCAAGGAATCTGTCGTTCAGATGGGAGGGAAGATACAGTTGGTATCCAAATTGGATCAAGGGACTATTTTTACCATCACATTGCCTTCCCTGAAACCTTAATATGTATCCAAAATGCTTTTTAGTTTGCTTTTAAAAGGTGTCATTTCTTTCATTTTTAGAAAATAGAGTCTTATTACTTTGATAAAAATAGGAATACAAACTAAATTGCGCATCATTTAAATTTTGAACAATAAATAGTTTTTAGATATGATTAATCCATGGCACGATGTGCAAATTGGCAAAGAAGCTCCAGAATTCGTAATGGGAGTGATTGAGATCCCGAAAGGTAGTAAAGGCAAATATGAACTGGATAAGAAGACAGGCATGCTCATCCTTGATAGAGTCTTGTTTTCTGCAGTTCATTATCCTGCAAATTATGGATTTATCCCGCAGACTTTCTGTGAAGACCATGACCCTCTGGATATTCTGATTATTTCCCAAATTGACATTCCTTCCATGACTTTGGTAAAGGCAAAAGTGATAGGGGTCATGAGAATGGTAGATGGTGGTGAAGCAGATGATAAAATCATAGCTGTTGCAGCTGATGACCAGTCTGTAAACTATATCGATGATATCGATGAGCTGCCTCCGCATTTGATGAAAGAAGTCCACAGGTTCTTTGAAGATTATAAAAAACTGGAAAGCAAAGAGGTGAAAGTTGAAGATTTCTTGGGCAAAGAAGAGGCTTTCAAGATTATCAAGGAGAGTGTTGAGCTCTATGATAAAAACTTTAGGACGCAGAGATAAGTTGAAGGGTTTGTTTTGCCAAATATTATTTTGCAAAGCAGCCTAGATCAGGAATAGGGAAAAAGAACCAAGGTCAAAGGAGAAGGGAGTGATTCATTTCTCCTTTGACCTCTTTGCCCGGGAAGTGTTGATCAATTGATTATTGTTGTTTTTGAATCGTAGCGATTGCAAATGATGGGACTGCCTCTATTACATTTAAATCTATTGCAATGAATAGACTATTACTTTTTTTCCTGCTAATCTGTTCAGGGAATGTTCTTGCCCAAAAAGATAATGTAGGGAATCTTACATTTTCAGGTTATCTGGAAACTTATTTTTCATACGATTTCAACCAGCCGGAACACCACCTAAGACCTGATTTTCTTTATAATTTCAAAAGACACAATGAATTCAGTGTCAATTTGGCTTTGCTTCAGGCTTCCTACCAGGAAGATAATATCCGGTCTACAATTGGACTGATGTTGGGCAGTTATGCCCAATACAATTTGGCAGGTGAGCCAAAGTGGACACAGATGGTTTATGAAGCATCCATTGGATTTCAAGTGTTGGAAGACCTATGGCTGGATGTTGGGATCATGCCGTCACATATTGGCTTTGAAAGTGCAGTGGGGGCTGATTGTTGGCACTTGAGCAGGAGCTTATTGGCTGAGAATTCACCATATTTCCTGACTGGCGCCAGATTTTCTTATGGACTGAACTCAAAACTAGACCTGGTGCTCTGGCTTACCAATGGCTGGCAAAATGTACAGAGACAGATAGGCAACCAAGCTTTGGGTCTGGGGTTTGGTGTCAATTATCGCCCAGTTGAAGATTTGGAGATCAATTATTCAAATTATTTCGGAAACGAGCAAGTGCTTTCACTGAGACAAGACAGGTTTTTCAACAACTTCTACACCAAATATTCTTTTGGTAAATGGGGAGCCATAATAGGGGCAGATTATGGCATTGAAGCCGCACTTGGAAACAGGTTGAACCATTGGTATGGACTCACAGCCTCACTCAAAAGGGAGATGGTCGAAAAAGTAACATTGGCAGGTAGATTGGAGTATTATTCAGACCCGGCAGGCGTGATACTGAATGAAGGGTTGAAAATGTCCGGCTTATCTGCAAATATTGATTACCAAATCCATCCAAAAGGGTTGATCCGCTTGGAAGCAAGGCAGTTTATAGGAGAGGAATCGGTTTTTCAATTGCCAGAAGCCAAATTCAGCAAGGGAAATACGGCACTGACGATGGTATTTTCGATCCAGTTCTAATTGGTTTTTACTCTTTTGGAAGGAGCTTTTTTTCCCAGGTAAACAACGAAATCTTCATAGTTGACATGCTCATGATTGCTCATCGTAAAGGATGCTTTATCATCAAACACGATGGTGGTTTGTTTGAATTCTTTCTTGTTGGCAATAACTTTCTCTTCTTCCCAAGCCAATATCTGCTTTAGGTCGTAGGTTTTGGTGATCCCCCTGAGTGGGAGTCTTGTCGTGATTTTTTCTTTTCCCACTGAAATGAATTTGTACCCAACCATCATTTTGACCAAGAGCATCAAGCTGACTACAGTGACCAAAGGGGCGCTGATCAGGTAGAATATCAATCCGTAATTTCGGGTATTGGCAAAATCGTTGAGAAGGTAAACCAGTCCGCCCAACAAAATCAAAAGGACAATGGATAAAGAAAAATAGGTTGCTTTTTTTGGTTTACAATGGATCATATTTCTGCTTTCAGGATGAGGTATCGTTTTTTTGCGAAAGTTACCAAATCTTCAAAAAAATCACCAAAATGTTTTCTGAGTTGGTCATGGTTTTCTTCCAAATAGATATGTGCTGTTTCCATTTTGGAATCAAATCGGGTTCTTTTGGAAAGCCCAGTCAATGCACGTCGGATCCCATCGATTTCAGAATAGGAATGGAGCCAGTTGTAATGCTTCATATACTGGTAGGCTTTCAGGAAGTTTTCGGGTAAGATATCTATGTGGTCTTCGACGATCGCATACGTCTCTTGGGCAAAAACCTCCAAAGGCAAATGGTGGTAATTGTTCCAGTATTTCCCCAAAAAATAATCAAAATACATATCTGTGATCACGCTTCCATACCTTCCATATTCAGGTTTCAGTTTCTCTTGGGCTTCTTTGACTACCGGATGCCTGTCTGTGAATTTGTCAATGTCCCGATGGAGCAAAACCCCAACGACAATATCTTTTTCGTAAATTTCCTCAATAGATCCCCGGACAAAGTCCCCAATAAAGTTGCCAATGAGTACCTTTGGGTCACCGAAAGATAAATATGCATGTGCCAGAAAATTCACAGGGTTAAATTTTGAAGGTTTTGTGTTGAGCCATAGTTAGTTGTTGATGGCTCTACATGTGAAATTAAATATATATGTTAAATATACAGGAAGAATTAAACATATCTCTAAAACTTTTACGGCTAGAGTGGAAAGAAGATTTGGAGCAGTACAAAAAAAAGTTTTTGTACACTTCTATTGCCGACAAAAAAAAGCAGGGGGTATGTTGGTATCCCTTGCAGATCAAAAAGACAAAAATAGGATTTGGAGATAGGTTGATCGTAGAGTTGGAGCGGTATGATACCGGTGATTCCCATGTTTTTCAGTCAGGGAAATCCGTTTCGGTTTTTTCCAACCAGGATGGGCAGCAAGGTCATGATTTCAGGGTAAGCGGTGTGGTAAATTTTGTAAGAAGGGACGTGATGACCGTTACCCTTCAAGGGGAAGAATTTCCGGAATGGCTGAAGGATGGCAAAATCGGCGTCGATTTACTATTTGACGAAGCGAGTTACCGGGAGATGGAAAGTACGTTGAAGGCTGTAGCCAAAGCTGAGAAAGGTAGGTTAGGGGAAATGAAAAGCATCTTGTTGGGGGAGAAAAAGCCGACTTTTTCTGATAAGAAGTATTTTCCGCAAGAGCATTTGAATCCTGCGCAAAACAAAGCTTTGGAACTGATCCATCAAGCTGAAGATGTGGCTATCATCCATGGACCTCCGGGTACAGGAAAGACGACTACAATGATAGCAGCTATCCGATATGCCCTGAATTACAACAAGCAGATCCTAGTATGTGCTCCAAGCAATGCCGCAGTGGATTTGCTGGTCGAGAGATTGTCAGATGGTGGCATCTCTACCTTACGGATTGGACATCCTGCAAGGGTGGATGATAAAATACTGGCGCAAACGCTTGATGCGAAGATATCATTGCACGAAAGCTATAAAGACCTGAAAAAACTCAGAAAATCTGCAGAGGAGTATCGGAAACTTGGGAGGAAATACAAGAGGAATTTTGGGCATGAGGAGCGCATGCAGAGAAAGCGCATGTTGGATGAGGCAAGTAGGATCAAAGAAGATGCACAAAATCTGGAGAATTACATAACCTATGATGTCTTTCAGTCCACCCAGGTTTTTGCAAGTACTTTGGTTGGGGCTGCCAATCAAGTTTTGAAAGGGATGGATTTCCCAATTGTTTTTATAGATGAAGCTGGTCAAGGGTTGGAAGCTGCTACATGGATCCCAATACTGAAGGCAGACAAAGTGGTCATGGCTGGTGATCATTGCCAACTTCCGCCAACTATCAAGTCTTATGAGGCGGCAAAGGCTGGATTGAGTGAGACTTTGTTTGAAAAAGTGATCAAGCGACAGCCCGAAGCTTCAAAAATGCTCTCCGTCCAATACAGGATGCCTGAGAAAATCATGGGTTTTTCAAGTGGTATGTTTTATGACAACAATCTTGAAGCAGCGGAGAATACGCTGGACCATTACCTTTCGGTGGATGAGCCAGTATTGGAGTTTATAGATACTGCTGGATCAGGATATTTGGAACACCAGGAAAAAGATTCGTTGAGTAGCTTGAATGCTGAGGAGGCAAAATTCACTTTGCGTTATTTGGAAGCATTGCTCAAAAGAGTCGGAGTAGCCAAAGTCAAGACAGAAAATTGGGAGATTGGTTTGATATCTCCATACAGGGCTCAGGTGCGGAAATTTCAGGAACTGATATTTGAAAGCTATGACTACCCAAATCTTCGGGCTTTTTCAGAATTGTTGACCATTGACTCAATTGACGGGTTTCAAGGTCAGGAACGGGATATTGTTTTTATCAGTTTGGTCCGGTCAAATGGTACAGGAGAGATCGGTTTCCTATCTGATACCAGAAGGATGAATGTGGCACTGACTAGGGCCAAGAGGAAACTGGTAGTGATTGGGGATAGTGCTACGCTATCGAGCAATAATTTTTACAATTCATTCCTCAGTTATGTCGAAAAACATGGGGAATACAAGAGTGTTTATGAGTTTATGGAAGAGTAGATGTGGGATCTGAGATAAGAGATTTGAGACGTGAGACTCAAGACAGAGACCCAAGAAGCGATAGGAAAGAAGCAAGAAATTAGATACTTGCGACAAACCCCGAAGGGGTTATCCTTTGAATAACCCCGGGTTGCAACCCGGGGAATAATGATGATACAGGAGATAACAACCCTGAAGTGGGTTGAACTCCTCTTGTTGAAACAAAAAAGTACCAACTATTTTCACGAAATGAGACAAACCACGAAATGCCTTTTCCGCATCAAAAGCTTTCGGTATGGGAGTTTGAATTTCTTCAATTGAAACAAAAAGTATCTTAGGTTATATTTTTTTCTGCGTAAACAAAACCCAGATAGCTAAGCACATTGCCAAAAGCGTCAGTTGCTTCGGTGTAGCCTTTTGGGATTTCTCTCCCTTTCAATTTGGCAAGAAGAAACCCATAGATTGCGTTGAGGCAGACCTGGATTTCATGCCCTACGGGCTTGTCTCCAGCTTCCATGATCATGTCGATGACATAGGGCTTTGCAATATTGTATATCTCGAAATATTCCTTATCACTTTTCAAAAGCTCCCAATGGATCTTTGCCAAATCATCCACGATAACTTGGACTTCAGAAAGATGACCTGATTCTGAGATTTTTTCAGAAATCATCTGTTCACAGATGCTTGCAAACCAATGGGCAGTATCTTCTTTTTCAGTATCTGAAATGGGGTAATGGGCGATTACATATTGTCTGATATCAAGCATATTGAAATCATAAGCTCGGATCAAATCCTCCATCTGATACATGTAAATGATGTATTCAGCGATATTCTGTCCCTTTTTTTTCTCAGCAATGCTTTTCATAAACCATGGATTCTTTCCTTTTGCAAAGTAAAGGATAAAGAAGTAATAACTCCAATATTATTAGTTTATCATTTAATTTCCCTCCTCTTTTTTGCTAAAGAGAATTAATCTAGTTCAATTTTAATTAGTTTAATTTCCAAAGGAGGAGTCACTGTTGTATCACGGAGCGTGAGTGTTTCCTCATCATGTAGGTATTTTAATGTAGTCACTGTTGCCATGGATTGTCCATTGATTAAATTGTAAAATTTGACGAGGCCATTTTCAAATCTGATAGATCCCCACTTGTTGACTGAGATTCCTAGATTTTCAGTATTGTAATCATAATGATTTGCACGGTTGATTTGATTGTCTAAGTTATCGTTATATTCTGGTTCTGTTGACCATAGTACCAGCTTATGACCATCCATTATTTCTTCTCCGGCTTCACCATCTACTTTCATTTCGACTTCCTGCCAGACACCAATTAGTATCTCAATTGGGTCAATAATAAGAGGTTCTTCTATTTCATTGTTTAGGCAAGAGATAGAAATCAGGGATATAAAGAAGATAGATGCTATGGTTTTAAATTTCATCATCTCTTAATTTTGGATGTAAATGTTTGACGCTTATTTTAATAATACTCAGTTACTTAATTCTTTAAAGTTGTATTCTTGTGATAAATATATATGTTTCCAATTCATTTTACCTTTAAATAGACTTTTTTTAAGAATTAAAACAAATTTACTAGCATTATATTCAGATGAAATAGTTATTGGTTTAGAAATCAATAAAGGATTACAAATCAACGCTGCAAAGATTTTCTATCCGATCAAGATTTATCATGTAAATGGCGAAGCACAGAGATAAAAACATGTCTAACTAAAAGCCGTTGGTTTATAAAACTAATGTCAGTAGATAACTAGACGTGTTTTTTATACAATTCGTCTAGCTTATCAAAATAATTTAGACCTAGATTGCTCCTAAGTAGCGGAATATGCTGTAAATCCACATAAAATTTCCTATTTTTGCCCCCTGAATGAATATGAAAAATATAAGGAATTTCTGTATAATCGCCCATATTGATCATGGGAAGAGTACATTGGCGGATAGATTATTGCAAGAGACCCATACTGTCGCGGATAGGGATATGCAAAACCAGTTGTTGGACAATATGGATCTCGAAAGAGAGCGTGGTATTACCATTAAGTCTCATGCAATTCAGATGAGATACATGCACGAAGGAGAAGAATATACGCTCAACCTTATTGATACTCCTGGGCACGTGGATTTCTCATACGAAGTTTCCCGTTCGATAGCTGCTTGTGAAGGAGCATTGTTGATAGTAGATGCCTCACAAGGCATAGAAGCTCAGACGATTTCTAATTTGTACCTAGCTTTAGGGCATGATCTAGAGATCATTCCTGTTTTGAATAAAATTGACTTACCAGGAGCAGATCCGGAATCAGTAGCTGACGAAGTGATCGATTTGATCGGTTGCGACCGTGAGGATATTATTTTAGCATCTGGGAAAACTGGAATTGGGATTGATGATATTCTCAAGGCTGTTGTGACTCGTATTCCTGCACCAAAGGGAGAAATAGAAGCACCGCTTCAAGCGATGATTTTTGATTCTGTGTACAATCCATTTAGAGGTGTGGAGGTGATTTTTAGGATTTTCAACGGAACAATCAGCAAAGGTGATAAAATCAAATTTGTCAATACAGGCAAAGAGTATGAAGCCGATGAAATTGGAATATTGGGACTCAATCAAATTCCACAGCAAACCATGTATGCTGGTAATGTAGGTTACCTAATCTCAGGAGTAAAAGTCGCCAAAGAAATTAAAGTTGGTGATACTATTACGCATATCAAGCGCCCTTGTGAAAAAGCCATACAGGGTTTTGAAAACGTTAAACCAATGGTTTTTGCTGGGATTTACCCGGTAGATACTACCGAGTATGAAGAGCTAAGAGCCTCCATGGAGAAATTGCAACTCAATGACGCTTCACTAGTGTGGGAACCTGAAACATCAGCCGCCTTGGGCTTTGGGTTCCGTTGTGGATTCTTGGGAATGCTTCACATGGAGATTATTCAGGAAAGGTTGGAGCGTGAATTTGATATGACTGTGATTACTACGGTTCCTTCAGTGCAATTCAGAGCATTGATGACCAATGATGTTTACGAAGTCATCAATGCCCCATCTGATATGCCCGATCCTACCAGGTTTAAGCATATAGAAGAGCCTTTTGTCAAAGCTTCGATCATCACAGCCTCAGAGTACGTAGGGCCTGTTATTCAGCTTTGTATGGATAAGCGTGGACAGATAAAAAATCAAGTTTACTTGACAGCTGAAAGAGTCGAATTGCAATTTGATATGCCTTTGGCAGAGATTGTATTTGATTTCTTTGATAAGTTGAAGACGATTTCTCGTGGTTACGCTTCCTTGGATTATGAATTAAAGGGGTATCAACCTTCCCATATGGTTCGTCTAGATGTAATGCTTAATGGTGAGCCTGTAGATGCACTTTCTGCGATTGTCCATAGAGACAAAGCCTACGAATGGGGCAAAAGACTTTGTGAAAAATTAAAAGAACTTGTGCCAAGACAAATGTTTGAGATTGCGATCCAAGCAGCTATCGGTACGAAAATCATCGCCAGGGAAACGGTAAAAGCCTTGCGTAAAAACGTATTGGCGAAATGTTATGGTGGTGATATCTCCCGTAAACGTAAACTCCTTGAAAAGCAGAAAAAAGGTAAAAAGAGAATGCGTCAAGTCGGAAACGTAGAAGTACCGCAAGAAGCATTTATGGCTGTGTTGAAGTTGGATTAATTATTAGACGCAAGACACAAGAATTAAGCCACAAGACAGAAAAGGCAAGATTCAATGGATTAAATGATCGATATATGCTTTGCGATATAAATGGAAATAAGCCTCTTCCTGACGGAAGACAAGTTCGGCGATATATTTGACCCTCGGAGTTTATGAGTTCTTGTCCTGACGATCATTTAATTGTTATTTGAAACGATTAAAAAAAAAAGTTGTCATTGTGTATTAGTCAATGATAAAAGTTTGGGTGGGGTTCTCCAAACTTTAAAACCTTACAACCTTCAAACCTATCAATCTAAAATCTTTCAATCTAAAATCTAAAACATGCTTCTAATCGACGGAAAGAAAACCTCTGAGGAAATAAAATCGGAAATTGCTCTTAGAGTATCAGAAATCAAGCAAGAGGGAGGTAAGATCCCACATCTGGCTGCGATTTTGGTAGGAAATGATGGAGCCAGCCAGACTTATGTTGGTGCAAAGGTCAAGTCCTGCGAGCAGGTAGGGTTTGAATCTACTTTGGTGAGGTTGGAAGAGAGTGTTTCTGAGGAAGAGCTTTTGAAAGTTGTAGAAGATATCAATGAAAATCCTGCAATAGATGGTTTGATTGTTCAGCTTCCATTGCCAAAGCATATTTCAGTAGAGAAGGTGACCAACAAGATCAAACCTGAAAAGGATGTTGATGGATTTACACCAGCCAATGTAGGAAGGATGACTTTGGGGTGGCCGGCGTATGTTGCGGCGACTCCATATGGTATTGTGGAATTGCTGAAAAGATACAATGTTGAAACTTCTGGAAAGCACTGTGTGGTAATCGGTAGGAGTCATATAGTAGGCTCACCGATGAGTATCTTGATGGCCAGAAATGAATATCCTGGCAACTGTACCGTCACCTTGACGCATAGCAGGACACAAAATCTTCCTGAAATCACCAAAACAGCCGATATCTTGATTGTAGCGATAGGGAAACCTGAATTTGTGACCGCTGATATGGTAAAGGATGGAGCTACGGTAATCGATGTTGGAATCCATAGGATAGCTGATGCCAGCAAAAAGTCAGGCTTCAAACTGATCGGAGATGTGAAGTTTGATGAAGTGTCCGAAAAAGCTTCTGCAATCACTCCTGTACCCGGAGGTGTAGGGCCGATGACGATCGCATCTCTTTTATACAACACACTTTTGGCAGCAGAGGGGAAAGTGTATACAAAATAAAGTGTTGATAGTGAGTGTCAAAATAGAAAGCTTCCCAAAAATCTAAAATTTGATTTGCAAGGAAAGGCAATCCTTTCTACTTTTGCTCACCCTAACCGCGCACGTGGTGAAATTGGTAGACACGCCATCTTGAGGGGGTGGTGCCCTACGGGTGTGGAAGTTCGAATCTTCTCGTGCGCACATTGAAGCTCCAAGTAATTGGGGCTTTTTTTTGCTCTCATGGGTTTTACTGATTTTTTGATCCAGCACTTGTAGACATCTGCATTGAATAATTCTTGGGGATAGTGATCAGAAAGGGTTAATTTTGTTTTGATAGATAGTAATCATTAAAAAAATCCAAAACAGATGAGCAATACTCCATTGGCAGAAAGAATGCGGCCTTCAAGTCTTGATGAGTTGATCGGCCAAGAGCATCTTTCATCACCAACATCATTTTTGTACAAAGCCATCAGGACTGGAAATGTGCCTTCTTTGATTCTTTGGGGACCTCCGGGCGTTGGAAAGACAACGATCGCCAATATCATAGCCAATGAGATCAAAGCACCTTTCTATACTTTGAGTGCAATCAGTTCGGGAGTGAAAGACATCAGGGAGGTAATCGAGAAAGCGCGTTTCCAAATGGGAGTGGTACTTTTTATAGATGAAATCCACAGATTCAACAAGTCCCAGCAGGATGCCTTACTTGGTGCTGTTGAGAAAGGTGTGATTCGATTGATCGGTGCAACTACCGAAAACCCGTCTTTTGAGGTCAATGCCGCTTTGTTGTCAAGATGTCAGGTGTTTACCCTCAATCCACTCGGGAAATCCGAGCTGGAGGCAATGTTGTTGCAAGCTCTGGAAAAGGATATCTTGTTGAAGAAGAGAACGGTTGAGCTGAAGGAAACCGAGGCGTTGTTGAGATTGTCCGGTGGTGATGGGAGGAAATTATTGAATCTCTTTGAAATTGTCATAGAAGGAATCAATGAAGACCCCTGTGTGATCACCAATGAAATCGTGACCACTATCGCGCAGCAAAAAGTGGCGCTCTATGATAAGTCTGGTGAACAGCACTATGATATCATCTCTGCGTTTATCAAATCTATCCGGGGATCCGATCCCAATGCGGCGGTGTATTGGTTGGCACGGATGATTGAAGGAGGGGAGGATGTGAAATTTATTGCCAGAAGATTGGTCATCCTGGCGTCAGAGGATATTGGCAATGCCAATCCCAATGCATTGCTTTTGGCAACTAACTGTTTTGATGCGGTAAAAATTATAGGCTATCCAGAGGCTAGGATAATATTGTCCCAGTGTGTCACCTATTTGGCAAGCTCGGCAAAAAGCAATGCGTCTTATATGGCTATCAACAAAGCCCAGGCATTGGTAAGGGAAAAAGGAGACCTTTCTGTCCCTCTTCATCTTCGCAATGCGCCTACCAAGCTCATGAAGGATTTGAATTATGGCAAAGAATATAAATATTCACATGATTACGAAGGCAATTTTGTAGCTCAGGAGTTCTTGCCGGATGAAATCAAAAACCTCAAGCTTTATGATCCCGGAAACAATGCAAGGGAAAATGAATTGAGGAAATACCTCAATTCAAAATGGAAGGGGAAGTATGGGTATTAACTTTTGTTTTTTAAGAATCCTTAATCAATGTCGTTTAGTTAAAAAAGAGACCTGCCAGATTTAAATCTTGTAATGGTCTTTCCTTCCAAATAAAACACCTGTTCTTATATAAGCAAAAATCTGGCAGGTCTTATCTAAACGACATTGAGTCCTTAATGATTAATTGGGTATAAATGGCTGTAATCTGTGACCTTTCTAAGATAGGAAGATCAGATTGTTTAGTTTCCCCATTTGAATAAGCAAAACTTTTCAAGGGGTTTGAACTCTTGAAGAGTTTTCTTGCACTAAAGCATGTTAATTATTTATTTTTCACGAACTATTTATATATTCATTGTTTAAATGTTCACAATAGCACAGTATTTAAGAATCTCAGGCCTATGATGCTACAACTAATCAAATTGGAATTGACAAAAACCATGAGATCAACTTCCTTTGCCAAATCGGTATTGGTAGCTGTATTCCTTGGTTTTTTGGCTTTGTTACTACTTTCATATCTTCTGATATTGGGTCTGGTTCTCAAGGAAGTGATAGAGGAGGTTTTTAAAACTTCGGATACCCTTGGGGTGTTGAATTCGTACCTGATTTATTTCTTTCTCTTCGAGTTTATGTATAGGTATTTTACCCAAAAATTGCCTGTGATTGAATTGGAACGCTTTTTACATTTACCAATCAAAAAGAGTAAGATCATCAATTTTCTTTTGGGAAGATCATTCATTTCTCCATTATCATTGATCGCTTTGTTGTTGTTTACGCCATTTGCATTCAGGGAGATTGCACCAACATATGGAGCCAGTGCTGCCTGGGCTTGGTTGTTCTTAATCTTGCTGGGAAGCTGGTCGCTGCATTGGTTTATGCTATGGTTTAAGCAGAAATTTGAAGATAGCTTCATAGGGTTGATCGTGATATTTGCAGTGATCTTGTTGGGGGTAGGTTCCAGTTATTATGGCTGGTTCAACCTAGGGGATGTGATCAAGCCATTTTTTGATTATTCACTGACATCCTTTATTCCAGTGTTGGCTTTGTTGGGCTTATGCATAGCCATGTATTGGCTTGCTTATTCCTATTATATCAAAAACGCCTACCTCGAAGATCTGTCCAAAGAAGAAGAAGTAAGGTTTGTGAATTCCAACTTTGGGATTTTTGACCGCTTTGGCTTGGCAGGTGAGCTGGCTAATCTGGAGTGGAAATTGATCATACGGCACAAAAAAAGCAGGACTTACCTGATGCTTGCTGGCTTCTTTCTTTTGTATGGATTGATATTTTATACCAATCCGATTTATATGTCTGAAGATGGTTTTAGCCACATGTTTGTATTTGTAGGGACATTTATCACCAGCATCTTCATATTGCAATATGGTCAGCTTTTTCTGAGTTGGAATTCGGCAAATTTTGATTTCTTTCTCAGCAAAAGAGGTGGTGTGGAAGCTTTGGTCAAAGGGAAGTATCTCTTGTTTGTAGCTACTTCTGCATTTTGCTTTTTGGCATCCGTTCCTTATGTTTATTTTGGCTGGGAAATATTATTGATCCATGTAGCTACCTTCTTATTCAATATGGGAGTAGTGATCCATCTGGTGATCTACCTTTCGCTTTGGAAACCAAAACCTATGGATCTAAATAAAGGGGCCATGTTCAATTATGAAGGAGTTGGGATTGCACAGTTTCTGATGATGCTCCCGATTTTCTTGGGACCTTATGCAGTTTATTTTCCTTTTGCCTTATTGATCAACCAATACGCAGGACTGTTGGCATTGGGTATTACGGGTATCATTGGGATCATAGCTGCTCCATACTTATCATCGTTGCCAGTCAATAAGATTTTGAAAAACAGATACGAAATTTCATCCGCTTTTAGACAAGAATTATGATCACAATAACGAACCTTCAGAAAAAATACAAAGATATAACCGTACTGGACGTAGAAACTTTGGAAATCCCAAAATCAGAATGCTTTGGTTTGGTTGGGAACAATGGGGCAGGTAAGACGACCTTGTTTAGAATAATGCTTGATTTGGTTAGGGCAACATCCGGAAATGTCATCATCGATGGAGAGGATGTCAGCAAATCGGAGGATTGGAAATCGAGAGTTGGGGCATATCTCGATGAGCATATGCTTTTGACCTATTTGACGGCTGATGAATATTTTGAGACTTTGAGGAAGATATACGGACTTTCGGTTGAAGATCTGGAACTTCATTTGACCAAATTTGAAGAACTTTTCAATGACGAAATCCGAGGGAAAAAGAAATATCTCAGAGACCTTTCCAAAGGGAATACCAAGAAAGTAGGTATTGCAGCGGCCATGTTGGGAAATCCCCAAGTGGTGATGTTGGATGAGCCATTTGAAAACTTGGATCCAAGTTCGCAGGTCAGGTTGAAAAAACTCATACTTCAAGAAAAAGAGCAATCCCAGATTACCTTCTTGATTTCCAGTCACGATCTAAATCATGTCACGGATATTTGCGAAAGGATTGTATTGCTTGAAAAGGGAAGGGTTGTCAAAGACCTCCAAGACAAGTCTCTGATGGTAGGGGAATTGAATGCCTATTTTGGCACTTGATATGGATTGTTGCCGAGACATTAAGTAACTTGAAATTCAAAACAAGAGGAGATCGAAAATCATTGAAACAATAGATCTCGACAAGCATTGATCTTCAATATTCAATCGAATCATTAGTGAAAAAGGAAAGACGGGCATTTATCAAAAAAATCACTTTGGCATCTTTGGCTTCGGCTTTGGGAGCTGATATAGTATTTGCCAAAAACCTACCTAAAGACTACCTTCCTGTTTTTCTTGAAGAGCAGGATAGCCTAAAGTCATTGGGTAAAGATGCGGCGCTAAAAGTACTTAATGATAGGCCTTGGAATGTGGAGACGCCTATCCACCTGCTCGACGATAAGGTCACGCCTGCAGACAAAATGTTTGTAAGGAACAATGGTTCAATTCCTGAGAAAATAGATGTTTCAAACTGGTCATTGACCGTCAAAGGAGAGTCGGTTCGAGAGGAAAAAAGCTATACGCTTTCCGAATTGAAAAGTAAATTCAAAAATTACACATTCCAACTCACCTTGGAATGTGGCGGGAATGGTAGGGGGGAATTTTATCCACCTACAGAAGGAAACCAATGGGGACAAGGTGCTGTTTCCTGTGCTATGTGGACAGGAATCAGGTTAAAAGACCTCTTGGAAGATGTAGGTATCAAGAAGGATGCTGTCTATATAGGATACCATGGGACAGATTCACATCTCAGTGGGAATCCAAATAAGGAGTCTATCTCAAGGGGAATCCCAATTGAAAAAGCCATGCAAGATGAGACCTTGTTGGCTTTTCAGATGAATGGCAGGGAGATCCCTTTGGTTCATGGGTATCCTTTGAGGTTAGTGGCAGGAGGCTATCCGGCTTCTGCATCCGGAAAATGGCTGAAGGCCATTTCTGTCAGAAATAAAGTTCACGATGGAGCCAAAATGGAGTCGCCTTCATATCGAGTGCCCATTGAGCCCATTGAACCGGGAACTCAGGCTAGCCCTGAGAATATGCAGATCATAGAATCTATGCCTGTCAAGTCACTAATCACTTTTCCGAAATCAGGCGCAACATTTCCTTTGGGGAGAAACCTTGATATCCGTGGACATGCTTGGGCAGGAGAATATAAAGTAGATAAGGTTGCTTATTCTATTGATTTTGGGGCCACATGGCAGTCTTGCAATCTTGAAAAGCCAATAAACAGATTTGCATGGCAGCATTTTCAGGCAAGCATCAAATTCCCCCAAAAAGGGTATTATGAAATTTGGGTGATGGCAACTGACGAAAATGGAAGCAGCCAGCCTATGGTAGTACCCGGTTGGAATCCAAAAGGCTATCTCAACAATGCATGTCACAGAATAGCCGTAAAAGTAAACTGAGATGAAGGAAGAGGCTATCAAGAGAATGATCCGATTTATGTCATTCTTGGTTTTTTTAATACTGTTTTTGGTACTTTCCTCAATTGGAGTCGTCTTGATGCTACAGTATCAGCCTGACCTGGTTCAAGGCTGGCTAGCCAAAGAAAAAACAGGGAAATCAGTGGGGTTTGATGAGTTGCTTGAAGAGGAGTGGACAGCTGAGAAATTGGAAGAAGTTGGTTTGGTAGAAGGGGAGGGACTTCAATTGGTCTTGGCCAATTGCACCAATTGTCATTCAGCCAAGCTTGTTACCCAGAATAAATTTACCCGTGAGGGATGGATACAGGTGATTCGTTGGATGCAGGAAACACAAGGTTTTTGGGAATTGGGTGAAAATGAAGACATCATCGTTGACTATCTTTCTACCCATTTCGCTCCAGAAGCACAAGGACGCAGATCGCCTCTGGAAGTGGAATGGTATAGTTTGGAGTGAAAATGGATACGAGAGACTAGAAGCGAGAGATTAGATAGGAGATTCAAGATTCAAGACAGATGAAAAAAGAGATGTAAACCCCGAAGAGCACTTTTTTATCCTTTGACCGGGCAAAGGCGGGAATCACATTCTCCCGCAAATCGGCGTTGAGCATTTCCAGCTCACCAAATGCTTTGGCAAATTGCGATTCGGAAAGAGGGATACTTGTCTCAGGCTTCTCGCCTTTTTTCTTGGAAGGGATCTTCAATTCCATTTTGGAGGCTAAATCTTTTCTGAAACAGCGTAATGCCACATAGAGGTAGTAGGTCGTGAATAGGATTCCCAGAGCGAGGAAAAACTGTTCCCATGTAATTTCATTGAGCATAGTGATTGGTTTGAAGTTGAACTTTTCTGGTATCATTGAGAAGGACAAAATTCACCACCTAGGATTACTTTTATTCACACTGCGATTTGGAAGTGGGTCAAATTGATAGGTATGAAATAGCTGGGCAAGCCAAAAAGCATCTCCCTTGGATTTATCTTTAAAAAGCAATTGGAATTACTATAGCTGTAAGTGATAACTGGTGTGTTATATTAAAAAAGTATAGCGCATATCGGGGGAGGTGGTTACATTTCTCTCAAAATCCGTTATGCCTGTGTGCTTCTGAGGTAGCGGATGCATCAAAGCCTGTTCCGACCTAATCGGAAACAAAAATCAGGAGACATCTTACACCAATAATATTCTTGGTTGCTGAATTTTTTCATGATGCAACTTTAAGAATAGTAAACTTTTGACAGGTTCTGGAATTGCACTAACGGATACGATTCATTAATCTTTATTGGAATTGCTCTTTGGTTGAAATTATTGTTTCGCAATCTTCTGTTTTAATTCAACGCCTTGTACCAATAGAAAAAAGCTGCTTTGTCTCTCGACTTTTTAAGCTTGTTTAGAAAGTTTAGCTCACCTGTTATTTCCAGCTTACTGATGTCCTGTCCGTTAAATTTTTCTAATGCTGAAAAGTCTTGGTTCTTTAATCGTCTCGCTAGGTAGGCAGCTTTAGCAGCTGCAAGTATGGCATCCTCAATTTTGAAGTTCTCGGCTATCAAAAAACCTTCAAACCTGCGTATTCCGGTGGTGAGTTCAGTAAACCTTGTTTTGTCAGGTTCTAAAGTGTTTTTGGTTCGCTTGGCAATGAGTAAAGAAGTGTTGAAAATATCGTCCAGCACATCCATTAAATTTATTTCAAGTTCACGGTAGTTGATTTCCTTTGCTCCAATTCTCTCAAAGCTCAATGCAATTTCTTCTACTTTATCTGCTTCTTCAAACAGACAGCCAATATCGAAAAGCTGCTTGATGATTTCCTGCTCTTTGTCCTTACCGTATAAAATCCCAACTGTGTTTGGTGCAAATGCTGTTAGTTTATCCCCTAAAATGGATTCGATGGAAGGTACAGCGACTTCCAATACGTCTTCTGATTCTATCCATTCAGTCTGAATGGGAGCGGATAGAAGTCTTGGGTAGTCTGTTTGCTCAAACAGTATATCCAACAACACAAAATGAGCACTTTGGTTGAGACTGGATTCATAATCAAATTCGTAATGGGCTTTGGGTACCCCTTCTTTGTAGCTCCTTCTATCCTGTAAGACCCAACTATTGAAATGTGAGTTAGCTACCACTTTGTCCAGGATAGTTTCTACTTCCTTCCGGCTTTGGGTGGTAATAATATCAATGTCTACAGAAAATCGTCTTGATTTGGAAAGCAATAAAACAAGGCTTGTACCTCCTTTAAAAGTGAACTCTAAGCCATGAGCTTTGAGTTGCTGCAATAAGGAAAGGGCGTGTATCATTTTCTCCAGTACTGGAGGATTAATACGCTTTAAATGCTTTTGTTTCTTAAAACCGTTGATCCATTCTTTGGTAAAACAATGTTCTTTTATCATCCTAAAATATCTTTAACAAGTTCATCAAAGTTGTTTACTAAGTAACTTTTAATTTGTTCTTCTTTATTTCTTCTTCTAGCGTAGCTGATGAGTTTGGTGAAATTGATTTGATAATGTTTTAAGGCATTTTCAAACAGTGCATGCATTTCACTTCCCTGTACGGTGTAAAAGGTTACCGCATCGCTATACACGTCAATCAATATTTTCTCCAAGGTGGGCACATAGATTTTATCCTTGGATCTCTCCTTTACAGCAACTTTTTGTTTTGGGGAACGGCTGATTAGCGGTTTGATGACAATAGAAATTTCGCTTTCCACGTAGCGCTGCATGATCTCTTCTTTGGGATCCAAGTATACTCTGTATTGCCTAGATTCTGAATATGCATTGAATACTTCCTCTACAAAGTCCTTTTCCACCTCCAGAATATAAAAGAAGCTTCCCAATTGGTGTTGGGTAAAATCATTGAGCCACTCGGTACTCCAAAGGCAATATTCCAATTCATCGAAATCCTTGGCTACAATTTTGGATAAGCGACCCAGTTTCTCTGATATAAATGGCTTGTAGGATTCTTTGTTGGAAATAATAAAAACACCTAACTTAACTTGGTCAATCACTTTCCGTTTGACCAAATCATGGATTCTCCAGGTTATAGCACTTTCTGATATTTCAGGATCTAAATCAGTCAAAAAGGAACTAAGGGCTTCTCGACCGAAATGTCCTTTTCCTTTAAAATGCTTTGATATTTGATGGTCAATGATTTTAGACATAACTCTATTTTGCCAGTATTTAATTTTTTTGGCAAATTATAAAATCACTTATTATTGCCAATTATACAAATATAATGGCATTTTTAATAATTACTCAAAAATGCCAGTAAAAATTATTACTGGCATTTTTGAGTAAAACTTTATCTCTTAATATAAACCACTAGATGGGAAGAACACCAATAAAAAAATGAAGCTTTTGAAATACCCACATGGGCTGCAAAAGAGACTTTACTTACCCCTGATTCCCGCCACTAGAAAAAAGGTTGTAATTTTCGTCGTTGCTTATCTTTTCCATAACGCAACATTACGAAAAATTAATCCTCAATTAGGCTTGTACTTCCTCGGACGGATACGATTCATTAATCTTTATTGAATTTGCTTTGTGGTTGAAATTATTGTTTCGCAATCTTCTGTTTTAATTCAACGCCTTATACCAATAGAAAAAAGATGCTTTGTCCCTCGACTTTTTAAGCTTGTTTAGAAAGTTTAGATCACCCGTTATTTCCAGCTTACTGATGTCCTAGTCGTTAAATTTCTCGAAGACTGAAAAGTCATGGTTCTTTAATCGTCTCGCTAGGTAGGCAGCTTTACCAGCTGCAAATTTGGCTTTTATTTGCTGATCCTATATAGCCTTTCCCTGTTCGGTAATCATATAGGTGGCATCATCCTTTCCTTATATAGGGTGTCTGAACCTTTGCCCTTCATCCGTCAATATTTTTTCTTCTCCAAAACCTAGTTTTCTTTTGGATTCGATTCTACAGGCTCCAATATTGGTTCTTCACTACATGCTGAAAATATAAGCGCCATAAAGAAAAGAGTACTTACAGTCTTAAAATATTTTTTTGTTGAAATTATAATATGATAGGATTTTGAGTCATTGGATATTTAGAGAGGAAATAGGGCCAAGTTGGGAGATTACATTGGAAGCTGGGTTATAATTCTTCCCAAAAGAATAGATCAAACTAAAGCTGAACATCCAGTCGGAAGTGTCGGGAAAATCAGTTTTAAAAGATTTATTAGTCAACATCTGAATGGCAACAGGAAAATCATTTCTTGCCAATGCAATTATAGATGAAGTGAAAAAGCCTTCAGTTTTGTCCATGTTAAGGTAGTAAATTTGGGGATTGAATCGGAGATAATAACTTTCTGACAAATTGATTTTTCTGAAATTGGCATTCAGGGTCAGGAAGTGCATTCTTTTGGATGAACTTTCCGCAAAACCATTCCCATTAAGGTAATACAGACCTATGCTGGTATTTGGAGTGAAAAAATAATTGGGAACCAATTCTCCGGCAAGGTAACGTTCACTTGTAATGACTTCAGAAGGCGGTGCTCCATTGATAGATAGCATTTGCGGTTGAAACAAAAGTCCGGGGTGAGCTCCCACATTCAACTTAAACTTTTCTCCTTGAAGTAGCTTGTATCTTCCCCAAAGCAATATCGTCCATGGCTTTCCTTCCAATGAGAAATGAAATTCGGGTTCAAATGTAAACCGATTGCCAACATTCAACATCAAAAAGCCTGCAGGTTTATTGAGAGAAAATGTCGGCAAAAGTGCAATGCCGTTATTGGTTAGACCAAATGAACCCCCGAAATAAGTGGATTTGTTGCTTTCGTCTTGTGCCTTGCAATCAATGAGATACAAAGAAAAAAGAAGGACTAAATAGAGTCTGTTTAAATTGCTGATAATCATTATAATGTATTCATATGTCAGTAAATTTGAGTTAATAGAGTTTGAGAAGAGATGACTATAGCAGTGTAATTGATGGGCAGTTCACTAAACGGTAGAAACCTAAATTGACTCCCCACACGAGATGAAAAAGTAAATCCATCTATTTCATATAACCTAAACTAAAAAAAATCCTTTACTATCAATTGAAATCCATCTACTTATGATTGGACAGAACTTACTCAAACTCGCAGCTCCTGAGAAACAGAATGTTTTCAGGCATTTAGAAACCAATTAATTTAGGTCTAACAATGCTGAATTCTTATTCGATTTCAAAAGTAACAGTCACGTTACCTGTTCCCAATGCATTTCTTAACCCTGTAGGATCATCTATTTTCCCCATTCGGGTATAGCTGTATGAAGTATTCAAGCCCTCGTAAAAGAGCACAACCGTATTGGAACCGTAAAGCATCAAATCACCGGGACGAATAGTTCCGGGATTTGAGGCGTTGGTAGGAAGGTTTTCCGGAAGACGGACATACTTTTCATTCCTGTTCAGTTCAATCATTTCTACCGTCATTGGCAGCATCTCCTTGAATGCCATTGCGGAATTGTTGTCCAAAAGGGTAGCCGTAAAGGTTTGTAAATTGACCGTTATTTTGATTTTTCCGTTAGCCATTGGTGTTTTATTCTCCATGTTGATATTATCATCGTCTTGGTTGCAAGAGGACGCACCACTGACCAGAAATGAAATAAATACCAACATCATTGAAAATGAACGTTTCATAACCCTGTTGTTATTTTAAATGTTCTTTGAAAAACTTTTCTAATTTATCAAAAGGAATGACTTCTATTTTATCATATAGATCCACGTGAACTGCGTCAGGGATAATCATCAATTCCTTTGGCTCGGCTGCTGCTTTAAAGGCATCTTCGCTAAAGTAACGGGAGTGTGCATCTTCTCCTGCAATTAAAAACACCGGTCTTGGTGAAATTTCATTTATGTAGGTCAGCAATGGCATATTCATAAACGGTAAGGGGGTTGTCGCTGTCCAGGCACCATTTGAGTTTAATGAATTCGGATGAAAACCACGGGGGGTTTTGTAATAATCGAAGTACTCTTTTACAAATTGGGGTTCATTGCCCTGCAATTTCTCAGGAAGGTTGTTTGAGGATGGAGCAAACGTTCCATTCTCCGCATCCTTCCATCGTTGTTCACCCATTTGCTCTAACAATTGAGTGCGTTGCTCAGGTGTGGAGGCATCAAAATAACCATTTGCATTTACCCGGCTCATATCGTACATACTTGTGGTGGCCACCGCTTTTACACGTTTGTCCACGGCTGTAGCGTTTAGGGCAAAACCTGCAAATCCGCAGATACCAATGATGCCTATTCTATTCCTGTCAATATTTTCTTGAATTCCGAGAAAATCTACTGCCGCACTGAAATCTTCTGTGTTTATATCGGGCGATGCAACGTTTCGGGGTTCTCCACCGCTCTCGCCTGTATAGGACGGGTCAAACGCAAGGACTGCAAAACCACGTTCTGCCATTTGGTTGGCATACAAACCTGAGGATTGTTCTTTTACCGCACCGAAAGGCCCGCTAATGGCTATTGCCGACAAATTATTGCCACCATCTTTTGGAAGGTATAAATCGCCAGTAAGTTCAATTCCGTATCGGTTTTTGAAGGTTACTTTTTTACGTGTTACTTTATCACTTAATTGGAAAGTGTATTTTGCTGATGGCTCTGCAACTGCTGATGTAGCTGGTTCCATTGTTGTTTCTAAGATTATTTGACTTGACTTTTCCTGACCATACGACATCCCTAATGTCGCGAGTGCCAGGATTACTATTAAATTTTTCATAGCTATTCTATTTTTGAGATTAAAGCTCTTGAGCAGTAGGGCGGAAGATAATTTCATTGATATCCACATCTTCTGGCTGGCTGATGGCAAATGCAACGACTCGCGCAAAACTGTCAGGGCTTATTCCTACTTCTCCCACATAATCTTTGTTTGCCTGCTGGACATCCGACTCGGTAATATGTTCCAGCAATTCTGTTTTGACAGCTCCGGGAGAAACTATCGTTGTGCGGATATTATAGGGCTTTAATTCCATCCGTAAGCCTTCAGACAAAGCCCTTACCGCAAATTTTGTCGCCGAGTAAACTGTGGAGCCACTGAAAATCTTATGCCCGGCTACAGAAGCAGTGTTTATGATATGTCCAGACTTCTGACTTTTCATATGAGGAAGGACAGCAGCTATTCCATTTAGTACTCCTTTGATGTTTACATCAATCATCTTATCCCATTCATCCACATTCAGACGATCAATAGGCGATAGTGGCATGATGCCCGCATTATTGAGCAGTACATCAACTCGTCCAAATTTTTCAACTGCTGTATCTACCAGATTCTTGACCTGATCCCGCTGGGTTACGTCTGTGGCAATGGCAAGCGCTTTTCCACCACTTGCCTGTATTTCTTTTGCCAGCTTTTCAATTCTATTGGTTCTTCTCGCACCCAGTACTACGGTTACACCGAGGTTTGATAAATGTTTTGCCGTGGCTTCACCCAAACCACTGCTTGCACCTGTAATGACTACCACCTTATTTTTAATATTATTTTCCATATTTGGAATTTGTTTAAGTTTGATAAATGCCTATTGCACCTCCGTTGCATGCCATAGCATCATTTTCCAGGAATCACCTTCTTTTACCCAAAGCTCTGTAAAAAGAACTCGTAGGTCGTATTCGGTTCCTGCAGCATCCACCACAATGTGGACTGTTCCTGAAACAACGCCTGTACTGCCATTTACACGTACTTGAACATCTTCATCAGTGAGTGCCCTGTATTGTAACCTTTGGGTTTCCAAGGCTTCAACAAATTGCTCTTTCGACTCCACCACTGCGTTCGCATGTGTGAAGGTAAGGTCATCTGTCATCATGGAAGCTACAGTATTTGCATCTCCATTGAGCGTTGCTGACCTCCTTTGTTCATGAGCTGCCAAAACATTTTGTTTTTCTTCGTCTGTTTTCATATCAGTTGTACATGAATAAAAGGATACAAGACATAGGAATGTTAATAGAACTCCTGCACTAAATTTCATGCGCTTGTCTTTGGAAAATTTTCTTTCAATGGTATCCATGGTTATTTTTTTATGTTGAATAATAATGTCATTTTTTGATTAATTCTAAATCGTCTTTACTGAATCCATCCTTCCACCATAAACTAAATGTCGGATTTATTCTTCCTGCTTCGTTATAGAAGACTAGTATTCTACCCTAGACTGTTGCAGTGCGTCATAGCGATCACCCACGACACCTATTTCTTCAATTTTGCTTTCAATCTCGTTGATTTCGGCTGACGTTAATGTGAAGTCTGCGGCCCTTAGATCTTCCTCCAGATGTGATAGTTTGGTGGTGCCAGGCAGGGGAACAATAAAAGGGTATTTTGAAAGCATCCAGCTCAGGCAAATCTGAGATGAAGTCATACCTCTTGGCTTCCCAAATTCATTCAGCGCCTCGAAAATCCGGATGTTTGATTTCAATGCCTCGGGCTGAAATCTTGGCCATGAACCACGGATGTCATTCGTATTCAAATCAGAATATTCGGTTAAATTTCCACCCAATAAGCCACGGCAAAGTGGACTATAAGCAACAAAACCTATCTCCAGTTCCTGCAAGGTGGAAAAGATGACCTCTTCGGGCAGCCTAAACATAAAGGAATACTCACTTTGCACTGCCGTAACAGGGCAAATAGCGTGTGCCCTTCTGATGGTTTCAGCGCCTGCTTCTGAAAGTCCAAAGTGTAGCACCTTTCCTTCTTTAATAAGATCATTTACAGTGCCTGCAACCTCTTCAATAGGCACGTTTGGATCAACGCGATGCTGAAAGAAAAGGTCAATACGGTCGGTTTTGAGGCGTTTGAGAGATTGTTCCGCAACGGTCCGGATTTGTTCTGGCCTACTGTTAAAAACATTTGTACCCCCAATATCAAAACCAAACTTGGTAGAAATGGCAACTTGGTTTCTAATGGGAGCAAGTGCTTCTCCAACCAATTCTTCGTTAACATACGGACCATAAACTTCGGCAGTATCAAAAAAGTCGCAACCACGTTCCGCAGCATCCCGGATCAGTTTTACCATACTTTTATGATCCGGATGTACTCCACGACCCGTGTGCATTCCCATACAACCCAACTGAATGGCTGAAACTTCAAGTGGATTCTTTTTGGAACCCAAAGCCCTCTTCTTGGTCAATATGGTACCTATGGCATTTTTTCCAACAGGACTCTGAGAAGAAGATGCATATCCCTTAACAGTCCCGGAAGCTATTGTACCTAACCCCAACAAAGTGGCTGCTTTTAAAAAGCCTCTTCGCATGAGAGGGGCTGTTTTTATATTTTCTAGCTGGTTTTGCATAGTCATTTTTTTGTAGATCTTCTTTAAACAAGTTTTCCAAGGAAACTACTTCTTGTTGTTGTATTCCTCATCCGTTACGACTTCCATCCATTCTACAATCCCTTGTTCCGTATTGGGAATAATATAAAGTTGCTGTACTCCTACATCAGGACTTGCCCCGTGCCAATGCCGGATATTAGGGGGGAACTTTACCACATCTCCCTTTTTCATGACTTCAATGGATTGTCCTTCAATCTGATAATAGCCAATACCATCAGTAATAATCAAAATCTGTCCGGATGGGTGGGTATGCCAATTGCTCCTCGCACCGGGTTCAAAGTACACATTGCCGGCAAGTGTTGTATAAATGGAATCTGCTTCCAGCAGACTTGTAGGATAGGCATTCCCAGTAAACCATTCCGCTGAACCTTTTTCACCTATTGGAAAAATGTTATTCAAGGCAGTTTCGTCCTGTTCCATATTGTTTTGTTTTTTATTCTTGGAATTACAGCCCTGCCATATAAATAAAAGGAGGACAGCTGCGAGTATCTTTGTGGTTTTCATTGTGTATGTTTTAAATTTCCTTGATGATTTTTGCAGGAGTACCTCCCACGATAACATTGTCGGGAACGTCTTTAGAAACAACAGAACCCGCTGCAACCACCGAGTTTTCGCCAACGGTTACCCCTTGTAAAATAGTTGCTCCTGCACCAATCCACGCATTCTTCTTTATGTGTATTGCTTTGGGAACCAATGCGTGTCGGTTTTCAGGATCTATCGGATGACTTTCGGATAGCAGGCTTACGTTGGGAGCTAGAAGTACACCTTCATCTATGGTAATACCCCCCAAGTCCAGAAAAGTGCAACCGAAATTGATAAAAACGTTTTTACCAATTTTGGTATGCTTGCCGTAATTGATGTACAAGGGGGTAAACACGTCAACGCTTTCGTCAATTTTTGAACCTGTTATTTGACTCAGTAAATCCCTGATTTCTTTAGGATCTGTAGCATGGTTCATCTGCACCAGCAATTTTCTCGTGACATATGACTCCTCAAGCATTCTGTAGGCCTGAGGATCGCTAGGCAGAATGGTTTCTCCCTTTTTCAATCGTTCAAAAATATCTGTTGTTTGCATTGCATTATTATTTAATGCAAAGGTAGCTGCAAAACAGAAGTATTATGTTACATTAATGTCGCAATAAATGTCAAATATCACTTATATTTGATAGTTGCTTCTTATCTGAATGAATATGTCAGTAAATCAAAAAGTTATACTTCATAAAACAGCTTCAAAGGCTCAGTTTCCCGATGAATTTCAAACCCGCTTCCACACGCATATTTACTGCCAAAGTGGAACTGTAAAGTTTGTGTTCAACGACAAGCAATACCAGGGTAAAAAAGGAGAATTTATTTTTTGGCTCGCAGGTCTTCGTGTTTCGGATTTGTCTTTTTCAGCCAATTTTAAGGCAACAATGTTATTTGTGGACAGTGATTTATTGACATCGAATTTGCCAAGTGCGAATGTGAGTATTGATAGCTACATACATTCCAAAGAAAATCCGATTTTACACCCTGAAAAAAAAGACAAAGAGAAAATCTTAAAAAATTTCCAGTTGCTGTACGATAAATCACAGGAAACAAACCATCGCTTTTACGAAGAAATGTTGAAACTCCAAATGCAACTTTTCCTTTTGGAAATGTGGCATATTTTTGAAGATGAGCTTGACAGACGTAAACGTAGTTTGCAAAGCGGAACACTTTACGAGCAGTTTATGCAGTTAGTACAGGAGCATTGTATGAAAGAGCGTGAAGTACGGTTTTACAGCGATAAGCTGAACATTACACCAAAGTATCTTAATTATATTTGTAAAGTCAATACGCCGATTACCGCTTCGGAATGGATACAACGATATACCAAAGAGCGAATCATGTTTTTGTTGCAAAACAAGAACCTGAATATTTCTGAGATTGCAGATGAAATGGATTTTTCGAGCCGTTCGTTCTTCACCCGCTATGTAAAGAAACTACTGGGAGTTACTCCGAAAGAATATCGTGAACGGATATAAAAAGACTTACAACATTTTTTTTTGAGCATTGGCTAGAATTATTGTCCACTCCCTTGCTTTATTTGACTCATTGATTTTGGATAAAACCTATATGATTAACTTGATTGGCAATGTTGAAAACACCAATCATAAAAGTGAGTTTGAAGAACTAATTTAAGAATTAAATAAATGTTTAACAAGGTAAAGCCACTTTATTGCCACCAAGAGAATTAGCTCAAAAAATAAAACCCTGTAAATTAGAAACTTACAGGGTATTGGGAATTTAAATTGTGGAGCTGGCGAGATTCGAACTCGCGTCCAGATAGGGAAACACCGTACCGTCTACATGTTTAGTCACCTGTTGGGTTTTCGATGATATGCTGCTGGATGACACACCTACATATCACTTATCTACTGGATTTTCGCATCTGCTTAGTAGCATCACAGACACTAGTCCTGACATTTCGACACCTCAGAATCAACCCCGAAAGGACGAAGGGCTGCGAGATGTGGCCGGGGAATCTCTATCGAGGCTCAACCCTTTAAGCGTTATCTATTTCCCGTGAGGGATAGATTAGGCAGCCATGGCGTAATTAGATTCGCCAATTATGGTTCGTATGAATTATTCACAGACGTACATACTCCACCTGACATGCGAGCCCGATCCTTACACCTACTGTCAAAACCGGTCAGCCCCATTGTTTTCCAATAAGGATGACAAAGATAATGGAAATAAAGTTCCTGCTATCGATTTTAAGATTGTAAGATTGAAAAATTATAAAATTGGGAATTGTTAAAAAGTTTGTGTGGTGTTTGAATGTTGTAAAGTTGCAAGGTTTGAAAGTTGGGTAATCCCTGGATTTGGAAGCTTCTTTGTACTTTGTACTTGGTACTAAAATTACACACTAATGTTTGTCCTGTGCATATTGAGACGGATTGACCCCAAAGTGGTTTTTGAAGCATTTGCTAAAATATCTTGCAGTACTGAAGCCGGTCTGATAAGCTACATCAGCCAAGCTTTTGTGGGGATATCTTGAGATGATCTTGGCAGCCTTCTGAAGTCTGATGTCCAGGATATATTCATTTGGTGTCTTGTTTGTCAATGTTTTTATTTTGAAATAAAGCTTGGTTCTGCTGATTCCCAATTCTTTTGCCATGGTATTGACATTCAAGTCCTCTTTTTCTATGTTTTTTTCAACAAACTTTTTGGCATTGTTTAGGAATTCATCATCTACTTTGGGTAATGTAGTTTGTTTGATTTTGATTTTTTTCTTCTCCTTGAAGTTTTCTTGGAATAATTTCCTGTTTTTCAGTATGTTATTTACTTTGGTCTTTAGTATTACAGGGTTTACTGGTTTGGAAAGGTAATCATCCGCGCCATTTTCCAATCCTTCGATTTTGAGTTCTGTTTCGATTTTTGCGGTTAATAGTATAATGGGAATGTGTCCTGTTTTGATGTTTCTTTTCAATTTTTCAAGCATCTGTGTTCCGGAAAGCACAGGCATAACGACATCACTGATAATCAGGTCCGGTTTTTCTTGGATTGCTTTCATAAGTCCATCCTGTCCATCAAAGGCTTGGATTATATGGAAGCTGTCATACAGAAAACTTTGGATGTAATTTCTGAAATCTTCATTGTCATCAACCAATAGGATTTTTGGTGCATTTTTGGGCAATTCAGGCTTGGGAATGTCTTCAGTATGTGTCATTTGGATATTTTTCTGATAGCCATTCCCTTCGTCGCGTTGCAAGAGGTTTGAAGCTTTAAAATGACGATTTCCTTTATAAAGCTTCACGCAAAAAACACTGCCCCTCTCAGGTTGACTTTCAACTCTGATCTCACCTCCATGTGCTTCAATGATCCCCTTGGATAAAGCCAATCCAATTCCAGTCCCGAATTTGTTGGTTTGTTTATGGAGGTTTTCTATTTGATAAAACCTATCAAAAATCCTTTTGGCTTCATTTTCTGGGATTCCTTCTCCATTGTCTTGGATCTTGATTTCTACATGATTCATAGATTCGATGACACTCAATGTGATGCTCCCAAAATGTGGAGGGATGTGTTTGAAGGAGTTTGAGAGTAAGTTGAAAAATACCTTCTCCAGCTGCTCCGGGTCAAATGTCAGGTATATTTTACCCTCAGGCATATTCAGGGTGTAGTTGATTTTTTTATCAATGGCAATGTTGTCATATGAATTGAAAATTTCCCCAAGAAATTCGCTGAAGTTGGATTCAAATGCATTGATTTTCAAATGGCCTTTTTCGAGTTTTCTGAAATCGAGCAGTTCCTTTGCCAAATTTTTCAGTCTGTTTGAGCTTTTATAGGCAATCTGAATTCTGTTGAACAATGATTTAGGGAGTTTGCTGTTTTCCATCAAGCCTTCCAAAGTACCGGTAATGATGGAAAGAGGGGTGATAAATTCGTGGGATACGTTGGTAAAGAACTCCAGCTTTTGGTTGTTGGCTTGAGCCATTTGGTCTTTTGATTTTTTCTCCAAAACCAATTGATCGATCAGCCTTGTTCTATATAGGTAGATATAGTTTATTGAGATGATCAATGCCAACACGATAATTGCATAAAGAAAATAGGCCAAATTGGTTTTGTAAAATGGGGGATTGATTTTTATGTCTATCGATGCTTCTACAAAATTGTCCTGATATTGTGGATCATAGGTTTTGACCAAAAACTTATAATCTCCCGGAGATAAATTGGTGTACGAAGCCGAAAACTGCCCCTGTGGTGCAATCCAATCCTTGTCAAACCCCTGCATTTTATATAGAAACTTGCTTTTGTGGGTTTGGATGTAGTTGCCAGAAGCAAAATTTAAGGTAAGTGAGGTGTGGTTTGGTTCTAGGGTGATTTTGGAAAGAAAAGGGATGTCAGCTTCTATGATGCCATTGTTGGATGGTGATACCTTCTGGTTGTTGACAATCAGTTCTGAAATATAAGGTTTTTCCAACTTTAGCCTTTTGAGACTCGCCTGCTCATCAAACGAGACCAAGCCGCTTACACCACCGACGAATACTTGCCCATCAGATGTGAGCAATAAGGATGATTGATTGATCTCCCTCAGGGGGAAGCCAGAATTGTGGTCAAAGTTGTAAAAATGCTCTTTGTCCAAATCCAGCCGGATCAAACCTTTGCTGGTAGCGATCCAATAGTTGTCAAACTTCGATTCTTGAATGCCATAGATAAGATTGCTTGGGATTCCATGGCTGTCTTGCGTGAATGTTTTGAAGTCCCCAGATTTTTCGTCAAAAAGACTCAAGCCACCACCTGTGGTCGCTACCCAAATTCTGTCCTGGCTGTCTTGATAGAATTTGAAGATGTCGTTGCTGTTGAGATTGGAGTTGAATTTATTGAGAAGTGTCACCTTGTGACTCATGGGATCTGCCACGAATATCCCTTCCCTTTTGGTCCCTATCCATACTTTTTTTTCCTTGTCTATCAGGACAGTATTGCAGCCATTTGGGGTTTTTACATTGGATGGCCAATCCTGAAAAAAATCTTGGTACTGATTGGTTTCGGGATTGTATTTCTTTAATCCAATGGAAGTGGCCAACAACAATTTATCTTGATAAGGTTTGATGTCAATGACTGAAAATTTTGATCCCGGAGAAGTCGCCAGGTTTTTTACAGCCAATGATGGGATGTCTATTTTGAAGAGGCCACCCTCATGGGTACCGATATAGAGTGTTTTGTTTTTGTCTAGCCAGAGGGATTTGATGTTTTTCCCTGCAAACCCATCCTTGTTTCCCAACCAAGCGTGATTGGTGATTTGGTTTTTCTCTCGATCAAAATAATCCAAACCACCTCCTTCGGTAGCTATCCAAAGATTGTTTTTGTCATCCTCAAGAATTTGTCCGAGGACATTGTGTCCAAGCTTGTTTTTCGAAGGGATATGATGAAAGTAGCGTCTGTAGAGTTCTTGATTGGGTTGAACATAACTCAGCCCGCCGTAGTAGGTTGCCAACCAAATGGATTTTTGGTGGTCTTCTAAGATGTCCCATACTGAGTGATGGGAAAGGCTGCCAGGGACAAGTGGGTCTGAATTGAATAGACTATTGGTGTTTTCAACAGGGTCGTAGACATGGAGTCCAAGAAATGTCCCTATCCAAACTTTGCCTTGGGAGTCAATTTTCACGGTTCTTACACTGTTGTTGTTGATCTTGAAGACACTGTCTGCATGGGTGTGGAAATGGTTTTTTATTTTTAGTTGGGGGCTGATTTCCAAGAGTCCATTGGTGTAGCTTGCCACCCAGATGTTGCCATCTTCGACGGTGATCTGGTTGGCTGTGCCGATTTCTGGGATGTGTGATTTCTGAATGGTTTCATCGGATTTGTTCAGTACATAAAGCCACTGTGAATATGTGGTGGCATATAGGTACTGTTCTGACTCGTAGAATGCCGAAAACCCTTGTCCTTCGTTGAGAAAAAGTGGACTAGCTCTCAGGATATCTTTGTCTTCATCGATGATTTTGAGTCCGGAACTGGTCGCCAAAAGAATGTCATCCTTGTAAGTGGTAATTGATATTGCTTCCACTACAGGATATTGTTTGAATTTCAATGTTTCCAGATCGAGGGAAGATACTCCTGAGTTGGTGAGCACCCAAAGTTTATTCTTTTTTTGGATGATCTTTTTTACATGGTGGCCTAAAAGGGAATTTTCCGAAGTTTCTGTCGGTTGAAAAGTTTTCACACGCTGTCCATCGTACAGGTTCAGTCCATCCATAGTGCCCACCCAAATCCTATTCAAATGATCTTCATGTAGGCAGAGTGTATTGCTTGAGCTTAATCCTTCATTCACTCCAATATGATAAAAAGTCAAAGGCAAATCTTGGGCTTTGAGGTGTCTTGGGTGTTGCAAATACACTGTCCATAAGATGAAAACAATCCTGTAATATTTTTTCAGGTGAATGATCATTTCTTTTATTGATTTAGACTTGCAAACACAATTTAAATAAAACCTTTGAATTTAAGCTTACTTTTTGGTCCGATTCCGATAGTTTTTATTTCGTATTACACACCTATATTTTGTTTTTTCAAAGAAATGAAGGAAATATCATAAGTATATAAAACATTTTGTATGTCCGCTTTCTTGCACGTAGCCAAACAATAGATTGTTGGATGAACGATTTGTTGTTCTGTTGACTACGCCGTGGCGCACAAGTTATTGATGAGTATACGCAACTTATAAGGCTACTTCTTACTCAACGTGCAACATTGCGGATACTCATATAAAGAAATGTGAGGGGGTGCATTTCAGTTACTTCATCTAATATTTTGGATTGGATGACAAAGTTAAGGTGGAGTATGAATCTGAGTGCCAAAATCGTACAGATTAATGCCAAAATTGTACATATTTTTTATTGGAAATCACCTTAGGGTTGAGTTTGGACGGCTTTTTCTCTTTTGTTTTTGACTGGGATTATTTTGGAACTTATATGGAGGATTCTGTACGTTCCTATTGATTCATGGGGAGTAATTTGCAGCCATAGAAAAAAACTATTTCCATGAAAATGCATTTTAAAATCATCTCTCACTGCTTGAATATTTTCTTCGCTTTGTCCATCATTTCATGCGGGCAATTGAATAGCAAAGAAATAAATGGCCCACAAAACTTAGAGAAAATCATCCCCCTACAATTTAAAGGATTGGTAGAATGGGGTCGGGAAAATAATTCTATCCCACGTACCGTAAAGAATGGTGAAATCAAAGGGGTTTATAAAGGGTTTGATTGGACGGCAGGATTTTTTCCAGGTAGCTTATGGTATGTTTTTGAGATGACGGGAGATGAAACTTGGGCTCAGGAAGCGAATTATTTCCAAAGCCTTCATTCGGATATGAGGCACTTCAAAGGGTCGCATGATTTGGGTTTTGTGTTTAACAATTCTTATGGGCATGGGTATAGATTGACAGGGGATGAAGAATTTTTAAAGGTGCTTATAGAGGCAGGGGATGTGTTGATCGAGAGATTTAACCCAACTGTAGGGGCGATTCAGTCATGGGATGTGGATAGGGGGTGGCAGAGCCAGCGTGGTTGGACTTTTCCGGTGATCATTGATAATATGATGAATCTTGAGCTCCTCTTTAGGCTTACCGAATGGACTGGCGAATCAAAATACAAAGATGTGGCAATAGCCCATGCCAATACCACGATGGAAAATTTTTTTCGCAATGACTTCAGTTCCTTCCATGTGGTGGATTTTGATCCAGTTACGGGAAAAGCTCTAAGTCATCAAACGGCACAAGGTTTTTCTGACGATTCCAGTTGGGCACGTGGTCAGGCATGGGGATTATACGGATTTACATGTGCCTATGCATTTACCGGGGATGAAGCCTATTTGGAATTGGCTGAAAATATCGCTGATTATATTTTGAAACACAGTCATTTGCCCGCAGATATGGTGCCTCATTGGGATTTGAGTTTGCAACCATCGGCAGAAGTGCCCAAAGATGCTTCGGCTGCTGCCATAGTTGCTTCAGCCTTGATCCAGTTAGACTCATTTTCTTCGAGCGAGTATTTGTCAAAGGCAGAATCGATGGTGGCTAATCTCAGTTCAACGAAGTATCTAGCTTCCTTGGGTGAAAACCATCATTTTTTGATCAAGCACTGTACAGGCAGTATTCCACACAATGAGGAGATAGATGTGCCTCTCAACTATGCTGATTACTACTTTTTGGAAGCCATCTACAGATTAAATGAAATTGAAATCACTCTAGTTAACAATAAATAAACCTAAAAATCATGAAGAAACATTACTTTAAAATCATTGGCTCCCTGATGCTCTGCATATTGCTGTGCTTCCATAGCCATCACGGACTCTATGCCCAAACTGGAAAGTCGGTAAGTGGGATGGTCATAGACAGTAGTACGAAGGAAGGTATCCCGGGGGTAAACGTAATAGAAAAAGGGACTTCCAATGGGACTGTTACAGAAATTGATGGGAGTTTTAAACTGTCCATCACTTCAGGTAATCCAACACTTGAATTCACATTTATTGGTTATTCCAAAAAGGAAATAACCTTAGGAAATCAAACTGTAGTTGAGGTAGAATTAGTAGAAGATATTTCCGAATTGGGGGAAGTGATCGTGGTAGGATATGGTACGCAACAAAAAGCGAATCTGACCGGAGCCGTATCCACAGTCAGCAAAGAGATGATCGAGAACAGGCCAGTCCCAAACTTGGCGACTGCCTTGCAGGGGACTACTCCAGGACTTAATGTCACCAGAAATACCGGTCAGCCTGGTGCAGAGGGGATTAATATCCAAGTAAGGGGAGCGACATCTGCAAATGGAAATGTGAATCCATTGCTGATGGTAGATGGTGTTCCGGCACCATTGTTTACTATGCAAACGCTCAATCCTAATGACATAGAATCTGTGACAGTACTGAAAGATGCTGCCGCTGCTGCCATCTATGGTGCGCAAGCTGCGGGTGGTGTAATCTTGGTGACGACCAAAGCAGGAAAGTCAGGAAAGACTGTATTTGAATACTCCAATCAGATAGGGACCGAATGGGCACTGAATGTGCCCGGAAGAATGTCCTTATTGGAAGAGGCTGAATACTCAAACCTGGCCAGATCCAACAGAGGGCTGGGACCGGAATATAACGAAGAGGCACTCCAATACATCAGGGATGGGGTGGAGTTTGTCGCAGATCCAAACAACCCTAATCGCTGGATTACTTTCAACCAACAAAGCATCAGAGATCAAGTCTTGAGAGACAATTCTCCAATGCAAACACATAACCTGAGCGCCAGGGGAGGAAATGATAAGACAAATTTCATGGTTTCGATGGGATACTATGAGAAAGCAGGGGTGTTCAAAGTCGGCCCTGATAATTTCAACAGGTACAATGCGAGGGTGAATTTGGGTACGGAACTTACCAAGCATATCCGTTTGGATTCTAGGATTGCATATACCCAGCACAATACAGAGGCACCATCAGTTGGTGCCAGTGGTTATGGTTTGCTCCAGCAGGTATATCAAGCAAGGGTGAGGTTTCCCGTGTTCATGCCAGATGGAAGGCTGTTTGGTGGGGCAGGTACTTCCGGGAACAATTCCTATGCAATCTTGACAGAAGGAGGGTATGACAATACATCCAGGAATGATTTTGATGGGGTATTCACAGCGACTGCAAAAGATTTTGTGAAGGGTTTACAGATCAGGGCGATTTATGGACGCCAGTATAGAACCGTCGATAGGGATCGTTTTGCACGGACAGTCAACTTATGGGATAAAGGGGGCGAAAATCCCGCTTTTATCCTCAATAATCCCAATGTATATGAACTCACCAAGCAGCGTGTTTTGAATACCAGTTTTCAGATGCTGGCAGACTATGACTTGGTACTCCATGAAAAACACAAATTCCATCTTCTGGGAGGTTTTCAATATGAAGATTATAGGTTTACCTCCCTTTTTTCCCAAGCAAGAAGCTTGATCAGCAATGATCTACCTTCAATCAATTTGGGTGATGAGAATACAAGAATAACCAATGAAAACATCAATACAACAGCCAACCAATCAGTATTTGGAAGGGTCAACTACAATTTTGATGGGAAATACTTATTGGAAGCCACTGTCAGGGGTGACGAAAATTCCAGGTTGGCGCCAGGGTTGAGATTCAAGGTGTTTCCATCTGCATCTGCAGGTTGGAATATCCACAGGGAAGGTTTCATGCAGAACAACTTGAATTTCATATATGAACTGAAGTTGAGGGCGTCTTGGGGTAGGCTTGGTTCCGCATTGGCACCTGACATCATTGGTTCATATGACTACCTAAGTTTGCTATCCAGAGGATCCTCGCTGGTTTTGGGAGGTACGGAGCAACGTTCCACTTATTTTTGGGAGAATTCAGTCCCATCTTCGACATTGGCTTGGGAGACGATTGAGACCTTTAACTATGGTACGGATTTAGGGTTTTTGGAAAATAAGCTACAGTTGAGTTTTGATTATTATATCAAGCACAATAGAGACATGCTTACTCCTTTGCAGCTGCCTGCGACATTTGGTGTGGGAAGCCCAAAGATTAACAATGGAGTGTTGAAATCTTGGGGATGGGAACTGGAAATGCAGTATAGGGATAAGATTGGGGATGATTTCAGCTATAATATTGGCTTCAATCTATCGGATAACAATAACCGTTTGGTAGAGTTTTCGGGAAGAAATGTAGTAGGCTTGGGGTTAAACAATATTGTGGAAGGTTATCCATTGGGGACTATTTGGGGATATCAGACAGCTCCTGGGTATTTTTCCTCGATAGAAGAAGTGCAAAACTCACCTTTCCAAGACAACAATACGGGCTTGGGAGATATCAGGTATATCAACCAGGATGGAGATGATCGAATCACCCAAGGAAGGGGTACTACCGACGATCTTGGGGATATGACCTTGCTCGGGTCTACACAGCAAAGAATGTTGTTTGGGTTCAATGCTTCTGCCAATTACAAAAATTTCGATTTCAGTATTTTCTTTCAGGGAGTGGGAAGGAGAAGTTTTATGCCCAATACAGAAATGTTGGCTCCAATGCTTCAGGGATGGTTTATGCCAATGGAACATCATAGAGACTATTGGACGCCCGAAAACCCAAATGCAGCTTTTCCAAGGCCATTTCTCAATGGATTCCACAATTATCTTCCATCTGATCGATGGGTACTTGATGGGAGCTATATCAGGTTGAAGAATATCCAAGTGGGCTATTCTTTCTCGCCATCCATACTTCAGAGGGCAAAAATCACCCGGGCAAGGATATTCGTGACTGGCCAAGATATATGGACAAAAACCAATATGGGGGTGTTCAATGGTGTGTTTGATCCAGAGAATACAAATAGTGTAAGAGCTGATTATCCTTTCTTTGGCACATTTGCCGGAGGGATCAACCTGACGTTTTAATACAAACCTAAAACCTTCGAAATCATGAAAATAAAATATATATTATTCCCATTGGCCTGTGTGTTGACCTTTGGAATCATTTCTTGCGACATAGATAGACTGCCCGAAACCCAAATTACAGATCCTACTTTTTGGAGAAGTGAAAATGATATCAGGATGGCTGCAAACTATATGTACACCTTCCTGCCAACTTTGCCGGTAACTACTGACGTATGGTCTGATGATGCTTTTGGAATTGGACCAAATCCCATCAGTGATGGGACTAGACTTCCTCCTTCCACTGACGGGAACTATAATAATCCATACAGACTGATCAGGGCGGCTAACAATATCCTACAAAAAGGGCCTCGTGTATTGGAGTTTGGAGTGTCGCAGGAAAACTTGGATTGGTATCTTGCAGAGGCGAGGTTTTTTAGGGCGTGGGCTTACTTTGGCTTGGTGCAGCGCTATGGCAATGTCCCTTTGATATTGGAGACACTGATAGAAACAGATGATAAGCTTTTTGCGCCTGCCGATCCACGAGAATCAGTAGTGGATATTATTTACGCCGATTTGGATTTTGCCATAAATAATTTGAGAACACCGACTCGTTTGGGTGAATCGGGTTATGGTAGGATTTCCAATACTACAGCAATGGCTTTTAAATCAAGAGTAGCACTGTTTGAAGGTACTTTTGCAAAATACCACCAGACAGGGGATGCGAACAGGCATCTTACCCTAGCTATAGCGGCGGCGAAAGCTTGCATGGATTCTGGGGAGCATGATTTGTTGTCATCGTACTTTGACTTGTTCCAATATGCAGGCGAAGGAAGAGCTAACAGGGAGAATATCCTTGTAAGGCAATATGGTATTTCTTTATCGGATGCGGTATTGTTTCACAATGCACAGCGGAATTTGGAAACCGGAGCCGCAAACCCAACAAAAGCCCTGGTGGATTCTTATTTGATGGTAGATGGGTTGCCAATAGAAAAATCACCATTGTATGAGACTCCAACCAGAATCTTGGATGATTTTGAGGACAGGGATTTGAGAATGGCGGCTACTTTGTTTAAGGAAGGGGATCCATATATCGGTACGATGCCACTTTTTAATGTGCCTAACCTGTCTTTCCAAAGAACAGGATATGCAAACAGAAGGTATGCAAACCCTGTGGACTGGCAGAATTCCCGCTCTTTCATTGACTATACCATCATTCGTTATGCTGAAGTATTGTTGAATTTTGCTGAGGCAACTTATGAGCTCAATGGCACCATCTCAGATGAAGATCTCAACGCTACTGTCAATAGGCTCAGAACGAGGGCAGGTGTGGCAAACTTGTCCAATGCATTTGCATCCCAGAATGATCTTGATGTTCTGCAGGAAATCAGGAGGGAAAGAAGGGTGGAATTGGCTTTGGAAGGATTCAGGTACTGGGACTTAATCAGATGGAAGACTGCGGAGATTGAGTTGCCTAAAGCCGTGTTGGGGAATTATTACTTCGAAGAGGAATTTGGTACAGCTGTAACCCCTGAAGTGAATGAAGATAACTTTATCGTACTTCAAAGAGCCGAGAATAGAAGCTTTGATCCAAACAGGGATTATCTATGGCCACTTCCAATCAATGAACTGGGTTTAAATCCAAGCTTGGAGCAAAACCCAAATTGGTGATTTCAATATAAAGATCAGATTGCTAAATCTCCGGGGGCAACTTTAACTTCAAAGTTCCGGGAGGTTTGGCAATCTCTATTTACAAAATGTTGGGTAAAATTTTAAAAAATACAAAATCATCGACATTCGTGGAAAAATGATTGTGATGGGTTTCTATGAATGGTATCTTGAGCGATAAAAATAAACAAGCCATGAAAAAAATCACATTTACCCATTGTTGTATTTTGTCTTTGATAGCGTTGCTTTGCTTTGGATGTGAAGAGCAACAGGGATACCAAATCAAAGTCAGCAGCTCAGTTTCCCACCCCTTGACGGTTATCAGCCTTTCAAAGGATGATATTCCGGAACTGTTTGAAATGCATTGGGAGGAAGATCTAAACGTGAAAGAAAGCGGGCAGGATTCTATGATACCTTATCAGTGGATGGAGGACGAGTTGTTGTTGGCTGTCAGTATTGGGGCAGGGGAAGAAAAGGTGATTTCGATAAGTACTGGTGCAGATTCCCAAATGAATCCCGAAATAAGCACTTATGCAAGATTTGTTCCTGAGAGGACAGATGATTTTGCCTGGGAAAACGATAAGGTGGCATTTCGTACCTATGGACCAAATGCCATGGACTTGGTTTTGGAAGGGAAAAGCGGGGGGACACTATCTTCAGGGATAGATGCCTGGCATAAGAAAGTGTCTTACCTGATCATAGACAAATGGTATGACAAAGAATTGAATACACCTGGGACTTATCACAAAGATGATGGTGAAGGTGCAGATTATTATCACGTGGGAAGTAGCCGTGGGGTTGGTAGTTCGGGGTATTGGGCTGGTGATACATTGTACGCTGCAGTGAACTTTACTGATTACGAGATTTTGGCTAATGGTCCTTTGAGGACAGTTTTCAAGCTGAACTATGCACCATATGAAGCTAATGGGTTAACGATAAAGGAGACAAAAACCATCAGTATAGACCTTGGCAGCCAGCTTTCAAAATATGAAATTACAGTTGAAGAGTTGCAGGGAAATGAACTTCCATTTCTCACAGCTGGGATCACTTTGCATGAAAAACAAGGAGAAGTATTTGTGAACTCTGATCTTGGGTATTTTGCCCAATGGGAACCTATGTCTGGGACGGAAATCGGTACAGCTATAGTTGTGGCTAATCCAGTAGAAAGCCATTTGGAGCATAAGACGGATTACGTGGACCAAAGCCAATTGTTGGTAAATGTCAAAGTTGAAAATGCCAAGATTACGTATTATGCAGGCTTTGCCTGGGATCAAGCTGGCCTGATCACCAATCGGACCGAATGGGAGGATTACCTAAAAGGATTCTCCGAAAGACTTAAAAACAAACCTAAAATAGAAATTTTAAATTAACTGAAAATGAAAAAAACAATGTGCCTAAGTCTTGCTTTGCTGGCTTTGGGGATGCTGGGATGTGCCAGTGTCCAAGTAAAAGACGAGTGGAAAATGCTGATTGAGTCTGAAGCAAAGGTAGCTGCTGAACAATATATGTTTTTGTCAGCGAATACTCCGGAGGACAGAATGCCCAAGACTTATTTCTCGGAAAAAAATGAATGGGAATCTTCTTCTACTTCTTGGTGGACTTCTGGTTTTTATCCAGGTACATTGTTTTATATCTATGAGCTCACAGGAGATCGTGAAATTTGGGATCTTGGCGTCAAAAAGCTTGAAATATTAGAGTCTGAAAAGCACAACAAAGGAACGCATGATTTGGGTTTTATGCTGTATTGCAGTTTTGGAAATGCGGATAGACTTCATCCAAGTGACCAATATAAGCAAGTGATGCTCACTGGGGCTGAGTCATTGGCAACCAGATTCAAAGAAGAGGCTGGGGTAATCAGGTCTTGGGATCATGGAAAATGGAAATATCCTGTGATCATTGACAATATGATGAATTTGGAGTTTTTGTTTTGGGCGAGCGCGTACAGTGGTGATCCAAAGTACAAAGAAATCTCGATCAGGCATGCAAAACAAACACTTAAAAACCATTTTAGGGAAGACAATAGTTCTTACCATGTGATTGATTATGACCCTGCAGATGGTAAAGTCCTGGCAAAGCAAACCGCTCAGGGACTTCATGATGAATCGGCATGGGCAAGAGGGCAGTCTTGGGGACTCTATGGATATACGGTCATGTACAGGCTTACCAAAGACAAGGCTTATCTTGACCAAGCAAATGCAATCGCTGAATTTATTTTTGCACACCCCAATCTCCCGGAAGATTTGGTTCCTTATTGGGATTTTGACATTACTGAACAAAATCAGGAAAAAAGGGACGTTTCCGCTGCTGCTATCAATGCATCTGCACTTTTGGAACTGGCCCAGTATGTGTCGGGAGATAAGGCAAAATCCTATGTAGATAAAGCAAAGAAAATTATGAAAAACCTTTCTTCAGACCAATACAGGGCCAGGGGGGAAGAAGCCGGAGGTTTCTTGTTGAAACATTCTGTCGGTCATTTCAAGGCAAATTCAGAAGTGGATGTTCCATTGACCTATGCGGATTATTATTATGTGGAAGCTCTGTTGAGATACAAAAAGTGGTATCTGAATGAAAAATAGGATGTCTTCGATCTTTAGGGACGATAACCACGGAAATCGCTTTTAACAATTTCAAAATGAGGAATCCTTCGAGGGTTGTCCTAGCTGGATTGGTCGGTGTCCTCACCGACCAAGGTGATGGGCGTAGGCCTGAAATCTCCGATTAGCCATACGCTTTGGGTAAATCAGATCTCAGGTCTGCTTTCCCTGTAGGGTTCTGTTTGTTTTCTAAGAAAAATGGGAGCGGATTTCTTTGTGCGGACCCTCCTCAAAAGCAATTAAACTCAAATAGTCAACAGTCGCTTATCGACTGTTGACTATTTTTGGATTTATCCTTATCCCTACCTTATCAAGCTAAAGCACGAGGATCGTAACCTTTTTTATAAATTTGAAAATACGTGTATACGCTTTCTTGCCAGTAGATCTATAAAATATTCCCAACAACTGTTATATCCAATCTGTTGACCGTAGTCTGTTGACACTCGTGCGCTCCACCACGGCGGACAGGCGTGGCGTAGTTGACGATTATCCGCAACATTATGCCTTACTATTTCCTTAGTGACAAAATAGCGGATAATCATATTTGACAAAGTAGGATTATTTTACTGTCCTCTTTTTATGGCTTTCTTTGTTATTTGAAAGTCATCCCCGAATATGGTCAAGTAGTAGAGTCCATTTTTCAAACCATTCAGGTTAATTTCAAATGAATTTCTATCAATACCATATTCTTCTTTAATGGTGTTTCCCGACTTGTCTTTTATTACAGCAGCCCTGATTATTTTGTCACAATTGACTGTTCCAATGTCATTTGTAGGGTTGGGGAACAATAAGACAGAAGGCGCTTTTGAAGTGATCTCAGGGATTTGTTCTGGTTCAATTTCGCCTAAAATGTATTCGAGTTTTGGTTTTTGGGATTCGTTTGCAGCATCTTTTGAAGCAAAAGAGGTATAGGTGTTTGACTGTGTAGAAACTATCCTAAAGCTGTAAATTTGTGCTTCTTCCGAGTTTTTTAATATTTCTGTCAGATCAAAAGTCACATAACCAGCTTCTTGAAGACCAGGTTGGGACATGATCAAGTTTCCCGTCGTTGGGGCATTGTTCCAAGTGAGTCCATAAGTGCCATTTCCGGACCAATTGCCATTGCCTTCTTCCCAGTTGTTGTCATCGAGCAAGTACAATTCCCAATTTGTATTTGCTGCGGAAGACAAGCTATAAAGTTTTAATTGTGCATAGACGGGATCGCTTTCCAATTCACCAAGATCAAATTTGAGGTATGTGACTCTTTGGTAACCGCCAGTTTGGCTTGCCAAAAAACCAGCAGTACCATAGTTCTTGTCCTTGGCATCGCCATTTGCATCCGAATCTTGTATAAAAGTATCATCGGTTGGCAACACACCTATCAAATCTTCTTCTGGTATTTGAGATGGGTAAGCTAAAATTGTAGGCCGGTAATCTGGAGTCTGGTGCTCTCTCGAAGAAAATTGCGCATCAGTAGTGCTTCCAACTGTAGTCGAAGTGATTCTTATGCTAAGTTTCTTTTCGGCTTCTAAATTGTCTAAAATTTGGGATGGTATGGTGAATTTCACAAAAGAGCCAGCCGGCATGCCTTGGACTTCGGCAATAATTGAATTGCTGGATGGTTTGTTGTTCCAAGTCAAACTTGTCTCCGACCAATTATTATCTTCTACCAAATGAAATTGCCAAGTGGTTTGGTTTACCGTTGCATTGGCATTGTTGACACGGAGTTGTAAGATTGCAGAGTCCAAAAGGGTAGGGAGATGGCTCAGGTCAAATTTTACAAATGCTTCCCTTGCCCAACCTTCACCATCATTTTTGACAACCAGATTTCCTGTAGGATAGTTGGTGGATGCGTAGCTGCCGTTTCTGACAAAAGCATCTTCAATGGCTACTGTTTTGAGAGGGTCGATTGCGTCTTGATATTCGGGTGAATTCAAATCAATTGCTGTGCTGGTGCAGCTTCCTGCGTTATCTCCGGTAGGCAAAGCGATTTCTGACATCCTAAAACTAGTTGTTCCCGGAAATTTGAATCCGATTCTCAAACCGCTCTGCAAAGTTTGCGTTGGGTCAGATGCCACAATCTGTACAGCCTCTGGGCTTATGGATTTCAGTAAGAGGATACAAGGATGGTTTGATTTTACCGCAAAACCCCCAAACTCCAAAACCCCAGCCTTATGAAATACGACCTGAGTGATATTTAATCCCAAGTGCTGAACTGCCTGTATGGAATCTGTATTGGAAAGAATATTGATGTTTTGGGCATCATAATTTCCCATTTGGCTTGGGCTTTCTAATCCCGGAACAACAATATAGGCGTACTTGGCTTGGTTTGGATTTATGCCATGATCTATCCAAAGTTTGAACACTTCTTCATTTACAGAAGCTGAAGATTGCGTTTGGTTGATACTGCTCCAAGATCCAGTTTGTGTTTGGTTACTGATTTTTATATTTGATCCCTCTGGGAAAAGATAGCCTACTTTTGAATGCCATACCCAATCCAGTCCGTTCGGGAATTGATGTGACCCTTGGGTCAAGCTTTGTTCTTGCTGATTGCTTGAAATAGATACAGAACCTTTTAGGAGGGTTTGGTTGACGGTTGTGTTCAGGTTTTGGCTGGCATTGGATTGGATTCCAGCTCCCAGTGCCACTACTTCCTCGTCAAAAAAGAACCATGATTTTTTTGCTTTGGATTGGTAATCGTCTAGATGAAAAGTGCTTGCCCCATAAATCCCATCAGAGACTCCTCCAACAAATGACGTTTTTCCGGGATTATTTCCCCATGCAGTTCTAGAAGGGTAACTTTCACTTTCAGGAATGGTAGTCCCGGGGATTTTATTCCATTCCCAAACTGGGAAAATATTGAAATACTCATCTCCGTCTACAGCTATAAAATTAGAGCCTTCTGTCAAGTAATGGCCTTTGATATTCTCACCATTTCCCATTTCTGTTTTGACGGTTCTTGTAGAAACTGAATTGACAGAAAACATATATGCTGGTCTGTGGTGTACCGAATAATCAGATCTCCAGTAATGTGTATTCCCTGGACTGACGGCTACATTCAATGGCAATTGACCTCTCATAGCTTGTATTGCCAAGTCATATTCATCTTCATGAATCTCCAAGTCAAAATTTCTCACTTGTTCAATCAATCCGACATCAGACCTGGTCGCATTGACCCTGCTGATCCCTCTGCCGAAAGCATTGTAGTCTGCAAAAGCACCTCTTGAAGTTTTTATGAATCCATTTCTGGTGAAATCAGAGATGATGGCAATCTTCTCTGCTGAGATGGCATAGGCTGTGCCTGTGGTATTCACGGCGATGTTTCGTATTCCAGACAGGTATTCTCTTCCATAGCCATAGACATAAAGCTGTGGCCCATGGGCTCTGAATGAATTGTCCCGTTGGATTCCTTCACCTGTAGTGATAAAGATAGAGTTGGACGATTGGGTCACCGCATAGTTCAACAAATCACCGTCTTCGAGCAAACAGGCCCTCATAATAAAGTGTTGGCAAATATCGGTGAGATTGGAGCCATCCTTTCCCGGGGAAGTGGTGATAGGCACACTTTTGAGCATCCACGAAATCATTGCTGTCTCTAGCTGACTGCTGATGCCCACATTGCTTTTTCTCATACTTATCAGTATCCTTCCCACTTCCAAAGGAACACTAATACTCCTGTACCACCAGTTGCTGGATGATGGTTCTGGATTTAGGTTTGTCCAATATACCATTGCAGAGATGATTTTTGAGTGTAGATCGTTGTCTTCAAAATAACTGCTGGAATTTCTGGTGTAAGCTTTAGTCAGGACACCGATTCTCTTGATATGTGTGTCTGGTGACCAATTCGTCTGAGACTGGTCGGTGTAGGAAATGTCGTTCCAATAACCATCGGCTTGAAGACCGCTGAGCAAATTGGCTACATTTGCGTCTAGGTTGGTTGTCGTTGGGCTGCTTTGGTAATTGTCGAAAACCCTATCCATGATAGTTTGAAAGTCACTGTTTGGGATTCCAACCGCACTAAGTTGCAGGCCGATCCACATGAGTAGAAATGAGTATAGTTTTTTATCCATTTGAGGTTGTGTTTTGGTTGATTTTGGGTTTTATGTATATGCATTTACTTTCCGGTAATCATATTCAACAATACAATTTACGGTATGGGATTTTGATATGATGTATGTATTTTGTCAACAATATTCCAAAATCGTACATTTTTTTAAAACATCCCTTAGGGTTCTTTTTAAGGCATTTTTGAAAGAAAAAATGTATGAAAATGGCATTTTTATGAATGATTTTGGAAGTGGATCTGCCTAGACTGAACACTTACGCCGTCTTTTTTGATGATAGTGGCTTACTCTATTTCTTCAGGATAGCTTCCCAAACCAATTTGTCTTTGTCTATAAACCAGAAGCCTTCTGAGTTTTGTTGACTTTCAGCTTTTTGCCAAGATCAAGTGTGTAAACAAGGAGGGGTTTTTCTATAAAGGTCAAACTACTGCAGGGATAATTGCTGCGTTATGGACTTATCTAACCCTGTTTTTCTTGGATAGTGTGCGAAAAATCAAAACCTTTGCAATTCAATAAAAAATTGCGTTTTGAAAAAAATATTGTTTTTAATCCTCCTTGTTTTACCTATCTATTCCCAAGCCCAGATTTTGAATATTGAAAGATCAAGAATAGAAAAGGACACCTCAAAAGTATTTATGTTCAAGGCAGTAGCTGGCCTCAATCTTTACAATAGGAGTGCGGCAGCCGATGATCCAGTCAACCTTTTTGGGTATAATCTCGATGTAAATGCTTTATATTATCCGGGAAAACATGGTTTTATGTTTATTTCCAAGTTTGATTATCTAAAAATAAACGATTCTGATTTTTTGAATTTTGGGATGATGCATGGAAGGGTGAATTTTTTAAGGGAAAACACGACCAATTATGAAACATTCGTACAGTATTCTTTTGATAATTTCAGGGGATTGGATCCAAGGTGGATCGCTGGAGGATCAGTAAGGCACACTTTTGTGAAAACCTCAAAAATCACCTTTTTGGTCGGTGTAGGAGGTATGTATGAGTTCGAAAAATGGCAAGTGCCCCACTCGGAAGAGTTTGTGGAATTGAGCTTGTTCAAAAGCTCCAATTATATCACTTTTAGGGCAACAATCAATGATTTTGTGGATTTCAATATGGTGAATTATTACCAGGTAGGTTATGATAAGAGTATTTCTGGGTTTAGGAATAGGGTCAGTAACTCTACCATCCTCAATACGAGGCTGAATGAAAAGTTTTCAATTACCAATACATTTGAGTTGTCCTTTGAAGACAGGCCGGTCGTACCTATCACTAATGTGATATATGCATTCAAAACAGGTCTTTCGATCAATTTTTAATACAGATCATGTTCAGGATGTTCGGTGTGAAACATTAGTTTTAAGATCGATTTGTCTAATTTATAAATGAAAATTTAATCAGGCACAGGATCAGGCTTTTGCAGAAAAATAATGAATGAAATTCATCCTGTCCAAAGGCTAGTTTCCAATAATTTTATATCTTGCAGGGATGGAAAATTTTGTTGTTTCAGCTAGAAAGTATAGACCTTCCAATTTCAAGAGTGTAGTGGGGCAAAGCCACATAACTACGACTCTGAAAAATGCGATCAAAAACAATCATTTGGCGCAAGCCTTTCTTTTTTGTGGCCCGAGAGGGGTAGGTAAGACTACTTGTGCAAGGATATTGGCAAAAACCATCAATTGTGAAAACCTAACATCAGATTTTGAAGCATGCAACGAATGTGATTCCTGCAAGGCCTTCAACAACAATGCCTCTTTCAATGTCCATGAATTAGATGCGGCGTCCAACAATTCTGTGGATGATATCCGTAACCTTGTAGAGCAAGTCAGATATGCTCCCCAGCAGGGACAGTACAAAGTCTACATCATTGATGAAGTTCACATGCTTTCGAACCAGGCTTTCAATGCTTTCTTGAAGACATTGGAAGAGCCTCCAAAGTATGCCATTTTTATCCTGGCGACTACAGAGAAGCATAAAATCATCCCAACCATACTTTCCCGCTGTCAGATATTTGATTTCAACAGGATCCAGATCAAAGATATTGCTGAGCATTTGACTTATATTGCTTCCGAAGAGAAAATAGAGTATGAAGATGAAGCTTTGAGACTGATCGCTACAAAGGCGGATGGAGCTTTGCGGGATGCTTTGTCTATTTTTGACTTGATTGTAACTTACTCGGCTGGCAATAAGCTCACATACCAAGAGACGATTTCGAATCTTCATATTCTCGACTATGATTATTATTTCAAAGTCGTGGATGCATTGATTGCCGAAAGCATTGGTCAGACCTTGTTGATTTTTGATGAAATCCTCAAAAAAGGTTTTGATGGCCATAACTTTATTGTTGGACTAAATGAACACCTTCGTGACCTGTTGGTTTGCAAAGATGAAGCGACTGTGGAATTACTTGAAGTATCGGAAGGAGCCAAAGTGCGCTATCTGAAGCAATCGAAGGAGGCGTCTTTGTCGTTTTTGCTTTCTGCCATGAATATCTGTAACCAATGCGATATCCATTACAAGTCCAGCAAGAACCAGAGACTCCATGTAGAGTTGGCTTTGATGAAGTTGTCAAAATTGAACCAGGCGATTTCCCTGGCGGCCTTGGCACAGGAAGATACAAAAAAAAAAGACTAGCAAATCAGTCGGATGAGTCGAAGGAAGCGCCAACTTTGTTCAAGGAAGCCGCAAATCCCTTTGGCGCAAAAAAATCCCCAGTACAGAAAACCATAGCAATACCGTCATCCATCCAGGATGCAAGGAAGATGGCTGCTGCAAAACCTGTGGCTCAAGTATCGGTACAGGTAGAACAAGAGGCCAAGGATGAGGTCAACCAATTGGCAGAGGTATTCGACGAAAACAAACTCAAGAATGTACTCCATGAAATGGTCGAAGAGTACAAAAAAGACCATAAAAACCTTGAAGTGACAGTTCTTAAGCAACCTTATAAATTGGAAGGGGAGCATATCACATTTTTTCTAAACGGAGAGATTCAGGAAGATATTTTTGCAAAAAACAAGCACGTGGTGATGAATATTGTCAGGAGGAGACTGAACAATTACAATGTGACCATTTCTGCCCAAATCCAAGAAGATGCTGTTCCCGAAGGCAAAAAACTATATACTTCTACTGATAAATTGAATTACCTCTTGGAAAAGCATGGAGCCTTGAGGGAGTTGCAAAGAAAATTTGGATTGGAGACGGATTTCTAAAAGTCTACACCAATCCCAAAATTTATTAGGTTTTGTACTTGGATAGCAGGCCCCTTGGTGTCATCAGACCTCGTGATCAAAACCCTTTCGTCATATATCAGGACTGTTTCTATCCTCGTAGTAATGTACTTGTTGACTTTCATGCTGACAACAGAGTTCATATTGACCACGATGTTTCCCAGTTTTTCATAATTGGAAAAGAGGTTTAAGTCAAGTTTCCATCGTATGTTTTCCAATAGCTGTATATCTGTAGCCGAAGTCAAAGACATACCTGCCTCTGCCCTGACCATTTCACCGGGAATAATCCCAAATGCACCTGCCCTGCTGAGGGAGTCATCCATTACAATCGTAAACCTTCCCGTAAAAGGTGACCCGATTACAGATATTTTATCACCATTCTTCAATTCGTTTTTATAGTTCAAACCAGTTGAAGATTGAATATACGCAGGGGCCAATAGGTTTGAGATTTTGGATCTTGCGTCCCTCTCTGATCCACTCGGCCTGAAGTATCTATATCCAGACAACAATTGTGTCCTTGCATCAATCTGTGTAGAGAGATACCACTTTGGGGTCAGCTCCCGACCATATTTGCTGACGAATATAAAGTTGTCGTTTGTCTTTCTGGTGGCAAATCTTCTGTCACTCTGCCTGTTGAAACCGAAGTTGACGGTGAGTTTGCTGTCCCATATTTTTTTGTCTTTTTGGAAATTCGCAAAGAGGTTTACGCCAGTATTCAAAGCCAGGTTGCTGGCACCACCAGCAGACCAATTTGTCAGACTAACCTGTTGGATGCTGAGATTGAAATTGCCCCCCTTTTTCCAGTATACCGGTTGCTCAGGCCTTAGTATGATCACAGAATCCCCCAACATGATTATGGTCTCACCATTGATGACGAGTGTGTCGGCAAGTTGGATATCGTCTTGCGCCTGAATTTGCATTGTGAATCCTATCACAGCGAATAAAAGAAGAAACAGCTTCTTGGTCATGGTTCAAAGATATTTGACTTTTGGGATTTATGGTTTAAAAATGATCAGTTTTTGTCCAAGCTGGATGTTGTCACTGCTAAGGTTATTCCATTGTTTGATATCATTTACTCTTACACCATATTTTTGGCTTATTCTAAATAGATTTTCACCTTTGATCACTGTGTGAGAGATGCTTTGCTGTGCTGCCGCTTGTTTTGTCTCTTGTGAAGCAGGAACAGGCGGTTGGCTTGTTTGCTGTACGACAACTGTAGCGGTTGAAGAAGTTTGGTTTTGTTGGTTGAGTGGAAGTATTTTGATGTCTTCGCCTCTTTTTCTATGATCTTGTAGATTGAGCACCATGCCTGGGACTAGATGGTTGTCTTCCCGAATTCTGTTTTTTGCTTTGAGAGCAGATAGCTTTATCCCGTATTTCTGTGAAATGGACCAAAGTGTCTCTCCCTTTTTTACAACATGCACTTCAGCTTCTGCCTTCGTGCTTTTTTTGGCGGTATAATAGTATTCCCCTGCTTGTACAGGTTCATTTTTGTCTAGATCATTGATTCTTCTGAACTTACCCGTCCGCATTCCTATTTGGTCTGTAAATTCATCTTGCGAAGTACTTACAGCAGCTTTTACGCCCTCTATGTCGTTGACAAGTATTTGGTTTGGCTTTGTAGCCTGTGAGGTATTTCCCGATACTTTGGGATAAGCGTTGGCTTGTCTGATCGATTGGCTATATTTTGTGTTCGTATAATCGATATTCGAACCGGCTTGGTTTGTCGCCTCCGTCAAGACCGCAGGATTGGTAGGATACCCGCTTTTTAGATACACAATGGAATATGGTTTGTCTCCAGGTATCTGTCCCTTGCTTGTCCATTTGTTGTATTCTTTCAGATGTGCCTCGGTGACGTTTAAGCGGGAGGCCACGGCTTTGAGTGTGGTTGGTCCTTGAATACTGATTTCTTCCAGATAGCCTGTGTTTGATACCAATTGTACTTTACTTCCTTCAAAAGCGACTTTGTGGGCAAGGAATTTCTTGAAATACCAATGGGTGTTTCTGTCTAATTCAACCACCTTTTTTCCATTGTATTGGGTGCCAAAGTAGGATTTTGCACCTCCCAAACCCATCTGATAAGCGACAAGTCCGCACATCCAATTGTTGAATTGGGCATTGTTCTTCTTCAGGTATCTTGCGGCTCCCTGAGTGGAGGAGATGATGTTTTTTCTTTCGTCAATCTGGCTGTCCACCCTCAGGTACACCTCCTCGGCAGTCCCTTTTTTGAATTGCCAAAACCCTACCGCATTGGAAGTGGACACTGCGTCTGCAATCAGGCTACTCTCCTGTATCACCAAATATTTCAGGTCGGTTGGGACGCCTTCTTTCTGCAATTCCCTTTCTACAAGAGGCATGTAAAGGTTGACCCTTTCCAGTTTGGTCTTGAAATAGGTGGGGTTTCTGTATAGGGCATCTACATCTAGCTGGATCTCCCTTCGCGCTTGCTCATTGAGTCGCAAGGTAAGGTCGGCAAACCTGATTTCTTTTGGTACTTGTGGAGTCTGCGCATTTGCCTGACTGAATACCAACAGTGCAAAAAGGAAAAGGAGATTTTTGAAAGTATAATTCAGTTGGGTTGGTTTCATAGTTTTCTTGCTAGCATGATGCCGTCACGGATAGGGAGGAGTACATTCTCTACCCTGGGGTCATCTTGTACCATTTTGTTGTATTCCAATAATGTTTTGGTGTCTTTGTCCACTTTTTTTCCTTCTTGGACCAGTATTTTTCCTGACCAAAGGACATTGTCAGCCAAGATGATTCCCCCTGGATTCATCCTGTCAATGACCAGGTTGTAATAGTTGATGTAATTTGCTTTGTCAGCATCGATGAAGACCATGTCAAAGTTTCCTTCCAAAGCTGGAATGAGATCCAATGCATTGCCCAATCGATAGTCAATCTGATCGGCTAAGCCGGATTGGTTGAAGAATTCCCGGACCATCGGCGCAATTTCGTCGTTGATGTCCAAAGTGATCAGCTTTCCGTCTTTCGACAAACCCCGAGCCATACAGATGCCTGAATAGCCCGTATATGTACCGATTTCCAATATTGTTTTTGGATTCAACAGCTTGGTGATCAGTTCTAGGGTTTTTCCCTGCAAATGTCCGGAAAGCATCCGTGGCATCATCACTTTGGCGTGGGTCTCCCTGGTGATGTGCAGGAGCAATTCATCCTCCTCAGTAGTGTGGCTTTCACAGTAAGCCAATAATTCAGGTGCAATAAATTCCATCTTATTTGGGTAAATAGGTTAGAAAACTCAGTTGGTCAGGTGAAAAGACATCGTTGGCAATGTCTTGAAGCTCCTCAGCAGTTGTATTTCTAATAATACCAAAGATACTGTCCAAAGAATCAATTCTCCCCTTATCCAAGAGGTTTTTCCCAAAAACCAACATCAAAGCTGCATAATTCTCTTCCGCCATTGCCATTTGCCCGATTGCCTGTTCTTTGGCCATGTGCAATTGCATGGTGCCCAGCTTTTGGGTACGGAGTTTTTCCATTTCTTTCAGGACAAGTTTTTTTGAACGGTTTAGTGTTTTTTCTTCCGTTCCGAAAAATATACCCAAAAAACCCGTATCCGAATAGGTCTGATAGGATGATTCCACGGCATAGACATAGCCATATCTTTCCCTCAGTGACAAGTTGAGCCTGGAGTTCATGCTGGGTCCTCCCAATATGTTGTTCAAAAGGTAGAGTTTGAATCTGTTGGGATCATAGATCGAATAGGCTGGTTTGCCTATCGCACAATGTGCTTGAGTGATGTCTTTTTCGATGGTCTTTGACTTAGGGGAATAATTGGAATATCCACTTCTGATGTAGAGACTTCTTTTAGAGGGGATGGATTCCAAATACCCCTCTACCTGATTCAGTACCTTTTTGAAACTGATGTTCCCAACCACAGAGAAAACGATGTTGGTGGTGTCCATTCTGCTGGAGATAAAATCGAAAAAATCCTGTTGGCTGAATTTACTGACTGTTTCTTCTGTCCCAAGAATATTTCTTCCCAAAGCATGCCCTTCATAAATCAACTCGTCAAATTCATCCTGAATGGCATCTTCGGGGGAATCCCGGTACATGGCCATTTCTTCCAAGATGACCTGTCGCTCTTTTTCTATTTGTTTCTCAGGGAAGGTGCTGTTGAATGTGATGTCGCAGAGTAATTCCGCTGCTTTGTTGAAGTGCTCTTTGAGGATGCTGGCGTAGAAACATACTTTTTCTTTGGTGGTATAGGCATTCAGCTCACCACCCAAAGATTCAAGTCTGTTGATGATGTGGAAAGCCTTTCTTTTTTTAGTGCCTTTGAATGCCATGTGTTCCCAAAAGTGCACAAGTCCTTCCTGCTCTTTGGATTCGTCTCTACTGCCAATATTCAATATAAATCCGGAATGGACCATTCTCGTATGGGGGACTTCCATATGGATGATTCTGATTCCGTTTGATAGTTCTTTGAGGTTGTATTGCATTTGTAATGTTTTCGCAATTAATGTACAAAATTAAAAGAGTTTTTGGTTGTTTTTCACACAATAGATAATTGTTGGGATCGTCAATTGTCACCAGTCATCAGGCAACCATAAATCTCAAGGTTAAAATCATGAGCTGATTTAGCTGTGAGGTGATCGGATACACATATCTGTGAATTTTTCTATTTGGGATGGATAGTCGGAATCGAAAAAGTATATTTGTGTTCTAGCATTTCAAAGAAATAGCATATGTCAATGTTTTGCTAAAAGAAAAACAGATCAGTTTGTCTATAAAATTAAGGAAAAATAAATAATCATGAAATACACCCCTCTTCCAAAGGAACTATATATCAAGAACAGAAAAAAATTGGCAGAGAAATTACCTGCTAAATCTGTGGCGGTTTTTCACTCCAATGACATCATGCCTACCAATGCTGATGGAACGATGCGGTTCAGGCAAAACAACGATATTCTTTACCTGACTGGAATAGATCAGGAGGAATCCATTTTGGTTCTTTGTCCTGATTTTCCAAACCCGGATATGAGGGAGATACTTTTTCTCCGGGAAACCAATGAGCACATTGCAATCTGGGAAGGACATAAATATACCAAAGAGGAGGCTTTTGAGGCTTCAGGGATTGCAAATATTCAATGGGTAGCTAATTTTGATTCGGTGTTCAATTCCTTGATGGCATTGAGTGAGCATGTGTTTTTGAATACCAATGAACACCTCAGGGCTGATGTACAGGTTGAAAGTAGGGATGCGAGGTTTGTCAAAAGTTGCAAAGAAAGATATCCGCTTCATACCTATCGTCGTGCAGCTCCTTTGATGCATCAGCTGAGGGCCGTAAAAGAACAGGAGGAAATCGATCAACTTCAGGTAGCTTGTGACATTACTGAAAAAGGTTTTAGAAGGGTTCTTTCTTTTGTCAAGCCAGGTGTGACAGAGTACGAGATCGAAGCTGAATTTATCCATGAATTCATCCGAAATAGAAGCAAAGGCTTCGCTTACGAACCAATTATCGCTTCAGGAGCCAATGCCTGTGTATTACACTACCTTGAAAACAAGGAAGTGTGCAAGGATGGCGACTTGATCCTTTTTGATGTAGGCGCCGAGTACGGCAATTACAATGCGGATATGACGAGGACAATTCCAGTCAATGGGAGATTCAGCAAAAGACAAAGGTCCGTATACGATGCTGTTTTGCGTGTCCAAAGAGCCGCCATGGATATCTTGAGACCGGGTGTCAATATCCAAGATTACCACAAGGAAGTTGGGTTGATCATGCAGTCGGAATTGGTGAGCTTGGGGCTGATAGACCAAACGGATATCAAAAACCAGGATCCCAAGTGGCCGGCATACAAAAAATACTTCATGCATGGCACTTCCCACCATCTGGGATTGGATGTGCACGATGTGGGGACAATGTATGAACCAATCACCCCTGGAATGGTCTTTACCATAGAGCCGGGGATCTATATCCAGGAAGAAGGTTTGGGAATCAGGCTGGAAAACGATATCCTAATCCAAGAAAATGGCTACCTTGATCTGATGAGCAATATTCCGATAGATGCGGAGGAGATTGAGGAACTGATGGGTAAAGGATGAAAAGAAAACTCGCAAAGGTAGGGGAGGAGCAAAGGTTTGGGAGATCCGAGGCATAAGACACAAGGTTCGAGACACAAGAAGCTAAGCCTGTCCCGGTGAAAATCGGGAAGACAAGACAAAATTGTGAGATGCGAGAATCGAGATGCGAGATTTAAGATACAAGAATCAAGAAACAAGAACCAAGACAGTCGCCTCGGTCCCAAATGCATTCGGGATCGAGGTCTCGTCCCACCTTTGTACAAAGAAGTGGGAACATGAAAAGTATATATAAACTTCAGTGCGAGATTTCTTCCCGCAATCCTGCGGGACAGGCTCCACGCCTCCCTAAAGTAAGGTAAATCCGAAATGACCACCAAGTCACCTCGACGACAGGAGAGGTCTCTTTACTTGGGCTAAGAGGCATTTAAGAGGATTGAAAACAAAAGGAAAACAATGAATAAAGTGTCAAGTGAAATCTTGGGGTTCTTTGTGGTTAAATTTTCCAGTTTTGGAATTAGGAAGGTTAATTTTTGGAACATGACTTTTTAATGCTTTGTTGACCTTCAAAAAATCATATGTTATATATGTTTTAAAACCTGTATTTCATATTTTTAACCTGTTTAGTGTTTTTAAATTGGATAATTTCAAGATGTGTTTTTCTAGAAATTATTTTGAACTAATGTTTTGAATCAATATACTTGTGAAACCATTTTATAAACTAATAAATTTTTACTTATAAAGAAATACCTGTCGACCCTGTTTTTAGGATTAGTAACCTCAAGTTTCTGAGATTACCAGACATAATTGATATGAAATATATTATTCTATTCTTTTTATTGTTTGCCCAAGTTCATCTAGTACTTGGGCAAACTAATAAAGCCCATTATTTTGATGTGGGATTACGGGGGATTTTACATACACAGCCAATCGGTAATCTTAAAACAAATGGTTTTGGATTATTGGTCAACCATAGTATGACCGTATTTAATAATCCTAATTGGTATCTCCGAAATGAGATAGCTTTTGAAAGATTATTCAGTAAAGAAGGGGCAAATCGACCACTTCTCAGATGGTATGAAAACAGCGTTCGTTACAAACCTACTATTGAGAGGGGATTTAGATTTTTAGACAATAACCTGACTTTTGGGGTGGGTGTTTCATTTTATTATGGTACTATATTAAGTTCGGTTATATGGCAAAATGATATTCCAATTGAAGTGGGTTACAGACCAGAATTATATTACAATCCAGGATTTACACTGACTTACAACAATCCTTCAGTGAGTAAAAAGATGTCTTTAAGGTTAGATTATGACTTTAGGAGAATTGCAAATAAAAGTTGGAGTGATTGGTCAAGATGGACTAGCTTATCAGTACTTTATAGGGTGAAATAATATAAATGTAAAGGGTTTTCCGTTTGTTTTAATTTTCAAGAAATTGTTGCTTTTAAAAATTAAGAGTCTCAAAATGAATAAAAATTCAGTAAATAGAAAAGGTTTCGAGGTCCAGTTTACCTTAGCGCCTAAAATAGTACGATTTGATTAGTGAAAAAATGAAAGAACTCTTGATAATTGCGTTATTGTTGGTTTCCGTTCAGGCATTCGCCCAAGAGAAATCAGAATGGTTTGTCAGGGCAAATGGAAATGTTGTGCAGAGTTATCAATTTGGACCGGGTTTTAATATTGGTTTGGGGGCTCACTTAGGTTATAAACCAACCGTAAAAGAGGAAAGATTGTGGAGGTCTGTTTTTCTTTTGGGAATAGAGACTGTACCAGGCTGTATTGATCCTGCTAATTGTAATTCATGGTGGTATAACTATAATTTCAGAGTACAAGGTGGACTTGAAAGAATGATTTTTCATTCAGAAACGACTAAAGTAATGTTGGGGCTTGGAGGTTCTGTTTTTGCAGGAAGAAAGTTGAGGGGGAAGTATACCATGGAAAGAAACGGTATTATTATAGCCGAAGATTACTATAAAAGCTTTGAAGGAGGGATATCTCCTCAAGTTTCAGTCAGGTACTCCAATAAAAGGGCTTCTAAAAAAATGACTTTTGGATACGCTGTTGACTGGGTTTTTGTTCATGAGGCTATTCTCCATGGGCTAACCCTTGATTGGAGGATTAAATAACGTAAGGTATATTTGAAAATAGAGAAGCACTGCTGAAATGCCCGTCATGTGATTTTAGGTTATATAGTGATATTTTAATCTGATAGGTGATACCTTTAACAGTAACGGAACGTTGATGACTAGGAATATTGGAGGTGAAGAGTACCCAGTTATTACACAGGATGTAGCCCAGTTTGTTCTGAGGATTAGACAATAATTGATATGAAAAAAATAGTATTTGTAGTTTGTGCTTTCCTTTTTATTGGATGGGCTAAAGCTCAAGACCTTCAAAAAAACAGTTTTGAGATTTCAGCTTTTAGAAATACAGGTAATGGACATAATCCTGTAAGTAGTATGCTTAATTATGGGATTAGTTTAAATTATAACCGGTATCTTTTTAAAAGATGGAATGTAGGAGCAGGATGGGGTTTCGGTGACTTCAATGGAAAAGGGTATAACGGCCTTTTTGAAAAGTTCTATGAATTTAAAAGCAATAGAAACTATACCCAATACCATGTTAGACTAGGGTTTGAACCAATTCAAACGAAAAGGTTTATTTTGGGTGTCCAAGCTGAATTTCTAAGGTTTTCATACAATGGGATTTCAGAAATAATTATAGGAGGTCCCGGTCAACCGGGAGATGATCCTCGTCGTGTTACTTTAGGAAGGTCACGAGTTTCGGGTGGATTCTTCGGACCATATGGAGTTTTTAACTTTTCCGAGAGTTTCTTTTTGCGAGGAAATTATCTGATAGGTATTCCAGTACTGAATTATGATTGGAGGTGTACTAATATGTCGCTTGGAGTAGGCTACAGGTTTTAGTGGTCAAAATTGAATAGACTATCTGATTTCGAATCATCTGAATTTCTAAACTATCAATGCCCTCAATCAAAATCGATTGAGGGCATTTTTTTAATATGATTTTCAGTTAATACTTTCCCTTCTTAACTGATGAACTTCTTGAAATTAGCCGAGTTTGGATTCTATTGGATTGGCTAAAACAGGATGAATACTCGCCAGTTTTTCATAATCCAACTAGTTGATAAATGAATCTGAAATAGGGAAATGACAGTAGTGAAAGGATGAGGGGTATAATTTCTGAGAAATGCTTTCCCATACAGGCACCTGCTTTGGCAGAAGCCATTAGACTTCGCATGCAAGAAAGAGGCTTAAGTCTAAAAATCCCTTTCTGAATAGGCGTAAGCACCTCTAGAATCAGTGAGTATTTGAATGGGAAAAGTGAGCCTACGCTTAAAATAGCGAGAGAAATCAGCAGAAAATTAGATATCGAAGCTTCTATAGTATTGGGAGTATAAGTTTCTTAATTTCACGCAGAGGCGCTAAGCAAAGTTTGTTAGATTCTTTTTAATGTAAAACTTTGATCACTTTGAATACGAAGCGAGGAAATGGTAAAATGAAAAAAAGCTGACCCTGAAAAGGGTCAGCTTTTTTGTCTCAAGTCTTGCGTCTCAAGTCTTATTTCTAAATAAGAATTATCCGATAGAAATTCTCTTGAATGCAGCTACGGTCATTCCTTTGCTTACGCTATCAAGGTACTGAGCGATGGTTTTGCTGCTGTCTTTTACAAATTGCTGGCTCAACAAAGTGTTTTCTTTGTAGAACTTGTTCAATTTACCCAAAGCGATTTTCTCAAGCATTTCTTCAGGCTTGCCTTCTTGTCTTGCTTGGTCTTTTCCTACTTCGATTTCTCTTTCTACTGTAGTGGCATCTACACCGTCTTTGTCAACAGCCACAGGGTTCATCGCTGCGATTTGCATCGCTACGTCTTTTCCTGCTTCCTCTACATCAGCACCGCTAGTATTGGTCAAAGCTACCAATACACCCAATTTACCATTGGAGTGGATGTAAGGAACTACAGCCTCACCAGTGACGATTTCGAAATGGGAAATTTCGATTTTCTCACCAATCTTACCAGTCATCTCGATGATTTTCTCGGCAGTAGTGATGTTTTCGTATGGCAATGCCAAGATTTGCTCAACAGTAGTTGCGTTGTTTTTGGTAGCAAGGTCAAGAAGTGTATTTGCAAATGCAGAAAACTCTTCATTCTTTGCTACGAAATCAGTCTCACAAGTCAATGAAAGCAAAGTCCCGGTGGTTCCGTCAGCAGTAACATGCGTCACGATAGTACCTTCTTTGGTCTCTCTATCTGCCCTGGAAGCAGATACTTTTTGACCTTTTTTTCTTAAAATGTCAATAGCTTTTTCGAAATCTCCTTCAGCTTCGGTAAGGGCTTTTTTACAGTCCATCATACCAGCTCCGGTCATTTGTCTCAATTTATTTACTTCTTGTGCAGTAATAGCCATTTTTTTAGTCAATTTATTAGATTAAACTTTATTCTATTTCAGGAAAACAAGAATAGCCTTGACTATAGTCGAAGACTTTCGAGGTTTTATGTGTGTCGTTTTTGCCGGATTTATTAGAGGTAAAAACCTCAAAGGTTAGGCAAAAACAAAAAATTGAACATAGGGGTAAACCTGATGTTCAATCTTTTGTAATTTATTTCAAAGTAGTGGATTACTCTTTAGTCTCAGCGTCCACAGCTTTTTTTGCTTCCTCCTCTTCAGTGAGTTTAGCATCTTCCTTATCTTTCTTTCTTTCAGAAAGTCCTTCTTCGATAGCTGCGCCAAACGCTTTTACGAGCAAAGAGATTGATTTGAATGCATCATCATTGGATGGGATAGGGAAATCTACCTCGTTCGGGTTAGAGTTCGTATCTACCAATGCGAAAACAGGGATACCAAGCTTCTGTGCTTCGGCTATAGCGATGTGCTCTCTTTTGATGTCCACAATGAACAAAGCTGCTGGAAGTCTAGTAAGGTCAGCGATACCGCCCAATACACTTTCCAATTTTTCTCTTTGTCTTGTGATCATCAGACGTTCTTTCTTCGCCAGATTCTTGTAAGCTTCTTCTTTCATCAATTTGTCGATGGAAGACATCTTCTTCAAGGATTTTCTGATTGTTGCGAAGTTAGTCAACATACCACCCAACCATCTCTCGGTTACGTAAGGCATGTTTAGTCTTCTAGCTTCATCAGCTACCAAGTCTTTCGCTTGCTTTTTGGTAGCAACGAACATGACTTTTTTGCCTGAGCGTACGATCTGCTTGATTGCGTTGGATGCTTCGTCTAGGCAAACAAGCGTTTTGTTAAGGTCGATGATATGGATACCGTTCTTCTCCATGAAGATATACGGAGCCATTCTCGGATCCCACTTTCTAGTTAAGTGTCCAAAATGAACACCAGCATCCAGTAAGTCTTTATATTCTATTTGTGCCATTAATAAATAATATAAGTTTCGATATAAAATGTAAAGAACCTTCCGATTAACGTTTCGAGAACTGGAATCTTCTTCTTGCTTTTCTACGTCCCGGCTTCTTACGTTCTACCATTCTGGAATCACGTGTCAAGAATCCTTCTTTTTTCAATGCGCCTCTGTGTTCCTCATTGATTTCGCAAAGTGCTCTGGCGATAGCCATTCTAGCTGCTTCTGCTTGTCCTTTGATTCCACCACCGTCAACATTGATTTTGATGTCGTAAGCACCATCTTCTCCTACTAGGGCAAGAGGCTGCTTTACTACGATCTGATGCAAATCAAATGGAAAGTAAGTTTCGATCGTCCTGTTGTTTACAGAGATCTCGCCTTTTCCTGGTTTCATGTAGATTCTAGCAACAGATGTCTTTCTTCTACCGATTGTGTTGATAATTTCCATAGACTGCTTTGATTAGAATTTGTGTTCTTTTGGTTGTTGTGCAGCATGAGGATGTTCAGGTCCTTCATACACGAATAGGTTTCTGTACAACTGTCTTCCAAGTCTGTTTTTAGGAAGCATACCTCTTACTGCTTTCTCTACCAAGATTGGCGCAGATTTCTGCATCAATAACTTTGGCGTAGAAATACGCTGACCTCCAGGGTATCCAGTGTGACGAACATATACTTTATCGTTCCACTTTTTACCAGTCAATCTAACCTTGTCTGCATTGATGACAATCACGTTGTCTCCGCAGTCTACGTGAGGGGTATAAGAAGGCTTATGCTTACCTCTCAAGATTTTCGCCACCTCACTTGCGAATCTACCTAATACTGCAGTCTGGGCATCCACTACGATCCAGTTCTTTTCTACAGTTGCGGCATTCGCTGATACGGTTTTATAGCTTAATGTATCCACTGTGTAAATGTTTAATTATGAGCTTGTTAAATATATTTCACCCTCAAAAAGGGACACAAAGATAGGAGTAATTTCTTTTTAATGCAAAAGAAAAAACATTATTGCCCACATTTTCATGGCTTTATCCCTGTTTTTTTAAAAGTCTATCGCTTTTTTCCAAAACATAGGTATCGGCATGCGATATCTGGCTTCATCAATTTGCCTTACCTGTTTTTCTCCAATTGCTTGACGAGTACGTCAAAATCTTTTGGATAAGGAGCGATCACCTCGATGCTTTCCTCCTTTACTCCAACGAAATTCAAGGCATAGGCGTGAAGTGATACCCGCTGCATGATGGGCAGTTCTTCTGTGTTTTTTTTGAGGTTGAATCGTCTTTTCAGTTCAGAAAGGTAAAGTGGCTTTCCTCCGTAAGTTTCATCTCCACAGATTGGGGACTTCAAATAGGCCAGGTGTACCCTGATCTGATGTAATCTCCCGGTGACCGGTTTGCATTCTATTAGTGAATGTTTGTAATAGGTCTTTGCGGTGTTGAAATAGGTTTGGGCCGGCTTACCGTCTTTGCTGACTTTGGCGATTCCCTTATTATTGGCAAGAAGGTTTTTGTCCACCAATACATCTTTGTATTCATGGATGCCTTCTACTACTGCGTGATAGATTTTATCAACTTTCCTGTCCTCAAACTGGATGGCGATATTTCGGTAGGCATCAGGGTGCTTGGCGATTGCCAGACAGCCCGAAGTCTCCTTGTCCAGACGATGACACACCTGGGCATCAGGGGTGTATCCTTTGGCCAAGTCCAGAATGTTCTGGGCCTCATGCCGGTCATCCAATGTCGATAAATATGGAAGCTTATTGATCACGAGGTAATCCTCATTTTCAAACAGAATAAGATCTCTAAAATCAATTTTCTTCATGCAGCTTCATTTCCCAATAAGGGCGCAAAAGTATGGAAATTAATTAAGTAGAGGAAATTTTTTGTAAAGAATATTTTATGGATGTTTTTGTCGTAAGTTATTTAGGTCAGTAGGTATGATCGGTTTAGAGTCCAGGGGAATTATTCCGTGGGATTGGTATAAAAAGTTGCTAACCAAAAGTTTAAGCTATACGACTTATTCATGGCTTTTGGATAAGATATCGTCCGTCCCCCTGGGACTTTTCAGGTGAGGGTATTTTTTGCTGGTCAGTAGGTTGAAACCTAGTGTTAGTGTGTCGTCCGTGCCTCTGGCACTGTTTCGTAAGATATCCAGGGTCTCGTGAAAGCCCCATAGGGGCGACCGATCTACTAACCGTGGGATTTATTCCGTGGATTATGGGGTAAAGCTCTGCAGAAAAGTGCCGTAGGTACGGTCGATTCTGTGTTGATTTGGGAGATATCGTCCGTCCCTCTGGGACTTTTTCGGGGAGGGTGTTTTTTGCTGGTCAGTAGGTTGAAAGCTGCTGTTAGTGTGTCGTCCGTGCCGCTGGCACTGTTTCGCAAGATACCCAAGGTCTCGTGAAAGCCCTATGGGGGTGACTGATCTATTAACCATGGGATTTATTCCGTGGATTAAGGGGTAAACTGAACTTTGTCGAAGAGTGCCATAGGAACGACCGATCTGTGATAAGCATATCATTACTTACTTAAGTTGTCATTAGAAAAGTGAGAATCCAGTTTCATTTTCCTTGACTTTTCTCCTTTTGTTTTACCTTTGGGTCTAGAAATTTTAAAGGATGGATAATCAAACAACCGAAAAGACGCTTCGTAAGGTCAATGTAATGCGCTATGTCATGCCGCTTCGGGAAGGCGGGTCTTTGCCTGCATTGGCAGATGCGGATGATGGGTTTAGTTATGTGTTGAAATTCCGGGGGGCAGGGCAGCGGGAGAAGGCACTGATTGCAGAGCTGCTTGGCGGAGAGATTGCCAGATCACTTGGGTTCAAGGTGCCTGAGTTGGTATTCGCCAACTTGGATGAAGCGTTTGGAAGATCTGAGGGTGATGAGGAAATCCAAGATTTGCTCAAGGGCAGTCAGGGATTGAATTTGGCTCTGCATTTTTTATCCAAAGCTTTGACATTCGATCCTGGGGCATCTCAGGTGGATCCGCTTTTGGCTTCGAAGATTGTCTGGTTGGATGCCTATATCACCAATGTGGACCGTACTTTCCGCAATACCAATATGCTGATATGGAACAGGGAGCTGTGGTTGATAGATCACGGTGCTTCGTTTTTATTCCACCATTCTTGGGACAATTGGCAAAAACATGCTGAAAGTCCTTTTTCCACTATCAAGACACATGTTTTGTTGCCTCAGGCAAGTATGCTTCAGGAAGTTGATACGGAATTTAAGGGAGTTTTGAATCGGGAGTTGATCCGCACGATTGTGGATTTGATTCCTGACGAATGGATTTTGGCATCAAGGGATGTGGAAGATGCTATAGATGGCAAGGCTGTATATGAGCAGTTTTTACTAAAAAGATTGGAGTTTTCTGGGGTATTTGTAAAAGAAGCGGAAGATGCAAGGAAAACACTTATATGAATATGCTATCCTGAGGATAGTCCCGAGGGTAGAGCGGGAAGAATTTATCAATGTAGGGGTTTTGGTATGCTGCAAGAAAGAAGATTTTCTGATGTGCAGGATCTCTATGGATCTCAAAAAACTCAAAGCCATGGATCCAGATGCTGATGTCGCGCTTTTTGAATCCTATCTAGAATCATTGGAACAGATCTGTCAGGGAAAAGACAATGGAAGTCCCATCGCTTTGCAGGATGCTGCATCGAGATTTAGGTGGTTGACTGCCAATCGAAGCTCTATGATACAGACATCCCAGCCCCATGGAGGTTTTTCGGACGATTTGGAAGCTACTTTGGAGGAATTGTACAGCTTGTTTGTGGCTTAGATTATTGCCTATTAGTCATAGATGGAATAGAACAGAAGAAAAATTGGAATAAAAGGGCGAAGCCATGGGCTAGGTTCATTAGGCTGAAGGCTGACAATGAATTTTCAATGTGCTTTTACTCCTCTCCTTTTTTCTTTTCCTTTTCAGAAGGAAGCGAAAAGCTAAAGATGGATCCTTTGCCTACAGTACTGCTGACAGAGATTTTGCTTTTGTGTGCTTCGAGGATGTGTTTGACAATTGCAAGGCCAAGCCCAGTGCCTCCCTTTTCCCTGGACCGGCTTTTTTCTACCCTGTAGAATCTTTCGAAAATCCGTTTCAAGTCTTCCGGCGGGATCCCTTTTCCATTGTCTTTGACTTCGACGACCTGCTGGCTTTTGTTGGAGGTAAGCCGAACTTCCACTTCTCCGCCATCATGGTTGTATTTGATGGCATTGGAGATCAGGTTTTGGCTTACCCGAAAAATCTTGTCCCTGTCGGCTACTGTAAAGAAAGTCTTTTCTTTGTCGTAATAAAAGCGGATAAGTACATCCCTTTTTTCAGCTTTATGTTCCAGTTCGTCGATGACTTCCAGCAGTACATCTTTCAAGTCAAACCGCTCAAAATGAAATTTGATGACTCCACTTTCCATTTGATTCAATGTAAGAAGATCCTGTACCAGCTTATCCAGTGAATTGAGGCTTTTTGCAGCCCTTTTCAGGAATTTGTATCGGACTTCTTCATCATCTACCGCACCGTCCAAAAGTGTATGGACAAAGCCCTGTGCAGCAAATATCGGCGTCTTCAACTCATGGGAGATATCGGCGATAAACTCCCTGCGAAACTCTGCGTTTTTCTGTAAGGTTTCTATTTCCTTGTTTTTGGCAAGTGCATAGGAGTTGATTGTCTTGTTGATTTTCCTGAGAGGTGAGATGGAGGTTTTGTGTGATTTCTCGGAAATATTGAGGACATCCTTTTTTTGGATTTTCTCAAGCATGGCATAGATGTTACTGATTTCCTTGAAAATCAGGAATTCCAATGTGACATTCATCAGAATATAGGAAACAGAAAATGAGATACCACCTGCCACCACCAAAAGGGTAGGAGTGGCATCATCCATCAGAAATAAAAAAGCCACAGTCAAGGCCGAAATGGCAATAGCCAAAATTATTGAAATCCCCCTTGATGTGGTTAACATGCGGTATTATTAGTTCAGTTCGAATTTGTATCCTACTCCTTTGACGGTGGTGATGTAATCATCGCCTATTTTTTCCCTTACTTTTCTGATGTGCACATCTACTGTCCTGGCAAGAACAAAGACATCTACGCCCCAGATGTTTTGCAAGAGTTCGTCCCTACTAAAGACCATATTAGGGTTTTTTGCAAGGAAATACAATAGTTCAAATTCTTTTTTGGGCAAGATGATCGTCTTGCCACTCTTATCGATAGTATAGCTAGTCCTATCAATAGTGAGGTCTTTGATCTTAATCTGGGTAAGTTCTTGTTCTTTTTTGGATTCTCGTCTGAACAGTGCCGCGATTCTGCTCATCAATGCGCGTGGCTTGATAGGCTTGGTGATGTAATCATCAGCCCCTACATCAAATGCTGCTACTTCCGAATACTCCTCAGATCTTGCAGTCAGAAAAATGATAAAAGTGTTTTTTAATTCTGGGATCTCCCTGATTTGTCTACAGGTTTCTACACCGTCTTGGTGTGGCATCATGATATCAAGCAAAATAACATCAGGCTGGAATTTGGCTGCCAGTTTCACCCCTTTTATCCCATCTTCAGCAGAAGCTACCTCATAGCCCTCTTTTTGGAGATTGTATGAAAGGATCTCAATGATGTCCGGTTCGTCATCGACTACTAGAACTTTTACTTTCTGTTTTTCGCTCATGGGTAACAGCAGGTTTATTAATCTGTTTTCGGCACGAATTTATAAAAAGACCTAAGATAAATTTGCTTTTCACATTTCAGTAAACCAAAAAACAACACAAAGTTTTTATTAACCTATGGTTTGTTAACTTATCGTTAATATAAGATAAATTAATTATTACGTAACCCTTCTGCTTTGGTAATGTCCATATTGAGTGCTCCCACCATCAGTTTTGCCTTGATTTTGAGCGGTATTTTGTTCTGATCGTCAGAAACCCATACTGTCACAGGATGTTTTCCCCTAAAAAGCTTGTTGGACGGCATGATTGGAGTTAGTTTGAAGGTTTCATAATCCCCAACTTCTGTAGAAAGCTTCTCTTTTCCTTCGTATATTAATTTTAGGTTATATATTTCTTTGTCAAAAAATCCAGTGATGGAAATCACGTCTCCTTTTTTGTGTTTTGTCAAATCCATGGTTCTCAAAAGATAAAATCCGCTCACAATATCCTGCACGTTTTTTGGGATGGTATAATCTTTCGTGTCGATGATTTGATCATCTTCACGATCGTATAGGCGTACCAAAGCTTTGCCTTTGTCATGGTCAAATACGACGCGTTCATTTTTTCTGTATTTTCCTTCCTCAATAAATCGGTAGGATTGAAGTGGGATCATTTTGGTTGTGTCCAGATAGCTTCCCCAAGTGTCATTGACTTTGAAAAGTTTGAACAAACCCAATGTAGATCCAGTAACATCGATTTTGTAGACAGGCCTTTCGTTGATTTTGGTGACGTATGGATTGATCTTCATCTTTGCCTCGGCTGCATCAAAGAAACTATAGCTTACCTTGAACGTAAGCTCTTCCCCGCTTTTGAAGGCAGTGTTCTTTTGCTGGGCAAATCCGGGATGGATTGCCATGCAATAAAAAAATGCGACAATTACTGACTTTAATAGCTGTTTTTTCATTAACTTAAGGTTTCGGGACAAATCTTTTCAAATCTTATTCCAATATTTACAGTGTATATAAAATAAGTCGATTTTATACATTGGGAATACATACGAAATACACATCATAGTGTTTGGTCATTTGAAACTCCAAGTATCAATCATTAATTTCACAAATTCAAATTAGCAAATCGTTAAGTAATAAAAATATGAGCGCAAATACAGAAAAACTCAAAGCCCTTCAGCTGACCATTGACAAATTGGAGAAAACCTATGGTAAGGGTACCGTAATGAAACTAAGTGACAACAAGGTACAGGATATACCTGCGATCTCTACCGGTTCATTGGGCTTGGATATGGCATTGGGGATTGGTGGGATACCAAGGGGAAGGGTAACTGAAATTTACGGACCAGAGTCTTCAGGTAAGACGACCTTGACCATGCACTGCATAGCAGAAGCGCAAAAAGCAGGTGGTCTGGCTGCTTTTATCGATGCAGAACATGCTTTTGATAAGGCTTATGCGGAGAAATTGGGGATCGATACCGAAAACTTACTGATCTCACAGCCAGATAATGGCGAGCAGGCTTTAGAGATTGCAGAGCATTTGATCCGTTCAGGGGCGATTGATATCATCGTGATTGACTCTGTGGCTGCATTGGTGCCAAAAGGAGAACTTGAAGGTGATATGGGGGATAGCAAAATGGGTCTTCAAGCTAGATTGATGTCCCAAGCACTGAGAAAACTTACAGGTGCTATCAATAAGACAGGTTGTGCATGTGTGTTTATCAACCAATTGAGGGATAAAATCGGTGTGATGTTTGGAAGTCCAGAGACTACAACGGGTGGAAATGCTTTGAAATTTTATGCCTCCGTGAGGTTGGATATCAGAAGAATCGGGCAGATTAAGGAAAGTGCTGACAATATCTTGGGTAACAGAACCAAGGTGAAAGTTGTCAAAAACAAAGTGGCACCGCCATTCAAAGTAGTGGAATTCGATATCATGTATGGACAGGGGATATCCAAAGTCGGTGAGATCATCGATCTTGGGGTTGAATTTGAAATCATCAAAAAAGCGGGATCATGGTTCTCGTACGAAGGAAATAAACTGGGACAGGGAAGGGATGCCGTGAAGTCTTTGCTTCTGGATAATCCGGAACTGATGGAAGAACTTGAAAAGAAGATCAAGGATAAAGCCGGTCTCAATGGCGAGGCATTGAAAGTAGAAGTTACTGAAGAGTAGGTTTGATACTTGAGATACAAAATTCAAGATTCTCGCGAAGATCCGCTGAGGGATAGTAGAAGTTGGCGGAGAGAAAACGAGTGTGCTTTCTACGGCTTCGTCACCTCGACGGCAGGAGAGGTCTCGTCCTGTCTTTGTACAAAGAAGTGGAAAAATAAAAAGTATATATAAATTTCAGTTCGAGATTTCTCCCCGCAATTCTGCGGGACAGGCTCCACGCCTCCCTAAAGTAAGGTAAATTCGAAATGACCATCAGGTCATCTCGACGGCAGGAGATGCCTCTTTACTTGGACTAAGAGGCATTTAAGAGGATTGAAAACAAAGGGAAAACAATAAGAAAAAGTGTCAGGTAAATTCAGGGAGTGACACCTTACAAATAGAATTCAATAAAAAGGGAGGTCAGATGACCTCCTTTTTTATTCTATACATTTTTATAGCTTGTATTTATGCAGCGCCCAAATGTTATGTAGACCTGATGGCTTCAACCGGGTCAAGTCTAGCCGCCAAAACAGCAGGGACTATACCTGATACAATACCAATCAAAGAAGAGACACCGAGTCCCAAGATGATGTTTTTTATTGACAAGGTCAGTACAAGTGTTCCAAGTGGGATAAATGTGATGAGATAGACCAAGATGATACCTGTGATGCCACCTATCAAACTCAAAAACATGGCTTCGAAAAGGAATTGGTAAAGGATAAAATAGTTTTTTGCCCCAAGGGACTTTTGGATGCCGATGATGTTTGTTCTCTCTTTGACTGATACAAACATGATGTTGGCGATTCCGAACCCTCCCACAAGTATGGAAAATCCTCCGATTACCCATCCAGCACCACTGATTACATCAAAAATAGAGCCTATGGCATTCATGATAAATTCGGACTTGTTGAGTGAGAAGTCATTGTCTTGTGTTGGCTTTAGTCCTCTTCTAGCCCTTAATAGGCCGGTGACTTCGTTTTCCAAGGCAATCAGACCGGTATCATCCTCTTTGCCTTTCATGGCAATACTTGGCCCCATTCCATATCTTCCTACATTGTAGATTTTGGAAAATGCTCCGTATGGAATCATGCATGCCTCATCTTTGGAAGGGAAATCAAACAAGGCTTCACCTTCTTCTTCAAATAGCCCTATCACAAAGAATTTTTGTCCTCGTATTTTCATTTCTTTTCCCAATGGCTCTTGGTTTGGGAAGAGTGTACTTGCTATTTTGGTGCCAATGATGACTACATTTCTGGCACTTGAAATTTCTAACTCGGTAAAGAACCTCCCAGAGCCCAAGGGTACATCATATACATCTTTGTAAGTCAATGCGACTCCCTTGAGGTTGCTTCCACTAAAGCTATTGCTGCCATGTTGGACAGTAGTATTTGCATCCGCAAAGATTGTAGTGGCACTGGCATTCCTCAGATTGTCCCTCAGAAAGGTGTATTCAAGATATGTGTTGTTTGGCCTTCTGAAATATTTCCACCAGGGGTATTCCGCTTCGTCTGAAGAATAGCTGAATTTGTCAATGGTCATCACATTGTTGCCCAGAAAATTAAAACTAGACTTGATATTCTTCTCCAGAGAGTCCACTAAGGTGAAAACAACTATGATGGAAAAGATGCCAACAGTCACTCCGAGAAGGGATAAAATTGTCCTAGTAAGATTTGAGCGCAAAGCTTGGAGGGCAAATCTCAGGCTTTCCCAAATTAGTTTGATTACTTTCACTGTTTTTGCTTGCAGGTTAAAACTATTTGACAATATAGGTAGATTTCGTTATTTTTCTTATTATCTTTGCACTTTTTACAAAGTATCGTAAAATTAACCTAAAGCATACTACATTCATTCCATATGAAGTTATCCGATTTTAAATTTGAAGTTCCAAAAAAGCTCATTTCCTTATATCCAGCCGACAATAGAGACGAATCTCGTCTGATGGTTGTTCACAGAAAAACAGGTGAAATTGAACATCGATTGTTCAAAGAAATCACCGAGTATTTTGGTGAAGGAGATGTTTTTGTGATGAACAACACGAAAGTATTTCCAGCTAGACTCTATGGGAATAAAGAAAAAACGGGAGCTAAAATTGAAGTTTTCCTTTTGAGGGAACTGAATCAAGAATTGCGTCTTTGGGATGTACTAGTGGATCCTGCAAGAAAAATCCGTGTGGGCAATAAGCTTTATTTCGGAGACAGTGATTTGGTAGCTGAAGTTATAGATAATACAACTTCCAGGGGGAGGACTATCAGATTCCTTTTTGATGGTACAGATGAGGAGTTTTATAAGACCATCGATACTTTGGGAGAGACACCTATTTTGAAGGAATTTATAGATAGAAAAGTAGAGCCTGAAGATAGGGAAAGATATCAGACAATCTTTGCGGAGCATGTTGGGGCAGTAGCAGCGCCTACAGCAGGTTTGCATTTCACGCCCCACTTGTTGAGAAGGTTGGAATTGAAAGGAGTGGAGGTGTCGCCGATTACCTTGCACGTAGGTCTGGGGACATTCCGTCAAGTGGATGTTGAAGATTTGACCAAGCATAAGATGGATTCTGAGAATTATGATATTCCTCAGAAAACAGTTGATTTGGTAAATGATTCTTTGGATAATAAAAGAAAGGTAGTCGCTGTTGGTACTACTACATTGAAGACTATAGAGTCTTCTGTGACTGCAAATAATAGGTTGAAAGTAAGCAGTGGCTGGACAGATAAGTTTATCATCCCACCTTACGATTTCAAGATAGCAAATGCCTTGATCACGAATTTCCATTTGCCTGAGTCGACATTGTTGATGACTGCTTCGGCATTTGGCGGATACGATTTGATCATGAAGGCTTATAAGGAAGCCATCAAAGAAAAATATCGATTCTTCTCCTATGGAGATGCAATGTTAATCTTATAATAACAGAAAGGCTCCTCGTGAGCCTTTTTTTATTTTTATTTATTCCCCACCTTTGGGCTTTGTAATTTGTCCAAGAATAGAACCAATGAAAAAATTTGCAATCATCGTTGCTGGGGGGAGTGGTACAAGAATGGGGGCGCCAATGCCCAAGCAATATCTGGAGATCGGGGGGAAGCCAATTTTGATGCATACACTTGAGCGTTTTTTTGTGGCTGTGCCTGATTCGGAATTGCTCTTGGTCATACCCAAGAATGACTTTTCGTTGTGGGAAAATCTTTGTGTCCAATATGATTTTCAAGTGAAGCATAAGTTGATAGCCGGTGGTAACAGTAGGTTTCAATCGGTGAAAAACGGACTGAATTCAATCAATGGGGAAGATGGGCTTGTGGCTATCCATGATGGTGTGAGGCCATTTGTCGAGATTGATGTGATTGTAAACAGTTTCGAAGAAGCCGCTGTCAGAGGTAGTGCGGTAGCGGTAGTCGCATTGAAGGACTCCATCAGAAAACTGACAGACGATGGTAAGTCTGTGTATCAGGAAAGGCAATATTTCAGACTGGTACAGACACCACAGACTTTTCAGCTGAAGAAAATACAGAAGGCTTTTGATGTGTCCGAACTTCATACTTTCACCGATGACGCTACCGTCTACGAACATCAGGGTTGGCAAGTGTCATTGATCGCCGGCAATCTCCAGAATATCAAAATCACCACACCTGAGGATATGGAATATGCGGAGTATTTGCTAAGTAAATGATCTGTATGAGGTATCAGATCATGTCATTCCCCTCTTTGTGACGTCCTGAAAATAGTCAACTATTTTCATTAAGAAATCATAGGTTAAACCTCCCGATTACGGGACAGGCTCTTTGGCGTTGGTCTTAGATTTCGATATCATTCCATTTCCCCAGGATTCGGGGGTTGCGCCAAGGTGGACAAATTGTTCAAAGTTTAGCCCAGTCTGATGCCAGACAGGCTCTACGGAGTTGATTTTACAAATCTCTTGTTTCTTGCTTCTCGTTTCTCGCTTCTATATTTTCACCGACCAAAATCCATCGTTTACCGAATTTCCACTTTGTTTCGCCTAATGGGTGTAAGAATGTTTCGGGGATTTTTAGAGATTTGAGCATCATTTTAAATCAAAACATTGTAATCATGTCAAATCAAAAGTTCTCTAACCAAAGCAACAACTACACACTGGGGATTATCTTGGTGGTAGTGGGATCGATCATATTATTGAAGAAAATAGGCATCTTTCTTCCAGTTTGGATTTTCAGCTGGCCGATGGTATTCATCGCAGTAGGTTTTGTTTTGCTGATCAATCAACAATTCAAAAGTGGTGCAGGGTATTTTTTCCTGCTTTTCGGTTCGTTTTTTATGCTAAAAAAATATGTGGTTTTACCTTATGGGTTTGAAGGGTATTTCTTGGCTGGTGGGTTGATTGCGGTAGGTTTGTATTTTATCCTTAATCAGAAAAGTGTCAAAATACCCAATTACAACCAATCCTACAAAACGCCACCTTATGGGTTTAAGTCGGAAGATGCAAAGGTGGTAGATGATGAAAGTGGGGATACGAATCAAGATTCATCCCAAAGTGCATTTGATCAACCTGAAGTGATTGCTTCTCAAGCATTCTTGTCGGGAGACCAGAAAAGAATCCTTTCCAAAAACTTTAGAGGTGGAAAAGTTTCCGCAATCTTAGGAGGTGCTGAGATAGATTTGTCCCAAGCAGACATGACAGAGCCGGCCATGCTCAATATTGAAGTCGCTATGGGTGGTGTCAAGTTGATAGTACCTCCTCATTGGAATGTACAGGTGAATGTTTCCAATGTGTTGGCTGGGGTGGAAGATAAGAGGCTTTACCAGCATGTGGCTTCAGATCCGAAGAAAATATTGAAAATATATGGTTCTGTGATCTTGGGAGGTTTGGAGATTAAATCTTTCTAAACCAACTTGTGGAAGTGATCAGTTCAGTCTTCAGTTTCAATAAAAATAATTGGTATAAAGCCATTCTTGTCATCTTTGTCTGGGTGATGGGGGTGGCTTACCTGATTCATGCCTACGTCCCCGGATTTGGTGTTGCTGCCATTGATGTAGGCTTGCATACAATCTTTTTGGTGACAGGGTTTTTCTTTCTGGAAAATGTGTTTCGGTTTTATACACCGCAGGAAAAGCACTATTTAATATTTCTTTCCTTCCCTTTGGCGGTATCTGTTGTGATATTTTATCTGGGTAGGTATTCGATTGGGTTCATACTTGGCCAGCAGTTAGGGTACTTGGGTTTTGTGGAAGAAGTGGCCTATTTGCGCTTGTTTGTCATTTTTCTTGTCGTTCTTGGCTATGCCTTGTTGCTATTGTACCATTCCAAACTTGACACCCAGATCAAAGCGATGGAGAGGACTGAGCAAATGGAGCGGCTGGTCAAGGAGGCGGAGTTGTATCAGTTAAGACAACAGCTTCAGCCACACTTTTTGTTCAACAGCCTCAATTCCATCAGTTCATTGGTCAAAAGAAGGCCTGAAGAGGCAAGGGAGATGGTGATGCAGCTTTCTGAGTTTCTGAGGAAGACTATCCGAAAAGAGGACCAGAAATGGATTTCTGTCCGAGAAGAGATTGAATACCTTGGGTTGTTCATAGGGATCGAGAAAGTCAGGTTTGGGCATCGGCTGAAGGTGGATTTTCAAGTACAAGAAGGGAGTTCAGAACTTGTTTTGCCCCAGCTCTTGGTACAGCCACTCTTGGAAAATGCCGTAAAACATGGGTTGTACGGAGTGTTGGGCGAAGTCTCCATATTGGTCAAGTTTGCACATGAGGGAGAATACCTTATCATTAATATTGTCAATCCGTTTGATCCTTCTGCAGGTCAGGCTTCAGGTGAAAGTTTTGGCTTGCAGGCGATAAGAAGAAGGCTGTATTTGGTTTTTGGCAGGCACGATTTGTTGCAAACCCAAAGTGAGGCTGGTTTATTTGAAGTAAAACTTAAAATCCCCCAAAATTATGATCAAAGTAATAGTCATTGATGACGAACCACTTGCAACGGAGATTGTCTTGGAATATCTTTCGGAATTTGAAGGGGTCAATGTGTTGGCAGTCTGCCATGACGGTTTTGCAGGTTTGAAGGCGATCCGGGAATTTCAGCCGGATCTTGTTTTTCTTGATGTTCAAATGCCCAAAATTACGGGGTTTGAGATGCTTGAGTTGTTGGAGATTCCGCCACCAGTAATCTTCACGACGGCATTTGATGAGTATGCCATGAAAGCCTTTGATACCCATGCGATAGATTATTTGCTGAAGCCTTTTTCGAAGTCCAGGTTTGAAAAGGCGATAGAGAAATACCTTCGGTCTGGTGAAAAAGAAGAAATGGGGGTAGGACGTGATTTTTCTAGACTGGAATTGAATGGTCCTTCTGAAAGAATCGTGCTGAAAGACAGGAATGAGATCAAGATAATCCCGTTTTCAGAAATAAAGTACTTGGAAGCCAATGATGATTATGTGAACATTTACACGTATGAAGGAAGGTTTTTGAAGAATAAGACGATGAAGTTTTTTGAAAATGTTCTAGACCCAAAGATGTTTGTGAGGGTTCACCGGTCTTACATTGTGAAGATCACAGAAATCACAAAAATAGAAACATACGAGAAGGATGGGTATGTCGTCAAAATGAAAACGGGAGAATCCGTTCCTGTGAGCAGAACCGGTTATCCAAAGCTGAAATTGGTTTTGGGGATATAGGTAAAAAGAAAAAGAGCCCGAAAAGGCTCTTTTTTTAATATTCGTCTTCGTTGAAGAAGAAATCATCTTTAGTAGGATAATCCGGCCAGATCTCTTCGATATTCTCATAAGGCTCACCGTCATCTTCCAATTCTTGAAGATTCTCTACTACTTCTAGAGGGGCACCTGATCTGATTGCATAGTCGATCAATTCGTCTTTGGTTGCAGGCCATGGAGCATCTTCTAGATAGGATGCAAGTTCTAATGTCCAGTACATAGTGTCAATGTTTTAATGTTTACCGCCTTAACGGGTTGCAAAAATAGAAATTGTTTTAAATTTTCAATCTTAAACTCATTATTTGTTTGAAAGTTCCTTTAATATGAAATTTTTCACATCTATTTTTCTTCGGAAAGCGCTGATTTTTCTCCTGAGCATAATTTCAAAATCAGGTTCTGAGCTTGTGAAATTCGCCGCATTCTCTTTGACAGTCCTCAGTTCACTCTCGTCTCTGTGGATTAAGTCCCTGATAATGGATATTTTAATCTTCGTTTGCTCTTCCTCCGGCTTCTCTCGGAAGTCACTGTGTTTGGATAGCGCCAGCTTTTTCAAAAACGATTTTTCAAAAACGATTTCTGAATAAAAAATAAAGTTTCTGGAAATCAAGTTGGCATCCCTTGGCCTGGTTTGGCTCAGTGGCTTCCATTCGTTTTGCAGCTTTCTACCTTGGGAAACTGTCATAGGAGAACTTTCCAAATGGGCCAATCTCTTCATTTCCTCAGCGATGGCTTCCATTTTTGCAAGCACTTCCCTTGGGTTCAGCCTAGGGCCTGACTGCATCTCTCTTTTGAACCTGCTGAAAATCCGATTGTTCAATTTTGAAAATTCGTCCCATAGGGGTTGTCTCTTTTCAGCTGGTACCTTTCCGGAAGTTTTCCATTCTTTTTGGATTCTTTTGCTGATCTCAAATGCTTTTTTTGCATCTGGATTGTTAAAAGCCTCCTGCGCCTGCCTTACGAGGTCTTCGTATATTTTGATGTTTTCCTCAGCTTGCAATGCAAGGCTTTCGAAAAACTGCTTTCTATTGTCAAAGAATGTGTCAACGGCGGTGTTGAATGTCTTTTCGATTTCTTCCTCAAATTCCTTCTCTACGGGTCCTGTTTTGATCCAACGAAGTTTGAGGTTTTTGAATTCTTCCGTAGTCTCTTTCCATTCTGTGTTGTCCTTTAGTGCCTCTGCTTCCAGGATCAGCCCTTTTTTGATCTCAAGGTTTCGCTCACGGTTGACCTTGATGATTTCCTCCAGATAGGTTTCTAGCTTGTTGAGATCGTCTATCAGGGGGACAAAGTCACCCAATGCATCAAACTGCATGAGTGAATCCCTTAGATGGATGAGTTTCATCAGGAAGGAACCTTTGTTTTGGTTCTCTTCAATGTCTTTTTTAAGATTCTCTACTTTCTCTTTGACAGTAGCAAATCGATCTTCAAAGTACTTGAGGGTTGACGCTTCGTCTTCTTTCACTTCGCCGATCACACGATCGGGTTGGTTCAAAAATCCCTTTAGAAATACCTTATTGTCCTTAATGTATCCGTATGGATGCTCCATTTTGATTTAATAGGTTGTATTGGTTTTGGTTACTTTCTGCAAATTAATTAATTCAATCGCATTTATCCTAAGAAAGCCCTTTTTTTGCATCTTTGTCTTTCAGTTAATTTATATTAATAAAAAATAAACCAATGAGCGGAGAAAAGATCATATTTTCAATGGCGGGGGTGTCAAAAGTCTATCCTCCACAGAAGAAAGTTCTGAAAGATATATATCTATCATTTTTTTATGGAGCCAAAATCGGTGTTTTGGGCCTGAATGGATCGGGAAAAAGCTCCCTTTTGAAGATTATTGCTGGAATTGATAAGGAGTTTTTGGGAGAGGTGGTTTGGTCACCAGGATATTCTGTAGGGATGCTGGAACAGGAGCCGCAGCTCGATCCCACAAAAACCGTCAAGGATATCGTTGAAGAGGCTGTTTCTGAAACAGTGGCTTTGCTGAAGGAATTTGAGGCAATCAATGAGCAGTTTATGGATCCTGCGCTGATGGAGGATCCCGATGCTATGGACAAGCTGATTGAGAAGCAGGGGGACGTGCAGCAAAAACTTGATGCCGCCAATGCATGGGAGCTGGAGACAATGCTGGAAAAGGCTATGGATGCCTTGAGGCTTCCTCCAAGTGATGCAATAGTAGGAAACCTGTCCGGTGGGGAAAAGAGGAGGGTGGCACTTTGTAGGCTTTTGCTGCAAGAGCCGGATGTGCTTTTGCTTGATGAACCTACCAACCACCTTGATGCAGAGTCTGTATTGTGGTTGGAGCAGCATTTGAAGCAATACAAGGGAACTGTAATCGCAGTGACTCACGATAGATATTTCTTGGACAATGTAGCTGGATGGATTTTGGAATTGGATAGGGGAGAAGGGATTCCGTGGAAAGGGAATTATTCTTCTTGGCTTGACCAAAAGCAAAACAGATTGAAGCAGGAAGAGAAAACCGAATCCAAAAGACAGAAAACCCTTGAAAGGGAGTTGGAATGGATTCGCATGACTCCAAAAGCTCGTCAGGCAAAAGGAAAGGCGAGATTGAGTGCCTATGACAAATTGATCAGTGAAGAGGGGAAAGAAAGGGAGGCCAAGCTGGAGCTTTATATTCCACCAGGGCCAAGATTGGGTTCAAAGGTGATCGAGGTAAACGGTGTGTCAAAAGCATTTGGAGATAAATTGCTTTTTGAAGATTTGTCATTCAACTTGCCCCAGGGTGGAATCGTTGGGATCATTGGACCAAATGGTGCTGGGAAGTCTACCTTGTTCAAATTGATCACAGGAAGGGAAAAAGCTGATGCGGGGAACTTTGAAGTAGGGGAGACTGTGAAGCTTGCCTATGTAGACCAAGAGCATGATAGCTTGGACCCAAACAAGTCTGTATATGAATCTATTTCTGGTGGAAATGAGATCATGAAGCTTGGCAATAAAGAGATGAACTCTCGGGCTTATGTAGGGAAATTCAATTTCACTGGATCAGATCAGGAGAAAAAAGTTGGTGTGTTGTCAGGAGGAGAAAGGAACAGGGTGCATTTGGCGATGACTTTGAAAGAAGGAGGTAACTTACTTTTGCTCGATGAGCCTACCAATGATTTGGATGTGAATACCCTAAGGGCTTTGGAAGAGGCTTTGGAGAATTTTGGTGGATGTGCTGTGATCATTTCCCACGACAGATGGTTCTTGGACAGGATCTGTACGCATATTTTGGCATTCGAGGGAGATTCCCAGGTATATTGGTTTGAAGGAAACTTCTCCGATTATGAAGAGAATAAGAAAAAACGTCTTGGCGATTTGACTCCGAAAAGGATCAAGTACAAGCCGTTGAGGTAGAATTAATATCTGGAAAAACAAAAACCACCAAAGTAGGAATGATCCTGTTCTTGGTGGTTTTTGTTTTTAATCGCCTGATAAAGTAGCAGGTAAAATGAATGTGTGTGGAGATTCCAGCTTGTATTATGTGGTTAAGGCAACTTCCTTATTCAAAGATGGTTCAGATTGCTTTTTATGTGGGATTTTTCTGTCAAGAAGTACTGTGATCAATCCTCCCAATGCGCAAAGTGCCATCATGATGACCATTGGCATAGCCGTGCCGTTGTGGATAAAGCTGACAGAGGCAGATACCAGCCCGCCCATCGCCATCCGCATACTTCCCAATAAGGCTGAGGCACTTCCAGCGCTTTTTGCAAATGGAGCCAAAGAAAGTGCGGCAGCATTGGGTTGGTTGAGGCCATGCGCTGTAAGGAATACAAACATGACGGCGACCAGCCCCTGTACATTGAAAATGTTCAGCCAAAGGCCAAGGACTAAGAACAATCCTGTAATGGTTTGATAAGCGAGTGAGAACTGAATAATATCCCTGCTGGAGAATTTTTTCAACAAATAGTGGTTGAGCTGGGTAGAGCCAATCATCGCAAATGCCAAAAAGCCAAAAATCAATCCGTATTCTTGCTCAGTGACATGATAGATGTTCATGAAGACATTGGCAGATCCTGCTATATAGGCAAATGGAGCTGCTCCGGCAATTCCTCCTGCGAGCATATAGGTTAGAAACTGTCTTTGGTTCAATACAGATTTATAATTGACCAAAACTTTGGCCGGATTCAAGGATAGGTTTCTCTCCGGGGCTGCTCCTTCAGGCAAATAGAACACAGCGGCAAGCAAGATTACCGCAGTGATAGCTGCCAAAACCAAGAAGACAGCATGCCAATGGAAATGTGCTGTCATGTAGCCACCCACTGTTGGGGCGATCATTGGAGATACGGCAATCACCAAGGTGAGCAAGGCCAAGACCTGGGCGGTCTTGTTGATAGGGAATATGTCCCTCACCAAGGCTTGAGCGGCCACCATGCCAACACAGCCTCCAATAGCTTGGAGAAATCTTAATATAATCAAGTTCTCAACTGAAGCTGCATAGGCACAGAGAATGGATGCTATGATGTAAATCAGCATTCCAACCACGAGTGGTTTTTTCCTGCCATACTTATCCAGCAAAGGGCCGTAGAATAACTGTCCAATGGCAATCCCCACCAAGTAACTTGTGAGGGAAAGCTGGATCTTGGAAATACTCACGCCTAGATCTTTGGCCATAGCCGGAAACCCCGGCAGATACATGTCTATTGAAAATGGGCTGATGGTGCTCAGTGCGCCCAAAATCAAAATAATCACAAAATGTTCTCTTTTCTTCATTGCTTATCCTATGCTGAATCTGAAAATTATGTGGCGGTTTTCAGAAAGGATATTTTGGGTATCAAAAAGCAACAGGAATTTTTAAATTTGAGTTCTTTTGGGTAAGGGATTTTTTTCTTTTTAAGAAAAATGAATTAATTTGATTCCCTTTAGGAAAATACAAATTCTTTAATGATACAGCGAAAAAAAAATCTTTACATAGCAATAGCGGTTCATGCAGCTGTTTTAGCGCCACATTACCTTGGCTTTTATTCCTTGGGGAGCATCAAAAACGCTTTGTGGATAAGTTTAATAATTGTGTCTTTTGGAATGGTAGTCTTTCTTGTTTTGGATAATAAAAAGAAGAGAAAAAACGATTTTATAATTTAAAAGTTCTTTTTTAATTAGTTCCATCCATCTTTTTTTAGATATCAATTAGTCTTAGAGCATATTTTTGTTTCTTTGCTGTCGATTTTCAAAAACCAGCATTTATGAGAACATTATTGCTAAGGCCGGGAGCCGAGGAGTTGAATTATGAAATCAGGGGGATTGTCAAAAAAGCAAGGCTCATTGAGTCGCTTGGGCAGGCAATAACCTGGGAAAATATAGGTGACCCTATCCAAAAGAATAATGTCGTACCAGCTTGGATGAAGGAGATTGTTTCTGACTTGGTCAGCCAGGATAAGTCCTATGGCTACGCCGACTCTAAGGGGGTGTTGGAAACCCGAAAATATTTGGCGGGCCTGAATAATGAGAAAGGTGGTAGTCAGATTTCCGCTGATGACGTTTTGTTTTTCAATGGATTGGGAGATGCAATCGCCAAACTCTATCAATTTTTGATCCCCACTGCAAGGATTATTGGGCCTTCGCCAGCATATAGCACGCATAGTTCTGCGGAAGCAGCGCATGCAAACACAGCCCCTATTACCTATAAGCTTGATCCTGACAACCAATGGTTGCCAGATATGGATGATCTGTACAACAAGGTGAAATACAACCCAACCATCGTGGGCATCTTGATTATCAATCCTGACAACCCTACAGGAATGGTTTATCCCAAAGAGGTTTTGGAGGGTTTTGTGAAGATTGCGAGGGAATTTAAATTGCTCCTAATTGCAGATGAGATCTATCAAAATATCACCTACAATGGGGTCAATGCAGTTGCGCTTTCGGAGGTGATAGGTGATTTGCCTGCCATTTCCCTAAAAGGGATTTCCAAGGAATTCCCATGGCCAGGGTCTCGATGTGGATGGATGGAGTTTTATAACCGTGAAGCCTCCAAGGAGTTCAGCAAGTTTGTGCTGACTTTGGAGAATTCAAAAATGATTGAGGTGTGTTCTACAATCCTTCCTCAATTGTCCATCCCAAGGATCATGAGCCATCCTGAATACAAAAGCTACAGGCATGAGGCGAACTTGAAGATTGGAAGGAGGAGCCAAATCATGGAAGAGATTCTGTCTGGAATCGACGGGATCAAGTTCAACCCTACAAAGGGGGCTTTCTACAATACAATTGTGTTTGATGAAAGCTACTTGAATGCGTCACAGAAATTGGAGGTGGAAAACAATGAAATAAAAGACTTGCTGGAATCATGGCTCCAGGAGGAAAATATGCCTTTGGATAAGCGTTTTGTCTATTTTCTATTGGCAGCGACAGGGATCTGTGTGGTTCCAATCAGTTCTTTTTGCTCAGACTTGAGAGGGTTTAGGGTGACTTTGCTAGAGGAGAATGAAGAGACTTTCAGGGATACATTCAACAAATTAGCCGATGCAATTAGAGCTTATTTGGGGTCTTGAAGGTTGGTGAGAGAAAATGATGTCCTTTATACTGAAAAGGGAAACTTTAATGAAAAACAGTTGACTTTAAACTGTTATGGGGGCAATAAATATGAAAGAAGAAATAAGGTTTCTGATCGAGAAAGAAAATGACCGTCATGTTTTGCAGTTAATAAAAAACTTGTTAGCTAAGTCAAGTTTAGAACCTGTTCTGGAAGATAAGTTAACGTCAAGGGCTTTAAAAGACCGAAGAAGATATCAGAGAAGGTAAAGTTTATACGAAGGAAGAGTTTCATAAAAAGCTGGAGGATAGCTTAGATCAATGAGGGTAATTTATACTGACTAATTTTTTGGAGTAGATATTTTTTTGCAAAAGGCAGATTTTAGCTCTTAATGATTGTTCGCTTGATTCTTAGTACTTTGTACAAAGTTTATGTTGGTGCCGATTTAATTATAACTTCCTAATTCCCCGTCCGCCACATCGCTCGATAAAATGACTTTCTGAGATCTTCAGGAGATTCGTTATAGGAAACCCCTTCATGCTCTCTAATATTCAAGGGGGCTGAAGGTGACTGAAATTTCTCCTCCAAACCTTCTACCGGATTCTTAAGAAGTGTATTTAGATCCGGCTGGCCGGCATCAATCCAAGCGCTATACCAAAAATCAGCAATCATTTTGATAGACCGTTTCATCTGCCTCTCCACTTGACCAGAAAGCATCTCGTTGTATGCGGTCGTAAATTCCCGGGAATATACTTTTGTATTGATTCCACCCCTCTCTTCAAAACTGTATTTTTTGTCCTCGGCAAACCGTTGTGTAAGTATCTTCTCGAAGTTCAGGACAGAGTCCAAAGCCAAGTGTGCTCCGATTATAGCGTCCCAAGCAGCTAACTGGGTGTTTGGGAGATATTCAGCTTGCCCTACAAAAAAATCAAAATCATCCGATAACAGCTCAGGAATCCTGCTTTCCCAAAAGGCATGGATTCCGTATTGGTTGGTCAATTGGCCATTGTAGTTCCTTGTGGTATGCAATGGGACATTGATGTCGCCAATGTAGTGTCCCAAATCGGCAGCAAGCCGGAGGATTGCCTTTTGGTCTTTTCTTTTGAAAGCCTCGGTTAGTTGGTTTTTGGTATTGTAAGCATTCCATGGCCCAATGCCGTGTTTTCGCAATTCTTCTTCCCCAAATTTTTCAACCGCTTGATTCCAGTATCTAGGCAAAGTGTAAACAGCACTATCTCCATAGATATCGGCATCCAAAAAGTGCTTTTCGGCTTCCCCTTTGACAGCATAGCGCCTTCTGTCTGGATTGACGGCATTTTCTGTTATAAACTGGATGTTGGATTTGAAAAAGCCAATCATCTCGGGAGGCAATGAAAATACAGCAAGCCTATTGATCCGCTTGTGGGCAAAAAATCCCCAGGCAATGATATCAGAGCTCAGGAGGAAAAATATAAATATGAATGAAAAAAATCTGCGCATGACCAAAAATAATAAATAATTCGCAATTCAGATAATAAAATAAATGCTACATTTGTGGTTCTAAGGCGGTATTAGAAATAAAATCTACCTGATTTCTCAGCTTTACTAGGTTTAGTCAAGAAATCCTTTTGCGTTTAAAAATTAATCCATTAACTTTGCACTCCGTTTAGGATTAAGGGGATTGTAAAAGAAATTAAGTAAACTAAGATATGGCAAATCACAAATCGGCACTTAAAAGAATTCGTGCAAACGAAGCCAAACGTCTGAGAAACAGATATCAGGCCAAGACAACTAGGACTTTTATCAAAAGATTGAAATTGACTTCTGACAAAGTAGAAGCGCAAGAGCTTTTGAAAAAAGTAACTTCTATGATTGATAAATTGGCTAAGAAAAATATCATTCATAAGAATAACGCTTCGAACAAAAAATCAAAATTGACCAAATTGGTTAATTCTTTAGCTTAAGAATAAGCTACAAAATATATAAAAGCCTTGGTTGAAAGACCAAGGCTTTTTTTGTTGTTTAATTTTTGTTATTTTTAGTTTATCCAACTACTTAACTTTTAACCTTTTACTTTTATGGATTATTATCATTCAATCAAAATCTCTGCACTAGCAGAAGAAGACCGACCAAGGGAAAAATTACTTTTAAAAGGAAAATCCTCCTTGTCAGATGCCGAATTGATTGCAATACTGATAGGTTCAGGGACTAGGTCGCTCAGTGCGGTAGACCTGTCCAAGCATATCTTGGCTGACGTGAATTACAATCTGGCTGCTCTGGCAAAAATGACGGTCAAGGATCTGCAACGCTTCAAGGGGATCGGGGAGGCAAAGGCAATCACCATAGTCAGTGCCTTGGAGCTTGGTAGAAGAAGGAAGAACCTCGAACCACAGAAACGCCAAAAAATCAGCAGTTCTTTCGAAGCCTATGAACTGATGAAGCCTGATTTGTTGGATGAGTCTGTAGAATTGTTTTACATCATCCTTTTGAACCGCAACGGCCAATTGATCAAAAAGCAACTCGTCAGCAGGGGTGGCTCAAGTGCAACCATAGTAGATTCCAAAGTGATTTTTAAATATGCACTTGAAGTTATGGCTGATTCGGTAATATTGGTGCACAATCATCCATCTGGAAATCTCAAGCCATCAGAACATGATATAAAGTTGACCCAAAAATTGATTAAAGCTGGGCAAAGCTTGGATGTATCAGTGCTCGATCATGTTATATTTGCAGATAGTGGTTACTTTAGCTTCGCAGATGAAGCATTAATGTAAAGATATGAGTACGAAGAATATTTTATTGGCAATTGTGGCAGTGGTTGTATTGGCAGCAGTTGTCTATACCTTGACAGGCACAGATAGCCCGGAGGTTTATTTCGAAAAGGTTGAAAAAGAAAGGGATAAACAATTCAAATACCTAAGATTCAATGAGGACTCCCCTTTGAGCAAAGAGCAAAAAGACCAGTTGGGAACGTTGAGTTTTTATCCGATAGATCCACAGTATAGAGTCAGGGCAAAGATGGTAGCCATAGAAGATAGGAAAGTCCTTGAATTGCCCATGAGTGATGGCTCTGTTGGAAAATATATCAAGCACTCTTTTTTGGAATTTGACCTGAAAGGATCTCCGCAAAAATTGTTGCTGCTTCAGTCGCTCAATGAAATCGATAAACGCAACTTCTTTCTGGCATTTGCGGATGCCACAAGTGGGGTAGAAACCTACGGTGGGGGAAGATACCTCAATTTGCGCCAAGATGGGAAAAACAGTATAGAGGTGGATTTTAATCTTGCCTATAATCCCTACTGTGCCTACAATCCTGATTTTGCTTGCCCCCTTCCCCCCAGGGAAAACTTGATGGAGGTAGCTATTGAAGCGGGGGAAAAGGATTATTTGGCTAAGAAAGATTGATTCCAATGTGCATTTTTGTCTTTTCTACAGAAAAATGAAAAAATAGCCTCATTTACCTTCTTGCCTATTCCAATTCTCTTAAATTTGTGCCTTATTCTGAAACAACAGTGAATTCATGAAAATTTCCATAAATAGACTAAAAGATTTTATTGTATTAGAGCAATCTTCGGAGGAGATCGCATCCTTATTGACAGGATCTGGCTTGGAGGTCGAAGGTGTTGAGCTTTTCGAATCTATTAAGGGAGGTATGGAAGGTGTGGTCATAGGTGAGGTGTTGACTTGTGAAAAGCACCCAAATGCTGATAAATTAAGCGTAACTACCGTTGATATCGGTACAGAAATAGTTCCCATAGTATGTGGCGCACCGAATGTCGCTGCTGGGCAAAAAGTCGTGGTGGCTACAGAGGGGTGCATGCTACATCCGGGCACTGGCGAGCCATTCCAAATCAAAAAAGCAAAAATCAGAGGGGAAGTATCCCAAGGGATGATCTGCGCCGAAGATGAAATTGGTTTGGGTGAAAGTCATGCCGGGATTATGGTTTTGGACACAGATTTATCAAATGGTACATCTGCTTCTGAGTATTTCAAAGTAGAGAGAGGTGATGTGTTGGAGATTGGATTGACACCCAATAGAGCCGATGCCGCATCCCATCTTGGTGTGGCGAGAGACCTCAAGGCATTATTGAATAGAGAAGTCTGTCTGCCATCGGTAGAAGATTTTAAAGTAGATAATACAAGCTTAACAATCCCTGTTACTGTTGAAAATGCGGATGATTGCCCTAGGTATGCTGGACTCACTATTTCTAATGTAAAAGTAGGGCCATCACCAGCTTGGCTGCAGAATTATCTGAAAGCTTTGGATTTGGAACCTATCAACAATATTGTTGATATCACCAATTTCATCCTACATGACCTTGGGCAGCCATTGCATGCATTTGATGCAGACAAGATCAGTGGGGGCGAGATCATTGTCAAAAAACTTGCAAAAGAGACCCCATTCGTCACTTTGGATGACAAGGAAAGGAAATTGTCAGGAGAAGAATTGATGATCTGTGATGGGGAAAAAGGCTTATGTATAGCAGGTGTTTTTGGAGGAAAAGGCTCGGGCGTGTCGGAAGTTACGACCAAGATTTTTTTGGAAAGCGCTTATTTCTCCCCTGATATTATCCGAAAAGGCAGTCAGTTTCATGGGCTGAAAACTGATGCTTCATTTAGGTTCGAAAGGGGTACTGATCCCAACATGCCTATCTATGCGTTGAAGAGAGCTGCGCTTTTGATCAAGGAAATTGCTGGGGGAGAAATATCTTCAGAGATCTCCGATACCTATCCGAATCCTGTTGCTGATTTTGAGGTGGAAGTGCTGTACAAGCATATCGACAGATTAATAGGCAAGCACATTCCAAAAGAAACCGTGAAGTCGATTTTGAGCGGCCTGGATATCCAAATGGTCAATGAAACCGAAGAAGGGTTTACTGCGATTGTAAAGCCCTATAGGGTGGATGTGACTAGGGAGGCCGATGTGATTGAGGAAATCTTGAGGATTTATGGTTTTGAAAATGTAGCGTTGTCGGGGAATCTGAATGCAGATTTTCTCGCAGAGCATCCAGCCAAAGATCTCAACAAACTCCAATACCGATTGAGTGAAGTGCTTTCGGGGCTTGGTTATTTTGAGATTATAACCAATTCCCTCACGAAACCGGTTTATGCTGAAAAATCCGGTTACCTGAATACAAATGACAATGTGGTAATCCTGAACAAGCTGAGCGAGGATCTGGGAGTCATGAGACAGAGTCTTCTGTTCACAGGTTTGGAAGTATTGTCCCACAATATCAACAGAAGGCAAAAAGATTTAAAATTATTTGAGTTTGGATCCGTTTATTTCAAAGAAGAAGTCGGTTATAGGGAAGAAAAGAGATTGTCGATATTCCTGACTGGGGAAAAAACGGCAGAAAGTTGGTTGGAACCATCCAAAGAGGTGCAGTTTCCTGATTTGTATGCCGTAGTGGAATTGATCTTGGAAAAGCTGAACATCGAGAATACTTCAGTGGAGATTGTCCATGCATCTCCATTTGATTATGCTTTACAAATCAACCTTGGATCCAAAATCTTGGGAACAGTAGGTTTGTTGGATGGTGCAATTGCCAAATTGGCTGAAGTCAAACAGGCAGTTTTGTTTGCCGAATTAAACTGGGATTTGTTGAGCAAAAAGTCCAAAAGCTTGAAAAAGTACCAGGAAATCTCTAAATTCCCTGAAGTGAGACGGGATTTGTCATTGGTAATTGATAAAAAGATTACATTTGATGAGATAAAAAAAGTAGCTTTAAAATCAGGTGGGAAGTTGTTGCAGAAGATTGGTGTGTTTGATATGTATCAGGGGGATAAGATTGACGCAGGCAAAAAAGCCTACGCTTTGAGCTTTTATCTTCAGGATTCCGAGAATACACTGACCGATAAAATAATCGACAAAACAATGGGTCGATTGATCCAAAGTTTTGAAAATGAGGTCGGAGCATTTATCCGAAAATAAAAAATGATTCACGAAGAACTCCAGCGACTAGAGAAATTGGCAGCCCAAGTTGGCAAAAAACTTGAGCAGGTTGAAGAGCAAAACCTGATGCTAAAACATGAGGTAGATTTCTTGAGATCCAGTCTCAAAGAGAAAGATGCTGCGTTGGAGGATTTTAAAAATCAAATTAAAATTACTAAACTTGTAAACAGCATACCAGTGGAAAACATTGAGTCTGCCGAGTTGAGGGAAAGGATTGATAATTATATACAAGAAATCGATAATATAATTGCCTATTTGTCTGAATGATATGGAAACACTTTCTGTGAAAATAAAAATTGGAGACCGAGAGTATCCGATGAAGGTAAAAGTAGAGGATGAAGCGAAAATCAGGCACGCAGGAAAATTGATTAATGATAAAATAAAAAGATATAGAGAAGAATTTGGTTTGGATGACAAACAGGATCTATTGGCTATGGTAGCCTTTGATTGTATGGTGGAGTCCATGGAGCAAGATAAGGTCAACTCTGATGACAGTGAGTTGATCAAAGAAAGTTTATCCAAAATAAATCAACAGCTAACTAATCTTCTATAATTATTTCCATTTACACAATTCGCTTACTTTTTGCTTTCCTATGAGGTATTTATAGATCAATACACCTATGGGAGAATCATTATACATTATCATTGCAGGTCTGGTAGGACTTGGAATAGGTGCCGTAGTTGTCGGCATGTTTTTGAAAGGCAACAACAAGAAAATAGAAGCAGACGCCAAAGAAAAGGCGAAAATCATTCTGCGGGAAGCAGAAATGAACGCAGAGTCTTTGAAGAAAGACAGGATTCTTGAAGCCAAGGAAAAGTACTTGAAGTTGAAGTCTGAGTTTGAGGAAGAGGCGAACAAGAAAAAAGCGATCATCATCACCAATGAAAACAAACTCAAGCAAAAAGAACAGGTACTTTCCAAAGAACTGGAGCAAATCAAGCGCAAGGAAGCTGAACTGGATAGCAAGAAGGAGAACCTGAGTGCACAGATGCATTCAGTCCAAGTGAAAAAAGATGAGCTTGACCGAGTAACCAGTCAAAGGATCGCGGACTTGGAAAAGATTGCGAACTTGACAAAAGAGGAAGCAAGGGAGCAACTTGTGGAAATGCTCAAAGATGAAGCCAACACCAAGGCATCTTCGCATATCAAGGATATCCTTGACCAGGCAAAATTATCAGCGACTAAGCAAGCCAAAAAGATTGTATTGGATACCATCCAAAGAACAGCTACTGAGCACGCGATTGAAAACTGTGTGTCAGTCTTCAATATCGAAAGTGATGATATCAAAGGTAAGATAATCGGTAGGGAAGGAAGGAACATCAGGGCTTTGGAAGCGGCTACAGGAGTAGAGATTGTAGTAGATGATACGCCAGAGGCAATTATTATTTCTGGATTTGATCCAGTAAGAAGAGAAGTTGCGCGACTTTCATTGCACAGATTGGTTCAGGATGGAAGAATCCACCCTGCTAGAATCGAAGAAGTAGTCGCAAAGACGGAGAAAAATATAGAAGAGGAGATCGTTGAGATCGGAGAAAGAACCTGTATTGAACTGGGGATCCATGGGCTTCATCCTGAGTTGATCAGGATGGTAGGAAGGATGAGATTCCGTTCTTCTTACGGACAGAATTTGCTTCAACATTCAAAAGAAGTTGCCAAGCTTTGTGCTACCATGGCTGCCGAGATGGGCTTGAATGCCAAAATGGCAAAGAGGGCAGGTTTGCTGCATGATATAGGGAAAGTCTATCCGGAAGAGGCTGAATTGCCTCATGCGATTTTAGGTATGGAGTTGGCGAAGAAATATAAAGAGCATCCAGAAGTATGCAATGCCATCGGAGCCCACCATGATGAAATCGAAATGACTTCCATGATCTCGCCGATCGTTCAGGCTTCTGATGCTATATCAGGATCCAGACCTGGAGCTAGAAGGGAAATCATGGACAGCTATATCAAGAGGTTGAAGGATCTTGAAGATTTGGCATTGAGCTTTGATGGAGTAAACAAATGCTTTGCAATGCAGGCAGGTCGCGAATTACGCGTATTGGTAGATGCAGACAATGTCAGTGACCAAACAGCAAGTCAATTGTCTTTTGACATTTCCCAAAAAATCGAAAAGGAAATGCAGTATCCAGGACAGATCAAAATCACTGTAATCAGAGAAATGAGATCTGTGAGTTATGCCAAATAGTTGATGATTGATATTCAATGATAAAGCACCATTCAATGGTCTGTGTTTCCACAGACCATTTTTTATGATCAATTCCGGGGCTTGTATTCTTACAGATCATACCTGTTCTTCACTGTGGTCTGTGTCTTCACAGACCACTTATACTCCATTATCTATGTCCACAGACCATTTAAAAGAATGGCTTGTGTCTCACAAGCCATGGTTGTTGAAAGAATGACTTGTAGGGACACAAGCCAAAGGTGAAGGGAGTTCTCCTGGCTGTCTTGTATGACTCAAGGCAGAAAAGGGATTCCTCACATCTTTTCTAGTTCATATTCTTTTCCTATTTTAGTGAAAATTTACCATTCACCTGTCAGTCATTTTTGATGTTTTTATTTACTCGTTTATTCTTTGGTATTGGAGAGTTGTTTTATTCTTCCTTTAGAAATTTCCGAACCAATCTTGTGAGGATTAAACTGTCTCCACAAGACAAAAATATCCTAACAAACCTGTTTCCATACTATGCGAAGCTATCTGAAAAACACAAACTGGAGTTTGTAGAAAAAGTTGAATGGTTTATTACTGAGAAGAAATTTGTCCCCAGGGGTGAATTGAAATCAATCACACAGGAAATGAGGCTTTTGATTTCGGCGACGGCAGTGATGGTGACTTTTGGGTTTGGGAATGTCCGCTTGAAGCATTTCAAGAAGATATTGGTATATGCAGATTCCTATTACTCAACCATCAACCAACAATATCACAAATGGGAAGTGAATCCAAAGCTGGGGATCATCGTGATGTCTTGGGAGAATTTCGTTAGGGGATTTATCAATCCGCAGGATGGTGTCAATCTCGGGATCCATGAAATAGCTCATGCACTTAAGCTGGAGAACCAGATCCACTATAATAGGGAAAGCAATTTTTTCAACCCAAGACTTTGGGGACGATATTCAGAAATAGCCAAACAAGAAATCCACAAAATCAGAAGTCAAGAACCAACGCTGTTCCGCTCGTCGGCAGGCAAAAATGAGCATGAATTTTTCGCAGTTGCTTTGGAGGTTTTTTTCGAAAAGTCACTGGAGTTCAAAAGCTACAATGAGCGACTCTATCAATCCTTGGTGTACTTGCTAAGACAAGATCCAATGGTGATTACCAATAAGAGTTAGTGTTCGAATCTATGAATAGTGCCCACTTTCAACCTGTTCAAACTTGATAATGATCAAAATGCTTGATTTGTGTCCCAACAGACTAATATTTTTTAACCTAGTAATCTGTGTATTCACAGAAATTTTGTGACCTCATGACTTGTGGAGACACAAGCCATGAGGTCAGGCCATTGTAAAAAAGAATGGCTGGTGAGGACACCAGCCATGGGTTCAATTTATGTTAAGAATATTATTTCAATCATATTTCGCATAGCATATTTCCATCCTATATCATAAAATATAAACATAATCTACTTCCTCTCCACCTCTCTCAAATTTTCCAGCTTTTTGTTTCTCAAGAATCCATTGATATCTTCAAAGTGTTCTTTTACCCGCTTATTTCCAAATTCGAAAACTTTGGTGACCAATCCATCCAAGAAATCCCTATCATGGGAAACGACAATCAAGGTTCCATCAAAAGCTTTCAAAGCGTCCTTGATGATGTCCTTGGTTTTCATATCCAAATGGTTGGTAGGTTCATCGAGAATCAGGAGATTGACGGGTTCCAGCAAAAGTTTGATCATGGCCAATCTGGTTTTTTCTCCACCCGAAAGCACTTTTACCTTTTTGTTGATGTCATCGCCTTTGAACATAAAGGCTCCCAAGAGATCCTTTATTTTTCCCCTGATTTCTCCTACAGCGATCTGGTCGATGGTATCGAAAATCGTCAGGCTTTCGTCCAATAGTGAAGCTTGATTTTGGGCAAAGTAACCGATCATGGCATTGTGGCCCAATTCGCACTTTCCTTTGAAGTCAATCTCTCCCATGATCGCTTTGATCATCGTGGATTTTCCTTCCCCATTTTTTCCTACAAAAGAAACTTTTTGCCCTTGTTCAATCGTCATACTTGCATTCTTGAAGACTACATGATCGCCATAGGTTTTTGTGAGCTCTTCTACAATCACAGGGTATTTTCCAGATCTCGGAGAAGGAGGGAAGCGTAACTTCAAAGCAGAAGAATCCACTTCATCCACTTCTACGATATCCAGTTTTTCCAACATCTTCACACGAGATTGCACTTGCAAAGTCTTGGAGTATGTGCCCTTAAATCTTTCTATGAATTGGGTGGTCTCAGCGATGAATTTTTGCTGTTCATCAAACTGCTTCTGTTGCTGCTCTCTTCGCTCCTTTCTCAGTTCGAGGTAATGGGAGTATTTGGCTTTGTAGTCATAGATTCTGCCCATCGTCACCTCGATAGTTCTGTTGGTGATATTGTCCACAAATGCCCTATCGTGGGAAATTACCACCACAGCCTTGGCTTTTTCCGTCAAAAAATCCTCCAGCCACTGAATGGATTCGATGTCCAAGTGGTTGGTAGGTTCATCCAAAAGAATTAAGTCTGGTTTTTGTAAAAGGATTTTGGCCAATTCTATCCTCATTCTCCATCCTCCGGAAAATTCCTTTGTAGATCTTGTGAAATCAGCTCTTTCAAATCCTAAGCCTAGGAGCACTTTTTCTACTTCAGCTTCGTAGTTTACTTCTTCTATAGCATAGAATTTTTCGCTGAGCTCCGAAACTTGCTCGATAATCTTGTAATAATCCTCTGAGTCATAATCGGTCCTAACCGTCAACTCCTCGTTCAGCCTGTCTATTTCAGTTTTCATCTGAAGGTAAGAGGCAAATGCTTTGGATGTTTCTTCCATCACAGTGCATTCATCAGCAGTGAGCAAATGCTGGGGAAGATAGGCGATCACGGCATCTTTTGGGGCAGAAACACCACCTTTGGTGGCTTTGGTTGCACCGGCAATGATTTTGAGCATGGTGGATTTGCCTGCTCCATTTTTGCCCATTAGGGCTATTTTGTCATTCTCGTTGATGGAGAAAGAGACATCGCTAAAGAGGGCAGATCCCCCATGCAGAACGGATATATTGTCGACAGATATCATGAGATTCAAATTTGAAGATGCAAATGTAAGGAATTGATGATTGAAAAATTGAAAGATTCTAAGATTAGTTCATGACATGTGTTTTGCTGATTCGTGAAAAATATTCATGGATTTTTTCATTTCTCTCATTAATTCAGAATCAGTTGGCTTCGGAACGGTCTTTGCATTGTCTCTATCAAACAATAAATATAAAATTATGGATAACAGAGAGAAATTAGAGAAAATGGACAGGGCATTGAGGTTGATGGAAGATCTCAAAAATAGCCAGGTAGCCATGATTGAAAAATCTTCTAAGCTTCAAATGGATGCCATGGAATTCAATTTTTCTGAAATGGAAAAAAACATGGGTGATCTTTTTAGTAGATACAACGACTCCTTGGATTTGATAAATACAGAAGTAGAGCGCTTTGAAATCAAAAGGAACCAATTCGAACAGAAGCACGGATTGGATAAAATTGAGGAGTAGCAATATGAAAAAGTAAAACAAAAAGCCGTTTTGGGATTTCCCAAAACGGCTTTTTTTATTGGTGATTTTATGATTATGCTTCTACACCTAGTGCTTTAGCCATAACAGCACCGATTTCAGCTGGAGATTCAGCTACGTAGATGCCGTTTTCTTTCATGATTCTCATTTTTGCGGCAGCGGTATCATCTGCTCCACCTACGATGGCGCCAGCATGTCCCATTCTTCTTCCTGGAGGTGCTGTCTGGCCAGCGATAAATCCTACTACAGGCTTTTTGTTGCCGGTTTCCCTGATCCATCTTGCAGCATCTGCTTCGTAGTTGCCCCCGATTTCACCTATCATGACGATTGCATCAGTCTCAGGATCTTCCATCAATAGTTGAACAGCTTCCTTGGTAGATGTTCCGATGATCGGATCACCTCCGATACCGATTGCAGTAGATACACCCAATCCAGCTTTGGCTACTTGGTCGGCTGCTTCGTAAGTCAAAGTACCTGATTTGGAAACAATACCGATTCTACCTTTTTTGAATACAAAACCAGGCATGATACCTACTTTCGCTTCTCCAGGAGTGATGACGCCAGGACAGTTTGGGCCGATCAAGGTGGCACCTCTTTCTTTAATGTATGGTTTCGCTTTCATCATATCAGCTACAGGAATCCCTTCAGTGATGGCAATGATTACTTTGATGCCTGCATCAGCAGCTTCCATAATCGCATCCGCAGCAAATGCCGGTGGTACGAATATAATTGAAGTGTCAGCACCAGTCTTGGCAACTGCCTCTTCAACGGAATTGAAAACAGGTTTTTCCAAGTGTGTAGATCCGCCTTTGCCGGGAGTAACACCACCGACTACATTGGTTCCGTACTCTATCATTTGCTGTGCATGGAAAGATCCTTCAGATCCTGTAAACCCCTGCACAATCACTTTTGAATTCTTATTGACTAATACACTCATGTTGCGATATTTAAAGTTTGGCACAAAAATAACTGAATATGCCCTTACATAAAAAGAAAATGGAAACAATATCCATTTAATTTACACTCTGCCTAACTTTTTATAATTTAGAGGGTGCTTAGAGGCTATTATGAAAAAAATCATCCTACTTATTGCCTGCTTTCTTGTCTACGGATCTATCCACTCCCAGTCTTTTCAATTCAATAGGCAGATCAAAGGGGTTGAGTTGCCCACTGATAATATCGCTGGAATCGTCCAAGATGAGAAGGGGTTGCTTTGGTTCAATACCAATGATGGGGTGTTTTACTCCGATGGAATTGCAACTTACCCTTTGCCTGAAGCCATTTCCAGCAAGCTTACCAACAGGGTGAAGTTGTTTGTAGATGATGATGGTTATGTGTGGGTTGTGAACCAGGTAAAAGAAGCAAAAGCTTTTTTCTTAAAAGAGGGAGAGTGGGAAGAAATGGTTTTTCCCGAAAGTGTAAACAAAAAGAAAGGGGTAAACCACCTTGAAATTGCAGTAGTTGGCAAAAAAAAGGATAAGAAAGTGTATGTGATTTTTTCGGATGAGGTTTTTTATTCTTCATCGGGAAACTGGGAAAATGTAAAATCCAATTTTTTTGATGAAGGCAGGTTAAGATCTGTAAATGAATATAAAGGGAAAGTCCATTTGTTTTTTGATCTTTCAACACTCATAGTGGAAGATGGCCGTGTGATGAAAGTGTCGTCTAAGGGGATTCGTCTACCTTCTCCGATCACACATGTTGTCTATAGCAAAGAGCAGGATTTGTTTTATTATTTGGGCAAGGATTTTTTGGCTGAGGGAAGACAATTCCTGGAGGTCGATAAGATCATCCATAAAGGCTTCTTGAAAGACATCTATAGTGCCATTGATTATAGCTATTTGCAGATCGAGAATGGGAAAGTCTATTATTTCTTCAATTCACAATTGTATAAATATTCTCCTTCGACAAAGCAAATCCAAGAAATTAGTGCGGTGGAAGCAATTAAATCCTACAGCATATATGCTGCTTTTGTAGATAGGGAGGGAGTGATTTGGATCGGGACACATCGAGGGCTTGTGAATATAAATTCCCTGAGATTCTTGAATTTTGATTCGAGGTCGCTTTTGGATGATGAGGTTACGGCTTTGATGCGATTGGGAGAAAACAAGTTTCTGATTGGATATAACAATGGTCTGCAGGTTTATGAAAATGGGACGTTTAAGACACTTCTTTACGACAGGGAATTGGTAAGCCAGCCGAGAAATAGGATAACCAATTTCTCAAAAGATAAAAATGACATAGTATGGTTTTCTTCAAACCTTGCAGGCGTGGGCAGGTACGATCATAAAACAGGGTCGTTGAGTTTTGAAGAGAGCCCTTTGGGCAAATTTGTGACTGCTGTACGGGCGATTGGCGATAGCCTGTTTGTGGTAAGTAGGGACAAGATATACCTTTCAAACATCAACAATAGAAATTCAGACCATTTCTCCAATGATATCACCAATGTGATTCTTGAAAGGTTCAACCAAGATGAAGTATATCTCCGAAAAGTGGGGTTGCTGAAAGACGGAAGGTTGATTTTTATGCAAGGGGGAAACCCTTTCATTCAAGAAGATTTTATGGAGACCCCAAAGTTTATAAATGTTATAGGGTTTGATTATCTGGAATGGGGAGGTAAGGTTTATTTGGGGACAGAGACGGGACTGAAGTATTTCGAAAATGGTGAGTTTAAGCTTTTCGAATTGAATGGGCAAAATATCATCAGACCCGTATATGCCCTGCACTTGGACAAAGATCAAAATATCTGGGCTGGAACGGATCAGGGTGTCTATTTGATCAATGGTGATGGGATCGTTAAGTTTGATGAAAAAAATGGTTTGGCAGGTTCTGAAATCAACAGGGGGGCGTTGATAGATGGGGAGAATGGAGAAGTGATGATTGGAAGCCAGAGGGGGCTTTCAGTGTTTTATCCCGATGAAGATGACCGGAGGATTATCAATCCGATAACCGAGATTCTGGAAATCAATTTGCTCAACAAAGAAGTGCCTTTCCCCCGAAACAATAAAGTCCCGTTCGAGAATAATTCCATAGAAGTCAAGTTTAGGGCAGTTAGTTTTCTCCAAAATTCCAACCTAACCGTTAGGTATAAGCTGGAAGGTTATCACCAAGATTGGCAGGAAATCATCAATCCACGGTCAAATGTTCTGGTTTTCAACAACCTGCCCCCCGGAGATTATAAATTTATTTTGCAATCAAGTTTGAGGGGTGTTTTTAGCAGTGGGCTTGTATCAAGTGAGCCATTTACAGTCGAAAAGCCGATTTACCTTCAAACCTGGTTTGTGATTTTTCTGCTGTTGCTTTTTCTTGGGATAGGATTTTTGCTCAATGCATTTATGACACAGTGGAGGAAGCAAAGCATTTTGAAGCAGACTATTGATGAGAAAACAAAGCAGGCATTTGTCAGTGAAAATCAATTCAGAAATGTCTGGAATAGCTCTGCCGATGGTTTGATGCTTTCGATAGAGGGGGGTGAAATATTGACCGTAAACCCAAGCTTTTCCAAAATGGTTGGGTTTACGATTGAGGCATTAAGTGAAATGTATATCAAAGATTTGTTTTCAGACCCGGATTACTACAAGAATCAAAAGGAAATAATACTGAAAGCATTAGACCGGACGGCAGCTGAGGGAGTGACATTTGAAATGGAAATGCCACTGAAAAATGGATTGAGGTATATAGAGATGTATGTGACGAGGTTGAATACCGATGAGGAGGAAAGGTCGGTTTTATTGTCGGTATTCAGGGATGTGACCGATAAAAAGAATTATGAAATCGGTCTGGAAGTGGCGAAAGTAAAAGCCGAAGAGGCGAATAAATTGAAGTCCAATATTCTTTCGAACATGAGCCATGAAATACGGACCCCACTCAATGGGATACTTGGGAGTACCGAAAACATCATAGAGCAGTGGGAGGGTGATTCTGAGCTAGTATCGCAGCTGGAGATAATCCAAGAATCAGGAGAAAGGCTTCTCAGTACCATCAACAGTATCCTGGATATGGCGAAAATTGAAGCCAACAAGTTTGAAGTGATCTATAAGGAGACAAATATCAATGATTTTGTTGGTAAGGTATTGCTTCCACTTAAGACTTTAGCGATCAAAAAAGGCCTTCTACTATCGACCAAATTTGAGACAAAGCCCTTTGAGGGGATAATAGACCAAAGATATCTTGAGATGATTATCAACAATATTGTGGGCAATGCCATCAAATATTCGGATGAGGGATTGATTTCCATCAAAATCGGAAAAGTAGAGGAAAGTATTTGCTTGGAGGTGACTGATAATGGGATTGGGATGACAGATGATTTTATGGAAAAGCTTTTCAGGCCTTTTGAGCAGGAAAGCGAAGGGTATGGGCGCAAATATGAAGGGACTGGCCTTGGGCTTACGATCACCAAAAACTTAATTGAGACCTTGCGTGGTGAGATCCAAGTACAAAGCGCCAAAGGCAAGGGGACTTATGTGAAAGTCATTTTGCCTTTGGGCGAAATTTGATTTTATCAAACAATATAATCTTGTAATTTGCAGACTTGTATAAAAACCGTCTATGTTTCCATTAAGGATATTAATTACCGAAGATGATCATGTGTCTGCACTTTTATTGAAAAAGGCACTTGAGAAAAACAATCATCAAATCATTGGTATTTCGGATTCAGGTGAGAAGGCTTTGGAGATTTTGTCAGAACACCAGGCAGATATCGTCATGATGGATATCAATCTTTCAGGAGAGCTCGATGGGATCAAAACGACCGAGATCATCAATGAGAAGTATGATATTCCCGTGGTCTATTTGAGTGCCAGCTCCGATTCCGAGACCCTCACCAAAGTAGTAGGGACGAATCCCAGTGCTTATGTCATTAAGCCTTTCAACATCCGCGAATTGAACATGGTGATAGAATTGGCCATTTTCAAAGACAGGAAGGAAAAAGAGCTCCAAAAACTCAACAATGAGTTGGAAGAAAAAGTCAGGCAAAGGACCGCCGATCTCCACAGTGCAAACAAAGAGCTGACAAGAGCGTTGGAAAAAGAGAGGGAGATTGGAGAATTGAAATCCAGGATAGTTCTCAACGTATCCCATGGTTTCAAGACTCCCCTGACGTCTATCTTGAGTTCCGCGCAGTTGCTGCAGATGTATGCTGACAAAGAGCATCCATTCAAACAAAAAATAGCAAAGCATGCCCAGAAAATCGAAAACTCAGTCAGAAGTTTGAACAGCCTACTGACCTCAGTGCTGTTTTTCGGAAAAGCAGATGTCAATAAGATCGATTACAATCCCAAGAAAATGTTCATGGCGGCATTTATCAATGAGGTCGTAGATGTAGTCAAGGCAGGCTCTGAAAATGAGGTGAAAATCAATCTGAAAATTGGCAAAATCCCTAAAACGATCACCTCCGATGTAGAGCTTCTCTACCAGATCTTTGAGAACTTGCTTTCGAATGCCGTGAAATATTCGAAAGATGGGCAAGAGGTGGATTTCTCCATTTGGGAAGAAAACGGGACACTCAGGTCTGAAATCAAGGATCATGGGATAGGTATTCCCAAAAAAGAACAAGACCAATTGTTCGACAGGTTCTTTAGGGCAAAAAACGTGGGGATCATTGAAGGCTCTGGCCTTGGGCTTTCGATAGTCAAAAAATGCATAGAAGTACTCAAAGGTGAGATTAGATTTGAAAGTGACCCAGGTAAAGGGACTACATTCTTTGTGTCCATTCCAATAAATATATAAATATGTTATCGATTAAAGACATTCAATTTCAATACAACCCGGAGACAAAGTTTCGGATTCCTGACATGATGATGTCAGCAGGGGATGAACTTTTGATTTTGGGGAAATCAGGAAGCGGTAAAACCACAATTCTCAATATCCTAGGGGGACTCCTCAAGCCTCAATCTGGAGAAATTGTCTTAGACAACACGAAGTTGAATTTGCTCAAAGGTGCTGAATTGGATAAGTTTAGGGGGAGAAATATTGGAATGGTTTTTCAAAAGCCACATATTCTTGCACCGCTCACAGTAGAGGAGAACCTGAAGCTAGCCAATTTTTTTGTAGGAGTGAAAGGAGAGCAAAACCTGGATTTGCTCAAAGAGCTTGGGATTTTGGATAAAAGAAAGGCGAAAGTGAATACATTAAGTGAGGGGGAAGCCCAGAGGGTGTCTATTGCCCGTGCATTGGCAAACCGGCCCAAGTTGATTTTGGCAGATGAGCCTACTGCGAGCTTGGATGATGAAAATGCCCAAGCAGTAGTAAGGCTATTGCAGGAGCAGGCAAAAAAAACAAATGCAGTATTGATCATTGTGACTCATGATCAACGGGTCAAAGATCATATTTCGAACCATATAATCATGGGAGGTTTATCATGAACATGCTGAAATTAAGTTGGAAATATCTGGTTTCCAAACCACTGAATACCGGTTTGAATATTCTTTTGTTAGCACTTGGCTTGTCGATCATCACAGTTTTGATCCTGATCCAGGATCAATTTGAAAACAAGATGACGAAAGATGCCAAAGGAATCGACTTGGTAGTAGGTGCCAAGGGGAGTCCCCTCCAATTGATACTTTCCAGTGTTTATCACATAGATTATCCTACGGGAAATATCGATATGAAAGATGCCGAGGCTTTGGGGAAAAGCCGACTGGTCAAAAACATAATCCCACTTGGTATGGGTGATAATTATCAAGGGTACAGAATCGTTGGGACTAACTATGACTACCTAGGGCTGTATGAGGCTACATTTGACCAAGGGAATGAATGGGAGAAGCCATTTGAAGTGGCACTGGGTTATGAAGTGGCAAAGAAATTGAACCTTCGGGTTGGGGATTCATTCATAGGATCACATGGGATAGGCAGTAGTAGCCATGAGCATGATGAGCACCCATACATAGTCACTGGCATATTGAGTCGAAAAGACAACGTTTTGGATAAGCTTATCCTAACCAGTATCGAGTCTGTTTGGTACTCACATGACGAAGGACATGATCATGATAAGTTTGAAGCAAAAGTAAGCACAACAGGTTTTCCGGAAACGGACGAGGATAGGGAAGTTACCTCATTGCTGTTGCAGTATAGAAATCCTATCGCCGCTGTGCAGTTGCCAAGATTTATCAACAGCAAAAGTGCTTTGCAGGCAGCTTCTCCTTCGTTTGAGATTTCAAGGTTGTTTGAATTGTTGGGAGTAGGGGTGAAGCTGATCCAAGGCTTAGCGGTTGCTATTATCGTTATAGCAGGTTTAGGGATTTTTATAGCTCTATTCAATTCCCTGAAAGAAAGAAAATATGACTTGGCTGTCATGCGTACTTTGGGGGCTTCCAGTTTGCAGTTGTTTATTCATATAGTATTGGAAGGTGTGATATTGACTTTGCTTGGTGCGGTATTGGGTATATTGATTGGCCATGGGTTCTTGGCGGTGTTGGTGATGCAAAATGAGCAAGGTGCCATCAGTGGTTTGAGCGCGGCAGTATTCTTGCAAGAGGAATTGTGGATTGTGGCATTTGCAGTGGTGGTGGGCTTTGTTGCTTCTTTGATTCCTGCTTGGACAGCGTACCGGACAGACATCGCCAAACAACTTACAAAGTCTTAAAAATAGTGTAAATTTGTCAACCTGAATAGAACAACAAGAGAACAATATGAAGTTTAAGCAAGCATTTATAGTATTGGCATTATTGTTTGGCACTTCTGTGGCCTGGGCACAGTCAAGTCCCAATGTCTGGAGAGATTTGTCAGAAGTTACCTACAAGATCGGCGAAGATGATTTTGGGGAATTGTATGTCCCAGTCTTTAGTTCGAAAATCAAAAGTATAGAAGGCAAAGTAGTGGAGGCAGATGGTTATATCATCCCTTTTGAAGGTATGTTCAAGCCTGAGCATATTATTTTGTCGTCTTTGCCATTGGCCGAATGTTTCTTTTGTGGCTCGGGAGGGCCTGAGACGGTGATGGAAGTGATGTTGAAGACTCCAATCAAGTATACCTCAAAGAGGGTCAAGGTGAGGGGGAAGTTGACACTGAATGATGATGATCCCGAAAAGCTGATGTATATCCTTGTCGATGCAGAGCTCTTAAATTAGAAAGAAAAAGAAAAGTCAGTGAAGGGATTCACTGACTTTTTTATACAACAAAAATAAAGTAGTATACAAATTTTCATCGCTGTCCTGATGGCATCGCGTACAGGTTGATTGAGTAGTTTGTTCATCTCTTACAAGTATGTGTTAGGATTTGTGCAAGCTAGTCGATATTCAATTTGAATGGTGTTTGTTTTCCATTTCGACAAAATCTGCCATCAATTTCTTCGTGGTTGGTCCCACAGCACCGTTGCCTATTTTTTTGTCATCAATAGTCGTTATCGGTAGGATCTTTTTTGTCGTGCTAGTGATAAACAGCTCATCAGCTTGAAGTAATTCCTCGAAACTGATAGGTCTTATTTTTGTATTAGGAGCCAATTCAAGGACTCTTTTTCTGGTGATCCCATGCAAAATATGCTTGTCAGGTGTACTGACCTCTCCGTCTTTGACCATGAAGATATTGCTTCTTGAACTTTCTGAAACCATTCCATCGAAATGGTAAATGACATCTTCTGCACCTTTTTCTTTCCAGGTGGCACTAAGCCAGACTGGGTATGCGTAATTGGTAGTCTTGATATCGGCGATGATCCTTACATGCTCTTCACTCAATAGCTTTACGCCATTTTCATATTTCTCTTTGCCTGGAAAAAGCAATGTTTCACAAAATATAAACAGGTCACCATTTTCCGGAGAGAAATGATTGTCGGAAACCCCTCCAGTCAAAAGCATTCTGATACCACCATCTTTAAGGTCATTTTTTTTGATCAAATCATGAATGATGGCTGCCAATTCACTTTTGCTGTGTTTCAGGCTGAGGTGTGTCTTGTCTGCAGATCTGATGAATCTGTCTAAATAGTCCGTTAAAAAAAGTGGGACATAATTGGAAGTTCTCAGAAAATCAAAGATTCCATATCCTCTGATCAATCCTATGTCCATTGGATGGATCTGTGCAGCACTGGAGTCTATTATTCCGTTTTTGGCATAGCAATATGGCTTCATGAAATTTATTTTTGTTTTATGGTTGATATTTGGTTTAATCTGTATATTTGCAATTATGTTGCAAATTATAAAAAGAATATCCGCTCAATCTGCAGACTTCATGGGCATATCAGCCTCTGTGTTGTGTTTGATTCATTGTCTTGCATTCCCTATTTTGATATCCATGGGTTTTATCTTCAATTCTGATGAACACCATCACCATGATCATGACCATGCGCATATCCATTGGCATTGGATGGATTTTCTGTTTGTTTTTCTTGCTGTATGGGCAGTGATAAACGCAGCTAAAAGTACACAATCTAAAGCGATAAAAATAGCGCTTTGGGTAGCTGTATCGATATTTTCTGTAGGGGTATTGCTGCATGATGTGTATAGTTGGATGATCTTTGTGTCCTTGGTCGCTTCTATATCATTGGTGATAATTCATATTATTAATTGGAAATATCACAGAAACTGTAAGGTAATTGTGAAATAATTTCTTTTTTTAATGAATTTGGTATTCCTTTGTTATTCAGATTATAACAAAGGATGATGAGATTTGACTTCAAGATTGTCAGTGTGTTTTTTTTCTTGTGTTTAGCGTTTTCTTGCGGAGGTGAAAAGGTGGATCAAAATCAATTGTTGCAAGATGAAGTGATAGCGATCCATGACGAGGTCATGCCCCATATGGGTGAGTTGAAAAGCCTTAGGAAAAAAATCGATACAAAAGCAAATGACCTTGAATCTGTAGACCCGGAAGGGAATTCAGAGAAAATTATTGAGTTGAGGCTTTTGGCGAAGCAATTGGATGAAGCTTTTGAAGGAATGTTTGTTTGGATGCGACAATACGATAGCTCTTTTGAGGGGATGTCTGATGAAGAAAAAACAACTTACCTCAAAGAACAAAAGATAAAAGTGACGAAAGTGAATGATGATATTGCCAATAGCATGAGCAAGGCCAATAAGGAATTGGAGGAAAACTGAAAGAATGCTATTGGAGTCGCACCACTCTAGTCGAATGTCTTAAGCAATAGAGAACCTCTAATTTTTTAAGTAGTCTGCGACTTGGTTGCCGTCTACCACTCCAGCTTCATTTCCCCAAATATTGTATATGTAGGTGACGATTTTGGCAATTTCCATATTTGTTAGGTGCGGATTTGCAGGCATGGGTTGGTTATAGCTCACACCGTTCACCATGATTTCTCCCTTCAGGCCATTTTTAATGATCCTGACAGTTTTTCCTATATCATTTTCCATGTAGTCAGAGCCATTTAGCGGTGGGATGAACTTGCCCAGCCCTGTCCCATCGTTTTGGTGACAGTTTCCACAGTAGTTTTCGTAAAGGATTTTGCCTTCGATGGCGTACTGGAGGACTTTTGTGTCTTTTATTTCAGACAGACCTCTCTCATGCTTTTCCTTATCTGCTGCACAGGAGGTGAAAATTGCAATGGATATGAGGGCAAATAGGGTGATTCTCACTTTCAGTTCTTCGGTAACAGTTTTGGGATATCGTTTATCAAGCGGTTTACTTGGTCTTCTTTGGTGCCATCATAGACGCCTCTGATGTTTCCATTTTGATCTACCAATACAAAAGCACCCGAATGTAATATTCCTCCTGGTTCATTTTTATCTTCCATGGCAGTAGTGAGGTAGCTGGTTTGGCCAATTTCGAATATCTTCTCTTGATCACCAGTCAAAAAGTGCCATGTGTCATCATTCATGACATCTATCCTTGCTGCGAATTCCTTTAATAACTCCTCGGTGTCATGTTCTGGATCCAGTGTGTGGCTCAAAATCATAAAATCCGGATTGTCTTTGAATTTTTCATAAACCCTTAGCATCTGTGTTTTCATGATAGGACAGATGGTAGGGCAGGTGGTGAAAAAGAAATCAGCTACATATACTTTTCCATCGGTTGTATAATTGGTGATTGTTTTCCCCTCTTGGTTGGTGAATGAAAAATCAGCGATTTTATGGCGCACGGTGTCACGAATTGTCTTTCCCTCCATTTCGAACTCGTTTACATGCCAATTGCCAAGGATTGGAAGTGGTGCATCGGAATCATCTTCCTTGGTATTGCAATTTGCCAAGGTGCTGACGATTAATGCGGCTATAATAATGTTTGAGATACGTCTTAACATGTTTTTGATAATTTAATCTTGTTTCTTTTCCCTTATTTTTTTGTAGAGTTTTATGCCGAGCATCATCGTGATTCCCAAAACAAAAATCCCAACTACACCCCAAACTACACTGATGAGACTTTTCAATACTATCAGAAAAACGATCGCAAACAGGAGGATGGTTGCTACTTCATTCCAAACCCGCAGTTGGGTAGAAGTTAGCTTTGAGGTGCCATTTTGTAGATCGGAATATATTTTTTGGCAATAGAAGTGGTACAGATACAATAGGAAAACAAAAGCCAATTTTGCATGCATGAATCCCTGCTGCAAGTAGCCCCATCTATAGGACAAAACCCAAAACCCAAAAATGAGGGTTAATATAGCAGATGGCCAAGTGATGATGTACCATAGGCGGTTGGCCATCAGGTTGAGTTGTGGGATTAGGATTTTACGTTCATGTTCGGGTTTTTGCCATGCTTCCGCCTGATAAATAAACAATCTGACGATATAGAATAAGCCTGCAAACCAAGTTACTATGAAAATGATATGGAGAGCTTTGATATATTCGAAGGCCATTATTCTTTTTTTCTGCTAAATTAAGGCTTTAAATCTAAACATCCTTATGAAGAACCCAACTAGCTATCTGTTTTATGCAATCATTTTCATCGTAGTTTTTCTGATTGTCTGGATTGGTAAGGAATCATTTACCCAGCCTGGAGTCAATGACCTGGATTTGGAGTTTGAGGAGATGGCGTTTTATCGAAATGAGAACAATACAGGGCCGGTAATTAGGGTTTATGCTGTCTATGCAGCTGACACAAGCTGGGCTGTGCTGAAGGAGTATGGAGAACTGATGCCACATACCAAATATGGAAATACAAAAGTTTACTTTTTTGATTCCAAAGAAAATAGTCCCAAAAGGACATTTCCCGAAGAACCATATTTTGAAGGGGAGTATCAGCAATATTGCATCGCCAAATATGAGAAATCCAGCATGGGAGATGTTACTTTTGTGAAATATCCTTTCAGGGATTCTGAAAGAAATTCCAATTAAACCAATGCTGTTTTGAAAAGAAGAAAGAGGCTTTCCGAAAAAGAATATATAAAAGGGGTACTGGCTGGGGACCGTGTAGTTTTGAGCCAAGCGATCACTTTGGTAGAAAGTGCCTTGCCCTCCGATCAAACCATTGCGGAAGAAGTCATGGCGGCAATTTTGCCATATACAGGCAAGTCTATCCGGGTTGGCATTACTGGCGTACCCGGTGTTGGAAAGAGCACATTTATAGAACGTTTCGGACAATTGGTAATCGGGGAGGGTTTGAAATTGGCTGTGCTGGCAGTGGATCCGAGTAGTCAAGCAAACAAGGGGAGTATCTTGGGTGATAAAACACGTATGGAGACGCTTTCGATGGATAAGCGGGCTTATATCAGGCCAAGCCCATCTGGTGTCACCTTGGGTGGCGTGAGCGCTAGGACAAGGGAAGCGATGCTATTGTGCGAGGCTGCTGGATTTGATGTTGTGTTTATAGAGACGGTAGGAGTGGGACAGTCAGAGATCGCTGTCAAAGGGATGGTTGATTTCTTTTTGTTGTTGATGCTGGCGGGGGCGGGTGATGAACTGCAGGGAATCAAAAAGGGGATAATCGAGATTTGTGATGCCTTGATAATCAATAAAGCAGATGGGGAAAACACAGAGGCTGCCAAAAGGGCAAAGAGAGAGTATGCCAATGCCTTGCATTTGTTTCCGGAAAAGGGCAATTCTTGGGTTCCCCAAGTGATGACCTGTTCGGGATTGACAGGCGATGGGCTTGAAGCAATTTGGGAGATGGTGCAGTCGTATAAGGAGCAGATGTTGCTTAATGGATATTTTGAAGAAAATAGGGCGGAGCAAAGGGTCAGTTGGATGCATGACCACATAGGCTATTTGTTAGAATCAACCTTCTACCAAAACGAATCAATCAAAGAAAGTATCAAGCAAGCCCTTCCGCAAATCAAATCAGGGAATGTGTCTGCAATCAAGAAAGCTAGAGAGCTCGTTCAGATATTTATTAACCAAATTCAATCCGGTGAAAAATAGAGGGGTTAAAAAAACATTTGACAATCCCCGTTTTGTTGCTTAAGATGAAATAAGCATAATTCGGGTTTAAATACTTCAAATAGCTTCCCTTGCCAAATAAAATGGCAGATCTTACTTGATAGAAAGCCTGCCAGGTCTTGTCTAACCGACGCTGATTTCAAAAAAGTACACGCACACGTTATTTTTAACCTGAGTTCGATTGTTATCACAAAGTCAAAATCAATAAAAATATCCAGTTACAAGGCAAATTTTTGAGGGATAGCCTAAGCTATCGATCAAAAATTTAACGCAGTAAATGGGTGTTTTTATTGACTGAGTTCGACTATTCGGTTTTAAACGGCAATCTACTTCACTTTTTCAATCCGCAATATCCCAATATTACTTCATAAAAAAGTTCGCACCTTCTTTTCGTAGTTCTCACCATTTAAAACCGTTTTGACAAAGTGAGAATAGTCGAACTCAGGTTTTTAGTAAGAACGCATTTTGAATTTCTTTTTCAGTTCGTTCACGGAATTTCTAAATGCCGTATCAGTCTCGATCATATCATTGACAGTCTGTACAGCATGGATTACCGTACTGTGGTCACGTCCACCAAAATGATAGCCGATCGATTTTAAAGAATGGTTGGTGAATTCTTTGGAGAAATACATGGCAACTTGCCTGGCTGTTACGATTTCTTTTTTCCTGGTTTTTGCCTTTAGGTCATCGAGTTTGATGTCAAAATAATCAGAGACCGTTTTTTGGATAAAATCAATCCCAACCTCTGTCTCGATGTCCTTGACGATGTTTTTCATGATCTGCTTGGCCAGGGTGAGATCAATCTCTACCCTATTGAGTGAAGCATGTGCTATCAGGGATATCATGACGCCTTCAAGTTCACGTACATTGGTATCCACGGTATACGCCAGGTATTCGATCACATCATCAGGGATATAGATTCCCTCAGATTGCATTTTTCTTTTGATGATCGCAACCCTGGTCTCAAAATCAGGCATTTGCAGATCAGCTGTAAGTCCCCATTTGAACCTTGACAGCAATCGTTCTTCCAAGCCTTTCAGATCCCTTGGTGGGCAATCTGAAGTCATGATGATTTGCTTTTTGTTTTGGTGTAAATGGTTGAAAATATGGAAAAACATTTCCTGGGTCCTGTCTTTTCCAGCCAAGAACTGGATGTCATCTATGATCAAGACATCCACTTGCATATAAAAGTTGGTAAAACTCTTCACATTTCCATCCTTGATCGAATCCATGAACTGATTCACGAATTTTTCAGATGATACATAAAGCACAAACTTTTCCTCTGGGCCATTTTTGATTTCATTTCCAATAGCCTGCACCAAATGCGTCTTGCCCAATCCTACGCCACCATATACCATCAGCGGATTGAAGGATGTAATCCCAGGTTTGGTGGCCACTGCAAAACCAGCCGATCTTGCCAGTCTATTGCAGTCTCCCTCTATATAGGTATTGAATGAATAGTTTGGATTCAGGTTGGATTGAAGTAGCATGTCACTGTTTAGGGACTGCATTTCAAAAGGACTTTTACTTTCCTCCAAAGGTTTGGGTTTTTTGCCATTGTTGGCGGCAGCATTTCCTTGGGGATAGCTGACCATATAGGGTTGGTTTTGGGAATTCCCCCTATCGACAACAACTGCATATTCAAGCCGCCCATTTTGGCCCAAGGTAGTTTTGATGGCAAGTTTGAGGACTTCCACATAGTTGTCCTCCAGCCATTCATAGAAAAATTGGCTTGGGACTTGAATGGTCAGACTACTGCCGTCTAATCTTACAGGATTGATGGGTTTGAACCAAGTAGAGAAACTTTGTTCACTGACGTGTTGCTCGATGACACGTAAGCACTCCTTCCATACTGCATTAGCCTCTGAACTCATTTATTTTTTTGAAATACTATATATTGAAAAGATTGAAATTCCTCCTTGTCCTTTTTTGAGGGGCATCAAATTTGGGGAAAATAAATTTAAATAAAAAATCAAATTCGGCTTGATTTTCTAATAAATTGTTAGATTTCTGGAACTTGCATATGTTATTTTGCTGTCCCTCGAAAACTCAAAATCTAATTTTCCCAATCTCAACGCTCCCGTTCCTGCTTGATTTACGATTGTTGTATGCCCATATGGGTTTTTGACCAATGTTGGCTCGTCCAAGAAGGTATGTGTATGGCCTCCCAAGATTAAATCAATGCCGGAAACTTGCTCCGCCAGCTTGAGGTCATCGATTTTTTCCGAACGGTAGGCATATCCCAAGTGGGATAGGCAGATGATCAAATCACATTTTTTGCTTTTCAATTCCTGAACCATTTCTCCAGCTGTTTCCAATGGGTCTAAATATTTGGTATTGCCATAATTTTTTGTTGAGACCAACCCTTCAAGTTCTATTCCCAATGCAAACACCCCAATTTTTATTCCACCTTTTTTGAAGATTTTATAGGGTACAAAAGAACCTTTCAGAATGGTGTCCCTGAAATCATAATTGGATGAGATGATATTGAAATTGGCATGCGGGATTTGGTTTAGGATTCCCTCGAGACCGTTGTCAAACTCATGGTTGCCCAAGGTGCTTGCGTCATAACCCATTTGGCTCATAAGTTTGAGCTCCAATTCGCCGCCATAGAGGTTGAAATACGGAGTTCCCTGAAAGAAATCTCCTGAATCCAATAATAAGACATGCTCCGATTCGGCCTTTATTTTTTTGATCACAGAGGCTAATTTGGTCATCCCACCATGATTTGCATTTCTGCCACCGTCATCTGGGAATGGCTCAATCCTAGAGTGCATGTCATTGGTGTGCAGAATGGTTAAATATTTGGACGCAACAGAAAAATCAGAATAAGCCAATATGGAATTTCCCAGGCTTAAGCCCATCCCCGTCAACAAACTTTTCTTGAGAAATGATCTTCTTTGCATATCAATTATGGATTTGTCTTCCTTCGATTTGGGCATAAAGTTTTTCCCCTTTCCCTGTTTTTTTCTTGATCATATTGATCAGCATATCCCGCAAAAGGATGTTTGAGTCCTCTTTCTTTGGTAGTCCAGCCAAGAATTCCATATCATCACCTCCATTGGCTAGATAGTCATTGATGACTAGTAGATAGGTCTGGTTCTCCATGACCTCTTTTCCATTGATCTGAAAACTGAGCAATTCATCTTCTAGTCCTACGACTGAAAGACCTTGAATAGCCATGTTTTTCCTTCGTGCGATAAACTCAGCCAGATTTTTCACATCTGCCGCCTGGAGTTCCAGTATCACCAAGTAATTGTCAAATGGAGACAGTTCATAAATATGTCCCAAAGTGATTGCCCCCTCGGGTAATTCGTTTCTCATACCACCATTATTCATGAGCGAAATGTCCACTTGATACCCATATGTTTCCTCTGCAAATTCCTTTTGGATATTAGTCACAAAATTCCCAAGCAAGGATTCACCTTGACCCTTTGTAAGGGAGATTGAAGACTCTCCGATAACTTGGTTCATTTCAGCTTCCATTTCTTCCTTGTATGGGTTTACAAATGTCTGGGTTTCTGGGTCGGGTATTGCTTGCCCATCTATTTGTTCATACCCACCCTGATATTGATAGTGTAGCTGCTGCTTACATGATGTAGCCAGTATGCATAGAAGTGCAAGGTGAAGTAATGTGGTTTTATGGTATTTGATCATGATTTGCTTTGAAGAAGGAAACGGACTCAGACAAAAATAGCTATTTGAAATTTAAATAAGGCCTTTTTTATCACTCCTTTTCCATAAAATGGGATTGTTTTAGGAACTGGGGTTTTGGACTGGGAATTCAATGAAAAACCATAAATTGCATTGTGGTTATTCGTAATTCAGCCTGAAGTGAATAATTAGGTTATGGATAGATTGTAATCAAATTAACATAAAACCCTATATAAATGAGAAAAATGTTTTTAGTGTTCACCTTGGTTTATGGATGTGTCATACAGCATACAATGGCGCAGACCGATGGCCAGTCTGAGAAAATGAAGTGGTTTGAAGAAGCCAAGCTTGGCATATTCATACATTGGGGGATCTATGCGGTAGATGGGATTGATGAGTCTTGGTCATTCTTCAACGGCTATATTTCCCATGATGATTACATGAAGCAGTTGGGGGGATTTACAGCAGAACATTACAATCCCGAGCATTGGGCTCAGCTCATCAAAAAATCGGGGGCTAAGTATGCCGTCATTACAAGCAAGCACCATGACGGCGTTGCACTTTGGGATACCAAAGCAAGCGAACTTTCGGTAGTCAAAAAAACACCTGCAGGACGAGATCTGATTGCTCCATTGATGAAGGCTTTGGAAAAGGAAGGGGTCAAAAAAGGACTCTACTACTCCGTGCTGGATTGGTCCCATCAGGATTATGATAATTTCACAAGAAACAAAAAAAGGTATGAAGACGATCCCAAACGTTTTTCAAGATTTGTGGATTTCAATTTTGCCCAACTTAAAGAACTTTCTTCGACATTTACCCCGGATTTATATTGGTTTGATGGTGATTGGGAACACTCGGGAGAAGAATGGAAGAGCAAAGAGCTTTTGGAGACATTGAAATCATACAATCCCAATATCATAGTAAACTCAAGGATTGGGGGTGGATATGGTGATTATGCCACCCCGGAACAAGGCGTGCCGGTATCAAGGCCATCTGCGCCATATTGGGAACTGTGTATCACTACCAACAATAATTGGGGTTACCAAATGACAGATACTGCTTACAAGACGCCTTCGGAATTGTTGAGGATATTCGTAGGCTGTCTCCAAAAAGGAGGGAATATGTTGATGAATATTGGACCTAAAGCTGATGGCACTATTCCTGTGGAGGCTGAAAATATTTTGGAGGAATTTGGGAGATGGACAAATAAACATGAATCAGCAATTTATCAGACCAAGCCGGGGATTTCTGAAGGTCATGTGTTTGCGCCTACTACACTTTCCAGCGATAGTACCATATTGTATGTCTATTTGGATTACAAAGTCAATGAATCATTGGCTATAAAGGGACTGAAGAACAATGTAAATAGAATTTGGGTAGTTGGTGATGGAAGGAAACTGAACCATAAGTCAGTAGGGAAACAGTATTGGAGTGAAGTGCCGGGCATATTGTATATTGATATTCCGGATGAGGTATATGATCCCCAGATCACTGTATTGGCAATTCTATTGGATGGACCTATAGATCTTTACACAGAAGCTGGGCACGTGATCGAAAGCAACTGACAAGGGTGGTTTGGAGCTGGTGCCAGCTGTTTTGTAAATCAAATTTTGGGACTTTAAATTTTAGATGTTGGATTATCAAAAAGTAATAGAAGAAGTATATCAAGAGGTAGTGGAGGAGAATCCACGTGGGAAGGTAGCCAATTATATTCCGGAGCTAGCGCGAGTCAATGCAGATCAGTTTGGGATAGCATTGGTTGATCTGAAGGGTCAGGTTTATGGTGTGGGGGATTATCTAACTCCCTTTTCGATCCAAAGCATCAGCAAGGTGCATACGCTTACGATGGTTTTTCATGTATTCAAATCAAAACTCTGGTCTAGGGTGAATGTGGAGCCAAGTGGCAATCCATTCAATTCCATCGCCCAATTGGAATACGAAAAAGGGATCCCAAGAAATCCTTTTATCAATGCTGGAGCATTGGTTATTTCAGATGCATTGTGCGGTAAGTTCGAATCTCCGACACGGCAAATTCAGGATTTCATCAATGAAATATCAGGCAATACCTGTGTGAGCGTCAATCATGAGGTGAAAAAATCAGAACAAAACCATGCGGAAAGAAATACTGCCTTGGCATATTTTCTCAAAGCTTATAAAAATTTTGACAACGACATCGCAGAAGTTTTGGACGTGTATTTTTCCCATTGTGCCATGGAAATGTCGTGTGTGGATTTGGCCAGGTCATTTTCGTTTTTGGCCAATGACGGATATTCTATATTTGCCGAAAGGGAAATTGTATCTGAAAGCCATGCCCGCAGGATCAATGCGCTGATGTTGACTTGTGGGTTTTATGATGAATCGGGTGAGTTTGCGTTTCGTGTAGGGTTGCCGGGCAAAAGTGGTGTTGGTGGGGGAGTTGCCGCAGTGATGCCACACAAGTTTAGCATTGCGGTATGGAGTCCTGAATTGAATGAAAAGGGAAATTCCGTAAAAGCCGTAAAGGCACTGGAATTGTTGACTGACAAACTGGAATTTTCTTTGTTTTAGACCAAAAAAAGAGCGCTGAGATCATTCTCAGCGCTCTTTTTTAATGACTCACTCTGGGGGGATCCCTCGCCTTTAGGCGAAGACTTTAGTGTTTTTTTGCGAACTTGGAGTTTTTACTTTGTGCTCCTAGTTGTAAAAATTATAACCACAAAGATCACCAAGTTTTTCACAACATAGGAGAACACGAAGTCTCGGATGCACTTTAGTCGCCTTTAGGCGAAGCCAAACCTATCGGTCTTTAGCCGATAGTAGTTTAGTTTGATTTTTCGATTCTTACTTCTACTTTCCTATCCAAATCATTGCTGGATCTTTGAGGTCCCCGGACGACTTGTCCTCCTGATTCAAAAGCTATTTGTGAGGAATCTAAAGCATATTTCTCTTCAATGGTATTGGCAACTGCTTTCATCCTTTCATTAGCCAACCGCAAGTTATAAGCTATGTTGCCGGTATTGTCTGCATATCCTGTAAGCAAGAGCTGGTACTCCCTGTTTTCTTTGACGAAACCAATCAGGTTTTCCAGCTTTTCTATCTGGTCTTGATCAGGCTCCTTTTGGTTGACTTTGAAATAAATTATTTCCTTTGATTTCAATAATTTGAACTCAGGGTCATTCTCTATATATACAGTATCTATGACTACTTCCTGGGGGCTGACGTCTACAGAAGCTGCCTTTGTCGCTTCCATGGCCAGTCTTTCTTCTGATGCATTTTTAGCCAGCCTTTTCAGTTCGTTTTGGTCAATACCTAGATTCAAGAAGCTCCAAATTACAGCTGCATTGTTGATCCTATTGATCGTGGCGAGATCAAGTTCAGCTGCTGGCGGGGCTGCGGGAGCTTGGTCTGTATCTTTCTCTTTGTTGGAGGAAACTGCTTTGCCGACAGCTGCTCCCCCAAAAAAGGCTCCGATTGTTTGCCAAAAGTTTCGCCCGCTTCTTTCTCTTCGAACAGTTGGGGACTGGACTACCCTTTCCCTTACTACTGTTTCAGTATGATAGGTGTTGGTCGGCTGGCGTTGGAAAGAAGTGTTGCTTCGCGTTGCCTGATCAGCTGTCGCACTGCTGCCCCCCATATAGATTATCTCTCTTGGCAGGGAATTGAGACTGTCCCGCTCTGACCTTAATTTTCTGGATTCCGCTTCCAGATATTGGATTCTTTCAGTTTGATCTGAATTTTTTTTTTGAAACTCCTGATCAGCTTCAAATTCGTCTATGTTGGAAACCAAGGGTTTCGTAGTGTCAATTTCTGAAAATTGATTTTCCGTTCTATAGGTTAATGAGTCCAACTGCCCATTGTCCAGTCTGATAGGGGCTTGATGGGCTGCTATTGAATCGGAATCGATCATTTCTCCATATTCAAGGACTTCATCCCCACCCAATTCTAGATCTTCATGCAGTGCTGGGTTGGAATAAAGGCTGTCAGTGTAACCCGTCGGTGTTAGGGTGCTATCGGGTACATGCTGTCTTGCTTTGGGACGAATAAGTGGAACACTTTTGAGTTTAGAGATACTGTCTATTTCGTATTCCAATTGTGATCGACTGGTCTGAATGCTGTCTAAACTGTAGCCAATACGGGATAAGTTTTTCTCTGTAACTGCTATAAGGGAATCTTTTTCATCCCTTCGTAGCAAGGTGTCTGTAGCCAAAAGGTTTTGCTGGTCAGCAATGTTCTTTTGGATATCCAGAAGTGACCTTTCTTTTAATTTACCTTCCAGTATTTTATCTTTCCTATCGGAGATTTGTTGGTCCCAAGTCAATATAATGGTGATGTATTCCAGGTAATCTACCCTTCCGTCATCCGAAAGCTGGATATTGGTGTAGTATGTATAGGTGTTGCCAGTCCTTTCAACTTCTGGCATGACTGGTTTTTCTTGCTCTTGAACCACTTCGGTTTCCACTAGGGAAACTTCTTTTGGAATTGGTTCTTTTATCTTGGCTTGGTTATAATCAGGATATCTGGTGCTTAGTCTAGGAGCATGAAATGAGGATTTGCTTGCACCAAAATTGAATTTCAAGCCCACTCCATGATAGATTATCCAGTCATTGAGCCCATTGTTTCTACCTCTATTCATCGTAGTTGGGTCGACTACATTCGGACCAGGTTTGGCGGCATAGGCCTGAAAACTGTTGTCGTATGTCTCTCTATAAGTACCACTGACATCATCCAGATATCCAGTGAAAGAGTGGATGAAGTCGCTCTGGGCAAATATTTCCAATCTATTGCCCAGCCTCAATCGGATTCCCAAACCAAAATTTGCATAGAGGGTTCCATTGTCATAACCGTTTTCCAGTTCTGTCCTAAGGGGGCTCAGCTCGGTTTCATAAATCCCGTTGTTGACTGTCTCTGGATTTAAGTAATCGTACATATTGCCATTGTCATCAAGCAAATCCCCCTTGATATCAAAATCAAGAAATCCAAATCCCAAGGTGAAGTATGGTGCTAGTAGGGATTTTGAGGAGAGGAATTTGTCATTGTCGGTCTTGAATACAAATGACAACCCCATATCCCTTGTATTGTTCTGGAAATTCAATGCCCGATCAAAATTCCTTGAAGTGGTAAGCAGATCTCCATTCCTTTTGATGTATCGGTCACTCATTGCAAATTGATACTGTGCATAGCTGAACTGCAAACCAACTGTAGGGCTCAGTTTCTTTTCCAAGGAGATCTTGAAGGAATACTGATCAAAATAGTTTTCGTTGAAATACAGTAAATGGTGGATAGCATCCATATTGGAAAGTCCGCGAATCCTGTATGGGGTAAGGTCTCCATAGTAATTAGAGTAACCGCCACTGACACCAAGTCTCCATTCGAATTCTTTTTGTTGGCCAAAAAGTGTCGAATAGGAGATAAGGCATGCGAATATTGTGAATAGTAGCTTTCTCATGGGATTACCTCCTGTTGTTTAGCCCAACCCATAGGTTGAATTCAAGGCTTAAGCCCACATAAGGTTGGATATAATCTGTCTTATTCCCCGTATTCATATCTTCCATGTTGATCATTACAGCCCCTGCATTGAATCTCATGACGTTGAACATTTTGTATCCCAATCCGGCATAAATAGGAAGGTTTACCCAAGGGCCGGATATCTTGGTGCCATCGCCCGCTTCGTGGTTTTGGATGAATACACCGGTAGAAAATGAGGCATTGCCCAAGAATTTTTGAAAAGTCTTGTTGCCCAGTGGTAGGGAAAGTCCCAAGTATGGACCGTTAAAGTACTCGGTAGAACCAAGGGTTCTCTTTACAGCAAATGCGCCATAGCCAAAGTTTAAAGGAAGAGTTCCTGGTTTCTTTTCGGTAGGGTAGGCGCTTACTTGTCTGATGTCAACTAACGACATCAAGCTTCTGCTCAGGAATTGATCCAGTTCGTTTTGGACAGTATTGATCAACTCTTCCACATATTGGTTGGCGTACATGGCTTTTTGGTTTTCGCCATCCTTGTTGCCGAGTATGTTGAATTTGGCTCTCCTTAGCTTTAGTTTGTTCTTTTGGGCAAGTTTTTGTTTTACTAAATCACTAAATCCCGGAAAATCCCTGCCCAAAAAATGCCTGTAATCTATCAGGCCGTTTTCTACAATCTGATTCAATTGTGAGAGCATTACCTGATCATTGTTGTAGGATTTTATCCCGCCGGAAGCCACTTCCAAGTTGGCATTGATGTAGGATTCTAGATTTTTGTGAAGGGCGGTCTTTACTTCATCCATCTGGCCCTCATCGGCTTTTTCATAGAATGAAAATTCAAGATCGTAGTTGGTGTTGCTTTTGAGTGGGCTTCCAACATACAGTTCATATTGATTTACCTGAAAATCAAAAGCGGTTTTCCAAACATATGTATCAGATTGGTTTTCATTCCTTCCGGGCCTGTTCACCCTTACTTTTACAAACTCAATGTTTCTAGGTAGTGTACCTCTGATATAAAAAGGTTCTTCCGCAGGAAGTGGAACTCCGGAATTTACTTGGTTTGATACTACATCGTACTCTACTGATTTGATTTGCGCAAAAGAAATGCTGCAAACTCCCAGCGCCAATAAGATTGTAAATATTTTTCTCATAATACTTTTGTTTAAAAATTAGATTAAAAGATAGGTTTTATTTGTGTTTGTCAATTTTGTCTGAAATAAGTACATCTTCATTTTTTCTGATCTGAATCCGGTAGTAGATGAGAACTTCATCGGCTCCAGCTTGTAATACAGCATCTTGTGCTTCTTTGGCGATTCGCATCAATTTATCTTGTTCTCCTTCCATCACGGTCTCGAATGGAGTCACAACGTGGTTTACTCCTGATTTTTTTATGACTTCTATTGCTTTATCTACGAGTTCATAGCTGTCAATGGATTTGCTTTTTGGCACAATTTGAATTCCTAGATTTATCAGTTTACTGTTCATAAATGCTGTTTTATTTTGTCTGCCCAAATGGAATATCCTTTTTCGTTCATGTGCAATCTGTCTTGAATAAACAAAGCTTCGTTGGGGCTGCCATTTGTGTCAAGCATTTCGTCCCAGACCGAAATGAATGTCATATTTTTTAACCTATCGCTTAGGGATTTTGTTTTCTGGTTGAGTAGGATCATTTTAGCGCTTTTTTCCCATCTGCTTGGACTTGGTTTGGCGCTTATCATGTAAATCATGGCATTTGGGTTTTGGTTTAAAATGCCATCATAGAGGGTCTCGTATTCATTCAGGATGTTCTCGATAGGTTTGCCTGACTGGATGTCATTTTCGCCTACGTATATAAATACTTTGGAAGGGAAATACCTTAAGACGGTTTCTTCCATGTATTCGAGGACTTCATGTGTTTGTGATCCCCCAAAACCGGTATTGATGATAGTTATCTCCGGAAAGTCAGCGTCAAGACTTTTCCAAAGACGGATACTTGAGCTCCCGGTAAAAACAATCCCGCCTTTTTCAAAGGAATTATCAGGGTATTTTTCTAAAATGATTTCAATTTCAGTTTGAAAGGGTGTTTTTTGCGCATACACTTCTATGCCTAAACTCAGAAAAATTATAAAAGCAAGGTAGGTACACTTGAATTTGGTAGTCATGTTTTCTAAATGTTTAAACACATGATTTTAGAAAAATCTTGTTCATAAATGAACAGTGCCTGTTCGTATTTGAGATTTATGTATATGACAAATTAATAAATTTTGTGCAATAATTAAAGGTATGGTTTTTATTTTATCACGATAATCTGCCATTTCAAGGCAGAAAATACGGGTTAGGTCACATTTTGTTTATTTTAATTTGATTTTGGATATTTTTGGTATCGATTAGTTCGTTTTTTGAATATCCAATTCATATCATTTAGAAACATATTTATGAATAAAGTCACTCGATTCTTTTGGTTTTGTAGTGGAGCCAACTTTTCCTTGTTGAAAAGGGCACCTACAGATAGCAACAAATATTTTGGGATCGGAGGTACTATTTTCTTCACGGGATTGCTTGCAACAGTCTCGGCGGGATATGCCTTGAATACTGTTTTTCAGTCTTTGTGGTATGCAGTTGGGTTTGGTGTTGTCTGGGGCTTGATGATTTTCAATTTGGATAGGTTTATCGTTTCCAGTATGCGCAAAAGGGATAAGTCATGGTCAGAGTGGAAGATGGCTATTCCCAGGATCATTATGGCTGTTATTTTGGCTTTGGTGATTTCGAAGCCATTGGAATTGAAGATTTTCGAAAAAGAGATAAATAGAAAGCTTGATGAAAAAAAAGCTTTGATGATTGCCCAAAGTAAAGAGTCTTTAAAGAATGGCTTTACTGAAATCAATGAACTTGAGGTCCAAAAAGACAGTTTGAAGGCAGACTTGGCAACTGCAACCATGTATAGGGATAGGTTGCAGCAAGAGTATGATTATGAGAGGTTTGGGACTAAGACAGATGGCACGAGTGGAATTGTGGGGTTGGGGGCAAATGCCAAGAAGAAAGAGCAGCAGCTGGATGCAGCGCAGGCTAGTTTGGATGTTTTGGCTAAAGGACATCAGGCTAGGATTGATAATATTGATGCAGAAATCCAGAGGTTTATGGGGCTTCGGGAAGCGGAGTTTTCCAAACTGCAACCAAATATAGATGGGTTTGATGGGCTGGCGGCCAGGATTGATGCACTTTCTGTTTTGACAGGGGAAAGTAAGGCCATGGAAATGGCCAATCTTATGATTATTTTGCTTTTTATAGCAGTGGAAACCGCACCAATATTTGTCAAGCTGATTTCTCCACGAGGGCCATATGATGAGCTGTTGGATTTGGCGGAGAAGGGTGTTCAGGTATATGCAGATGAGCAAACCGTTAAATTAGTCAAGGAAAGTGAGTGGAGACTACGGACTTTTTCAAGTTAAAGCCAAGAGGTTTAGTGTGGTTATGCGACTGCCTTTTTGGCAACTTGGTCGAGTTGCTTCATGGTATTGCTTACCGATCTCCATTCACTGAAACTTATAATCCCTATGATTCTACTCAGCCTTGTGCCTGGCTTGACCATACTTTCTGCCAACCCTGAGATGATTTGGTCTCTCATATCGATGCAGGCAGGTTTATCGGTGTGGAGAAGATATTCATTGGCAAATTTCCAGGCGCCATCACGTGCGAGCTTGATGCTGAAATTGACCAAAATCTCATCCCTTCCCTTGGCAAATTGAATCAAGAATCTGAAAAGTGGTGAAATGGTACCGATGTTGTTTTTTACCCCGTCCACCAATTCCGAGAGCAAAGCGTTGATGTTGTTGAAATCATTGAGAATGCTATTGATGTTTTTGCCATCGACGGTCTCAACGGCAGCTATGCCCAAATCCAAATTGATGTGTGCATTGATGCCCAAGAGAAGATGTTGCAACACGATGTGCTTGGAATTGTTGGCGGCCTCAAAGCATGTTTTCCAGCTTTTGGTGGGACTCTGCCCATTCATAAAAGCATCATAGGCATCGATGAATCGTTTTGCAAAGATCACATCGAGCTTTTCCATCCTGGGGTTGTCTTCAAATTCGCCTTTGAGGATGCCTTCTTTGACCCGAATGGTGACTTGGCGGTAGAGAATGGCAAAATAGCCAACTCGGGATTCTTTGATGGCGCACTCTGCCACAATTTCGTCCATTCTTGAAATTACTTCGTCGATTGTCGTCATTTAGCTATTCATGATTAAAGATTCTAAAAAATCACCTACGTAATATGCCACCAAAGCGGCCAGGAAGCCCAAGGCTAAGGTTTCCCCTATACTTTTGAAAATATTTGTTTGGTTGACAAAGCTCTTCAGCCATCCCACAGTCGCAAAAGCCAGTCCTGTAAAGATGCTTGTCCATAAAAACACATCGAACCTCGTCTCCCGGTAGTAGTCATATACATAGATCATCAATGGGATAAAGCCCACAACAATAAAAGAGATCAGTGTTGCCAATCCGATTTTGAAAGGGCTTTTGGTTTCCTCCATCATATTGAGTTCATCTTTCATCATTTCATCCACCCATCTATCTTTGTCTGCGGTGATGACGTTGACTACTTCTTGGAGCAATTCCCCTTCAAAGCCTTTGGCCTTATAGATTTCCTCTATTTCTTCCCTTTCTTTTTCAGGCAGGTTGTCTATCTCCCAGTATTCTACGGCCTTATGTTTGTCGTAATTTTCCTGATCTGATTTTGAGGAAAGGTAGGCGCCCACAGACATGGAAAAGCCATCAGCAAGCAGGTTTGCAAAACCTAATATTATAATGATTGATGGATCGAGATTTGCGCCAACAGCGCCGGCTACGACCGCAAAAGTCGTGACCGCACCATCGATCCCTCCGTATACAAACTCCCGAAGGTAAACTTGGATGTTTCCAATGATTGAAATTTCTTGGTGTAGTTTGTTTTCTTTCATGCATTTAAATTAAGTAAAAATGTCATTTTCCTGCTAAGTAAAATTTATATTTCTGTTATTTGTAAAGTGTCTTAATCTAAAATATGATTATCCGCAATGACACCAGTTGGTGAATTTTCCGATAAAATCATACGGATAATCGTTATTTACTCCACGGCGCACAAGGGTTATTAGTCGGTTAGTTATTAGTGCATCTGTTGACTTAAAATATATCAATTTATTTGGCTACTGGTAAGAAAGCAGATAATCATAATCTAAAAATAGCAGAAACAAAAATCCAAATGACCAAAGCGAAAAAAATAATCCTGGGGACTTTTATCATATTTTTTGGGATAATATTGGTTGATTTCATCATTGAGGTACTGTTCAGGGGGACTGATTTTGCCACTTGGATGGTTTATATTACTAACTTGAGGGTTTGGCTTACCAGATTGGTTATTTCTGTAGCTTTGTCGTTTTACAATGTTTGGAAGCAGGAGAAAAGAGAAAATTCCCGTCAGAAAGAATAATGCCGGGCTTATAACCTGAGTTTGATTGTTATCACAAAGTCAAAATCAATAAAAATATCCAGTTACAAGGCAAATTTTTGAGGGATAGCCTAAGCTATCGCTCAGAAATTTAACGCAGTAAATGGGTGTTTTTATTGACTGAGCCGACTATTCGGTTTTAAACGGCAACCTACTTCACTTTTTCAATCCGCAATATCCCAATATTACTTCATAAAAAAGTTCGCACCTTCTTTTCGTAGTTCTCACCATTTAAAACCGTTCCTGCCTGCCGGCAGGCAGGTTGACAAAGTGAGAATAGTCGAACTCAGGTTTATAGTGTGTCTTCCCCTGTTTTGGTTGGGGTTAGGTTGTTTAGTTCTTCTTTTGTAAATAAGCGAGAGCGAATTATAAACCTGATGCCCATTGGTATTTCTATAGAGAAACTGCTGCCTCTACCCGGGGTGACGTCTATTGTGATTTGAGTGTGTTTCCAGTATTCGAATTGATCCTGGTTCATGAAAAAATCGCATCCGTAAACACTGCTAAGCCATATGTCACTTGGCCCTACTTTAAAATCCCCTTTTTCGAAACACATAGGTGAAGAACCATCACAGCAACCACCGCTTTGATGAAACATCAATTCAGGGCCAAAACGATTCCTCAAGGTGTCAATAACCTCCATGGCGGATTCGGTAATGAGAACTCTGGGAGTGTATGTGTTGTCGGGCATTTGGTTATCGATTAGTTTTTTGCAAATGGGGATAGAGGGTTTTTGGAACAGTAAAAAAGAAGCAAGAGAAAAGCAGAATTGGATAATTGTTGTATGGTCTTTTTTATTATACGCTATTTAAATGCCTCCAACCCCATTGTCAGGCTGGAGGCAGGGAAATCGATTTTAGTACAAAATCCCCTTGGATCCTACATCTAAAAACGCAGGTTCTAAAAGAACCCAAGCTTGTTTTTATCATATGAAATCAGCATATTTTTGGTCTGACGATAATGGTCTAGCATCATGAGATGGTTTTCACGTCCAAATCCGGATTTTTTGTATCCACCAAATGGGGCGTGGGCTGGATAATTGTGATAGCAATTTACCCATACACGTCCAGCTTGGATGGCTCTTGGGATTTGGTAAAGTTCGTGTGCGTCCCTTGACCATAAGCCAGCTCCTAACCCGTATAGTGTATCGTTGGCGATTTCAAGGGCTTCTTCGGTGGTTTTGAAGGTTGTGACAGAGACTACCGGCCCAAATATCTCTTCTTGGAAAATCCTCATTTTGTTATTCCCTTTGAAGATTGTGGGTTGGATATAGTAGCCTGTTTCCAAGCCTGAATTTAAACTTGCTTTGTCTCCACCGCATAAGACTTCTGCGCCTTCCTGCTTACCGATATCAATATATGAGAGGACTTTTTCATATTGGTCGTTTGATGCTTGCGCACCCATCATGGTGTCTTCAGCCAAAGGATGTCCCATTTTGATTGCTTTGGTTCTTTCTATTACTTTTTCCATAAAGACATCATAAATATCTTCATGAACCAAAATTCTAGATGGGCATGTGCAGATTTCTCCCTGGTTCAAAGCGAACATCACAGCGCCTTCCACGGCTTTGTCAAAAAACTCATCATCAGCATCAGCCACAGATTTCATGAATATATTTGGCGATTTGCCACCTAATTCCATGGTGACTGGAATCAGGTTTTCGGATGCATACTGCATGATCAGCCTTCCTGTGGTGGTTTCCCCAGTAAAAGAAACCTTTGATACCCTAGGTGAGGAGGCTAACGGCTTGCCTGCTTCAATGCCGAAACCTGTCACTATATTCAATACACCGGGGGGAAGAACGTCTGCGATCAGTTCCATCAGCACCATGATGCTCGTTGGTGTTTGCTCAGCTGGTTTTACTACAGTGCAGCATCCAGCTGCCAAAGCAGGTGCTATTTTCCAAGTCGCCATTAGCAGTGGGAAATTCCAAGGGATGATTTGGCCTACCACACCCAATGGCTCGTGCAATGCTATACTTACTGTATGTTCATCATGCTCAGAAATAGAACTTTCATCCGCCCTGATGACTCCTGCAAAATACCTGAAATGATCGATGACCAATGGTAGATCGGCAGCTCTGGTTTCCCTCAAAGCTTTTCCGTTGTCGATAGTTTCTACTCTTGCAAGCATTTCCAGGTTTTCTTCAATGATGTCAGCTATTTTGTTCAAAAGCTTACTCCTAAGTGCGGGTGAAGTTTTGGACCAAGAGGGGAATGCTGCATGGGCTGCATCCAAAGCCAATTCAATATCGGCTTTATTTCCTCTTGCAGCTTTTGAAAAAGCTTTGCCATCAATAGGGGAGATGTTGTCAAAGTATTCCCCGGAGTTGGGGACTACCCACTTTCCTCCTATAAAGTGATCATAGCTATCTTTGATTTTAGGTCTTTCTACCGGTTTTGATTGGGATAGTGTTAGTGTAGACATATCGGTTTTATTTTGGGTTTTTTCAAAGTTCTGTATTTGTAGACAGAGAAAATCAACCTATGCTATCGGAAAATCCACCACGTGTGACTTTTTGAAAAATAGAAAGCCGGGATGTCCATGTGAAAACTTAACATTATAGATTTTTATTAGTATTATTTCTGTATGTGAAGCATTATTGATAACTTTAATGAAACCCGATAACCTAATAGGATAATATGCAGAGCAATTTCATCGCAGGGGTGCCATGGAGGCCCGATAGGGATCTTAAAACACTCGTGGAGAACCGTACTACCTTTACCTTAAACGATTGTGAGTTGAATATTTTTGAAACCCATCAGGAGGCAAAAGATGTCAACCTGATCTTTGGGGATTTGGTGTTGACTACCATGTTGAAAGGGAAGAAAATCATGCGTCTTTTTGATAAGGAAGGGTTTGATTATTTGCCGGGCGAATCGGTCATAGTACCGCCAAATGAGTTGATGAAAATAGATTTTCCGGATGCTAATATCGAAAACCCTACACAATGTATAGCGCTTTCGATTTCAAAGGAAATGATTGAAAACACATTCAATCTTCTCAATGAAAAGTTTCCTGACAAATTGCTTTCCCAGGAATGGGGGTTGGATTTGTCCAATTTCCACCTGATCAACACGCAGGATTTGTCTGAAATCATCAATAGGTTTGTTAGGATTGGAGTAAAGGAGAGATCTAAGGAGAAGGATGTGATAGCTACACTTGCCTTGAAGGAGTTGTTGATAAGGCTTACCCAAACCCAGGCGAAAGAGCTACTCCAAAAAACCTACAAGCAGCTGTCATCCAGCAATAGGCTGGCTCATGTAATCGATTTTATCAAAAATAATATCAGGGAGTCCGTCAGTCTGGATACTTTGAGTGCAAAGGCATGTATGAGTAAAGCCCATTTTTCAAGGTCGTTCAAAAATGAATTGGGAATATCCCCTATGGAGTTTGTGCTCAAAGAGCGGCTAAACTTAGCGCGGAATTATCTTAGAATGGCAAATTATCAAATCCAAGAAGTTTGCTTTATGTCAGGGTTCAATAATATTACATACTTTATTAGGGTATTTAAAGCAGAATTTGGAACTACTCCAAAGGTTTATCAGAATTCTATTCAAATGCGGTAGAATCATTGGGGTATGAGAATTAACAAAAAAATATTGTAGAAGTTTTTTGCCATTTGTTATGTTTTTGTTATGTTTATGAAAATTTGGTAGTGAAAAAACATTAATTGTTGCAGATTTACCAAACGAAATATGGCTGAGGTCAGTTACAAATAAACCCACTCAAGGAGTCTTTTACAAAGACTCCTTTTTTTATGGTTAAAATTTAAACCTGTTTTTATGGATTTTGTGTAAAAATCTTCTAATGTGGTTTAAAAATCAACCTATTTTTCATTTTGTTTCATAATCACTGGTCGTGAGGGTCGTTGTAAAGCTAAAAAAGCGCCATATGTTGTCATATGGCGCTTTTTTAGCTTTAATTTTACCCCCAAAACCACTAAAGGGGCCAAAAAAGCAGGATCAATGGTATGCCCACAAGCAGGATTAGGATTTCCAAAGGTGCGCCCAGTTTAAGGTAATCAGTGAATTTGTATCCACCAGGTCCCATGACTAGTGTGTTGCTTTGGTGTCCTATCGGTGTGAGGAATGCGCAAGAACCGCCGATTGCCACTGCCATGAGGAATGGTTCGATGTTTGCCTGCATCCCAGTCGCTATGTTTACCGCAATTGGGGCCATCAGGACTACTGTAGCTGCATTGTTGATGATGTCGGAAAGAAACATGGTGATGATCAGTACCATGGCTAATATGCCCCATGCCGGCAATGTGTCTTTTAATATCAGAATTTTATCAGCAATCCAGCCTGCGCCACCGGAAGTTTCAAGTGCTGTACCGAGTGGAAGTAGTGCTCCTAGTAGGATGATTACAGGCCAATCGATAGCTTTGTAAAGTTCTCTGATGGGGAATATCTTTAGGAGGACCATCAGCAATGCCGCTATGGTAAAGGCTATTTGTACAGGTAATAGTCCGGATATGATCAAAGCCAACGATAGGGCGAAAATACCGAATGACAACAATATTTTCTTTGGTTGCCCTAGATTCAGCCCCCTGTCGGCAAGCGGGAGGCATCCCATCCTTTCCAAGGCCTCGTCGATTTTGTCTTCGTCACCTTGTACCAACAGTACATCGCCGACTTGGAATTTTACATGGTCAATCCGTTTTCGGATGTTTTGGTTTTGACGTGAGATCGCCAAAAGGTTGATTCCGTATCGGTAGCTTAGGTGAAGTTGTGCGGCAGTTGTGTCTACAATATTGGAGTTTGACATGACTACAGCTTCTACCAAAGAAATGTTTTCAGGCTTGATTTCTTCGCCAGTTTCATTGTCTTTGCCTACCAGTGCTGTTTTGGAATCATCGATGAATGACTTGATGTCATCGGGGTCACCTTGGATTGTTATCACATCATTTTCCCTGAAAATATAGTTCCTGCTCGGTGCGTAGGTCATCTGTTTGTCCCGAATGATGTTGAGGATTTGGATGTTGCCTTTTGTGAATTGGTGGATTGACCTATGGGGTTCGTCTATGAGTTTGGAATTCTCTATTATTTTCACTTCCGTGATATAATCATTGATTTTGAATTTGTTTTTTTCATCTTCATTGGAAGAACGTTTGGGAACAAGTCTCCAGCCAATAAGAATGATAAAGAGGAGACCGACTACGGCAAGCCCAACACCAACTGGTGCGAAATCAAACATGGAAAATTTTTCCCCATTTTGTTCCGCCATGAATGTGGAAATGATGATGTTGGGTGGTGTGCCAATCAGCGTGGTCATCCCTCCCAATAGGGAGGCAAATGAAATAGGCATTAAATAGGAGGACGGGGATTCCCCATTTTTATTGGCTATGTGGATTGCTAGAGGCATTGTCATGGCGAGCGCCCCTACGTTGTTCATAAAGGCCGAGGCAACGCAGACCATGCCACAGAGAATAGCCAGCTGTACCGTGAAAGGGAGCTTCTTCCCAAGTAGAATTTTGGCAATCCATTCAATCAAACCGGATTTTGCCAAGCCGTGGCTTACGATTAGGATCATCGCCACCGTGATCACTGCCGGATGGGCAAAGCCATTGAAGGATTCGTCTGCCGGTATCAGTCCTGTGACTACCAATAGTAAAAGACATATGATTGCGACTAAGTCATAGCGTATTTTTCCCCATGAAAATAGAAATATAGCAAGTAGTAAAATTCCAAAAACGATTTCTTTTTCCATATATTCTGATTGAAATGACAGGTTATCCCAATGCGACATCCAAAATCATCATGACGGTGAAGCCTGCCATGAATCCCAAAACTGCCAAGTCTGTGTATTTATCCCTTTGGGTCTCTGGGATGACTTCCTCTACTACTACGAATATCATTGCACCGGCTGCAAAGGAGAGTGCGTAAGGTAAAATGTTCTGCATGTAAATCACGGCTACTGCGCCGATTACTCCTGCAATAGGTTCCACAACAGCAGACAGTTGTCCGTACCAAAAGCTTTTTCTTCTACTCACACCCTGTCTTCTAAGGGGCATGGATACGGCCATGCCTTCTGGGAAGTTTTGGATGCCAATACCGATGGCTAGGGCGATCGCTGCTGAGATGCTGGCTCCTTCCATACCCATCGATGCAGCTCCAAAAAGTATGCCTACCGCAAGTCCTTCAGGTATATTGTGGAGGGTGATGGCCAATAAAAGCAAAGTGGATTTATGCCATTTGGTAGCAAGGCCCTCAGATTCGTTTTTGTTGAAATTGATGTGTAGGTGTGGCATAAACTTATCCAATGCAAAAATGAACAGTCCTCCCGTCAGGAAGCCTACAGCTGCTGGTATCCATGGATAGTTGGGGAAAAGACTCTCTGAGTGCTTGATACTGGGTGCAAGCAAAGACCAAAAACTAGCAGCAATCATCACGCCTCCTGTAAAACCTAGAAGTGTGTCGAACACGGATCTTTTTACTTCTTTGAAAAAAAACACCAGAGATGCCCCAAGTGCAGTCACTAACCAAGTGAAAGTTGTTGCCAAAAAAGCGGATTTTACAGGACCAAGTTCAATTGCGTAAACTTCAAGTGATTCTAACATAGGTTCAGGTTTGTACAAAAGTATCTATCTTTTTTCAATAAAAATGGAGGTTTAAATTTTTTTAGCCAATACATGTTCTTTGAGGTGTCAAAAAAAAGTGGTTGTCACAAAATAGTCGGTCATTTAGTTTCGGGGAAAAATAAAATATGAGTATCCGCAATGTTGCACATTGGGTTAGAAGTAGCTTTATAAGTTGTGGATACTCGTCAACAACTTGTGCGCCGCGGCGTAGTCAACAGAACCACAAATCGTTCATCCAGCAATCTATTGTTTGGCTACTGGTAAGAAAGCGGATATGGATATAAAATAGTATTCAGTAGATCAATGACCCAAAGGAAATGATCAAAGAAAAAAGGTGAAAGAACCTCCTTCTTTCACCTTTCTTTCCATCCTATTTTGTCAAGGATGTTTTGCAGATTGATATTTGGTAAGGAAGTCCCTGAAATTCGTTTTTAGTGACAAGCCCTTCCCAGATTCAATATGGAATGCGGGATATCCGGTTTGGTTATTTGATCACAGCTCGTCGTTCGGAGCTTCGATATCGATATCCAAATTGATAAGTTCAGGTTCTACCTCCAGCAATGAAGGGGCTTCCTCATCGGAAATCTTTCCCCTTTCCAGCAATTCGGCTATCATGTCCATTTGCATGGTCATGTCTTTTCCTTCTTTGTGGTATTTTTGGAACTCTTTCATCAACTCATCATCAGAATATTCTGCGTATCGTTCCTTTCTTTTTTCTTTTAGTTGGTTTTTCTTGTCGATTAGGAGTTTTTCCTGTCTTTCTTCCATCTTGTTTTTCCAGTCAGAAACATAATCGTCTGTCAGGGATGTCCCGAAGAATGGCGTTTCATCAAGTGCTATGGTTTCTTGTGTACCGTCCTTATGTACCAAGACGAATTGCTCGTCGCTTTCTTCCAAAAGGTATTCATCTCCTGTATCGACATCGATGATTTTGTCATCTTGGTATATGTACCGTTCTTCTACCGATTTCTCTTGGCTGCATGAGAGTAGTAAGGATGCACCCAATACTGTAATCATTAGCTTTTTCATGTCTGTATTTTATTTGGTTAATATAATGTTTTATCCTCTTTCTTGATCCATTCTTGGAAGACCACCTTGGCTTCATTGCCTAGGAGTTGGTGGAAAGTGATTTTTCTTTCACCTATCGGTTTGTCCAGTTCGTCGTAGATAAACTGGTCGTCAAATCCTGCATTTGCCGCATCTTGTTTTGTGTTGGCGTAAAACACAGCTTTGGGTCTAGCCCAATAAATAGCTCCCAGGCACATTGGACAAGGTTCGCAAGATGTATAAATCTCACAGCCATCCAATTGAAAATTGTCCAAGTTTTTGCAGGCATCGCGTATCGCAACAACCTCTGCATGGGCAGTAGGGTCTTTGGTGGAAGATACAGAGTTTGAGCCTCTTCCTACTACCTTACCATCTTTCACAATAATGCAGCCAAAAGGGCCGCCTTTTCCGGAATCCATTCCATTTTTGGACAATTCGATAGCCATCATCATAAAAGTCTTCTGGTCTTCACTCATGGATGAATTTAATTATAATTATTGTAGAAAAGTAATTTGCCATACAATAAACGATTTTTCAGCTAAAAAGTTTAAGATTGATGTGCTGTTCTGGGTAGTAAAGAGATAAAAATGGAATAAAATTTTGTTTTTGGGTTTATGCAATCCATTTGTTTAAAAATTCCATAAAATTATCCTTATAGTTTTCGCTTATTGCCAGGTTTGCATTTCCTATTTGTACTGTATTTCTTGAAATGGATTCTATGTGGTCCAGTGCAATGATATAGGATCTGTGGATCCGCATAAATTTATCTTCAGGCAACAATTCTTCCATATTCTTGAGGCTGGTAAGCGATAGGATAGGGTTGGTTTTGTCTCTTAAATGGACTTTTACGTAGTCTTTGTATGCTTCGATATAGGTGATGTCTTTGAGGATGATTTTGACCAACTGGTATTCGACTTTGAGAAATATATAGTCGGTCTGAGGCTTGGGGTTGGATTTTTCTGTCTCCCTTTTTTCTTCAAAATACTGGTACGCCTTGGTGGTTGATTTGAGAAAGTCTTCATAACTGAAGGGTTTTAGCAAATAATCCAAGGCATCGACTTTGTAACCCTCTATCGCAAATTGGTTGTATGCAGTCGTGAAAATGATGCGCGGTTTTTTCCCTCCTTTTTTTCCTTCGATAATCCTTGCCAACTCCATCCCTGATAGGTCGGGCATTTGTATATCCAAGAAAATCAGGTCGATGTCATGGTTATTTGTATAAGACAATGCTTCAATGGCGTTGTCAAATGTGGCTTGGAGCTCCAAAAAAGTAGTCTGTTTGATGAATTTTTCGACTAAATTCAATGCCAATGGTTCATCATCGATTGCGATACAGGAAATTTTCATCAGAGATTGATCTTAAGGGTTACTTGGTAAGTGTTTTCCAGGCTATTCTCCCCAATTTGGAGCTCGTGTTTTTTGTCGTAAAGTAAATCCAGCCTCCTTTTGGTGTTTTGAAGCCCTATGCCACTTGCTTTGGATTCGGGGGAGTTGTCATGATGTCTGTGGATTTTGTTTTTGGTAGTTAAGATAAGTTCTTTGGAGTTGAATTCCAATGATATGAAAATAGAACTTTCTAGTTGGGAGCTTACTCCATGTTTAAAGCAGTTTTCGATAAATGGCAAGAGTAGCATGGGGGCAATCGGGGCTTCTTCTATCTTTTCAGGAATGTTGATTTCCAAATGGACTTTTGAAGAGAGGCGTAATCTCATCAGTTCTATAAAGTCCCGGATGAAATCCAGTTCTTTGGTCAAGAGAGTGTGTGTCTTTTCTGTTTCGTAAAGTACATAGCGCATCATTCTACTGAGTTTCAGCAGGGCGGTCTTTGCTTTTTCCACATCTATATTTGTCAAAGAGTAGATGTTGTTGAGGGTATTGAAGAAAAAATGGGGATTGATCTGTGCTTTCAGGTAATTCAATTCAGAATTGATTTGTTGTTGGCTTTGTTCCAGTCTGAGTTTTTCATCGGATTGCCATTTTTGTACTGATGCGATGCTTGTGCTGATACCAACTGACATGAAAAAAATCAAAAGTTGCGAAATGTCCCAATAGTAGTTTCTCGGTCTAGGGACATATGTGACTTCCGGCCTAAATGCCCTGTGCATCAACTCTGGCAAATGGGTATAATCATCATAGAATATCAGTAGCACCACATATAGGATTCCTGCAAACAAGTTGATCAATAAGAATAGTGGGATTTTGTTTTTGAACAGCACTCTTGGGATCAAGTAAAAATAATTGATATAAAAAATCCCGATCAGCATGGAGAAACTGAGCGCTTGTTTGATCCAGTACTCGATGGGTCTCTCCACTCCTGCGGAAAGTGGGGAAAGAACAAATATTACAATTCCGAATAATGCCCAGCCAAGAAAGTGGATCAGAATTGAGATTTTTTGTTTGTCGTTTAAAGGCATGCTTCTGCAAAATGGTGGTTTGTCCAAGTAAACAAAAATAAAATTCTGTAGATAAACTAATCTGATCTGCCAGTGCCTTGATTTCCACGCTGAAATGGAGAAAACAGAAGATAAAGTCTTTGTCTTAACCAAAATTTTTGTTCATCCGCTTAATTGCCTGCTTGGTCGTCAAAAAGTACCGTTCAGTCTATTTGGTTTTTTTTTGATTTTAACTCGATGTTCCTTTGTTGACGGAAACTGAATATGTTGGACAAAGGTGGTAGTTTTTGCCACATTCAGAGCAAAGCATTTCCGGATCATCTTCGTGACAAAGTAACCAAACACCAAAAATAACGATCAAAATGAAGTACCAATTATTAGTTTTAACATTATTGACTTTTATGGCATCTTTTGTGGACCTGCAGGCGCAGACAGGTACAGGGGAGAAGGCTGTGTACAAAATCACCGGAAAAATCCTCGATGTTGAGACTGGGGAGCCAATCCCATATGCGGCGGCTTCGCTTTTGGAAGCAGAGGGCAAGCAAGTTGTGGTGGGAGCTGTGGCCGATTTGGAGGGTGAGTTTTTCATAACGGGATTCAAAAACGGCAAATACATTGTCCAGCTAAGTTTTATTGGTTTTGAGCCATTGAGTACAGCAGTGATTGAAGTAGCTAATGGAAATACGGAAATCAATTTAGGGAGTCTGAAAATGACCCAAGAGGCATTGGGATTGGAAGAAGTGACGGTCCAGGGTCAGAGATCCCTGATCGAAGAGAAGGTGGACAGAACCATATATAATGCCGAGAATGATAAGACAACTATTGGTGGAGATGCAAGTGATGTGTTGAGAAGGGTGCCGATGCTATCGGTCGATTTGGATGGGAATGTATCTATGCGTGGAAGTACAAATATCCTGGTTCTGATAGATGGAAAGCAGTCTGCCATCGTAGCGAGCAACATCGCAGATGCTTTGAAACAGATACCCGCAGAGGAGATCAAGTCAGTGGAGGTCATTACTTCCCCATCTGCTAAGTACGATGCAGAAGGTACCGGTGGTGTATTGAATATCATCACTAAGAAGAATAACCTACAGGGAGCATCACTAAATGTTAATTCCAGTGCAGGGTTGAGGGGTTCCAACCTTGGTTTGAATGCAAGCTTGAAAAGAGGTAAAATGGGTTGGACGCTTGGTGGATTTGGAAGAAGCGGTTATAATATTTTAGGCTCTTTTGATAATACACAAACAACGATGGGCCCAGATGGGCAAAATACTGTCATCAACCAAACTGCTGACACTAGAAACAATATGCTTTTTGGTAGGTATAACTTGGGTTGGGATTATGAATTGAATAAATACAATTTCCTGACAGCTTCAGTAAGTGTAGGGGTGAGGAATATGAGAAACACACGAGATGGCTTCTTGACTGAGACGATTATTGAAGATGTATTGCGAAATTCTCTTTTGAGTGATGTTAATATCGATAACTTATCAAACAATGTCGATCTGAATTTCAATTATACCAAGACTTTTGAAACACCACAGAAAGAATTCAGTGTGTCCGGTTTGTACAGTAGAAGCAATAACAACAATGATTTTGTCACCAGCATATACAACGGTACTTTTACAGAGATAGCAAATAGGGTAAAGAATGAAAACCTAGGAATCAATGAAGAGTTTACGATCCAATTGGATTATGTAACTCCAGTAGGCAATTCTGGGAACCAGATTTTGGAATATGGAGCAAAGAATATTTTAAGAAAAGCGATCAGTGAATTTGCGTTCTTCACAGCAGATGGTGCAGATGGAGAATTTCAGCAAGTGGATGATGTTGTTTTGTCAAACGAATTCAATTATGACCAAAATGTTACGGCGGGTTATGCATCGTATACTTTAGGCTTTTTGGAGAATTACACCGTAAAAGCTGGTTTAAGATATGAATATACCAATATCAATGCTGATTTCAAGAATTCAGAACTTCCAGCAGATATCCCGTCTTATGGAACCTTTGTGCCTAGTGTGAACATAGGTAGAAAATTGGCCAATGGAAATATGATCAAAGCCGCTTACAACAGAAGGATTCAGCGTCCATCATTGCAGTTCTTGAATCCAAATATTGATCAAAGCAATCAACAGCAGCAGTCCCAAGGAAATCCATTGTTGGATCCTGAATTGACTGATAATTATGAATTGGCTTACAGTACTTTTGTTGGAGGAAGCTCTTTGAATTTTACATCCTATTTCAGGAATACCACCGGTTCTATTCAGCCTGTAAGGACAATAAGTGACAATGATGTGATTTTCACAACCTTCGAAAATATCGGACATGAAAGGGCAGTAGGTTTGAGTGTTTTTTCTAATATCAACATCTCGGGTAAGTTCTCGCTTAATGGAAGTGTAGATTCCTACTATGCCATGTTGACAAACGGCATGGAAGATCCAATGTTTGCAGCATCCAACGAAGGTTTTGTAGTGAGTGGTAGATTATTTGGAAATTATACATTGCCAAAAAACTGGCAGATACAAGCATTCACATTTGCGAGAGGTAGAGCAGTACAGCTTCAAGGTTCAGCAGGTGGCTTTATGATGTATGGATTGAATTTAAATAAGCAATTCAATGAAAAGAGAGGAAGTGTTGGTTTTGGAATGGAGAATTTCTTTACCCAAGAATTTAAAATCCGAAATGAATTGGTAACCCCTACGATTATGCAGCAAAGTACCATAGGGATGAGGAATATGAATTTCAAAGTCAATTTCTCTTACAGGATAGGAAAGCTGAGCGTAGAAGGAAGTAGAAGGAAGAAACGAGGTGTTTCCAATGACGATCTCAAAGAAGGTGGAGAAGGCGGTGCCGGAGCGATAATGAACAATAATTAGGAGCTATTATATTCAATAAGCTCAAACTTAAAGACCATCCAAATAATTGGGTGGTTTTTTTTTGTTGTTGGATATAATCTGGGTTGGTATTTTCAGCACGGGATTCTATGAAAAAATAGAATTAAAGAACTGGTCAAAGAAGTTTTATGAGTTTTGTATATTGAAGGTAATCAAATTGGATTTCATATTTTATACAAAAAAGCCTGCTAAGAAACTCCTAGCAGGCTTTTAATTGAATCTAATCAATTTTACTTTTTATACATCACTTGCTTTACAGCGTCAATGGTTCTTTTTACGTTTGGAATTACTGCTTCAATGTAAGTAGGGGCATAGCTCAAAGGAACGTCCATTGAGTTGACTCTGATCACTGGAGAATCTAGGTAGTCAAATGCATTTCTTTGGATATTGTAGGTCAGTTCTGAAGAAATTGCCGCAATCGGGTTGGCTTCTTCCACAACGACACATCTGTTGGTCTTTTTAACGGACTCAAGGCAAGTTGCGTAGTCAATAGGCCTTACGGTTCTCAAATCAATTACTTCAGCTTCAACTCCGTCTTTGGCCAATTCTTCAGCAGCTTCCAAAGCTACTTTCATCATTTTGCCAAAAGAGATGATGGTTACATCTGTTCCTTTTCTTTTGATTTCGGCTACACCGATTGGCAAGAGGTATTCTCCCTCAGGCACTTCGCCCTTGTCGCCATACATCAGTTCAGATTCCATGAAGATCACAGGGTCATTGTCTCTGATTGAAGCTTTCAATAGCCCCTTGGCATCAAAAGGGTTTGATGGAACGACCACTTTCAATCCCGGAGTGTTGGCGAACCAGTTTTCGAAATTTGAAGAGTGCGTAGCTCCAAGTTGGCCGGCGTTGCCGGTAGCTCCCCTAAATACAATGGGTACATTGTAGGCACCACCAGACATCGCATACATCTTGGCTGCAGAGTTGATGATTTGGTCGATCGCTACAAGTGAAAAGTTGAAGGTCATGAATTCGATGATTGGTCTAAGGCCATTCATGGCTGCACCAACTCCCAATCCTGAGAAACCCAGTTCGGCAATTGGGGTGTCATAGACTCTTTCTGGGCCGAATTCATCCAACATGCCTTGTGATACTTTGTATGCTCCATTATATTCTGCCACTTCTTCACCCATGAGAAACACGTTTTTGTCGCGTCTCATTTCTTCTGACATGGCTTCTCTCAATGCTTCTCTGAATTGTATAACTCTCATTTCTTTGTCAAAATTTTCGATCGTAAAAATAGAAAGTAATCGTTCAATTCCAAAACAGAGAATGGAACTTAGGGATATATTTTTGGAATGGTGATATATTCCGTCGCCACTAGGGGTGAAAACTCTCCGCTTCTACAGTTCGTTTACCTGCTTTCCTCCAGTTTTTTAGCCTGCCTTCCAACATAAAGACTTTTTTGAAACCCATTTCTTTCATCTTTTCAGTGGCGGGGATGGTTCTTTTGGCTGAGCCACAATAGACATAGTATTTTTGTTTTCCATTTTGTTTTTATTGACGTTTGGATTCAGCTACTTTCGTAAAGCTATTGAATCTTTTTACTGAACAAAATTGTGAATTTTGAGGAAAATTGGACTGATTTCGGATTCCCATGGATATATTGACCAGGCAGTTATAGAGCATCTGTCTGATGTAGATGAAGTTTGGCATGCCGGGGATATAGGTGATTTGGAGGTGCTCAAGCGGCTTCCCCAAGATAAAACAATCCGGGTAGTGACAGGAAATATCGATGATCAGCATGCAAGGGAAAAGTATCCGGAAGAAATATGGGTCGAAGTAGAAGGGCTGAAGGTTGGCATGCTGCACATCGGAGGTAAGCCTCCTGTCTATGCTAAAGGGGTAAAAAAGAAAATCATAGAAAATGGATGCCAACTATTTGTCTGTGGGCATTCCCATATTTGTAAGGTGGAATTTGATCCAAAAACCAAATGCTTATACATGAATCCCGGTGCTATTGGCAGGCATGGTTTTCATGTATTTAGGACGATGCTGCTATTCGAAATCGAAATGGGCAAATTACAGAATCTAAGAGTAGTGGAACTTGGGAAAAGAGCAAAATAAAAAAGGCAGCGATCTTATCGTTGCCCTCTTTATTTCTTGAAAAAAGAAACTGTGAAATACTTCTTAGAAGTTTTTCTTCAACTCTTCAACGTCAACATTTTTGATTACCGGCTTGGCACTCAATTGTTTGATTTTGATAACTCTTGTAGTTTGAGCTTGTCTCTTTCTTTTTAACTTTCTCTTTAATGTAGTAACAGCCATTGTCTTATCTGTTTATTTGAACTCAAATGAAGCGCAAAATTAACGGATTATTTTGAAACGACCACCTTTCCTTTAGAATATTTTGAAAAACATTTAAAAATCTGATTGTCCGATACATTGGGTACAGCGAAAATCAAATGTCAATTAAAGTTTAAACCTTCCGAGGGTGCTTAGCTTGAAAGCGAATTCCCCGGGTATTTGCCTTATTGTTTCAAGCGATCTATTAACTTTGCGGAAAATTTAGAAATCAGCATGGCAATTCAGAAACCTACTTTACCAAAAGGGACCAGAGATTTTGGACCACTTCAGATGGCTAGGAGAAATTATATTTTTGGGATCATCAAAGATACTTTCAAGCTTTTTGGCTATCAGCAACTGGAGACTCCATCGATGGAAAACCTCAGTACGCTTACAGGGAAATATGGTGATGAAGGTGACCAGTTGATCTTCAAAATACTCAACAGTGGAGATTATCTAAAGGATGTGTCGGTATCCGATTTGGGAGCAGGTGCAGGAGCTACTTTGTCCAAAGTTTCGGAAAAAGGACTTCGCTATGATCTCACTGTGCCTTTTGCACGATATGTGGTGATGAATAGGAATGAGATTTCATATCCGTTCAAAAGGTTTCAGATCCAGCCCGTATGGAGGGCTGATAGGCCACAGAGGGGAAGATATAGGGAGTTTTACCAATGTGATGCAGATGTAGTTGGAACAGACAGTTTGGTTTGTGAGTTGGAAATATTGTTGATGATCAAGCGGGTTTTTGCCCAGTTGGGGCTTAATGATTATGCGATCAAACTCAACAATAGAAAAATATTGACCGGTTTGGCAGAGGTGATAGGTGCCGCTGGAAGGGAGTCAGAGCTTTGTGTAGCTATTGATAAGCTGGATAAGATTGGATGGGAAAAAGTTCAGGAAGAACTGCTTCAAAGGGGGTTCGTGCAAGAGGCCATAGATAAGTTAAACCCCATCATCAGTCTTCAGGGCTCCAACAAGGAAAAGTTAGACTTCTTGTCATCATTTTTAGTGGATTCTGAGACAGGATTGAAAGGTATTGGGGAATTGAGGGAAGTGTTCGACTTGCTTGGCAAATATGGGGAGAGCGAAGAGTTCGTGGATTTTGATGTTGTTTTGGCTAGAGGCCTTTCGTATTACACTGGGGCGATTTTTGAAGTGAAAGTGAATAATGTATCCATAGGCTCAGTCAGTGGAGGTGGGCGATATGATAATCTGACGGGAGTGTTTGGGTTGGAAGGTGTTTCCGGTGTTGGTTTTTCTTTTGGTGTAGACAGAATATATGATGTGTTGGAGGAGCTGGGGCTCTTTCCGGAGAAGCAGTTGGATGGGACTGAGGTTTTGATCACCTATTTTGATGAACAAGGAAGGGATTATGGTTTGAAAGTACTGAGCCAACTGCGGAGCAATTTGGTCTCAGCAGAACTTTATCCTGATGCGGCCAAAATCAAAAAACAATTTACTTATGCAGACAAAAAACAAATCCCATTTGTGATCATTCTGGGCTCGGAAGAGATTGAAAAAGGTCAAGTAAGTTTGAAAAACCTGTCCACTGGAAGCCAGGAGTCATTGTCATTGGAAAGCGCAATAGACACGGTGAAAAGCTCAATGCTTAACCATGGTTCTTAAAAGATTGCCAAGGTCTGTATTCCAGCAAACCAAAAGTGGTCAACCTACAATAGATCGCCCTCTAAAATTTGGGAGTAAAGCAATTTCGCCGGAATCCATGATAGGTTTGATGGGCTGAAGAAGCATCAAAATCCACTCTTGGATTCTGAAAATCCAACAGGTTTCATAATCAGGTTTATTTGATAAAACTAGGGTTAATCTACCTCCAAAATAGCGTTTACAGGAATATGGACACCTCCTTTGAGGGTAACAAAATCTTGTCCTACAGCCCAGACTGTGGTGTTGACCTGGAATGTCTTTTGGTCGGCAGTCTCGAAAGTGATCTGGACTTTACTTTGAAGTAAATTTCCCAATGCCTGCGCCCTAAAAAGGTTACTCCATCTTTTTTTTACATCCTCTTCCGAAGTAAGGACTTCATTCTTGTTGAACTTCAGTGTATGGATCATTTCTTTCTCTATCTTTTCTACGGTTTTCATGGAGGGAATTAAATTTTGAATTTTAGACTTATCCTATTGTATACTTTGAAAATACTAAAAATGTTTTGATTTATTAAGTTAAATTTTACAATATTTTATTATACAGAATTTTATTTTTCAATAACGTTATTTGTAAAATTTAATTTTATTTCGTTCAGGTGTTTACTATACACAAAAAGATTATATTTGCTCCAATAAAAAGAGATACAATATGTTTGATTTTATGAATATCATGAATAAGGTAAAAGAGGCTCAAGTCAAAATAAAAGAGACTCAGGAGAAACTTGTTCATTTGACTGCAGAAGGTGAATCTGGTGCTGGTATGGTCAAGGTAGTTGTCAACGGTCATAGAAAAGTAGTTTCTATTGATATGGATGAATCATTGATCAATCCTGGAGATAAGGAGATGCTTAGTGATTTGACAGTAGCGGCCATCAACAAAGCTTTGGAATCCATTGAGGTGAAAATCAAAGAAGAAATGAAATCGGCTACAGAAGGAATGATGCCAAATATTCCTGGGATGGACTTAGGTGGGATGTTTTGATGCAGAAGGCTGCGATTGTCATTTTGAATTATAATGGTGAAGCAATGCTTCGTCGTTTTCTTCCTTCGGTGTTGAAGCATTCGACTTTTGAGGTAATCGTAGCAGACAATGCAAGTACTGATCATTCAGTAGTTTTTTTGGAACAACACTTTCCCGAGGTGTTGATAATATCTTTAAAGGAAAACACAGGGTTTGCAGGTGGTTACAATGAAGCTTTGAAAGCCATTCGGGGGAAGTATGAGTATTATATCCTGCTCAATTCGGATGTGGAGATCAACACTGCCTGGGATCATATATTGATTGATTATTTAGACTCGAATCCCGGAATTGTAGCTGTGCAGCCTAAAATAACCTCAATTCAAAATCAAGGGTATTTTGACCATGCAGGCGCTGGAGGTGGTTTTTTGGACAGTCTTGGATACCCTTATTGTAGGGGGAGGATTTTTGACACTGTCGAAGAGGATTTGGGGCAGTATGATGATGTTATCGATGTAGATTGGACATCAGGGGCATGTATGGCAGTCAGGTCTCGGGATTTTCATGATTTTGGCGGTTTCGATGATAGGTTTTTTGCGCATATGGAAGAGATAGACTTGTGTTGGAGGTTTCGGTCAGCAGGTTTTGGGTTGAAGTATGTAGGTACGGCAGCAGTACAACATCTCGGCGGGGCTACGCTCTCAAGGGCCAACCCAAAGAAAACATATCTGAATTTTAGAAACAGTCTGTTGATGCTCCACAAAAATCTGAGGGGGAATGGATTTGCAGTCAAATACATGCTTAGGATACTCCTTGATCTGTTGGCTGCGGCAGTATTTGTTCTGAGGGGACAAAAAAATGATGCGAAAGCTATTGTTCAGGCGCACAAAGATTTTCGCAGAATGAAAAAAATAGATTTTTCAAATTCTATGGCATTAAACTTGCCATCAAAATCAAATCATAAAGTGAAGTCAATCCTTTGGCACTATTACATCGGGAAAAAAAGGAAATTTTCTGAGATTTAGTCAAACAAAACTGGGTTGTTCATCTTTCTGAAGTACTTTCTGATTTTCATCATCATTGCCATACTTACATAGATGATCACTGGTGAACCCAAAGTAATGAATGAACTGTAAATAAAAAAAAGACGGATGCTGTCAATAGGGAAGTTTAACCTTTCACCCAATTTGGAGCAAACTCCAAAAGCACGGTCTTCGAAAAAGAGTCTGAGTTTATTCATGATAATTGAATTTCAGTTAGTTTAATTAAATGTAACAAATAATTTGCAATAATCTGATAATCTATTTTAATGCCAAATGTTTAAAATCAAGCAAAATATTTTACCTGCCCTTTTTTTGGGAGTCCTTTTTTGGAACTGCAGCCCAAAGCTAAGCAAATTTGACAATTTATTGGATGGGATCTCTGCCAAGCCCCAGTCCCTGACGATGCATCGGGATTCCGTAAGGTTCAAGCTGGAAGGGGCAATCCCGCTACATTATCTCAAAAACGACGTCCGCATCCTTCTGTATCCAGAGTATAGTTATGGAGAGGGTGCTCTGAGATTAGCGGAAATAGTAGCTTTCGATGGACAATATACCAAAGTGATCAATGATGCCAAGATAGATGCAGACTTCGTGTTTCCCTATCTTCCCGGGATGGAATCTGGCGATTTGATGCTCAAAGGGCTCGTGATGCAAAAAGGGAAAGCGAGAAATATCGCATCAAAGAAAATTGCTGACGGGCTATATACAACACCTTTGCTGGCAAGGATAGGCCAAATCACGCCCGATGAGCCGATACCGCCTATTGGGGTCTACATGAAAACAGACTTTTCCGAATTGCAAAGGGAAAACATACAGGAAAATAGTGTCTTTTTTCCTTTGGGGAGTAGCATGTTGAGGGAAAATTCATTGGTCAAGGCGAATGGATCGCCTCTTTTGACACTTTCAGAGGCAGGGAAAATACTCAAAAAAGTAACCATTACTGGCTTGCATTCCATGGAGTCGCAGGAGTTGAATAATAATGAGTTGGCATTGAGAAGGGCAGAAGTGGCTGCGCAGAAAATCCGAACCATGATCAATAATCCAAATATTCCTGTCTTGGCTACTTCAAGAAAGAATGATTGGTTTGATTTAAGGGTTTTGTTGGGAGAATATGAAGGGATCACAGCTGCCCAAAAAGAAGATTATTATAAAATCATACTAAGTGATAAGGCTTTTGATACACAGCTGCGGGAAATGCAGCGGTTAAATACCTACAATAAAGTTTCCAGAGATCTTTTTCCAAAATTGCGCCAAGCCAAAGTTTCTGTTGTTTATGAGAATACAGGCTATTCAGACCCTGAAGTGGCAGCAAGCGTGTACAAACTGCTAAATGATGGTAATTCACTCGATGGGTTGACCAAAGAGCAGTTTATCTATGCCGGTCAAGTAGCAAAGAGGTTGAAAGAAAAAGAGGATATTTATGGGAGGTTGAATGAGATGTACAAATCTGAGTTGTCTTTGAACAACTTAGGTGTGGTGTATCTCAACCAGGCACAGAGAGAGTTGGATCTAAAAGTCAAAAACCAATTGATCAGTCGCGCGATCAACCTCTTTAAAGAAGCAAATAGGATGAATGCCAATTCTTATTCATTCCACAATCTGGGACAGGCATACTTGCTGAGAGGGGATTATTTTGAGGCATATGTTGCTATTTCGGAGGCCTCTTCTCTTGAGAGGGATGAGTCCAACGAATTCCTTCGCTTCAATGAAGGGCTGCGTGGAGCCATTGATATCATCAATGGGGACTACAAGTTGGCAACTATCAGGTTGAACCGTGCCCCAGTGAATGAAAGCAATCTTTTCAACAAAGGATTGGCGTATTTTCTTTCAGAAGATTATAGAAATGCTTTGGAGGCATTTGAAGAGAGTGTACAGTACAATCGGGAGTATGGATATGGATTCTACGGATTGGCGATGGTAGCAACCATTACAGATGATAAGCAGGCATTGTTCGAGAACCTGACGAAAGCGGTTCAGAGCAGTGAGTTTTTGAAAGAAAGGGCAATGTCAGATCTGATTTTTAAAAAATATAGATCAGAGCCTGAATTCATTGAGGTATTCAAATAGGATTACAATCCCATTTGGTTATCGGTTGCTTTGCCGCCCACGAAATCAAATAGAGTTGTTTCATTTAATTGATACGGCTTAGGCAGTTTTCCCTAAGGTATGCATGCTTGGTACTCAACAAGATTACCGTTTTCGACTCTGACAGGAGATAAAAGTCAGAAGAAATTCCAAAATAAAGAGCTATTCGCAAGGATAGCTTTTTTTTTATTTTGTCAAAAAATAAGCTTAGTGTTCTTACTTTTTAGAAAAATTTAAGAATATTGGGCAAGTATTCCTCCGTGTCAGGGGAAATCGTGTCTATAAAAGATCCAAATATGTCATCTAGAAGGTTGTTTTTAAAAAAATCGTTGCTGTCAGCTCCATTGATTCTACCTGGTGTACTGGGAAGTGCATGTGCCAAAACGGAAGAAAAAGAAAAAGGAGAACATTATAAACCATTGATTTTAGCCACTTGGGAGCATGGTATGGCTGCCAATGATAAAGCATGGGAAGTGCTTACCACTACAGGGGATATAGTGGATGCGGTAGAACAGGGGGTGATGGTGACGGAATTGGATTTACAAAACCTATCGGTTGGTCTACAAGGCTTACCGGATAGGGAGGGAATAGCGACATTGGATGCTTCTATCATGATAGGAGACGGGTCTTGTGGAAGTGTGGGGTTTGTCAGGCAAGTCAAGCATCCGATTTCTTTGGCGAGAAAAGTCATGGAAGAGACTCCCCATGTGATGTTGGTAGGTGAAGGGGCTAGGCAGTTTGCTGTAGCACAAGGATTTCCTATGGAGGAAGAAGTCTTGAGTCCAAAATCTGAGGAATTGTTTCAGGAATGGAAAAAAACTTCGCAATATAAACCCATTATCAATATAGAAAACCATGATACGATCGGCATGATTGGACTGGGGGCTGATGGGAAAATGGCAGGTTCCTGTACTACGTCTGGTTTGGCATACAAGATGCATGGACGGGTCGGGGATAGCCCTATCATAGGAGCAGGGTTGTTTGTAGATGATGAAGTGGGGGCAGCTACGGCAACTGGACTGGGCGAATCGATTATCAGGATTTGTGGCAGTTTCTTGATCGTAGAATTGATGAGGCAAGGGAGGACTCCCCAAGAAGCTTGCGAAGAGGCAGTCAGAAGGCTGATTGCCAAGAATAAGAATATCGATGATATCCAAGCTGGGTTTTTGGCGCTCAACAAAGAGGGAGAGTATGGTGCGTACTCGGTTCGTCAGGGCTTCAATTATGCAAGGCATCAGAATGGCGGACGGGATTTGATCGATTCAAAATTCAAACTGTAATTACTATGGGGAAAATTCTGTTAGAGGCACCGGTATTTACCATTGAGGCGGCGTTGAAAGCTGCTGAGTTTGGGGTGGATAGGATTGAGCTTTGCTCGGATTTTGCTGAAGGGGGCGAGACACCAAGTGTGGGGGCTTTGGTTTTTTTGAAAGAACGCCTGAATATACCGATATATGTGATGGTCAGACCTCGTGGAGGGGATTTTGTATATACCTCAGACGAGATCGAAGTGATGAAAAAAGACATTCAAATATTGGATTCTTTTGGGGCAGATGGATTTGTGTTTGGTGTCTTGGATTCGACGGGGGAAGTAGATGCAGGGAAATGCAAGGAATTGATCGATGCTGCCAAGGGCAAGCCCTGTACATTTCATCGGGCATTTGACATCTGTGCAAATCCAAATCAAGCATTGGAAACAATTATTGAATGTGGATTCCGGCGATTACTGACTTCCGGAACCTGCAATACATTATCCGAAGGATTGCCAATCGTCAAGGGCTTGCTCAACCAGGCGAAGGATAGAATCATCATCATGCCCGGTGGTGGGCTTCAGCCACAGCATATCGGATCATTAAAAGAATCTCCATACCTTACCGAAGTCCATGGAAGCTGTAAGGTGTACCGGCCGTCTGAATCAGAGTTTACTTCTGATCGTGTGCAATTGTCCAAGGATCCGAATGCTTTCAGGCAAGTATTGACAATTAGCAAAGAGGTGGTGACGGAATTTAATGGGGTGTTACAGAGATAAATGGTTGAATTGTTCTGGCGAAAATTTTTATTGTCTTTTTTGTGGGTATCTTTTTGTTTTTGGGGAATTTTTATTTTGATTGACTGATTATTTTTCCTATTTTGAATTTCACTTAAACCCGAAATAAACCATGGTAAAGAGTTTTCAAGGAGTACGAGTAGTTGAACCCAAAAAAACAGCAGCCCCGATTTTGGTACAGGATCATATGTCAACGAATCTGGTGACTTTTTATCCAGAAGATAGCATTGATCATGTATTGGATCTATTGACAAAAAGAAAAATTTCAGGTGCTCCAGTGGTTGACCACGACGGGAATCTTATAGGGATCATTTCAGAAGTGGATTGCCTAAAAGAAATCATCAAAGGAAAATATTCCAACACACCATCCTTCCCCGGTTCAGTGTCAGAGCATATGAGTACCAATGTTATTACCATGAGTCCTGACTTGAGTCTTTTTGATGCTGCCCAACAGTTTTTGGATATGAAAATCAGAAGGTTTCCAGTGATGAAGGATGGTAAATTGCTTGGACAGTTGAGCCTCTCTGATGTCATCAGGGCATTTCCAAAACTCAAAGATACCACTTGGTAGATCCCGCTTGGTTGGCATCATTAAGTTGAGCCTATCCAGCCAAAACCTGATCAAAGAAATTAGAAGGGTAAGGACAATTGAATAAATTCACCTTACCCCTTTTTCACCTTTAGGGAAGTGCCTTCAGTGCTGATGATGATGACATTTTCCCCTTTATCTATAAATTCCCCTCTGGAATAGGCATCATAGACTTCATCGTCTACTAGAATTTTGCCACTTGGCATCAAACGGGTGTGTGCGATTCCTGTTTTGCCCAACAAATCATTTTGATAGGAAGAAGAGGTGTATCCATCGGAGCGCTGTTGGGTTGTAGCCAGAGCAATTGTACTGAAAGCTTTCCATTGGTTGATCTTGGGGGCAAAGAAGAAGATTAAGACCATGGCAACGATTGCTGCCAAGATCACCGTAAGCAAAGCCACAAATAAATCCCCCGACGGTACAAAGGTAAAGTCAAAAGCATCATTTGGGATCATTCCCAATGTCAGCCCCGTCAGGATTCCGATGATTCCCAAGATCCCGAAGACCCCAAACCCCGGTATTACAAACAGTTCGACCAGAAGTAGGAGTACACCTGCCACAAATACTGCTATTTCCCAGTTTGAAGCCAATCCGGTCAGATAGTAAGGGATGAAATATAATATTATGGCAATCACCGAAGCAGCAAGAGGAAAACCCACACCGGGAGTTTGTATTTCAAAATAGATGCCTGCAAAGATGATCAAAATCAAAAATCCACTGACAGCAGGATTCAAAAATACCGAGATGACTTTTTCTATATTGGAATCAGAATATTCCAGGATTTCATATGATTCGATGCCTTGCTTTTCGATGATTTCGCTCAGATTGACTACTTGCCCTTCGCTAAATCCATTGGCGATGGCTTCGGATACTGAAAATGTAATGACTGAACCTTTTTCACTGATCCCCTCGACTTCCAGGTTTTGGTCCACCATAGCTTCTGCGATTTTGGGGTCTCTTCCCTTTGCCTCTGCGGTGCTCCGCATCATGGAGCGCATGTATGATTGATACTTGTCTGGCGCTGCCTCGCCACCGCCGCCCATCACTACGGTGGCAGCACCAATGCTAGCACCTGGAGCCATATAGATGCTGTCACAGGCTATGGAAATCAATGCACCGGCAGATGCTGCATCTTTGTTGATCCAGACATGTATTGGTACAGCTGTCTCCAGCACCATCGTTCTTATATCATCTGCGTCATTGACAGCGCCTCCATAGGTGTCCATTTCTATGATGATCAAATCAGCTTCCTTTTCCTTGGCATCTTCAAGTGCCAACCTCACTTTCCTATTCATTCTCGGATCAATGTCGCTCTTGATTTCAAAAGTGTACACCTTTTTCTTTCCATCCAGGATTGTGCTATCTGATTTTGAATATCCCTTAATGGAAAATATTAAAAGGAATATTGTAAGGGTAAAAAACAACTTTTTCATAGAATCAATTTTTGATTTTTGAATATACTCAAATATCGGAATATATAAAGATTTATGGTTTGGTTTAGGAGAATTGTGTTTGGGATACCAATTTGAAAATCCATTCGTTGCTAAGAATGATCGGCTTTGAAAGTATCCCCGGTAGGCACTTTGGAATAACCCAAATCCTTGGATTGGTCAGCTAAATGCTGCATCTTGGGTTTTATGGGTTAAAGCGCTTTATTTAAAGATTATTAACAAATCAAACAGCTCTGTGGCGTACTGTGGAACGATTTGTGAAGCTCGTCATTTCAAAACTTGTTTTTGCAAAAATTAATCAGAAATTTGTGTCAAAATACCTATCACGATAAATATGAAAAGAATTACACTAGTTGCATTTTTGATTGCTCTCAGCTTACATGCGAATGGTACTGGGTTGACAAGATTGGATTCTGTGGGAATAGAGAAAGTGGGCGACAGAACTTTTATTATTCATCAGGTGGACGAAAAGGAGACTATGTTTGGAATATCTAGAAGGTATGCGACATCTGTGAATGAAATCATCCAGAACAATGAAGAGTTGAAGGCTGGCTTGAAAATGGGGCAGCGAATCAGGATTCCGTACATAGCACCGGCGGCACTACCTGAAGGAGCAGTGCTGCATAACGTTGCGCAGGGAGAGACGTTGTTTTCGATTTCTAAAAAGTACAATGTTTCCGTTGGGGACATCATGGCTTGGAACAACCTAAAAGGAAATGATTTGAGTCTGGGACAATCGTTGGTACTGGAAGGGGTAGCAAAACCAGAAGTCCCTAAAGCAGTAGCAGAGACCAATGCTGAATTGCCAAAAGCTGCAGAAGCCGGTAAAGCCAAAGTTTCAGCCAAAAAAGAGGAAGCCAAAAAGAAAACGGAGGATGTTAGGTCTGAATTGCCAAAAGCCAAAGAAGTGGAAGATGTCAAAAATGCTACTTCTACAGAAACGGTATACCCGGGGGAATGGATTACACATACTGTTGCACAAGGTGAGACATTGTTTGCAGTTGCCAAAAGATATGATGCCAAAGTAGAGGATTTGATTACTTGGAATGGCTTGACTTCCAACAACCTTTCCTTGGGACAAAAATTGAAAGTAGGAAGGGGGGCGGCCGGTCCGTCAACGGTTCCGGTAATCAATTCAACAGTGCCTGTCATCGTGAACAATGAAAGGTCTGAAGCAACACTTTCTGGAGGCAGGGCTGAAGATACTCCCTACAAGAATATAAAGGAAACGGGGCTGGCTGAAGTGATCGAAGGTACCGGTAACCACAAGAAATACCTTGTATTGCACAAGGAAGCTCCCGTTGGGACAATTATGCGCGTGAGGAATGAAGAAAATGACATCACCATTTTTGCAAGAGTAGTAGGTAAGCTTCCTAATACTGGGGATAATAGCAGGCTGGTAGTAAAGCTGTCAAAGGCTGCTTTTGATCAGTTAAGAGCTGTCAATTCTAGATTTCCAGTAGAAGTTTCGTATTGATGGAAATGATTTTGATATTGGATTGAATATCAAACCGATTAAGATTTCGTTCTTAATCGGTTTTTTTTCTACTTTCCGAAAGGCTAGGTTCGGGGCGTTAATCGACTTTAGCATAAATGGAGAACCCTCCTGTCTTTGAACTGTATATTAGTATGCCAAAGAGTGGTGTCTTGCTAAAAAGATTAGACTTTGGGAGATTGCTCAAATTGGCCCGTAATAAACGACATCCTTTGCGGTTTTGGGGCAACTTTGGTATTCACAAATGAAGCATGTATTTTTGCAGAAGCTTTGGCTAGACCTATGAATAGAATTCAAGTCATATTTCACCATGCATTCAGATATGTCTGGAATGCCCTGTTTATCATAAGTTATCCTGTGTTGGCGACATTTGGTGTGCTTTTTATCGGGGTCACTTATTTGTTTTCAGCCTTATCGAAGTTGTTGACAAAGCTGAGGGCTGATCAAGAGTCAGACACAATCCACCAATCAGAGTGGGAAATTTTGCCGAATACCAACAATCTTTTGGAAGCCAAAATTTACAAACAGATCATGTTCGGTCCTGCTTGCTATCAGTTGAGGAGAAAAGATGGTATACCTTCTGTGCTTCAAGACTTCTATTTTGGGGGAAAGGTACGGTTTGTGGAAGATGGTATTTTGTTGGAAAAATGGAATGCTACAGATTCAAAATATCTCCCTGATTTTGACATAAGCATGTATTATCCCGATGATGACAGATTGAAGTCATTGACGAACATCAAGTGTTTTGATTGGCATCTGTCTGAGGTAGATGGGGAAAGCCTTTCTTTCAAATGGTTTGATGGGATTCAAGGTGGAGAGGTAAAGGTAGAGCTGTAATGGATTTAAAAGACTTTTTGGATTCCAAAGTAGAGAAATACAATCAGCCTGGATTTATTCCATTGGATCCTATATCTATCCCCCATGGTTTTACCAAAAAGCAGGATATAGAAATCACAGGTTTTGTTGCGTCTATTCTTGCATGGGGCCAACGGAAGACAATCATCAATAAGTGTGTGGAGCTGTTTGCCATGATGGACAATGCGCCACATGATTTTATAAAGAACCATTCCGAAAATGACCTGAAGCCATTTTTGAATTTCAAGCATCGGACTTTCAATGATATAGATACTTTGTATTTCATTGAATTTTTCAAATGGTATTACAGCAAGTTTGAGAGCTTGGAAACAGCTTTTCTCCAAGGGTATGAGGCGGATGTAAATGCCATGGGCCACTTGCTGACCAATTTTCATGACTTTTTTTTCCAACTTCCAGATTCCCCGAAGCGGACTAGGAAGCATATTGCAACTCCCCGAAGAAAGGCAGCGTGCAAGCGCATCAATATGTTTCTAAGGTGGATGGTGAGAAAGGACAGTTGCGGTGTGGATTTCGGGATTTGGGAGACCATCAAACCCAGTCAGCTGATCTGTCCCTGTGATATTCATGTGGATAGGGTGGGGAGGAAGTTGGGGTTGATTACCCGCAAACAAACGGACTGGCAAACCGCTGTAGAGCTGACTGAGAGACTTAGGCTTTTCGATCCATCTGACCCTGTGAAGTATGATTTTGCTTTGTTTGGATTGGGTATTGAGGAGAAATTTTGATTCTTCGGATATGAATTCTGATTAAAATCTTTAAATTCGAAAGAATAAAAAATTCAAAACTATATGAAAAAATCAAATGCATGGATTATGGCCGTATTAATGGCTGGATCCTTAACCTTTTATGGTTGCGGTGGAGAGAAGAAAACAGAAGAAGTAGAAGATACAGTTACTGAAATGGAGGAGATAGCTCCGGTTAAAGAGCGTGCAAGTCCATTGAGAACCGTTCAGGGGACTGTGGGTGACAATGTGACCCTAAATGTACAGTACGGAGCACCTTCTGTCAAAGGTAGGGTTCTTTGGGGTGATTTGGTTCCTTACAATGAAGTGTGGAGAACCGGCGCAAACGAAGCGACCTTTGTGGAGTTCGATACTGACATTCTTGTAGAGGGCTCGGTTCTTCCAGCAGGTAAATATTCGCTTTTCACCATCCCCAAACAATCAGGGAAATGGACTGTGATCTTCAATTCTGATTGGGATCTTGAGCATGGCCATTTTCAATATAAGGAAGAAAACGATGTTTTGAGGGTAGAATCTACACCGACATGGGTAGAGGAGAGCCAAGAGCAGCTGTCAATCGCTGTAGAATCTCCGGGTATTGTCGTGAAATGGGAAAAATTGGTATTGCCGATAGTGATTGGTTAATAGAGGATAATCATTGGAGATTTGAGATCAGCTGTTGTGGCTACTTACAATCCAATCGATATAAATAAAAAAAGGGAGAGGTTTTCAAAACCTCTCCCTTTTTTTATCTTGATTTTTCAAGTGCCCTTTCTACATCTTTGATGATGTCTTCCTGATGCTCCAAGCCTACAGAGAGCCTTACCAAGCCATCGGAAATTCCGACTTGGAGCCTTTCTTCCTCACTGAGCTTGCTATGGGTAGTGGAGGCTGGGTGGGTGACGATACTTCTACTGTCCCCAAGGTTTGCCGTCACAGAAATCATCTGCAGTTCATCGATAAAACGTTGCGCTCTTTGGATTCCTCCTTTCAGGGTCAAAGTGATGATTCCCCCTCCATGTTTCATTTGTTTTTTTGCCAAATCAAATTGTGGGTGGGATGGGAGAAATGGATATTTGACAAAATCCAAATCCTTGCTGTCTTGGAAATATGATGCAACCTTCAATGCACTCTCACAATGCCGATCCATTCTCACGGCTAAAGTCTCCATGCTTTTAGCCAGAATCCAAGCGTTGAAAGGGGAAATGGACGGACCTGTATGCCTTGTGAAAAACTGGACTTCCTTGATCAATTCACTTGTTCCCAAGATCAATCCCCCCAAAACCCTGCCTTGTCCATCAATGTATTTTGTAGCAGAATGTGTAACGATATGTGCTCCCCATTTTGCCGGCTGTTGGAGATATGGTGTCGCAAAGCAATTGTCCACCACCAAAATCAAGTTGTGGGCAGCCGCAAACTTTCCTATCCACTCCAGGTCTATGATCTCCAAGCCGGGATTTGAAGGTGTCTCAATAAAGAGCATTTTGGTATTGGGTTGGATGAGTTTGTCCCAATTGGCAATATCTGAAATATCCCCATAACTAGAGCTGATTCCCCACTTTGGGAATACCCTGGTCAATAGCTGGTGGGTAGACCCAAACAATGACCTTGATGCCAGAATATGGTCTCCTTGTTGTAACAATGAGGCAATGCTTCCAAACATAGCAGCCATGCCTGAGGCAGTTGCGATGCCATCTTCAGTACCTTCGGCAGCACATACCTTTTCGAGTAGCTCGGAAGAGTTGGGGTTTGCATAGCGGGAATAGATGTTTCCTTGGATTTCTTCAGCAAACATGGCTCTTGCTTCCTCAGCAGAGTCAAATGTAAAACTAGAAGTAAGATATAATGGGGCAGAGTGCTCCCTTTGGTTGGACTTGGAGGAGCCTATTCTGATAGCGTCGGTTTCGAAATGTGACATGTTGTGTTGGTTAATCGTTGATTAATGAATGCTTGACTGGATCAATACCCAATCGTGGGAATAGGGGATTTGATCTTCTGGTCTTTTGAAGAGAACGGTTGTTGATTCCGTCAAATGACAGCATCAAAATAAGTAAAAACTGGAATGAGTGATTTGGTAGAGTCATATATGTTAATTTATAGTTCCCGTTGTTTGGGCAGGTTTTGGCACCTTTCACTTGGGATGTGATGGTTGCCAGAGGGTCATTGAGCCTGTTCTCTCACCTCTTCTTTATAAATCATTGAACTAGCTGCAAAGTAAAGTCCTAAATTCCAAAAATCAAAGTGTATTTGTATAGTTTAAATTTTAAATCTTAGATTTAAAATTAGTTCAGTCATTAAACTGTGTCATGGTCATGTTGATGCCGGTAGTAGCGAAAGCAATAGCCATGTCGACTGCTTTGTCCATGAATATAGGGAGTTCTTCGATTTCCTTGGGAGTCCATCTCCCGAGCACATACTCCACTTGCCTTCCCTTGGGGAAATCATCCCCAATCCCAAACTTTAGTCTTGGGTAGTCTTGGCCCCCTGTCAGTTCTTCAATGTTTTTCAGTCCATTATGTCCAGCTGCAGAGCCTTTTCCGCGCATTCTCAATTTCCCAAACGGGAGTGCCACATCATCGACAATCACCAGGATGTTTTCCTTGGGGATATTCAATTCTTTCATCCAATAGTTGACAGCCTTGCCACTGAGGTTCATGTAGGTGGTAGGTTTGATCAAGTGAAACTGGCGGCCTTTGTGCTTGAATTCAGAAGTAAAAGCCAATCTACCGCTTTTCCATGTGCCTCCATGTTTGTCAGCCAGTCTATCTAAAGTAAGGAATCCTACATTGTGGCGTGTCAATTCATACTCCGGACCGATATTTCCCAATCCTACGATTAAATATTTCATGTTTCGTTAGCAAAGTGGTTTTGCTTTTTTTTGTATTAAAATAAGACCTGTCAGTCCGATGTGGAGGCCTGACAGGTCTAAATTGTTTGAAATTGCTTTTGAATAAGTGCAAAAATAAAAAATCCTGCTCGCGAACAAGCAGGATTTCCAAATAATGTAATAAGATTGTCTTATTCAGCTTTTTTGCCTCTAAGTGCTCTAGGGATACCGATGGTAGCGATAGATACGTTAGGGCTAGTCAAGATGTCGAAACCTTCAACCGAAAGCTCACTTACTTTGACAGACTTGCCAAGGTCAAGGTGTGAAATATCAACAGGGATTCTGTCAGGTAGTTTGCTGGCAAAGCCTTTTACTTTCAAAGTTCTGGCTTTCATTTCCAATTTACCACCTTTGATGATACCTGGGGAAGTACCTTTGATTTCAACAGGAATGTCCATTTTGATTTCTTTGTCTTCTGTGAAAGCCAAGAAGTCTGCATGGAGCAATACTTCACTTACTGGATGGAATTGAGCATCTCTTAGGATAGCTTTAACTTTCGTTCCTTCGATGTTCAAATCTACCATGTGAACTTCTGGAGTGTAGATCAAGTCTCTGAAAAGGATGGCAGGCGAATAGAAGTGGATTTGTTCCTTGATACCTGGACCATATACTACACATGGTACATTACCTTCCTCACGGATTTGGTTCAACTCTCCTTTTTCGAGATTTGCTCTTTTAAACCCTATAATCTCTAAAGATTTCATAAATTTTAAAATTGATTGTGTATAAATTAATTAAGTAATAATTCTTAGATAAATAATGCTGAAATCGAAGTGTTTCCGGTTACAGCATGTATGGCTTTGGCAAACAAATCCGAAACGGTAATCACTCTGATTTTGTCAGATGATTGTTTGATAGGGATTGTGTCCGTGATTACCAATTCTTGGAGTACAGAATTTTCTATGTTCTCGTATGCTTTTCCAGAAAGTACACCATGGGTAGCTATAGCCCTTACAGACAATGCTCCTTTGTCCATGATGATTTGAGCTGCTTTGCAAAGTGTCCCTGCTGTATCAACCAAATCATCAACCAACACCACATCCTTGCCTTCTACATCTCCGATTACCTGCATGGAAGCCACTTCATTGGCTCTTTTTCTGTGCTTATCACAGACAACCATCTCTACTTCAAAATGCTTGGCGTATGACCTTGCCCTTGCTACTCCACCAACATCTGGCGCCGCAAAGATCAGGTTTTTAGTGTCCAGCCTTTCCAAATAGGGGACAAAGATAGCTGAACCATTCAAATGATCCAAAGGTAAATCAAAAAATCCTTGAATTTGCCCTGCATGGAGATCGCATGTCATGATCCTATCCGCTCCAGCAGAAGTCAAAATATTCGCTACCAACTTAGCTGCTATAGACACCCTTGGACGGTCTTTCCTGTCCTGTCTGGCATAACCATAATATGGGATGACAGCACAGACTTTGTAGGCACTTGCCCTTTTGGCAGCATCGATCATCAAACAAAGTTCCAGCAGATTGTCTGCGGAAGGATTGGTAGATTGGATCAAAAATACTGTGCAGCCTCTTACAGATTCGTTGAAGCTTGGTGACATTTCACCATCACTGAATTTTGACATTGTCAGGTCGCCAAGTTTTTTGCCGTAGTGCTTTGCGATTTTTTCTGCTAGTAGTTTGCTGTTTGTTCCGGAGAAGAGTTTGACCTCAGACATGTTTTAAATAGGTTTTTGGATGGAATCGATATGATTTAGGATACCCGCAAAGGTAGTGATTTTTGTAGGTTATTATGAAAGCTGAGACTATCTGTTTGAAATTAATTTCCCCCAACTTTTTGAGAAACAAGTACTTGGTTTTCTAGCTTCCCAATAATGTCATATTTGTCAATAGTGAGGCAGAAATCTATATCTTCTTCAATATTGTGGTTTTGAAGCCGTTTGGCGTGTGATGCTTGGGAGAGAAAGTCCTTGAGGTATGGTTTGTTTGATTCATATAGTGCCTTCATGGCAATAGCGCCATCACATTCATATCCGAAATCTTCTGACAGCAAACTTACCAAAGCTCCTGCATATAGAGAATCTTCAAGGTTGAATTTCCCTTTCCAACCGGCGCAATGAATCAATATATCATTGTCTTTTGTTTTCAAGTATTCTGCAGTCGCATTGAGGTTGACAAATGCACCAATCAGAACTTCTGAAGAATTTGTTTTTGATTTTTCTATCGCCACGGTACCATTGGTAGTAGTCATAGCGACTTTTTTGCCAGCATATGCGCTGTCCAGATGGGCCAAGGGGGAGTTGCCTAATTCGAAACCCTCTGCGATAATGCCATTTCTTTCACCTGCTATGATATAGCCAGATTGGGCCATCATTCTACAGGTTTCCAAATCTGCCACAGGGGTAATGCTTTCAACCCCATTGGCCAGTCCTGTGATCATCGTAGTGGTAGCACGAAAAATATCCACAACTACGACAATTTTATCTTCCAATTGATGCAGATGGATCAATTCTGGACTGAAGCAGATTTCAATTTTTTTGGTCATGTCTGTAAACGAAAAAACCCGCAAATGCCAAAGACAGCTTCTGCGGGTCAGATTTTATTTTTTGAGTAGGGGAAGTTTTTCGATTTTTGCAGCCAAATTTTTATTTCTCACCGTGATGGCAATATCTGTGCCTGGGGCAGCGTATTCGGTCTTGACATATCCCATGCCGATACCCACGCCCATTGAGGGGGACTGTGTACCTGAGGTTACCTCGCCGATCGTTTCGCCTGCTGCGTTGACGATTGGGTAATGGCCCCTAGGGATTCCCCTTTCTTGCAAGATGAATCCAACCAGTTTTTTGTCTACACCAGTTTCTTTTTGCTTTTTAAGGTTTTCGCTGTTGACAAATTCCTTGGTGAATTTTGTGATCCAGCCAAGACCTGCTTCCAAGGGTGATGTTTCATCATTGATGTCGTTGCCATAGAGGCAATACCCCATTTCCATTCTGAGGGTATCTCTAGCCCCCAGTCCTATTGGTTTGATGTCAAGATCTTTCCCCGCTTCAAAGACCGCTTTCCAAACTTTTTCGGCATCTTCATTTTTGACATATACCTCAAACCCTCCAGCACCAGTATATCCTGTTCCCGAGATGATGACATTCTGTACACCTGCAAATTCACCAACTGTGAAGTGGTAGAATTTTATTTCCGAAAGATTCACCGGGGTCAGGGATTGTACCGCTTCGATGGCTTTGGGCCCTTGGATGGCAAAAAGTGAAAGGGTGTCAGAGATGTTTTCCAGTTCAGCTCCCATTGTGTTGTGTTGGTTGACCCATGCCCAGTCTTTGTCGATATTGGAGGCATTGACCACGAGCATATATTCTTCCTCGGCAAATTTGTAGACAATCAAATCATCTACAATCCCACCTTTTTCATTTGGGAAGCAGGAATATTGCGCCTGCCCAATGATTAATTTGCTGGCATCATTTGAAGTTACTTTTTGGATAAGCTCCAATGCATTTGGTCCTTTGACCATAAATTCCCCCATGTGGGACACATCAAAAACACCAACACCTTCACGGACTGTTTTATGCTCTTCGATGTCCGAAGAATAGCGAACAGGCATGTTGTAGCCTGCAAATGGGACCATTTTTCCACCTAAAGCCACGTGGAGATCGTTAAGCTGGATTTTTTTGATGTTATCTTCCATAAGGGTTTATTTCTTAAGGGGGCAAAGGTAATTGATAAAGATGGATTACGAAAAGCAGAATCCTTCTTTCTTTAATATATTTTGATTAGTTTGGAAACTTATAATAAAAATTATAGTTGAAATAAATTTTCTGAAAAATGCGGGTTGTTTTGTCTGTATTGGTAATATGGTTGTTGATTTTGAGTTTTATTTTTCGGGATGAAACTATTGATATTCAACTGTATGATACTTATTATATCATAGGTGTTTCTTTTGTTATGCTAATCTTTGCCGGTTTATTGTTGTTTTTTGGTTTAGTTTTTAAGCTACGGAAATTGAAAAAGTAAAAGGTAGGGGGTATATTTTAGCTGATAATAAATTTGTCGAATCTTTTGTTGCTGCCTTTGCTAAAACAAGGTTTGTTGATTTCTCCCATTCGAAAACATCATAACCTTTATGTTTATGGTTTAAACTGAAAAAAGGCATCTCCGTATTCCAGAGAAGCCTTTTTTGGTATTTTTTTATCTGTATGTCAGCTTTCTTGCCAGTAGCCAAACAAAATGATGTGTTTTAAATCAATTGATGCATTGATGACTTATGTGCGCTCCACCACGGGTGGTCAGGCGTGGTGTAAATAAAGATTATCCGCTTGAACCAGTCTTTTAATTTAGCTTCTGGTGTTATTGCGGATAATCATATTTTATTAAATCGAAAAACTTTCACCACACCCACAGGTGCGGGATGCATTCGGATTTACAAATTGAAATCCTTTGCCGTTCAATCCATCGGAAAACTCCAAGGTCGTTCCTGCCAAGTAGAGCAGGCTTTTGCGGTCCACAAGGATTTTGATGCCTTTGTCTTCGAATACGTGGTCTGATTCTGCCAAGCTTGCATCAAACCCCAGATCGTACATCAATCCAGAACAGCCGCCTCCTTTTACAGAAACCCTTATATTTTCATTTTCAGATCGGCCTTCCTCTAACCTAAGCTCCAAGATTCTCTCTTTTGCCTTTTCAGAAACTACTATCATAATTTTATTGTTTTCAATTTTTTCAAGTCAAATGCAAAACAAGCTATGAATTGAAATGATTCAATTACAAATATACCTTTGCTAAAATTAAGTAACAAATGTGAGTTTTGTCATAGTTTGATCAATAATAAATAGACAAGCATTTTTATTTTCTTAGAATTTTTGGCCAATCCAATAACAGGATTGATATTTTTGTGCCTGCAATCTGTGACTTTTTACGAAGTGATGTGTCTTAATTACTAATATGAAAGAAAAAGTAGATTTACTCCGGTTGACAGATGAGGAATTGGCCTTTGGGGTTGGGGTAAATCGTGATGTGAAATTTTTCGAAGAGATTTACAATAGGTTCTCAAAGAAGGTTTACAACAAGTGTCTGAGTTTTGTCAAAAATCAGGAAATGGCGGAAGATTTGACACATGATGTTTTTTTGCAGTTGTTCGTGACTATCCGGCAATTCAAAGGAAAATCAAAATTTTCGACATGGCTATATAGCTTGACTTACAACTATTGTGTAAATTATCTGAACAGAGATAAAAATGCCAAGATGTTGAGGGAGTCAGTTGAGATGCACGAAACCTCAGAATTTGTGGAGGAGGGAAATGAGAACCTGCTGTTGGAAATGGAGTCCAAGTTGTTGGAAATCGCACTTCAAAAAATCTCCCATGAAGAGAGGATGATATTACTTTTGAAATATCAAGACGATACTTCGGTCAAAGAGCTTCAGGAAGTATTGGGAATCGGTCAGAGCGCAGTCAAAATGCGGTTGAGTAGGGCAAAAATGAATCTGTTGAAGGCATATAAAGAAATCAAACATGAGCAACACTAAGAATCCATTCAAAAATCTGGAGAATAGGCTTGAAGAAGTCCCTTTGGGCCTCAAGGAAAAAGTGATGGCTGATGTTTCCAAAGCAAAGCTGCTTTTGGAACTGTCTGATTTGTTTACTGATGCCTTTCCGGAATCATTGAATGATTTATTTAATAAAAACAAACCTAAGCACTAATTCAAAAAAACACAGACGGTATGGAAACTATTACTAATTGGGCAGAAGTGACAATGAATGCATTTCTGAAGATGGGAGAGCAATTGAGTTCGAATTTACTGAGTTTGTTGGGAGCGGTCATAATCTTATTGCTGGGCTGGCTGATCACAAAGGTGATCGCCTTTTTGCTGAAAAAGATATTAAAGACGAGCAGGATAGATGACTTGTCAGACAAGGTGAAAGATGCAAAATTGTTCGGTGAAGCAGGTTTGGACTTTGAGTTGTCTTCTGTGATTGTAGCATTTGTAAGGTGGATCCTTTATTTGGTTTTCCTGATAGTTGCAGCGGATATTTTGGGCTGGACTATCATTTCCAACGAAATCAGCAGCCTAGTGGCTTATCTTCCCAAGCTTTTCAGTGCGATAACACTTTTTGTTGTTGGACTGTATATTGCAAATTTCATCAAAAGAGCTTTGAAAGGGTTTTTGGATGCTCTTTCCATTGTGGGATCCTCATTGATAAGCAGTTTTGTGTTTTTTGTGATTTTGATCATATTTTCTGTCACCGCACTCAATCAGGCCAATATAGATACCTCTGCGATCACCAACAACTTGGTGATTATTCTGGCAGGGCTGGTTCTGATATTCGTGATTTCGCTGGGGGTGGGCTCTATTGACATTGTCCAAAAAATCCTTTACACCTACTATGTACGCAGAAGTGTCAATGTTGGTGATACCGTCATCTATAAAGGCTTGAAGGGTGAAGTAGAGTCAATAGGCAACTTGGTGATTTCTATTCGAAATGAAGAAGGTCTATTGTCTATCCCAGTCAAAGATTTTATCAATGAAACCACTTTAAAGCAATAAGTTTGTTTTTGCTTTTATGGATTTTGGTAATTTATTAGGTTGATTATCAATAAAGAACGAAAAATACACAGGATTGAATGTGACCAAACCGATTTGAGTGTGTCTTATTTAATGAAGGTAATTAGGACTACTCGTGGAAAAACTCTCAATTCGGTCGGTAAAAATGATTAATTGGATATCCAATTATTGGTCATTGGATGAATACAGGGAGTTGCTGTGCTTATTTGGCTTCCCAAATCCAGAAGATATAAGCAACGTGGACTTATTGGATAGTCTTAAGTTGGCAATTAGCTGGAATGAACCAGAAAAAAGCACAGAATTGCTTTTGAAATATAAGTTTGATGGAATTATGAATGAAGATTTGATCAAATTTCATATCCAGGAATTGGTAAATGGCTATGATCGTTTTTGGGGAAAATATTATATAAGTATATTCAGTATCAATCAATTGCTGAGGTCTGCTTATAATGGGTTTTTCGCTGAAAAGAAATTGGTTCAAGTGAATTTTCATCATAAAGGGGGCTTGTACCAAGATAGAAGCAAAATGCTAAGAAAAATAGCTGATTATTTAAAGTCTCCATTCTCAAAAGATGAGTTTAAGTTGTTTTTTGAAGGTCTTGATGATGGGGATTTTAAAAACAATACAATGGTGACTTGGGAATCAGAACAGGAATTGCTGGAAGAGTACAGCATGGTTTTAGCCCCACCTTGTTTAGTTCTCGAAGCTGGTTGAGGGGGTCTGAAAAAGGAATGTAGGATGTGTTTTTTTATCACTAAGGGACGACTGCTGGTGGAGTCATTTTTTAATTTTTCCCTTAGTTGTTTTCTTGTGAGGCATTCGATGCCTTTTTTTGATAACCTGAGTTCGATTGTTATCACAAAGTCAAAATCAATAAAAATATCCATTTACAAGGCAAATTTCTGAGGGAAAGCCTATAAGCTATCGCTCAAAAATTTAACGCAGTAAATGGGTGTTTTTATTGACTGAGCCGACTATTCGGTTTTAAACGGCAACCTACTTCACTTTTTCAATCCGCAATATCCCAATATTACTTCATAAAAAAGTTCGCACCTTCTTTTCGTAGTTCTCACCATTTAAAACCGTTCCTGCCTGCCGGCAGGCAGGTTGACAAAGTGAGAATAGTCGAACTCAGGTTGATAGGAATTGAGCCAAGATGTTCCTCTTAATTGAAGGGTATTGGATGTGAAACTATCCCAAAGGAAGAATGTTTTTTGACTTGGTCTTTGGTGTTGGGCTTATTTTACTTTTTCTCTTTCCCGGAATTTTTCCTTGACCGTTTCTAATTCACTGGGCCTAGAAAATACCATTGCATATGCTTCATTGAGCGATTTGGAATTTCTCACATCCTTGATGATATCAGACCATTCATGAAAGTTCAATGTGATGGGGTTGTATGAATTTACCTGCTTGGTCAATCCGTAACTAGGTCTTTCTTCCTCTGGCATAAAGGTTCCAAACATTCTGTCCCAAATAATAAATGTAGATCCGTAATTTTTGTCCAAATACTTTTCATTGCTTGCATGATGAACCCTGTGATGGGATGGGGTTGTGAAGAAAAATTCTATTGCTTTAGGCAGTTTGGTGATGTACTCAGTATGGATCCAAAATTGATATAACACGGCGACTTGATGGCAGATAAAGAATGTGACAGGATGGAATCCCGCCAAAGCTACAGGGATAAAGAATATGATTTTGATATGCTGGGTCCAACTAAGTCGAAAAGAGACAGACCAGTTGTATTTTTTAGAACTATGGTGTGTTACATGGGTGGCCCACCAAAATCGATTCTCATGTGCAATCCGATGTGCCCAATATCTCCAGAAATCCAACCAAAACAAACAAAGTATGTAAGCCCACCATTTATTTGGGATAGACCATGGTACGAGGTTGTAGAAAAACAGGATGATCCCAAATGTCACCACTTTGATGCCTGCACTCATTCCTACATTGACAAGACCAATGAAGGTGGCAGAAATGGTGTCTTTGCTGTCATAATATTCTTTTTTTGATCTATAGGAATAGAACCATTCGATCAAAACCAAACCGATCATTATGGGTGCGGCATATAGGATTATATTTGGTAAGTCTAAGCTGAAAACCTGATCTATGGTGAGTTTTTCTTTGTTCATGGATTAAGCTGGAATAGGATTAATCATAGTGTAGAATGCTTCCTGTCTTATAAAGGTTTTTGAATAGAAAGGAAGGCAACAATCATGGATTGCTATGCTGAAATATTCAAATTTGGAGCTGGATGTAAGCTGTTTGTGGGCAATTAACCATCAGTTTTTGAAATACTACGAATTTAAATATAGTGAATTTTTCCCGTCCCATGAAAAATATTTGCCAATGAATTCCTGAAAAAATGCAAACTTTTGTGTGTTAAAACCTCTTTTCTAATACGCCCGTTCTATCGTTTATTTTAATAATAATTAAACTGACAATAGATGTAAACCCATGGATTCCAAGGAATCAACGGCGATAATAAACAATGGATTTCGCCCCGTTTTGGGAATCGCAAGATAGGGGTAGGTTGTTCAGGACATTTTTTGCATTTTCCCTTATTCAATCGTCGTAAAGGTTTCCAAGTAGGATTTCTTATTTTTGTCTAAACTCAAAAAGAATATGAGAAAAATAGAGCATTTAGGAATTGCAGTCAAAGATTTGAAAAAATCAAATGAACTTTTCAGGAAGCTTTTGGGCGAAGCACATTATAAGGAAGAAGAGGTTTCTGGAGAAGGTGTACTTACTTCATTTTTTCAGGTGGGGGATACGAAAATCGAGCTTTTGGAAGCGACAAGGGAAGATAGTCCTATTGCCAAATATTTAGAAAGAAAATCAGAGGGGATACACCATATCGCATTCGATGTGGAAGATATTCATGCCGAAGTGGCACGTTTGAAAGACGAAGGGTTTGAAATCCTCAATGAAATCCCAAAATCAGGTGCGGACAATAAATTAGTTGTATTTTTGCATCCCAAATCCACCAACGGTGTTTTGGTGGAATTGTGTCAAGAAAAAAATAATTGATATGGAAGATAATAAAAGAACTGAAATTGGGGAGTTGGGTGAGTTTGGCCTGATTGACCATTTGAATAAAAGTATCATACTCAAAAACAGCTCTACATTCAAGGGGATAGGCGATGATGCGGCTGTCATCGAAGCTGGGGATCATGTGAAGGTAGTGACCACAGATTTGCTTTTGGAAGGGGTTCATTTTGATTTGGCTTATGCACCGCTGCAGCATGTAGGTTTCAAGGCAGTAGCTGTCAATGTATCTGATGTGGCAGCGATGAATGCCATTCCCAAGCAGATCACTGTAAGCATTGCTTTGTCCAATAGGTTTTCTGTGGAGGCAGTAGATGCTTTGTATTCCGGAATCAATGCTGCTGCCGCACATTACAATGTGGATGTTGTTGGTGGTGATACTACAGCCTCAAGGTCAGGATTGGTTATTTCCATCACGGCTATTGGTGAAGCAAAAAAAGAAGAGCTATCATATAGGTCTGGAGCCAAGACCAATGATATCATCTGTGCCACCGGGGATTTGGGTGGTGCTTTGGTAGGATTGCAGATTTTGGAAAGGGAAAAGCAGGTTTTTATGGCAAATCCTGATATGAAACCTGATTTGGATAAATATACTTTTGTGACAGCCCGACAGTTGAAGCCAGATGCCAGGATGGATATCATCCACGAGTTAAGGGAATTGGGAGTGGTGCCTACGAGTATGTTGGATATTTCTGATGGATTAGCTTCAGAGCTTTTCCATATCTGTAAAGCATCCAATGTGGGCGTGACGATCTATGAAGACAAATTGCCAATTGACAAGCAGACTTTTGATACCGCAGTAGAACTTGGTCTCGATCCGATTACCTGTGTATTGAATGGGGGGGAGGATTATGAGTTGTTGTTCACGATAGACCAAAAGGACTACCAGAAACTGGAAAAGCATGCAGATATCCACTTTATCGGTCACACCACCAAGCCAGAAGATGGCAAAAACCTAGTCACAAAAAGTGGTACAGTAGTAGAACTCAAAGCCCAAGGCTGGAAGCATTTCTAAGATATTTTCAACAAAAAGGGGGAGCAAAAGCTCCCCCTTTTTGTTGAAAATAGTTGTTGTTATGTATATTTATACTGTATCAACCTTTAACTCTATGAAAGATTTTTTGAGAGGTTCTAAGTTTTATCCTTTGGAAATTGTGGTGGATGATAGGGAGCCGGATGTGATGTTAGGCCATTTATTTTCTTACAGAAATATCATTATAAGGAAAGAGCGGTTGCTTGTAGGGGACTATCTTCTAGATTCTGAATTAATTGTAGAGAGAAAAACCCCTTTAGACTTTTGTGCTTCAATCAAAGATGGGAGATTTTTTAAGCAGGCTGGCAAGTTGGCGAATTCAAAAGTACCTGCTTGTCTGATTTTGGAAGGTAGAAAAAGAGAATACAGGAATTTAGGTTTTAGCAAGAATGCAGTTCAGGCAATTTTATTGTCTGTATCCTTGATTTTCAGAATCCCTATTATAAGATCTAAGACTCGGAAAGAAACTGTTTCAGTTATGCTCCAATCTTTCAAACAGCTTACAAAGGATAAATTGGCAGCTTATAAATTTCACCCAAGGCTAAAACCTAAGTTTCAGAAATCAGATAATTTTTTAAACCAAAAAATCCATATCCTTGAAGGATTTCCAGGAATCGGAGCCGATAGGGCAGAATACCTACTGAATCATTTTGGTAGCCTTCAGCATATATTTAATGCCTCAGAATCAGATTTACTTTCTGTAATAGGAATAGGGAAATCCACTGTGCAGAAAATGAAGGAGATTTTAAATGTAGTTAATTGAACTAATTCAAGAAAGAAATTTTCTACTGATCGCATGGGAGATTTTCAGTTAGTCTGTAAGCACTGGATGCCTCTATTATCTCACTCTGAAAATTGTCGTCATATTTGAACTCCTGTAACTGCCATTTATCTTTTGGTTTATAATAGATGAATGTAAACCTCATGGGTTGTCGATCATGTTTTACTAGAAATGTATAAAGCAAATAGTTTTGACCAATACTATTTTTAGTAATGGCATCTCTATCCTGATAAGAACCTAAAAGTTTCGTATACCCTGTCAGTTTATTTGCCACTACTTGGGCTTGTGTTTCTTCTATCCATGCGTTAGTTGAAAAAATAAAATCTAAAGCATCTTTTGGACTTTTTGATTCATATAAACTAAAAAATCGCTCGTTCATTTTTTCAGGAGTCAGTAATTCTTCAGATTGAGAGTTTGCTTTACTGCAACCATATAGCATAAAGCTGAGAAAGATTAATTTTAAAAGGATTTTCATAAATTACTTTAGTTACTAAAGATGGAGGTTATAGGAACATAAACTAAACTTGCTAAATGTAGTTCTTAGTTTTTTTATTCCCAATTATCTTGTTGATTTAAAGTGAAATTGAATGAGAGCGTCAGAGAATTTATCTATGTTAATCACATCAGTCTTTATGATTGGATATGGAATTTTTATGTTGGTGAATAAAATTCATATCATAGGTTTAAAAAGAAATTTGGACTTAAATGTAGTAGGAGGGAGTATTTTGATATTTTCTGGAGTTGTTTTTCTCTTTGTTTACTATCATAGTCTTTCTCCCTATTCTGGAATTAGAAAGTTTTTGGAAATGAGAAAAAAGAAAAAAAATGATTGATAGTATATTGGGTTCTGTTTTTTTTGAATTTGTTGGCGCTTCAACAAAATGGTTGATTTACGCTATATTTCACAAAGTAAGTGGGAAACAAGTAATAAGTTTTAAGGAGATGTGGAATGGTAGAAAAGGAGTAGAGAAATCTGAAATCATTATGCACGGTTTTTAAATATTATATTAGGACTGTTAGTAGTAGTAACCATTTTTATACGAGCCATAAAATTGATCTGAATAAGTTTATATATTTAGTGTTCAGTTTAAAAAAAACATATTATTTAACAGTGCTACTTGCTGAATCTAAAGTGAAATCATTGGCTTTTTTCATATTTAGAAGACTTTCGAACCTATTAAATACCCGCTGAATTACGAAGTAATTATCCGAGAAAGCGCCATTTTCAATTTTAATTTCCTCACTCCCTGGATATTTAATAAAAAGATTCATCTCCTCAGTATCTGAAATTAATAATAAATCGTCTTTAGGATAATTCTGAATAGCTACAAATTCAAACAATTGATTAATTTGGTTAAGTATCATAGTGCCCAATTGGAATTCATGCTCTCCTTTAAAATTTGAATATAGGTCACCCTCATACTTTACTAAGCCATTTTTATCAATATGCATTTTAAAAAAAGGCAACCTACCTTCAACAGAACCTCCTTCAAAAATTAAGTATTCAAATTTAAGTGGATTGGTTTTGGGTACCTTTTCGAATCGCAGAGTATCATTGTCTTGGTTAAAGGCTATTAAATAAAAGTGATTTTCGTCTAAAAATTCAATTTTTCCAATACTCTCTAATTCAGGGTCTTCAACGATAAGAGTATCTTTTTTAATTGAATATTTGAAAAATCCATAATTGCCCCAAAAGGGATTTATCATGGTTGAATCTTGAATTAAAATAATCTCGTGTCCACTCCATATTCCAGTAAGGTCAAAAAATTCTACTTCCTTAGTATTTTTCTTACAGGAAAATAGTAACAGGATAAAAAATATCGTGCATAGATTTTTCATATTCAGATATGTGATTATATCATTAAAACCTTCCAACAATTCCCCATCTAACCCTATCAGACAAGCTAATCCAAAAATCTTCCAATCTTCTAATTTTTCAATTTTCGAATTTTCTAATCCCGATACGGGACAAGCTCTTCCAACTTTCAAACCTTCAGAACTTTCAGACTTTCCAACCTCTCCTTTGCGCACCTTTGCACCTCAGCGGCCTTTGCGAGCTCTTGTGCCGAGCATCTTCCTACTCCTCCGGAAATGGGATATACACAAAACTTGTAAACTCCTTATCCATCACAAAAAGACAGCAGAATTCATCTGGGTTCTTGTAGTTGTTCTCGAATTCTTCCCGAAGCTCCTCAGCGATCAATTTTCTTTGGATAAATTCATCGACATAGGTGATGTAATAATTCCAATCAAGGTTTTTTTCTTCTTTTCCCAATAAGAGCTGACCGATAGGTTGCTCTTCTTTGGAAATTGGGAAAATAGGGAATTTGGAGAATTTTCTACTTCTTACTTGATAAGATGCCTCCTTGAGGATTTCAGAAACATTGAGAAAATCCTTGGTGATCGTGCCAAGATATTTACCGCTTAGTTCTGGGTCGTTAAAGTCAGATATCATGATTTCAGGGTTAGAAGTACTACATTTTCAACATGGTAAGTCTGAGGGAACATGTCCACAGGCTGGATTTTATCTACACTGTATTTCTCTGAAAGCAAAGCCACATCTCTGGCTTGGGTTGCAGGATTACAGCTGACATAGACGATTTTTTGGGCTTCCAGTTTGAGAAGCATATTGACGACATCGTCATGCATGCCTGCCCTTGGTGGATCTGTGATGATGACATCAGGTTTGGCATGCGCTGCGATAAACTCGTCATTCAGCATGTCCTTCATGTCACCTGCATAGAAGAGTGTGTTTCCCAATCCGTTGACTTTGGAATTTAGCTTGGCATCAACAATGGCTGCTTCTACATATTCAATTCCAATTACCTGCTTGGCTTGTTTGGCAACAAAGTTTGCAATGGTACCTGTACCTGTGTACAAATCGTACACGATCTCATCACCTTTTAGTCCAGCAAATTCTCTTGTGACTTTATAAAGTTCATATGCTTGGTCTGAGTTTGTTTGGTAGAATGACTTCGGTCCGATTCTGAATTTCAGACCTTCCATTTCTTCTTCTATGTAGTCTTTTCCTGCAAAAGTGACGACTTCCAAATCATTGAAAGTTTCGTTTTTCTTCAAGTTGATTATATAGAGAAGGGCAGTGATCTGTGGGAACTTTTCATGAAGAAAATTCATCACCATTTCTATTTCTTCCTGATTGTCACCGCCAAATTGCACGATTACCATACTTTCACCAGTGCTTGTAGTCCTGATGATCAAGTTCCGGAGTAAGCCGACCTGATTTCTGATATCATAGAAAGATAGGGAATTGTTGAGGGCAAAATCCCTCAACTCATTTCTTACATCATTGGAAATGTTTCCCTGAAGATAGCAATGCTCAATATCGACGATTTTGTCAAACATCTTTGGAATATGAAAACCAAGCGCATTTCTTTCAAAATCAGCACCGGAATCAATTTCTTCACGCGTGAGCCAACGGTTGTTTGAAAAAGTAAAGTCAAGCTTATTTCTGTAATATTGGGTGTCGGCAGATCCTAGGATCGGCAATACTTCTGGGATTTCAACCTTGCCGATACGGGTAAATTGATCTACAACTTGTTGTCTTTTGTAAGTTTTTTGAAGATCATAATTGATATGTTGCCACTTGCAACCGCCGCAAGTGCCAAAGTGGGAACAAAATGGGTCGATTCTATCTTTGGAATATTCATGGAATTTGATGGCCTCACCTTCCATAAAAGAGCTTTTGCCTCTGGTAATCCTCACGTCTACGACATCTCCAGGTGCCACACCCTGTACAAAAACCACTTTGCCATCATGATGTCCAACACATTTCCCTTCCGTAGCAATTCTTTCAATAGTCAGGTTCTCTACAACCTTATTTTTCATTTTTCTCGACATGGGCGCAAAATTAATGAAAAAAGTCAATGAAAATGGGTATTATTGAAATATGCTCTTTTATTGAATACATTACCTTTTTAAATTCAACTCTATTGGAGTTTTGGGTAAATGGAAATGCTTGATTTCTTTTTCCACAGGGTCGTATCTAGGGTTACTTAAATTAGTCCCTTGCATGAACTAGAATCTCGTAGAATCCCCAACGGGGATAAACCTTGAATAACCCAATGTCACAATGCGGGAGTGGACAAAAAAAACATACTTGCTTCACAGCTCAGCAAGCGGTGAGTTTTTTTTCATTAAGGGTTGGTTGCTCATTTTGAATTACTTTTTCCGACCAAAATCATCACACTTGACAAAAGCACAAAAAGCAGCAATACCCCAAGAGAATTGATCAGTGCCTGTTGGTAGCCGATCTCTGCAACGTTGACAAAAGGGTAGGGGTAGAATCCGGAAAAATGCCCTCTGACAAGAATGAAAATGAGATAAACGCCAGGATAAATCAACCAAAAAGGAACTTGGTTCCAATGGATTTTCTTTTTGTTTTCGTATAGAACCCAATACACAAGCGTGGCTATTGGAGTTGCAGCATGAAGGAGTTCATCTACAAGCTTTTGCATACCTGTGGGATCCCAAACCTGCCGCAAGACAAATTGATAAACCAACCCTACTACCAAAATGTAGATTGTGATGGCTGTGAGTTTGCCGGGTTTTTCAAAAAACCGGGATAAGCTACCTTTGACGATTTGGCTGGAAAAGTATATGGCCACCAAAGTGTTTGTCAATATGGTAAAGAAGCTGAAGAATCTGATGATGGTTTCCGGAATGGGAGAAACCTTGTTTTCGACCATCAAATAAAATTGGACAATAACAGCAAACCAGGCTATTATTGCGAACAAAGTGGCTAAGTTTCTTTTCATTTTTAGCTGAGTGTTTGATAATCTCAAAACAATATTAAGCTCGAATGTCTTAAGAATTAAGAAATTTGTCCAATTAAATGAATTTTATCAATAAATTGAAAAATGATCAAGGTTGATGCTGAAAATTAGGTTCTCTCCAGAAAAGATAGGCAGGAAATATTTCTTGGGGCTGAAATCAAAGAATTGAAAAAATAATAATCACAACTAGGCATGCATGCTAAATTTTTATCTTTGTAGTCAAATTAAAATAAAATGAAATTTAAGGATAAGGTAGTTATCATCACAGGAGCAACATCAGGTATCGGTGAGGCATGTGCTTTTGCCTTTGGAAAGGCTGGAGCCAAGGTGGTGATAACGGGTCGCAGTCAGGTTAAGCTTGATGAGTCATTGGCTAAATTACAAAACCAAGGTGTAGAGGCCATTGGTGTTTTGGCAGATTCGGCATTGGAAGAGGACAATAGGAGAATGGCCGAAGCTGCAATTTCCAAGTTTGGGAAAATCGATATTTTGATCAATAATGCAGGGATATCGATGCGCGCACTTTTTCAGGATTTGGATATTGAGGTGTTCAAAAAAGTGATGGACATCAATTTTTGGGGTTCTGTCTATGCTACCAAATATTGTTTGGAATCAATCACCCAAAATAAAGGGAGTATTGTAGGGATATCTTCTATCAATGGCTACAGGGGGACACCTGCCCGGACAGCCTATACGGCAAGCAAGTTTGCGATGAATGGTTTTTTTGAATCCTTGAGAACAGAGTTGCTGAAAAAAGATGTACACGTACTGGTCGCATGTCCAGGCTTCACCTCTTCAAATATCCGTTCCAATGCCTTGCTGGCGGATGGTACCCCCCAAGGTGCTTCCCCCCGCAATGAAGCCAAGATGATGTCTCCGGAAGAAGTCGCCGAATATATCCTGAATGCGACTGCCAAAAGAAAAAGAGAGATTGTTTTGACAGCTCAAGGAAAATTGGCGGTATTTTTGAATAAATGGATACCGGGAATCATGGATGGGGTGGTCTACAACCAAATGGCGAAGGAAAAAGATTCCCCATTTAAATAGCTAAAATGGTCAAAAATACTTTTCAGGTATATCTTAATCGTTTGACGGATCTTTCCAGTAGAAATAGATCTTTGTATCTGCCAAAGCTCTTTCTGTCCCAAATGATTGATTTGAAGAGTTTAGAAAACCTGAATAGGGGAGATTCATTTGGGTATATCAAGGACTTGGTTGCTGGGTTGGGAGATATCCCATTGATTTCGGCCTCTGACCCACGGGATAAGCAACTAAATGTGATTTCCGGAAATATCAAATCCATTCTTCGGCAAGTAAAAACCACGGAAGAAGAGACTGGGGAAAAAAGTCTCTACGTAGCCTATCCATTTGTAGAGGGGAAGTTGATCGATGGGCAAATTCTAAGATGTCCTTTGCTTTTTTTTCCGGTGAGTTTGGTGATGGAAAATGACTCTTGGTTGTTGAGAAGGCATGCAGAAGAGCAGGTTGTTTTTAACAAAACTTTTCTATTGGCCTATGAGCGGGCATATGGAGTCAAGTCTGTTGGGGGAGAGGGTTTGGCCCTGGAGGATGCTCCCACAGATATCACAGCTTTTTTGTCGATGCTTTATGATACCTTGAAGGAGAATTTTTCGATAAATTTCAACCAAGAGTTATATGAACAGAAATTGGGGGCATTTCCTGAAAGCAATAAGTCTTCAGATGACCTTCAAATGGATGCTGGCATACTAAAACTAAAACCCTATGCCATTCTTGGCCAATTTTCCCAAAAGACAAGTTTTTTGATCCAGGATTATGAGCAGTTGATGGAAGAGAACAAGGAGGAAACCCTTGAAGATTTGCTTTCAGAACATTTTGCAAAGGAAGAAGAGCTTAGTCCTCCAAGGGAAGATCAAATGTATAATGTTTTCCCTTTGGATGCGAGTCAGGAAGAAGTGGTCAAAGCTGTCAGGGGAGGGGATTCTTGTGTAGTAGAAGGCCCTCCTGGTACTGGAAAGTCCCAGTTGATCAGTAATTTGGCGGTGGACTATATAGCCAGGGGGAAAAAAGTCCTGATCGTATCCCAAAAAAGGGCAGCATTGGATGTTGTATATAACAGGTTGGAAGAAAAAGGGTTTGGGGCATTTTTGGCCTTGGTCCATGATTTTAGGGCAGATAGAAAAATGCTTTTTCAAAAACTGCAACTTCAAATTGACTCAATTGAGCATTACCAAGAGTTGAATAGGGGCATAGATGCGATTCAATTTGAAAGGGATTTTTCCCAGAAATCAAGGACGATTGACGCTTATTTAGAGTACTTTGATGAGTATAAAAAGAGTCTGTTCAATACAGAAGAATGTGGGATTCCGGTAAAACAGCTCTACATGACTTCCAAGTTTGATGAGGAAACCATTGATTTGACCCAGTATTACAAGAAATATCCTTGGGAGCGTGTTGCGGATTTTTTGAGGGATTTGAAGGTATATGAAGTTTATTACAAAAAATACCAAAGCGCCAAGTCCTTTTGGTTGCATAGGGTAGATTTCAGCAGTTTTGGAATGGCCGCTTCCAATAGGCTAAAAGAAATCCTAATGGAGATTGAACAAGTCAAATCAGACTTCAACAGGCAGTTTTTCGACGTAGAGGGACTTGATGCATCTTATTTGTTTTCGATTTATGAAAAAAAGAAAAGCTTGGATTCTTTCAGGCAATACCTTCATCTTTTGGATAGACAACAGGTTTTTGATAGGATAAGTAGTCATCCAAGTACGGTATTTGATTTGCTTTGGCTTGAAAATAAGTTTGAAACTGTGAAGACCCTGCTTTCCGAAGAGGGTGTAGAATGGCAGACGGAAGATGGGGAAGTACAGGAAACCTTGTCGGAGTTGTTGGAATACATAGATACCAGGAGTTCTTGGTGGGGAAAGATCAATCTGAAATTCAATAGGAAGAAATTTAATCGGGTGGTGGGTTTGATCAGCCATCATCAGCTGAAGGAAAATGCCCATGACTTGAATCTGTTGGTTAGGAAATTGGAAAACAGGTTGAACCTGAACCACCAGTATACACTTTTAGACCAAAAAGAGTGGTTGGATTTACCAAGTAAACCATTTGATTTTTCCGCATTCAACCATTTTTCTGCCACACATTTGGATGCTATCCGCGCTAGATTGGTCATGGAGGATTTGGAGGGGTTGGCAGATATCATCATAAGTTCTAAAAAGACATCTTCGGAAATCCTGAAATTGTTGGGTGAGTTTGGCAAATACACACTGGTATTGGAGGATAAAATCGATTCCTGGAATATTTATCTCAGCAAAATCCAGATTCAGCACCTGATTTCCCATTCCCCTGAAAAATCATTTTTGGAACAAAAAGGCCAGATTTCCTTGGTGTTTGATGAGTTGGTTGAATTTGATAAGTTGAGGAAAAGATTGAGGACGGTCGATATTCAGGTGATGGAAAAACTTTTGGATGAACATCCTGAATATGATTATGAGCAATTGAGTTACTTGTTTTTGGTAGGCTTGGGCAATGCATGGATTGAACATATCGAATCTAAGTATCCTGTATTGCGCGAAGTTGGTACGGCGAAATTCCTGAATGCCCAGGAGGAGTTGATGGAGGCGGTGGAAGAAAAATGGAAACTTTCCCAAAACATTTCGGAACTGAGAGTACGGGAACAAACCTTCAAAAACCTGGAGTTCAACAGACTCAACAACAGGATCACGTATCGTGAGTTATTGCATCAAGTGAGCAAGAAGAAAAGGCTTTGGTCAATCAAAAAGCTTGTAGAGAATTTTGAGGGGGAGCTATTTAACCTGATCCCTTGTTGGCTTGCTTCACCGGATACAGTTTCTGCATTGTTCCCCTTGAAGCAGTCTTTTGACTTGGTGATTTTTGATGAATCCTCCCAATGCTATGTAGAGCGGGGGCTTCCGGCCATGCTGCGAGGCAAACAGGTGGTGATTGCTGGAGATTCGAAGCAGCTCCAGCCCTTTGACTTGTATCAAGTAAGGTTGGATTCAGCAGATGAAGGTTTGGAAGTGGAGACGGAATCCTTGTTGGACCTGGCTTCTGGATTTTTCAAAAAATTCTGGTTGAAAGGTCATTACAGGAGTTCGCAAAAAGCACTTATAAGATTTTCGAACCAGCATTTCTATCAGGACAAACTTGAAATGTTGGCAGAAAGGGACTTGGTAAACTCCAATGAAAACCCCTACGAGTTTATCCATGTCGATGGTGTTTGGGATAAGCAAACCAATAGACAGGAAGCAGAAGCTGTTTTGGATACCATAAAGCGAGTTCAAGGTTTGTCGCCGGAATACAGTATTGGCGTAATTACTTTCAACTTTTTCCAAATGGAATTGATCAATCAATTGATAGAGTCCGAAGAAACCATAAAGAGCGAAAGGCTATCGGTTAAGAATATAGAAAATGTACAAGGGGACGAGTTTGATTGGGTGATCTTCTCCATAGGATATGCCAAAAACAAATCAGGAAAATTGAATGCCAATTTTGGGTTGCTCTCCAAGCAAGGAGGGCAATACCGATTGAATGTGGCGATCACTAGGGCAAAGAAGAAAATAAGCCTTGTCACTAGCTTGACAGCCAAAGATTTCAAGAAAGAGCAATTGGCCAATCCTGGAGTTGAAATGTTGAGGAATTATCTGTTGTTTGTAGAGAAGCAGTGCAATGGTGAAATCGAAAGTGAGAAGCTTAAGGTGTCATCGGGGTTCGTCGAAAATTGGACATTAAAGCAACGTGTTATGTCAAATAATATGCTGGGGATTTCCACTTATCCTGAGTCATCTTGGATTGATTTGGCAGTAACAAAGGAAGGGGAGGGCTTTGTAGAAGCTATATTGACCGATGATCAGCGACTTTATGATGCATCGAGTTCCAAAGAAGCTTTCGTCTACCACTGCATGCAATTGAAGGAAAAGTCTTGGCCATACCATTTTTATTTTAGCAGGCAATATTGGACTGGCAAGGAGATTTTTGAAAAGTGATCTAAGCCAGGTATATTACCCAGCTTAGATTTTTGAATTGCCTTCGACTGTATTGGAGACTCCGAAAAGTGATTCCCCTTGGTTTTAAGGTTTCTATTTGGTATTTACCAGCTTGAAACCAACGGCTTCTATCCCAATCAATTCATCGACTCTCATATATTGGACAAATTCAATTTTGGTGTACTGCTCCCCGGAGATCAGGGGAAGGGTGTCAAACCTTGTGAATATACTGCCAAATCCACTGCCAGTTGGCCTTCCCCCTTTGCTGTCAAACAGAGATATGTTCAATAGTTGGGATTCGAATTTTACTCCTAGGCTATCGGAAAGGAAATACTTCACATACAGATTCCTGAATTTATAATCTAAGTTATATTTGATGCCAATCAATGCATTTGATTCGTCCCTTGGTATAGGAAGATCAAAGGCGATGGTATCAGTGATGTTCCACGATTGCCTTTCCATTCCTTTATAATCCTCAAAGATCCTATCTCCATTGCAGGAAACCAGCAGGATAAGCATTGTGGTGATTGCAAATAAGTTACTCATTTTAACCATTTTGATCACCTTTGTTTTGGTCTCCCTTGTTTCTTGGTGGATACCTTCTTTTTCCCCCATTTTTATTTTCCCGAGGTTTGTTGTCTGCACTTCCTTCTGCTTTTGGCTTCGGAGTAGGCCTGGGTTTGGGCTTAGGTTTGGCTGGGTTTTCTCCAGCTACTTCTTTGTTTTGGTTTCTCTGCTCCACATTTTTTCTGCCCATTCTGTTCTTTTTGAACCTATTCCTGTCCCTATTCCCTTCTGGAGATTCGTTGGGAGACGTAGAGGGGGAAGTGTTTTGAGCAGCTGGTTTTATTGGTTTTTGGGTAGAATCTGCAGCTGTGGAGTGTTCTCCTTCCTGTCTAGCTCTTGGTTTTTTCTTTTTCTTCTTTTTTCTATTGTTGCCAGTATTGCTGAATTTCTTGTCAAGGGCCTCCAATTCCAGGTTTGATCTGGTGACTTTGTCTTCGGCTTCGTTGGAATGGTTGCTTTGAAGATCAAAAGGCTTGGTATCCTTGGCATTCATCTCTTGGATTTCCTTTACGCGTTCGCAGCTGATGGAATACCAATTGTTTTCATTGTTGTAGCTGAACCACATCAATTTTCTGAAAATATCGGTTTTCTGCAATCTCGCTATCCCAGCTTCGGTAAGCAGTGGTTTGTCGACGGTAGGGATGTCTTCCAAAGCAGACATGTAGGTGTCCAACTCGTAATTCAGGCAACATTTCAACCTGCCACATTGTCCCGAGAGTTTAGTAGGGTTGAGCGATAGGTTTTGATATCTGGCTGCTGAAGTGCTGACACTTTTGAAATCGTGGATCCAGGTAGAGCAGCATAGCTCCCTTCCACATACGCCAATACCGCCTAGCCTTCCAGCTTCCTGTCTAAGACTGATCTGACGCATCTCTACCCTGATTTTGAATTCAGATGCCAACAATTTGATCAGTTCCCTGAAGTCAACCCTGTCCTCGGCAGAATAAAAGAAAGTGGCCTTAGAGTTGTCTGCCTGAAACTCTACATCGGACAGTTTCATGTCCAGTTTCAGCTCGTCAATGATTTGTTTGGTTCTGTAGATGGTAGGAACCTCTTTGTTTTTTGATTCTTCCCACTTCTCTATGTCCTTTTGGTTGGCGACACGGTATATCCTGAGGATATTGTCATCATCCTTGATTTTTCGTTTTTGCATTTGAAGCCTCACCAGCTCACCTTGAAGCGAAACCCAGCCTATGTGGTGGCCGTTGGGTACATCTACGACTACAGGATCACCTGTGGTGAGTTGGAGGTGGTCTACATTGCGGTAGTATTCTTTTCTACCTCCTTTGAACTTGACCTCTACTACATCATATTTGTCCACGACTGGGATTCCCATATGGGTGAGCCAGTCGAATGCATTCATTTTATTACAATCGCTCGTACCACATGTGCCGTTGTTTTGGCATCCTCCACTTGATCCGGTGGTGGTAGAGCAGCTACTACATCCTGCCATAATTATATCGAAAGGGAGCCTTGAACTCCTCGTTAGTTTGGGTTTACTTTATCAGTGTCAGAATGTCCTGACCAATATCTTTTCTGTGGTATTGATCTGCCCAAGTGATATCTGCTACTTTGCTGTATGCATTGGCGAGTGCAGATTCTACATCGTGGCCTATGCCCGTAATCGCAAGGACTCTTCCTCCGTTTGTCAATACTTCGCCATTGGAGTTCAGTGTCGTGCCTGCATGAAATACCAACGAATTATTTTCCTTTACTTGCTTGCCCAAGCCTGAGATTTTATCGCCTTTTTTATAATCACCTGGGTATCCACCCGCTACCAGTACCACTGTCGTGGTGGTAAATGACTCCAATACAATTTCATATTTATCCAATTGCATCGTTCCCATGGAGTAGAGCAGGTCTACGAAATCACTTTTGATCCTTGGAAGTACGGCTTGCGTTTCCGGATCTCCCATTCGTACATTGTACTCTATCACATAAGGGTCTCCGCCGATGTTCATCAAGCCGATGAATAGGAACCCAGTATATCTTATATTTTCTTTTTGAAGGCCGCTTACAGTGGGTTTGATTACTCTTTCTTCTACCTTTTGCATGAAATCCGCATCCGCAAATGGAACAGGACTCACCGCTCCCATTCCTCCAGTGTTCAGTCCTGTATCAGCTTCTCCAATTCTCTTGTAATCCTTTGCTTCAGGGAGGATTTTATAACTTTTTCCATCTGTAGCCACAAAAACAGAAAGTTCTATGCCGTCAAGAAACTGCTCTATCACAACCTTGGAAGAAGCTTCTCCAAATTTGTTGTCTACAAGCATTTCTCGTAGAGATTCCTTTGCCTCTTGGTGGCTTTGGCAGATCAGTACCCCTTTTCCTGCCGCTAAGCCATCAGCTTTCAGTACGATAGGGATGGTTTGGGCATCAATAAACTTGTAAGCTTGGCCGATGTTTTCTTTTGTGAATGTCTCAGAAGCAGCCGTAGGGATCTTGTTTCGATCCATAAACTGCTTTGAAAAGTCTTTTGATCCTTCCATTGTGGCCCCAAGTTGACTTGGCCCGATGATGGGTAGATCTTTTGTTTTTGGATTGGCTTGAAAATAGTCTACAATTCCTCTGACCAGTGGTTCTTCTGGGCCTACTACCACCATTTCGATGTTGTTTTCCAACACAAACTCAGTGATCGCCGGGAAATCATTGATTCCTATGGAAATGTTCTCGGCAATTTGGGCAGTTCCTGCATTTCCCGGAGCGACGAAAAGTCTAGAACATTTTTGACTGTTTACAATCTTCCAAGCAAAGGCATGTTCTCTGCCTCCGCTTCCTAGTAATAGTATATTCATTTATGGATTTCGGTTTAATTAGCGTGCTCTGAGATGAATTTCACCCTGTACACGCGGATTTCTTCTTCTGCAAAATCTTCATCTTCCAATTCACTCAAAGCTGCTTTGATATTATCGGATTCTGCAGTCATAAAATAATCATGGAGTATATCTTCCCTATCTTCATCCATGATATTTTCAATGTAATAGTTGATATTCAATTTGGTGCCACTATAGATGATCTGCTCTATTTCCTGGAGCAATTCAGCCATACTGATGTTGAGATTTTCAGCAATTTCGTCCAAGTCTATTTTTCTATCGACCTGTTGGATGATAGATATTTTTACTTTTGACCTGCTGCCAGCCGTTTTGACCACCACATCTGAAGCTGTCATGATGTCGTTTTCCTCTACATAGTTTTCTATCAGTTTCAGAAAAGACGACCCAAATTTAGTGACTTTTCCCATACCAACGCCATTGATTTGCGCCAATTCATCCCGGGTAGTAGGATAAACAGTCGCCATCTCTTCCAAAGAAGGGTCTTGGAAAATGACATACGGGGGTAGCCCTTTTGATTTTGCTACTTTTTTTCGTTCAGCTTTGAGCAGCTCAAATAATTTTTCATCGTAAGCCTTGGAGCCGTTCGAAATGTCTTCTGTAGATTCCTCGACAAGCATTTTTTCAAAGTCATGGTCTTTGCTCATCAGGATGCTATATGGTTCCTTGATGTAATCAAGCCCTTTTTTTGTCACTTTGATCACCCCATAGTTCTCAATGTCTTTTTCGAGGAAGTCATTGATCATTGCTTGGCGGATAATGGTCTTCCAGAGCCTTTCATCCTCTTCAATTCCAACCCCAAAAATTTTGAGCTTGTCGTGGCCGTAGCTCTTCATATAGTCATTCTGTTCACCTCTGATGACCTTGACTATATGGTCTATGTTGAACCTGTTGTTTGTCGCCTTTACAGCCTGGATGGCGTTGACTAGAAATTCCTGGCCTTCAAACTTTTCGTTGGGATGCTTACAGTTGTCACAGAAGCCGCAGTCTTTCTCCATGTATTCTCCAAAATAATGGAGCAGTGTCTTTCTTCTGCAAACGGAACTTTCAGCATAGGCAGCCATTTCTTGGAGCAATACTTTTGCGTTTTCACGCTCTGTTACAGGCTTGTCCTTGTTGAATTTGTCTAACTTGATGATGTCTTCATAGCGATAGAACATCAGACAGTGGCCTTCAAGCCCATCCCTGCCAGCTCTTCCGGTTTCCTGATAATATCCTTCCAGTGACTTCGGAACATCGTAATGGATCACATACCTTACATCCGGTTTGTCGATTCCCATACCAAATGCGATGGTTGCCACGATTACGTCCAATTCCTCATTGAGGAAATCATCTTGGTTTTTGATTCGGACACTTTGATCCAAACCGGCATGGTATGGGGCAGCATTGATCCCGTTTACTTTCAGCAATGAAGCAATCTCCTCTACTTTTTTCCTACTCAAGCAGTAGATGATCCCTGATTTTCCCTTTTGGCCCTTGATGTATTTGATGATTTGTTTTTTCGTCTCATTCTTTATTTTTGGCCTAACCTCGTAGTATAGGTTCGTTCTGTTAAAGGATGATTTGAACAGATCAGCTTCTTCCATCTGCAGGTTTCTTTGGATGTCCTGCTGGACTTTGGGGGTAGCTGTTGCTGTCAGGGCTATGATTGGAAGTTTTTCGCCAATCTGGGCAATGATGGATTTGATTCTTCGATATTCAGGGCGAAAGTCGTGGCCCCATTCTGAGATACAATGTGCTTCATCGATAGCAACAAAGCTGATGTTGGCTTCTTTCAGAAACTGGATGTTCTCTTCTTTGGTGAGTGATTCGGGGGCGACGTATAGCAGTTTGGTTTTTCCGGAGAGGACTTCCTTTTTGACTTTTGTCGTCTCGGACTTGTTCAGGGTGGAATTTAGGAAATAGGCATTGATGCCAAAAGCATTCAATTGATCCACTTGGTTTTTCATCAAGGCGATCAATGGGGATATGACAACCGCAGTACCGTCCTTGATGACCGCAGGTAGCTGATAGCAAAGGGATTTGCCTGCTCCAGTTGGCATAATCACAAAGGTATTGCTGCCTCCCAATATATTGTCAACGATGCCTTCTTGGTTTCCTCGAAACTGACTGAAGCCAAATATTTCTTTGAGATTTTCTTTTACTGTTTGATCCACTTCACAATCACATTTTAATGTTCCGCTTTTGGGTATTCATTAAACTTTAAAGGAATTCTTTTTTACCTTTGATACAAATTTAATGATAAAGCCTGTCAAAATTGAAATTAACAAAAAATATTAAAACTAGCGCTATACAAGTCCTTCAAAAGGAAGCAAATGCGCTTCAAAATCTAATAAATTTTATAGATGATGATTTTGTGGCTTGTGTCGAGGCGATTTTGGAGTCCTCAGGTAGGGTTGTGATTACAGGCATTGGCAAAAGTGCCATAGTCGCAAACAAGATAGTGGCAACGCTCAACTCCACGGGAACCCCCGCTTTATTCATGCATGCTGCAGATGCCATTCATGGTGATTTGGGAATGATCCAAAAGAATGATTTTGTGATTTGTATTTCCAAGAGTGGAAATACACCTGAGATCAAAGTGTTGGTTCCTTTACTCAAACGCTTGGGCTCAAAGTTGATAGCTTTGGTGAGTAATGTCAAAAGCTACTTGGCAGAAAATGCAGATTATGTCCTCAATGCCACGATTGATGAGGAGGCCTGTCCAAACAATTTGGCACCGACCACCAGTACTACCGTCCATATGGCGATGGGAGATGCATTGGCGGTATGTTTGCTGGAAGCGAGAGGATTTTCCCCAGAGGACTTTGCGGTGTATCACCCGGGAGGGGCATTGGGCAAGCAACTTTATTTGACCGTAGCCGATGTGATTCCGAAGAATTTGATCCCTATAGTAAAGGAAGATGCGCTCTTGACGGAGATAATAGTAGAGATAAGTAGCAAAAGACTTGGGGCAACTGCCGTAGTAGACGGAAACAAAAACCTCCTTGGAATCATCACAGACGGGGATTTGAGGAGGATGTTGATGTCGGGTGCAGATATCAATCATGTCAAAGCTGTCGAGATTATGACAAAGAACCCCAAGACCATTTCCCAGGATGAATTTGCAATTAGGGCACTCAATAGGATGAAAGAATATAATATTACACAATTGGTGGCTATGGATGGCGGAAATATTGCTGGATTTATCCATATTCATGACCTGATGAAAGAGGGTATAGTATAATTTTAGATGAAACAAAAACCTTATATAGTCATTATGGCAGGTGGGATAGGATCCCGGTTTTGGCCATACAGTAGAAACAATAGGCCCAAACAATTCTTGGATATCTTGGGAACCGGTAGGACCTTGCTCCAAATGACCTTCGACAGGTTTTTGAACATGACTGATCCCGACAGGTTTTTTGTGGTGACCAACAAACAATATTTTGATTTGGCAAAAGAGCAACTGCCTGAGATTCCTGAATCAAATATATTGAAAGAGCCCCAAAGAAGAGATACTGCAAACTGCATAGCTTACGCAAGCTATAAGATCCAACAGAAAGATGGAGATGCAAAGATAATAGTGTCGCCATCAGACCACTTGATTCTGAATGAGATAAGTTTCGTCCAAAACATGAACAAGGCAATGGTTGCCTGTGAAGAAGATGGACGCTTGATTACAATAGGGATTCAGCCCAACAGGCCGGAGACTGGGTATGGGTATATACAGTATTTTAGTAATGATAGTGATGCTCCAAAAAAAGTAAAAACTTTTACAGAAAAGCCAAATTTAAAGCTGGCAAAGACTTTCATTGAAAGTGGGGATTTTGTCTGGAATTCGGGCATGTTTGTCTGGAAAGTGCAAAGTATCATCAGGGCTTTTGAGAAATATATGCCGGAAGTATCGGAGGTTTTTGAAGAGGGGGCTGATTTTTACAATACCGAAAGGGAAAATGAATTTATCGTAAATGCTTATTCCCAAGTCAAGAATATATCAATAGATTTTGGGGTTATGGAAAAATCAGACGAAGTCTATGTTATCCTTGGTGAGTTTGGCTGGTCGGATTTGGGTTCTTGGATGAGTTTGTATGAGATCCGGGACAAAGATAGTTCAAACAATGTGGTGGAAGGAAATGCCTTGCTTTACGATACCGAAAACTGTTACGTAAAAGTCCCTTCAAACAAACTCGTTGTGGTTCAAGGCTTGGAAAACTATTTGGTAAATGAATCTGACAATGTGCTTTTGATTTGTAAACTGGATGCCGAAAAGAAATTCAGGGAGTTTGTCATCGATGCAAAGGCCAAAGGAGAAGGCTTTGTTTGATTTTTCACTAGCTGGGATTGGATCAGATTTACAAATGAAAAGGGTGTTTTAACCTTCGCTTTACTGTGGGTTACATCCTGAGATTTTCTTTCAAAGGGTTTTTCAAGAAGCCGGCATAAGGTTGGTTTGCATCCGAAATGTCTTTTGGATCGGTAGGGATGCTGATGGATTCCAAGAATGTCCCGTCTTTTTTCAGCTTGATCCCAGTTAGGCAGTTGCCCTTGTAGGCACCGGTGTCTATATTCCAGGAATTGCTTTGGCTTTGGTATTCAGGTTTGCCATCCAATAGTGGCGTATGCCCGATCACTTGAAGTTTTCCTAAGTTTATCAATGGTTTTCTGTTCCATAATACACCATCGGGATTGTCCAAATCCAACGGTGATCCTATTCCCGAAAAACCAGCATGGGAGACAACAACATGTTGGTTTTCCCAAAAGACCGGCATGGATTCCATCCAGGGAAGGTAGAAGTTGGGGTCTAGATTTTGGGCTTTGAATTGTGCCAATGCCTCCTTTCCGCCATTGTTGATCCACAGATTTGATTTGTCGGCCCCTTTGAGGTGGTTGACCATCATTTGTTCATGGTTGCCTTTTAGAAAATGGACAGAATATTTGAACACTTTTTTTGTCTCAAATGCCAATCGAACAGTCAGTGGTGAAAAATTGCCACGATCAATTAGGTCACCAAGTTGAATTAGTGTCTCGGTTTTTGGTTCCCAATGATCCAATAGCTTAAGGTATGTATGGAAACACCCATGGACATCTCCAATAATGAAAAGGGACATACAGTTTTTTTTGTTAGAATTACGCTGCTTTGCTCACGCTTCGATTTAGACGAAAGTAAACGATTTTAGCCTGAAATGAGCTTTTTTTTTGTTAAAAATTTCCATAAATATTTGATCACCAATATCCTCTATTCCATAAACAAAAAAGCTTGTGTGAAGTTAATTTGATGGAAATCTTTAGAACTTGAAATGAATTGATTAAATTAAAGACAAAATTTCATTTACATTCTATGAAATCATTGAAATCTTCTGTTGCTATTTTGGATTCTTGCAAGCCATCTAGGATAGGAGACCTACAGCCAGAGTCGGTATCGGGTTGTATGGGGACATTAGATCTTAATGTATGCTAAACTTCGTAATTACGCTTATGATTTGAATATTATAACTAAACAAATTCAACATGAAAAATCCACCAATTTTCTACCTTGTGATTCTGTTGCTTGTCACAGGGTGTTTTTCCCAAAAAGATTTTATTGCCGAATACGATTTCAATTATTCCGCCAACTTCAAGAGGTACAAGACATTTGGGTTTATTGATAATCCAGAAGGTGACGATGAAGAAGTAGTACAGATCATAAAGAGGACAATTTCCAATAGGCTTGGTTCCCAAGGGTTTAAGTTGCAGGAGGATAAGCCAGATTTGTTGGTGAATTATAAGATGTTCAGGGAAGAAGTCAAGTATCGGGGTTATGACCAGCCTAATTTTGATTATTGGTTGCAAAGAAAAGGTGCATTTGTGACTGAAGAGGATGAGGAATTGAGACCTGAAGACAAGGAAAAAGATGAGAACTACAATAAGGTGAAATACTCCCAAAACAATGGGATGTTGGTGATTTTTGTGATTGACAACAAAAAAGGGAATACAATATGGCAGGGTTATACCCCGGCAGCGTTTGACATGCTTTCGCCGGATTTGTCAACGGATCTGACCCGGGCGACCTATAAGGTAATGGATCAATTTAGAGTATTGAGCAGGGCTAGATAAGCAAAAATATCAATTACTGAAAAAATATAGATCTACCTGATAAGTAGGGGGGGTAAACCCTTCTTGTCAGGTAGATTCCTTAAAATACTTTTTCTCCACCTATGTAAGTGGCTTTGACTTTCAGGTTTCTTAATTCGTTGTGTTTGGCCGTCATCATGTCTTTTTCGAACAGAACGAAATCTGCCAATTTCCCTTTTTCTATACTCCCTTTAAGCCCCTCTTCGAAGTTCGAATATGCTGCCCATATGGTCATCCCCTTCAATGCTTCCTCCCTTTTGATCCTGTTTTCTATCTGAAATCCATCATCCGGAGAGTTGTTTGCGTCTTTTCTGGCTACAGCCGCATGGAAACCGTAGATGGGGTTGATGTTTTCTACCGGAAAATCACTCCCCAATGCCAACATGCCATTTTGTTCCAATAGATCTTTATACGCATACGCTGTTTTTATCCTAAAAGGGCCAAGTCTCTGTGCAGCCCAGTACATATCTGAAGTGGCATGGGTTGGCTGTACGGAAGGGATAATGCTGTAAGAAGCAAATTTTGAAATATCGTCTTTACTCACGACTTGGGCGTGTTCTATTCTCCAGCGAAGATCATTTTTCCCCTTGAGGTATTTGGCATAGATATCAAGCAATGTCCTGTTTGCAGAGTCTCCAATACAGTGTGTATTCATCTGGAATCCATTTTCGTACATTTTTTTTGCCAAATCATCAAAAGCTTCCGGAGTATCCAAAAGGAATCCATAATTTGAAGAATGGTCATGGTATGGCTGCAACAGCGCCGCACCCCGTGAACCCAATGCCCCGTCACCATAGATCTTAAAACTTCTGATGGTCAAGAAATCATCCTGATAGATCCCGTTTTCAAAATAATGCCGCATATTGTCTTCCGTAGGGTTTACCATTGCATAAATACGCATTTTCAAATCGCCTTCTTGATGCATCTGGTGTATGAGTTCAATTGTGCCCCTGTCCAATCCAGCGTCTACCACGGTCGTAAGCCCCACAGCAAAACAATTCTCTTGGGCTGCCAACAAGCCAACCCTGGATTCTTCTTCACTGGGATCAGGGACTTTTGAAGAAACCAGTTTGATTGCATTATCTATCAATACCCCGGTAGGCTGTCCATTCTCCAGGATTACCTTGCCGCCGATCATTTCTGTTTTGGATGTGATTCCCCCCAACTCAAGCGCTTTTTGGTTTACCAAAGCGGCATGGCCGTCTATTCTGGTAAGGAGGACAGGGGTGTCGGGGAATAGCTCGTCCAATTTGTCTTTAGTAGGGAACTCTTTGTTTTCCCATAGATTTTGATCCCAGCCTCTTCCTAAGATCCAGGGGGCTTCGGGGGTACTTTCACGGTGTTGGACTACGCGATCCATGAGCTCTTGCTCTGACTCTGCTCCCAGAAGATCTACCACCTGCAGTCCCAAACCATAGCGATAGAAATGGGCATGGGCATCAATCAGGCCTGGGTAGATGGCCTGGCCCTTAGCATCTACTATTTCAGTAGCATCGTAATTTGATAAGATGTCGGAATTGCTGCCTACAGCTACAAATATACCATCCTTCACCGCAAAGGCATTGACAATGTCAAACCCTTTCGAAACAGTATAAATCGTACCGTTGTGTACTATTAGATCCACTTGTTCTTTGTCTGTTTTGCAGGAGACCAAGCAGATGATTGTCAAGGAAAGGAAGAATAAGAGGTATGTTTTTTTCATTTGGGTGGTTTTAGGTTTATATTCTTAAGCAAAAACCCCACATCTTTGTAAGATGATGGAGCATAAGTTTTCTTTTCTTCAGGAGTCTTTGAACTTTCCGAAGTTTGAATTCAAGATCAAAGAGGAAGAGAGTGGGAAATTAAGCATTTTCGATTCACTTCGAAAGAAGTATTTGATATTGACCCCGGAAGAATGGGTAAGGCAGCATATTATCCAAGTTTTGATACAGAAATATTTGTACCCAAAGAGTCTTTTTTCTTTGGAAAAAGGTTTGAAATACAATCAGTTACAGAAGCGGTTTGATGTGCTGGTACACGATAGGAGTGGTCGCCCGTTTTTATTGGTGGAGTGTAAAGCTCCCGATGTCCGATTGACCCAAAAGACTGCTGAACAGGTGTGTGTGTACAATAAAAGCATCAATGCACCTTATATTGGGATTACAAATGGGAAGCAACATTTGTTTCTGAAATATGATGTAGAAACGGGTGGGTTTATCCAAATTAGTGAGTTGCCTTCTATTGACTAAAATGAACCCTTTTAAAGTTTTGTAGTCCTTTTTTGTTATCTTTAGCTACTTAAATTGAACCTGCAAATAATAACTTCACCGACATGATCAGAGAAAAAAGCAGTCCTTGCGAACTATGCCTCAGCAGAAAGTTTTCCATGTTTGCCGATCTCTCAGATGCACACCTATGCAATCTTTCGGACAACAAAAATTTTATTTCGCATAAAAAAGGCCAGATACTTTATTACGAAGGAACCAAACCTCTTGGCGTCTTTTGCATTAGTGCTGGCATTGTGAAAGTTTTTAAAACAGCATCAAACGGAAAAGAGCAGATCATTAGATTGGCCCAAAAAGGTGAGTTTTTGGGGTATTCTTCTATGCTGGGCGAAGAAGTATATTCAAATACAGCCACCATTGTAGAAGATGCCAAAATTTGTTTTGTTCCCAAGGAGGTCTTTTTGAAAATCCTTTTGGAAGACAATAATTTCCACAGGAGATTGACCAAAGCGCTTTGCAATGATATTGGAATCATGGAAGGAAAGTTGACAGATGCTACCCAAAAATCTATTCGCGAAAGACTTGCTTTCACTTTGTTGAAGCTGGGGGATACCTATGGAGTTGATGGCGGAGAGGGAGAGAAAATTGACATTGTGTTGACAAGGGAGGAGATTGCAGGCTTGGTGGGAACAGCAACAGAAACTGTCATCAGGTTACTTTCAGAGTTTAAGAAGGACGGGTTGATAGAGTTTGAAGGCAAAAAAATCATCGTCTTGGACAAAAAAGGGTTGGCGAGACTCAGTGATTTTTATGGGTAAAAGGAGACTTGAAAGATTCGGATGACTTGTCCGCTTTGCCCCATGCGCACAAGTGTGGAGGGTTTTAAAGTTGGGTTAACCTTAGTTATGAGGAGTTCTTGGTACATTATACTTTATACTTGACACAAAAAATCAGACACATAGGTTTGAGAATGAGACTTGTGATTATATGTATTTAAAATATCCAATTTTCTTTATTTTCTTTTTCCTTTCCAGTATGTCATTTGCCCAAAGTCTAGCCTACAAAGCATTGCTGAATGGTGTATATGAAAAGGATTTTCCTGTTGTGAAAATTGGGGAAAATGAAATATTGGGTTCAGCCATTTTTCTCGATGCGAGAGAAAAAGAGGAGTATGAAGTGAGCCATCTCAAAGGTGCGAAATGGGTAGGCCACAAAACTTTTTCATTGGATTCCCTAACAGAAATCCCAAAGGACCAGCCCGTCGTAGTTTATTGTTCCATCGGTGCGAGAAGCCAAGAAATAGGGAAGAAACTTCAGGAAGCTGGATTTACAGAAGTCTACAACCTTTATGGAGGGGTTTTTCATTGGGTCAATGAAGGCCAACCCATCTACAACAAAAGCAAAAAAACTGATTCAATACACGCCTATAGCCATTCTTGGGGGATTTGGCTGAATAAGGGGAAGAAGGTTTATTAGATTTGACCAATTGCCGTTTGTTCTCAATTCGGTATTTTTTTGTAGAGTCTTTATTCCTGAAATAAACAATTGATTTTATTTTTTGGTCATCTATCTAGCGAGTAAACACGTTTATTAAGAAAAAATAGCAATTATGAAATCCATCGTCTTTATTTTGGGTCTATTACTCTTTAATTTTTCTTGCGGAGCTTCCAATCTCGGAGCAGAAGCTACAAAAGCCCCTTCACACCAAGGGTTTGACGCACTTCTCAGAAAGCATGTCTCTCCATCCGGTGTAGTAGATTATAAAGGGTTTATAGAAGATAAAGCCAAACTGGATGATTATTGTGATTTGTTGAGCAAAAATGCTCCGGATAGAAAAACCTGGAAAAAAGAAGAACAATTGGCTTATTGGATCAATGCCTACAATGCTTTTACGATCAAACTGATTACTGACAACTATCCTGTTGAGAGTATTCAGGACTTACATCCAAAAATCAAAATTCCACTGGTCAACACCGTTTGGCATATCAAATTCTTTAAAATAGGTGGTCAGGATGCCAATTTGGATGAAATAGAACATAAGGTTTTGAGAAAGGAATTTGACGAACCACGAATTCATTTTGCCATCAATTGCGCTTCTTTTTCATGTCCTCCGCTATTGAATGAAGCTTTTGCTGCCGAAAAAGTTGATGCTCAGTTGGATAAAGTAGCGAAGAGCTTTGTCAATGATCCCAAAAGAAATAAAATCAGCGCGGATAAAATTGAAATTTCCAAGATTTTCTCTTGGTTCAAGGGTGATTTTACAAAAAATGGAAGTTTAATTGATTACCTTAACAAATATTCAAAAGTAAAAATCAACCCAAAAGCTAAAGTCTCCCACTTAGACTATGACTGGTCCCTCAACGAATAATGCGGATAGGCACGTAGTGGTCATCGGAAATGGGATTTCCGGCGTGACCTGTGCTAGAAATATTCGAAAAAAAGACTCCCAAAGCAAAATAACAATCATCTCTGGAGAAACTGCCCACTTTTTTTCCAGAACTGCCCTGATGTACATCTACATGGGACACATGAAGTATGAACACACAAAGCCGTATGAAGATTGGTTTTGGGAAAAGAATAGAATTGAACTCAAACAAGCTTGGGTCGATCAAGTTGATTTTGAAGCAAAAACGCTGATTTTTCCCGATAAGTCCCAATTGGAATATGACGTTTTGGTTTTGGCTACAGGGTCAAAACCAAACAAATTTGGCTGGAAGGGACAAGAGCTAAATGGGGTGCAAGGTTTGTATTCCATTCAGGATTTGGAGTTGATGGAAAAAAACACCGAAGACATTCATAGAGCGGTTGTGGTAGGAGGCGGGTTGATTGGGATAGAAATGGCCGAAATGCTTATGAGCAGGGATATTCCCGTTACTTTTTTGGTAAGGGAAAAGAATTTTTGGGGCAATATTCTTCCACTTGAAGAATCGAAATTGATCAATCGTCACATTTTGGAACATCATATAGATTTGAGGTTGGAGACCGAATTGGAGGAGATTATAGACGATGGAAACGGAAAGGTCAAAGCGATCAAAACAAACTCGGGAGAGATTATTCCTTGTGAATTTGTCGGTTTGACTGTTGGCGTAAGTCCTAATGTGGATTTTTTGAGGGGTGAAAAAGAATCAGTTTCAGAGAGAAAATTACTTGAAATCAATAGAGGGATTGTGGTTGATGCATATTTCAAAACAAATATTCCGGATGTTTACGCTATTGGCGATTGTGCAGAGTTCAAAAATGCGCCAGCCCCAGACCGGAAAAATATAGAACAAGTATGGTACACAGGGAGGATGCATGGAGAGACATTGGCATATAACCTCACAAATAAAAATTCAGTTTCTTACCGGCCTGGTGTTTGGTTCAATTCTGCGAAATTCTTTGATATAGAATACCAAACTTATGGGTTTGTTCCAGCTTCTTTTGGAGAAAATGAGGAGAGCATTTATTGGGAAGCAACGAATGGCAAGGCCTGCTTGAGGTTGCTTTATTCGAAATCAGACCAAAAATTGCTTGGAGTCAATGCCTTTGGATGGAGATTGAGACATGAATATTTTGATCAGGCAATCAGTAAAAGGTATTCTTTGGAAAAAGTCGTCTCTGAAATCGACAAAGCCAATTTCAACCCCGAATTTTACAAGCCATTTCATGAAGAAGTTCTGAAAAAGTACAACAAGGAATTTGGAAAAACTTTGAAGTTGCAGAAGCAGTCATTTTTCAAAAAACTAATTGGGTCGAGAGCATGAATATAATACAGCGAATTGGATTGATACTATTTGTTCTCGGATTGGCGATTTTCTCCGTTTTGCCATTTATAGGTTCGTACCAATTGGAGCAAGAAATGGTTGAAAAAGAAGTGAAGGATATTCATTTGGAGACGATGGTAGAGGTTTTGAAGCCCATGTATGGTCAATATTATGAATCAAACTTTGCGTTCATTTCAGATTTCAATAAGAACTTTGATAATTACAATGAAGAGCTCAAGGCAAATGAAGATTGGGACAATGTGATTTGGGATGATTATTCCTATCCTTTGACAAAAGCCGCATCAACAGGCCCCGTGAGTGAGAATCCTTATTTTTATCTTGCAATTACTGTATTCTTGGGCGTACTGGGAGGATTGATGTATATTTTTCCATTGTACAGAGATGAGACTGAAGGGATCAAAAACGATGGAATCTACTTTTCTTCCATGAAGGCTAGAGGGTTGTTGGGAATCATTACAGGCACATGGTTGATTGTTTTTTATATCATTTTGTATTGGTTTCCTGCCTATTTGACCAATCTGATTTTGATGGTAGATCCTTTGAGCATAGCGCTTTCGGGAAATCCTGCGAGTCAGTGGTTTTTATATGGATTTATATACACCTTGGCGATCGTCGTGATGGGGATCAGGATGTTCAGGAAATATAAAGGAAATGCATATCAGACCATCAGAACGGCTTCTGTTATGTTTTTTCAGCTGGCATTTGCTTTTCTTCTGCCCGAGATCTTGGTGCTGCTCAATATGCCATGGCACGATTTTAAGAATATTTGGCCTTTGGATTATTCATTCTTCTATGACTATAGGGTTGATGGGATGCTGAGTTCTGGGGCTCTGGGGATGTTTATGCTGGTTTGGGGGATTATTCTGATTGTATTGGGAGTTCCTATTTTTACTTATTTTTATGGCAAAAGATGGTATTGCAGTTGGGTTTGTGGATGTGGAGGATTGGCAGAGACCTTGGGAGATCCCTATCGACAATTGTCAGATAAATCCCTGAAATCATGGCAAATCGAGCGATACATGGTTCATGGGGTCTTGGTTTTTGCTGTATTGATGACAGCAGTTACGATTGCCAATTATTTCTCCGGGTTTGCTATTTTGGGAAATGCCACAGATCAACTTCATTCAGTTTATGGGTTTTTGATTGGTTCGGCTTTTGCAGGAGTGATAGGGACTGGCTTTTATCCCTTGATGGGTAACAGAGTTTGGTGTAGATTTGGCTGTCCATTGGCGGCTTATCTTGGGATTGTACAGCGGTTCAAATCAAGATTCAGAATCACAACCAATGGCGGTCAGTGCATTTCTTGTGGAAATTGCTCGACGTATTGCGAGATGGGGATAGATGTAAGATGGTATGCCCAGAGAGGTCAAAATATCGTCAGATCATCTTGTGTAGGTTGTGGAGTTTGTTCGGCAGTGTGCCCAAGAGGAGTGTTGAAATTAGAAAATGACGGTGAAGAGGGCAGAATCAATGAAATGCCAATCATCATCGGCAACAAATCCATTACTATCAAATCTTAATGATCTTATTATATTTCATCATAGGTATTTACGCCCTAGCGATGTTGTTTATTCTATTGTATAGCTTTGCGCAGGCAAATTTGCTCTATCATTTTTTCCAGTTTAGAAAAAACATCCCCAAGGCACATCAGCCTTCATGGGAAGAGCTTCCTGTGGTGACGGTGCAGCTTCCGGTTTTCAATGAAAAATATGTGGTAGAAAGATTGCTTGATGCTGCCGCAAAATTCAATTACCCCAAAGACAAACTTGAAATCCAAATTTTGGATGACAGTACAGATGAAACGGCCGGGATTGTCCAAAAATATATTCAGGATTTTCCAGAAATAGACTTTCAATATATCCATAGACAAGACCGCAGGGGGTTTAAGGCGGGTGCTTTGAAAGCTGGATTGGAAGTTGCAAAAGGTGATTTTATAGCTGTTTTTGATGCGGATTTTGTTCCTGATCCAGATTTTTTACTCCAAACGATTGGTCATTTTTCAAATGAGAAAATCGGAATGGTTCAAAGTCGTTGGACACATTTGAATGAAAGTTATTCACTGTTGACCCGGCTTCAGGCATTTGCTTTGGATGCACATTTTATGGTAGAGCAGATGGGGAGAAATCATCAAAAGGCATTTATCAATTTCAATGGGACAGGCGGAATTTGGAGGAAATCCTGTATTGTAGATGCAGGAAATTGGCATGATGATACCTTGACGGAGGACTTGGACTTAAGTTACAGAGCACAACAAAAAGGTTGGGAGTTCATTTATCGGCCAGACATCAAGTCACCTGCCGAACTTCCACCAGTGATGTCAGCCATCAAGTCCCAACAATTTCGCTGGACCAAAGGTGGGGCAGAGTGTGCAGCCAAGCATTTGAAAAATGTTTGGAAGGAGCCATTTGGATTGAGGAAAAAACTCCATGCCTCAGCACATTTGCTCAATGCGGTGATCTTTATAGCAGTGGTGATTGTGAGCTTATGTAGTATTCCACTTTGGTGGGGATTTCAGCAGGGGATGATTCCAGGAGAAGTTTTTCAGGGAGCAGCGCTATTTTTGATAGGCTTCGTGATCATCGCTTTGGTTTATTTCTTCGCAAATCTCAGTTTGGTGGATTTTTCTGCCAAAGGAATTTTGAGGTTTCTTTGGGAATTGCCAGTGTTTCTTTCTGTTTCCATGGGACTTTCCATTCACAATGCCCAAGCAGTATGGGAAGGCTTGACAGGCAAGAAATCACCCTTTATCCGCACACCGAAATATAACCTAAGCGACGACAGGCAGTCTTGGAAGCATAATATTTACCATCAGCTCAAAGTGCCAGTCACCACGTATCTGGAAGGGGGGATGGCTCTGGTGTTTCTTCTCATGGTCATTCTTTCAATTTATTTCCATACTTATGAAATGCTGGTGTTTCATGGGATGTTAGCTTTAGGGTTTACGCTGGTGAGTGTAGAGTCTTTTAGAAGTTATAGGATTTGAATTGGTGTTTTGTAGAGATGAAATTTATTGATATTGAGTGGATATTAGGATGTTTTTGAAATAGAGTATTAGATGAAAAAAACTTCGGTAAAAACCTGCATCATTTCCAAAACCCATTGAATTAACTTTAAGCCATTAAACAATAAAATCTTTTGTCCAATATAAAAATAGACGTAATAATTCCAGCTTTCAATGAAGAAAACTCCATTGGTAAAGTGATCAACGACATCCCTGAGTTGGTTAGAAATGTTGTCGTGGTCAATAACCGGTCAACCGATCAGACCAGGGAAATAGCTCAAAATGCAGGGGCCATTGTCTTGGATGAGCCGCAGATGGGGTATGGGAAAGCTTGCTTGACCGGGATGGACTTCATCTCAAAACAGGAAGAGCTTCCTGATATCTTGGTGTTTTTGGATGGGGATTATTCGGATTATCCAGAGCAGTTGTTGGATTTGATAAAGCCGATCATGGAAGGTAATTATGACATGGTGATTGGATCCAGGGCATTGGGAAATAGGGAAAGTGGTTCGATGACAATCCCCCAGGTTTTTGGCAATTGGCTTGCTACCTCATTGATGCGCTTGATTTATAAAACTTCATACACTGACCTGGGGCCATTTCGAGCCATCAAATGGGATAAATTGACAGCCTTGGGGATGGTGGACCAAAACTATGGATGGACTATAGAGATGCAGATCAAAGCGGCAAAGTCCGGGTATAAAACCACTGAGGTTCCTGTTGACTACAAAAAACGCATCGGTATTTCGAAAGTCAGTGGTACAGTGAAAGGTGTGTTTGGTGCTGGGTATAAAATACTTTGGACAATTTATAAGTATTGGTAAATCGAAGAGGGCAATTGGCTTGCCATGGGGGAATAGCCCTCCGGTTCAAGTCTTCAGACTTGGGCCTACCAGGGAAATTGCTTTTAACAATCTCGGAACGAAGGATTCCCATTTTAGGTTGATTCTTTTGGTCTGTGGGGGCACATACCAAGGTAATGCTCGAAGATTTTTTGCTAAAAGCGATTTCCCTGTTGAATCTCCCCTCAATCCGCAGCATTCCAATAAGCCATTCTTTCGCAACTTTCCACCTCTATACTGTAAAAATCAAATTCCTGTGTGACTTTGCCTTTGATCAGGTAGATGCCACGGCCTTTGAAAGGGTGTTTTTTCACTACTGGAGGGAAGTGTACTGTATCTATCCAGTCTCCGTCCCGGTCTATAAATGTGCCGAAGTTCATTATTTCACCTTTTATCGTCTTTGTGTATTTGATGGTTACCAGATATCCGATGATCTGTATCTGTCTGCCTAAATGGATGTGCATGTCTTTGGCTTTGTGGCTGGAAGTAGCTTGGTCTTTGATCAGGTGAAAAGGTGAGTCTAATGGAAATTCTAATATTTCCATCTGATCTACGATTTCTTGCCTTACATCCAGCGCTTCTAATTCAGGCACCTCCAGTTCCCTGAATCCTGTCTGTCTGAAGAGCTCATTGCTTGTGTTTATAGCCTTACGCTTGTTCAGGATAAAGTGTGCTTCCCAGAGCAAAGCTTGTTTGCTTTTTCCTGTAAACCTGAAACAGCCTATCCGAATCAAGATCAGAACTTGTTCCAAGCTGATGTTGACCCTGGAGACAAAATCTGCCAAGCCCAAAAAGAAACCGTTTTCACGCCTTTCTGCAAGCACTTTTTCTATGCTGTCATTTTCGAGGAATTTTAGGTGCACAAACCCCAGATGCACTGTCTTTCCCTCGATTTTGGTCAGGTAGTTGCTTTCGTTGATTTCTGGGGCTTGTATGTCGGCACCGTTCATGCGGAGTTCGTGAAAGTAAAATTCGGTATGGTAGAACCCACCGAAGTTATTGATCACCCCAACCATGAATTCCAGAGGGAAGTAGGCTTTCAGGTACAGGCTCTGGTAGCTTTCGACCGCAAAAGAAGCAGAATGTCCTTTTGCAAAGGAATATCCGGCAAAACTCTCAATCTGATACCAGACTTCCTTGGTGATCTTAGGGGCTCTCCCAAGCCTGAGGCAGTTGGCAAAGAACTGTTCTTTGACTCGCTCAAATTCGTCTTTCGATCGGGATTTGCCACTCATGCCACGCCTGAGGACATCTGCTTCCGAAAGGTTCAGATCGGCAAAGTGGTGTGCTACCTTGATCACATCCTCTTGATAGACCATGATGCCGTAGGTCTCTGGCATGAGATCCTTCATGACGGGATGGGCCGTTTTCCTTCGGTCAGGATCGACATGCCTGAAGACGTATTCCCGCATCATCCCCGAGCGGGCTACACCCGGGCGGATGATTGAACTTGCTGCGACAAGCCCCAGGTATTCGTCTGCCTTCATTTTTGCCAGTAGCATGCGCATCGCTGGTGACTCTACATAAAAAGCGCCAATGGTATGGCCTTTTCTGAGGTGTTCCTTGATTTTTGGATCTTTTTTGAACTGTTCTATTTGACGGATATCCACTTTGACTCCCCTGTTTTGATAGATGATTTCCATGGCGCTTTTGATGTGCCCCAAACCTCGCTGGGAAAGGATGTCAAATTTATGTAAGCCAATATCTTCTGCAGTATACATGTCGATATGTGCAAGGGGAAACCCTTTGGGAGGCATTTCTGTTGCGGTATAATAATGTATAGGCTTATGGGAAATAAGAATTCCACAGGCATGGATCGTTAGGTGTGAGGGCATGTCGTGGAGGACTTTGCTGTATTTGATGATCAGCTGCCCATATTGGTCAGGGACGTAGTCGGGCTTGCCTGCATGGAAAATCAGGGATTCTATTTCTGCTTTCGGAAGCCCGAATACTTTTCCAAGTTCGCGTAACATAGAGTTGGCCTGAAAGGTACTGTATGAGCCTAGGAGGGCGACATGTTCCTGTGCTCCTTTATTGTATTTGTCAAAAATATACTTTGTCACCTCATCCCGGTCTGTCCAGCTGAAATCCAAATCAAAATCAGGTGGGTTTTCCCTGTAAAGATTGATGAATCTTTCAAAGTATAAGTCCAACTCTATAGGATCCACATCAGTGATGTATAGGCAATAGGCTACGATGCTGTTTGCACCACTCCCCCTACCTACATGGTAGAAGTTCTTATGCTGGGCAAATTTGATGATGTCATAGTTGATCAGGAAGTAGGAGACAAAGCCCTTTTGCTGAATAAGCAGCAGTTCTTTCTCTATCCGGCTGCTGATTTTAGTGCTGAGCTCTCCGTATCTGACCAATGCGCCTTTGAATGTCTCCTGTCTCAAATAGTCATAATCTTCCCAGTCTGAGCCAAGGATGCCCCTCATGTTCTTTACAGCTTGGAAATGGAATGAAAACTGACATTGTTCCAAGAGTTTTTGGGTGTTGTATAGCAGGTAGTTGTGCCCTTCACAGCGGGTGATCATATCCGAATAGCTGTAGAGCATGTCGCTGATATTTCCCTGCTCTTCTGTCTTTAGCTTACTGAGCAAGGTGTTGCCATCTATTGCTCTGAGGAGACGATGGGCATTGAATTGTAACTTGGAGCTAAAAGTGGCAGGCTGAAGCAAGACGAGCTTATCCTTGTGTCGAAACCAAGCTGACTTGGCTGCCCTATTGAATTGATTGGGATGGATACCGATAAATTCATTTTCCCGGAGGGCAAATATTTTATTGGGAAGCGGATAGATGATCAAGCTGTTCTGGAATGCAGGTGCTTTTTCCCCAAAGGGGTTCCCTTTGACCCTATGTTGGGAGAGGTGAAGGTTGAGTTCGTAAAAACCTTCCTGGTTTTTTGCCAAACCAATGTACTGTTGCTTTGATCCATTTCTGAAATCAATACCGATCACAGGGTGGACGCCTCTTTTTTGTGCTTCACGGATAAATGGGAATATACCTGCCACCGAATTGATATCTGTCAGGGCAAGTGTGTCGATTCTTTTGCTTTGGGCTTCGTTGATCAGCTCAGTGGTGGACATGGTGCCATATTTGAAGCTGTAGTAAGAATGGCAGTTGATAAACATAGCGGTAAATTAAAGATGCTTCGTGATGTATGCCTGCAGCGATATCAAAGTTGATATATGCCACGCGATATAAGTCTCCCTTCGGTCTGGGATACAGATTGATATAATTGAAAATGTTAATTTTATAAACAATTATATGTTTATAATTTAGTCAAATTAAAATGATAAAAGCAAGCTTGCAGGAAAAATTGTCGAGATTTTTTCTTCTAAACTTTTTTGGTAGTAATTAAATATTATTGGTGTTATTGTCATTATTTAATTTTAATAAAATAGTTTTTTTAAAAAATATTATAAAATTTTCATTTTGTGTAATTAAAGATATTTGAAATATAATTTTTTTCATTAACAATTATGTATTCTTCTCGCTACAAGAGGAATGATTCACAAATCACTAATATTGTAGTAGAATATTTTTTGAATATCCAATGGGCATGGTATTATTTTGAATTAATACATATATAATTATATTTATTGATCATCACATTGTTTTGTTCGTTTAGTCAAAACAAAATAATCATACTGTTTTACAGTGTTTTTATTACTGTTTATTTAACTTTTTTTATAATAAAAAACATTAATATTTGTAATTATTAATTATTGATTAACCTTAATAAAATCAAGATGAAGAGAGTTTTATTGTGTTATCTGTTACTCTTGTTTGGTGTCCAGGGAGCTTGGGCACAGAGTAAGACAGTGACCGGTAGAGTGACCTCGAGCGATGAGCCAGAGGGAATACCGGGAGTGAATATTTTGATTAAGGGCTCCGGCTCTGGTACTACGACTGACCTGGACGGCGGTTTTTCTCTAGAAGTAGGGTCAGGCGATGCCGTGTTGGTATTCAGCTTTGTAGGCTATACGACCAAAGAAGAGCGGGTAGGAAACCGCTCTGAAATTAATGTTGTGCTGAAATCGGATTTGTCCGAATTGGGTGAGGTAATTGTGACAGCACAGGGTATTGAGCGGGACGAGCGCTCATTGGGTTATGCCATACAGTCTATAAAAGGGGATATGGTCAGCCAAAAATCCGAACCAAATCTTTTGAATTCACTCCAAGGGAAGTTGACAGGGGTGAATATTGTAGGTTCTTCCGGTGCTCCAGGTGCTTCTACAAATATCAATATCAGGGGGATCACGTCCTTTACGGGATCTAACCAACCGCTGATCGTGGTAGATGGGATTATTTTCAGCAATGATACCGACAATACCCAAAATACACTTTTTGGATCACAGCCGTCAAACAGATTGAATGACATCGCTCCAGAGACGATTGAATCAATCAACGTATTGAAGGGACCTGCTGCTGCAGTGCTTTACGGTTCACGTGCATCTGCGGGTGCGATCATTATCACTACAAAGAGTGGGGCAGGGCTTGCCAATAAGACTGAAGTCACTGTGAATTCTTCCGTAAACTTCCAAAATGTCTATGGATTGCCTAAGCTCCAAAACCAATATGGGCAGGGTACCCAGAATGACTTTAACAATACTTCCACAGGCTCGTGGGGTCCGGCTTTTGGAACTCCAGGCTTCGAAACTGTTGAGACTAGTTTTGGAACAACGGTTCCATACCAAGCTTTTCCTGACAATATCAGGGATTTCTATCAGCAAGGTGTGATTATCCAAAACGGCGTGAGTGTAGCCTCTGGGGATCGTGATGATAATTTCATAGTATCGATAAATTCCTCACTGCAAGAGGGGATCATTCCAAACTCTTCTTTTGACAGGACAAGTGTACAGATTGGGGGTAATAAAAAACTGAACAACGGAGTCAAAGTAAGTGGAAATGTCACGTATGTGAAATCCCAGTCCCGCAATACCCTTACAGGTAACGGAGGTTCTGCATTTGGTCAAATCACGAGAATACCCCGTTCATTTGATTTGGTGGGTCAGCCTTTCCAAGATGATTTGGGGAATAGCCTTTACTATAATCCTAGTCAAAACCATCCTCTATGGAGTTTGGAAAATGAGTTTTTGGAAAGTGCTGTAGATAGGGTATTTGGGAATTTTAAGGTTGGTTATGATGTGTCTGATTGGTTGAATATTACTTACCGGGTTACAGCGGATACTTATGTTGACAGAAGGAAAGATGTTGCAAGAATAGGAGCCGCAAGGATACGGGCAGGAAGTATCGCCGAGGATATGATATATAGGGCCGAGCTCAATGGCGATTTGATGATCACAGCTTCCAAATCGAATATATTGACTGATGGATTGGATGCGACACTTTTGCTGGGACAAAATATCAACCAAAGAAATTACCAAGGTATCGGGGTGTTTGGTTCAGCATTGAATGTGCCGTTTTTTGATAATGTCAGTAGTGCTTCAGTCTTCACAGGATCAGAAGAGAGCTCTTCAGTTAGGAGATTGTTAGGGCATTATGCACAGTTGGCATTGGCATATAACAACTACCTGTTTTTGGAATTGTCAGGAAGGGTAGATCAATCATCTACTTTGCCGGCGAATAACAATGCATATTTCTATCCATCTGTCGCTACCAGCTTTGTGTTGACAGACGCATTCAACATAGAGTCTAATTTTCTTTCCTATGCAAAGCTTAGGGCAAGTGCCGCAACTGTCGGTAGGGATGCGGATCCTTATCTGCTAAACACTTTCTTTACATCTGCGACTTATGGGAACAATTTGGCTTCCATTACATTCCCAATCGGTGTGGGAGGAGCCAGTATTCCTGGATTTGCAGTGGGGACAAGGCTTGGGTCTGATCAATTGACCCCAGAGTTTGTAACGAGTTATGAAGTGGGAGGTAATTTCGGATTGTTCAACAATAGACTTTCCATAGATGCGGCTTACTTCTATACCAAATCTACAAACCAGATATTCAATGTAGCTGTGTCGAATTCATCAGGATACGATGTACAGACCACCAATGTGGGTAAAATGATCAACCAAGGTCTAGAATTGGAACTGAATGGGACGGTTTTGCAGGCGGGGCAATTTACATGGGATCTTGGCTTGAATTTCACAAGGATCAGAAATGAAGTTAAGGAAATTGCACCTGGAGTAGATCAGTCAGGTATTCCGGGTAATGGATTTATAGGCCTGACACCTTCAATTGTAAAGGGGCATCCATATGGTGTTATCGTTGGTAATCAAATGCAGAGAAATAATGCAGGTGAATTGTTGATCAATCCATTGACAGGTGGGTATCAGCCCACGATTGCCGGTCAGGTGATTGCCAATCCGCAGCCTGATTGGATTGCAGGGTTGATGAATACTTTCTATTACAAGAATTTCACTTTGGGTGTATTGGTAGATACCCGTCAAGGTGGGGATATTTATTCCTTCGGAATGGTAGACCAGAGAAATGGCGGTACCTTGGAAATGACCGGAGTGGATAGGGAATTGCCTAGGGTTTTGCCGGGTGTGATTGAAGTTGGTGAAGGGCAATATGTGCCTAACAATATTCAGGTTCCCGCACAGACTTACTGGTCGGGTCTTGGGGGTTTGATTTCTGAGAGTGGTGTATATGACGCTACGGTTTGGAGATTGAGAGAAGTGAGTTTGAGCTATAATCTGCCACGGAGGTTTTTAGAGCGGACTCCATTTGGAGAGGCGAGCATTGGGTTTAGTGGTAGAAACCTTTGGTTTTTTGCTCCGGGATTCCCAGGAGATCCTGAGACCAACACGCAAGGTGCAGGCAATATCCAAGGTCTTGACCTTAACGGTATGCCAAATACCAGAAACTACGGTGTCAATATAAGATTTACACTTTAATTACAGAGAAACTATGAAAGCAATTAATAATATACTATTAGGAGCGGCCTTTGCATTTGTAACTACAAGCTGTGGCGAATTTTTGGATGTCAATGACAATCCGAACAATCCGGAATCAGTAACGCCAGAATTGCTTTTGCCGACAGGATTGGCTGGAGCTGCTTTTGCAAACAATAATGAGCTCAATAGGTTTGCCTCGACGGTGATTTCCGTAACGGCAGGAGCGGGTGGTTCACCGGCTTCCTATGACATCTATGATATAGATGGGGATGATTTTGGTAACCAATGGAGGTTTGAGCTGTACAGTGGCGCATTGATAGCCATGGATGAAATGATTAGGGTTTCGGATGAGATTGGCGCTTCCGCCTATAGCGGGATTGGCAAGATCATGATGGCTTATTCTTATGCTTTGGCTACAGATACTTGGGGTGATGTTCCCTATACGGAAGCATTGGCAGGCCTAGAGAATACCCAACCAGCTTTGGATACGCAAGAGGATATTTATAAAGGTACTGACCAGGTTCAGAGTCTCTTTGATTTGGTAAGGGAAGGTATCAGTGACTTGGGAGAAGAGAGTTCTATTGCCCCGGGCCAGGAGGATATCGCTTATGGTGGAGATTTGGACAAATGGCGAAAAGCAGGTTATACGTTGATGCTTAAAATGGCAAATACGATCTCATACAGAGAGCCTGCATTGGCAACTGAAATTATCAATGAGGTTTTGGATGCAAATGACTTGATCATGAATAATGATGATGATCTGAATGTAAGATTCGGTACAGCCCAAGGAAGCTATGCTCCAATCCATGAGTGGACAAATGTGTCTACTTTTGCTGCAGATTTGATCATCAGTACTAGGTTTGTCAACCTGTTGAACAGTAAAAACGATCCAAGACTTCCGATTTTCGTGACTGCACCTACGGGGAGTTATGTCACGATTGACAATGGGTTTGCCGGGCAGAGGCCTCTTCCCCAGACATCTTGGTCTAGATTCAATAACTATGTAACTGGGGGCGGTGTAGGTCCTGTAAGGTTGGTAACCAATTTCCAAAGGGCTTTCATTTTGGCAGAATCTGTGGTAAGATTGGGTATCGCAGGAGATGCAAATGAATATTACCAGGAAGGAATAAGAGCTTCTATGGCGTTGGCAGGATTGACTACTGCACAGGTAGATGCGTATTTTGCAGCAAACGCAGATGAGGTGACCTTGACAGGGGATGCTGAAGCGGATTTGGAGAAAATCATTACCCAAAAGTATATCGCTTGGACTGGAAATGGTGTTGAGCAGTGGACTGACTGGAGAAGGACAGGGTATCCGACTTTAGCACCACATCAGAATGCTGGAGGTGTAGATCCAAACCAAAGACCGTTGAGGGCACAATATATTTCTCAGGAAGTAAATAGGAATCCAAATTTCCCCAACAATATTTTCTCTAATGTCCCAGTTTGGTGGAATGAATAATTTAACGATATGAAATCGAGCAAGAGGTATAATTTCACACAGTGAGATTATTATCCCGTATGCGAGATTCCGTGTGGCAATTAAAGAACAATTATAAACACATGAAAAAGATGAAAAATTATATATTTCTATTGGTTTTAGCCCTGTTTGCCAGTTCGTGTGAGCAGGACTTTGGAGAGCTGAACAGCGATAACGTGGCAGCTGTTCCTTTGACTTTCCCGAATGCCACCACTTATGGGTTTGATCCGTATATCAAAGTTTCCCTTGCCGGAAATGGTGAAATACGATATGAAATGGAAATTCCCGAATCTAGCGGAAGAACTATCAGCGAAATCACCAAAGTGGTAGGTGGAGCATCAGATATCAATGTAGGCACCCTGAATTCAGGTACTAGTTATATCGATGACCCAATTCAGGTATCAAGTACAAGTACTGAATTTATAACTTCGATTTCAGAATTTGAAGAAAAGGTAAGAACAAATAGCGAAGGAGAAGTGACTCCTGTGGCAGTTGGTCAAGAACTTGCCTTTTTGTTCCTTGTGACACTAGACAATGGTGACCAAATCGTCTCGACAAGAGTTCGGGTAAGAGTAGTTGAATAGTCTTTTGACTAGAGATACTCAATACAGTATAAAAGGGTGGCAGTTGAACTGTCACCCTTTTTTTGTTAAAAACATTATGTTTTCTATGATAGAAAGCTCTTGTTTTTATATGATTGAAAAATAAATAATTTTCAGTTTTTCTTTCAAATAATTTTGACTTATAAATTTAATCGATTATGTTAGTGTCATAATATACTATGACAGTAAAACAATGTGATATGATTTCAGTCAAAAAGTTAAGTTTTTCCTACCCTAAAAAGCCGTGGCTTTGCGAGGAAATGGATTTGGAATTGAGTGAGGGCAAGATTATAGGGCTCTTGGGATTGAATGGAGCAGGGAAGTCTACATTGATGCGCTTGATGGCAGGATTGCTAAAGCCAGTTTCAGGTGAAGTGAGTTTTGAAGGTGGGGCTACATTTGATCGTTCGATTCCTTTTTTGAACCAAATGATTTTTGTTCCTGAAAAAGTTTCTGTACCGGAGTTTTTGAAAGTGAAGGAATATTCGAGTGTTTATCAAGACTTTTATTCTGGATTTGATTTGGATCGATTTGAAAAGCTGCTTTCAGAGTTTCAGATTATAGGGAATCAACGGGTTTCCAACCTGTCTTATGGTCAGCAAAAAAAGCTGCAAATGGCAATTGGATTAAGTACTGGAGCGAAGTTGTTGCTTTTTGATGAACCAACAAATGGCTTGGACATCCCTTCAAAAAGCACATTTAGAAGAGTACTTTCGGGAAGCTTGCAAGAGGATCAGACGATGGTTATCTCTACGCATCAAGTCAAAGATATTGAAAACCTAGTCGATCAGATCATTGTCTTGGATGAGGGAAAAGTGAAGTTACATGCAGATCTGGAGGAGTTAGAGAATCAATTTGTCTTTTCCCAAGGACCTCAAGCTCCTGATCAAGCTGTTTTTGTAGAGTCACATCTTCTTGGAGCTCAATATATAGTAAAACAGCCTGATGGAGAACGTAATTCTGGTGGTAGTCCAGATTTGGAATTATTATTCAATGCAGTGATTGCAGGTAAACTTACAGGAGAATTTTTATCCACTCAAAATCAAGTAACATCATGAACAATTTATCCATATCCAGAATTTTGAAGTTGATCAAATTTGAGTTTTTGATGCATAGGAGGTTTTATCTGATGATTTTTATTGGAGCTTTTGTATTAGTTACTTCCTATTTGACTTATAGCTTATCCCATTATAAGGTAGATATGACCCAGTATGGGATGAAAATCATTTTTATACGGGACCTTATTTTTTCTATATGATGGCTGTTTTAATTTTCGTGGCAGGTCAGAGTTTTATGGATTTGAGATCGAAGGCTGGGGCAGAGCGCTATATCTTACTTCCTGCTTCTGTTTTCGAAAAATTGATTTCCCAAGGGTTCGTGAAATTTGGAGTTACCTTTCTGGTTATGCCTGTTATTTTTGTGTTGAGTGCGCTCTTAGCTCGCTGGATAGCTGTTGAGCATCTGTCACATTGGACGGGAAGTATTAAGAATATTGAAGTGATCAGCTCAAAAGTTCTGTTTTTGGATAAGGATAATTTACCTCTGATCGGATATGTGTTTTTTACAGGTTTTTTTCTTTTTGCATCATCAGCCTTATTTACAGGGAGTCAGTTTTACGGGAGATGGAATTCTGTCTTATCTCCTTTATTTATCATGTTGTTCAGTCTGTTTACTGCCTTTTCTCCATACCTATTATCAAGTTTGTTTAGTAGTAAGCATTGGAGCGTAGGGGAGTTTTTAGGTGTCAACAGAGAAGTCACCATATTAGGTCAAGAAGCTCCGCTGTATATTTTTGCTTTATTAGTTCTTTTTTATCTGGGTTTTTTACTCAGTTGTTTGATTTCATATTTCAGGCTAAAAGAAAAGGAGGTCTAATATGGAATTTAGCGATGGTAAAACCATATTTATTCAAATTAGGGATTGGCTAGTCGATCAGATCCTTACAGGAAGTCTATCGCCAGGTGACAAGGTGCCTTCTGTCAGGGAGCTTGCCATAGACTTGGAGGTCAATAGAAATACAGTGATGCGAAGCTATGCCTTGATGGAGCAAGAAGGTATACTGGATAACAAGCGGGGGATTGGTTTTTTTGTCTCCGATCATGCTAGAGAGCGATTGATTCAGGATGAAAAAAAACTCTTTCTTCAAGAAGAACTCCCCAAGCTGGTGCATCAAGTAAAAGTCTTGAAAATGGTTCCAGCTGATTTTAAAAAGCTATTTGATCAACTTAATGAAAATCAAAATGAAAACAAGTAATAAGTTATTATTCTCTTTTTTGGGATTTGCGTGGCTTTCCATGGTTGGGTGCATGCTGGCATCTGTTCACTTATTAGAAAGTAAGCCTTTTGTAAAAGATGCTGTAGTTAGTTCGACTCCTGTTGATGATGATTATTCGGTTGTGTCAATTCAAGACTTTGGCAAGTTGGCATTGGTAATGAGTAAAGATACACGAATAGAACGCCGGAAAATCTCTTTTGAAGGAAATGATGAACATGTTTCAGAAGATGTTGATCCTTATTTCGTTGAGGTTAGAGATGATACTTTGTTTATCAGTAATGCTGAAATAAAGCAATATGAAACATGGACACTTCATGTTGATAGGCAGATAAAATCTCTGATATTAAACAATGTTACAGAGGTGAACGCTCTAAATGCTTTTGAATACGATAGCCTTAAAATATTGGCTTCAAACTCTTCCTTTAGATTGCCAAGAGATCATGGTTTGGCATTTCTAGCTTTCAAGGGAGAGGCTGGTGCTCATTTGTCAGTAGATGGTATTGCTAATTTAGAGATTCATTTGAATCAGAGTAAAGCGGATGTCACTCAATTCTTAGGAAAGGTGTCTGGAGAATTGATAGATGCACAAGTGAGCCTACCTAAAGAAACTACTGAGGTTGCCTTGAAAAAAAATACTAATTCTAAATTTTATTTCTGGAATTGAGAAGGTATTTAGTTCGAAATAAATTCCCAGCTACAATACATCCTTAAATACTCACTATGCTACGATACGCTTTATTTTTGTTGATTTTATGTTCAAATCAACTTACTGCCCAGAATTCCTTTTCAATAAATGGTTCGTTCCAAGATTTCAATGGTATCATCTATCTGAGATATGATGCTAAAGTTGATAGTTGTATTGTGAGTAATGGTAGATTTACCTATTCTGGAAATATTGATCAAGTTACCCCAGCTAGTTTTTTTATCAAAGACGAAAAGCAGGTTTACTACAATATGTTTGTATTAGAACCTGGGGAATTGGCTGTCAAGGTAGATACGGTTACAAGAGTGTATGATAGTAAACCAGTATGTAGTCTAAGTACAAAGGTAACTGAAGGGGGAAGGACTAATGCTCTGATTGATTCGTTTATAGAGATGCTTATGCAAAATGTAAACTCGATGCAAGGGAAAAATGATGCCGAAAGAAAGCAATTTTATGTTGATAAAATTAGAGGGTTTTACGACCAGTATCCCAAGGAAATGGCTTCATTGATTTTGGTAGAGCAAGCAAGTTCTGGGTTTTCTCAACAAGAGTTGGTTTCTTTTTATGACAACCTTGATACAAATAGTAAGGACAGTTATTATGGTGCAAGTCTAAAAAAGACTATTGACAAATACAGCAAGGATGAAATTGATCAGTTTATCAAGGAATTTTCTCAAGAGAGCCTGAATGGAGAGCTTGTTTCTATAAGAGATTTGCGGGGCAAGTATGTGTTGGTTGATTTTTGGGCCTCATGGTGTGGTCCTTGCCGAAAGGAAAATGCCAGTCTTCTAAAGGTATATCAAGAATTCAAAAATAATGGCTTTGAGATTTTGGGAGTGTCCCTAGATTCTGATCGAAGGAGTTGGGAGAAAGCAATTCAAGCTGATAAGCTGGATTGGTTGAATGTTTCAGACTTGAAAGGAGGTGAAAATGAAGTTGCCAAAATGTTTGGTGTAGACGCTATTCCCGATAATATATTGATTGACCGGGATGGAAAGATTGTAGCTAGACGGATAAGTTTAGAAGAGTTGGAGCATTTACTTTCTGAAGTTTTATAATTGGCCTTTGCGAGTAAATACAAAACGTTTCACGATCCCTTTCGACGTCTATTTTTAACGAGTATAATCTCCTAACCGAAGTATTACATGCTTGTTTTCGGTTATGATCGAAAAATTGCATCAAATCCCCATGCCATTGAAAGGGTTGAACCTCCGTCTGCCGACCTGCATCCCGATGGCACGGCAGACGGTTTTGTCACCGTATTTGATGTTTAGTCTGTCTAGGGCTTGGTACAGCCTGATTTGTTCTTCGGAGTCTTCGAATAGATTGATCTGATAGTTGCCATGCACCAAGCTGCTGAACCGCACGCCGATTAGGCGGATCAGCATTCGGCGGTTGTAGAGTTTTTTGAATAGTTCTTTCACCACAGTGATCAGTGTATGGTCTGTGGAAGTGTAGGGAATCCGCTGTTGTGTCGTATGTGTATCAAAATCCGAATAACGGATCTTTACACTCACGCATGCCGTGAGTTGCTGCTTTTGGCGGAGCTTGGAGGCAAGCTGTTCGGTCATGGCGATCAGATGGGATTCGAGCATTTTGACATCAATGGTGTCCTGTTCGAAGGTGTTTTCGGAAGAGATAGACTTGGCTTCGGAGTAGGGGGTTACCAGGGAACGGTCTATGCCATTGGCTTTTTCCCAGATGATGCGTCCGTTTTTACCGAAGGTGGCTTCCAGCAGTTCGGAAGGCATGGTTTGGAGGGTGTGGACTTTTTTGACACCCATGTTATAGAGGGTGTGTGATGTTTTTTCTCCGATCATTGGGATTTTGCGTACAGACAGTGGTGCCAAAAACGGCTTCTCAAGCCCAAAAGGAATCTCTTTGGAATTATCAGGTTTGGCTTCCCCTGTGGCTACTTTTGAGACGGTTTTGTTTTCTGATAGTCCCAGTGATATTGAAAGGCCGGTTTCCTGAAGGATTCGTTGGCGAAGTTCTTTTGCCATCTTGAAGCAGCCAAAAAACCTGTCCATACCTGTATAGTCTATGTAAAACTCATCGATAGAGGATTTTTCGAAAAGAGGTACGTCTTCCCGGATGATTTCTGTGACATCATGCGATTTTTGGCTGTATTTCTCAAAATCCCCTCTGATAATCAGGGCTCCAGGGCAAAGTTGCTTTGCTGTTCGCATGGGCATAGCTGAGTGTATCCCGAATTTTCTCGCCTCATAACTACATGAGGCTACTACACCTCGGTCTCCTGATCCGCCGATGAGGATGGGCTTGCCATTCAGCCTGTTGTCGTACAGGCGCTCCACGGAGACAAAGAAGGAGTCGAGATCCATGTGTACGATTTTTCTGTTTTCCGGAGTCATTTTCTTGGGGGTGAGTAGTGGATGGATTTGTTTTCGGTTACTCTTTTTTTTTAATGCCTCACTCTGGGGGGCTCGCCTTTAGGCGAAGACTTGAGTGTTTTTTTTCTTTGTGAACTTGGTGTTTTTACTTTGTGATCCTTGTGGTAAAAATTATAACCACAAGGATCACAAAGTTTTTCACAACACTAAGTATCGGATGCACTTTAGTCGCCTTTAGGCGAAACCAAACCTATCGGTCTTTAGCCGATAGTAGTTTAGTTTTTGTCAAATATTTTAACAAATTACTGTCTATAATATAGGCTGATTTTTTTAAATTTGAATCATCAAGAAGTGTCTTTGACAAGAAATGTCTCGATTTGAAAAATAAACGGCTTTTAAAACACTCATTGAACCCTAATAGCAACATCATGTCTTCTCTAAATTCGAACATCAAATTTCTCCGGAAAGCAAAGTCCCTCACCCAAGAGACCTTGTCCAGTGCCATGGGGATCAGTAGGTCTAAGCTCGCTGGCTACGAGTTGAACATCAATCCTCCCTTGGATACCTTATTGGCATTTTCGGATTATTTTGGGGTTTCGGTGGATTTGTTGATCAGAAAGGACCTGAGTTCACTGTCAGAGTACAAGTTGAGACAGGTGCTGGAGACAGATCAGTTTCTCAAAGGGAAAAATCTTCGAATTCTCACCACCACGGTGGATGTAGATGGTAGGGAGCTGATAGAAGTAGTTTCCCAAAAAGCAAAAGCGTCCTATTTGGCAGGCTTCTCGGATCCTGATTTTATCGAGGAATTGCCGCGGTTCTCTCTGCCATTTTTACCGACAGACAAGAAGCACAGGGTTTTTCAGCTTGATGGTGATTCTATGTTGCCGATTCCAGAAGGTGCATGGATCGTTTGTGAATATATGGAGGACTGGACAGAGCTGAAGGATGGGGAAAAGTATGTAGTCGTTACAGAGCAAGACGGGGTGACTTTCAAAATAGCCTACAATCAGATCAGGGAAAAAGAAAGGCTGTTGCTTTGCTCTAGCAATCCCATTTACAAGCCATTCTATGTCAAAATCTCAGAAGTAAGAGAGCTGTGGAGGTATAGGTTGGTGATTTATTGATGCGTTTGAAGGGATGTTTGTGAAGTAGGGGGGGGGGTGATCTTCTCGCTTGGTACATGTCGCTTAGGGCAAAGCTATTCCCAAGGACAGGATTGGGTATGGGGCTACAAACCTGTTTTTTGATAAACGAAACTTTCTTCATGTGTCGTTCCTTTTGAGTTGATCAGGAGTTTGATGGTCAGCTGGTCATTTTCCCTATGAAAAGTCAGTCCACTGAAATAGGCTGTTTGACCTTCCGATTTGATGAATTTGAAGGTTGTCCATTCTTCTTTTTCTTCCCAGCCTACAAGGTCTCTTCCGAAATGTTTGATTTTCAGATATAAAAGACCTTTCTCTTCTATGAGATGCATGTATTCTGAAAAAACCAACTCACCTTCCATGGCATAGCGAAATATACCAACCATGCTGTTGTCCATTTGCGGAAGCCAGAGTTCGTCGACATCGCCACCAAGTCCTGTACCCTTCCAGTATCCCGAAATCCAATGGAGGTCTTCAACTTTTCCGGTGTTTGCAGGTTCGTTTTTTTCAACCTTCAAGACGTCCTGTGCCTGAAGGTTTCCGTAGCAGGCCAATAGGCCTGCAAAGAAAAAAAGTAGTGTTTTCATAGGTGTTTATTTGCGTAAATATAAACTTTTTTGTTGCATAGGTTAGCCATTTGTGTTCGGGGCTACGTATTTCCAGAAGTTTTTTAAGCCTTAGGTTTGCTTTGCGTTTTTGATCAGGTTCTTAAATTTTGTAAAAATCCAAAAATAATATGGATATTCTAAGACAAAAGCCCTTATATTTCGTTGTTACAATATTGGCGTGAGAATATTTATTGATCATTGAGTTTTAACCTTAAAAAAGACAGTAGATATGAAAGAGTATGCAGTGATGGAGACGCCTTTGGGCAATGTCAAAGCAGAGGTCTTTGATGGTTATTTGATCTCTTTACAATTTACAGAGGAACCTGAGACAGATACTTTCCTAGATGGGGTATTGATGGATGTCAGGATTCAGTTGGGCCTATATTTTCAGGGAAAGCAAAAAACATTTGACATCCCGGTAGCGCTTGGTGGTACGGACTTTCAAAGGAAAGTCTGGTTGGAAGTAAATAAGATTCCATTTGGAAACACAAAGACCTACGAACAGATAGCACTAAACCTCGGAAGCCCCAATGCGGTGAGGGCTGTAGGTACAGCTATCGGTTCCAATCCGATTCTGATGATGTTGCCTTGCCATCGTGTAGTTGGCAAGAATGGGCAGCTTACTGGATATGCTGGTGGGCTTTGGCGAAAATCAGAGCTTTTGGAGTTGGAAAACAAGGATAAAGTAGGGAAACAGTCTGTTTTGGGGTTTTTGAATTAGCCTTTGTTCCTATAATGAAAAGCTTCGCAAAGGGTGTTTGTTAACCCTCTGCGAAGCTTTTTTTGTTTATATTTGGTTTGAAATTTCTTGTCGTTTATGCAGTCCATATCCATTATCCCTTACTTGGCAGAGTATCAGGCTGATTTTCAGAAAATCAACCAGACTTGGGTGGAACAATATTTTTCCATAGAGCCATTTGATTTAGAACAATTGCAAAACCCCGAGACCTTTATCCTAAATCCCGGTGGCGCTATACTTTTGGCGAAGGCAGCTGACAGGATAGTGGGCACAGTGGGGCTGAAATATGTGGAGGAAGGTGTGTTTGAAATGATCAAAATGGCTGTCGTGCCTGAGTATCAGGGAAAGGGTGTAGGAAAGGTATTGGCATGTGCCATTGTCGAAAAAGCCAGGGGGTTTGGAGGTAAGAAGTTGATTCTTTACAGCAATACCAAGTTGGCGCCAGCGCTGGGGCTTTATAGGAGTTTGGGTTTTTCTGAAATGCAGCCAGAGTGCGGAAAATATCTTCGCTGTGACATCAAAATGGAACTTGACTTATGAAAAATATAATCAAAATCAGGCAGGGGAGTATTGAAGAAGTTGTCAGCCTGAGCCGGCGGGTCACTGAATTTTATCAGCCATACTCGGAAAAGACCTATGAGGATAGGCTTAAGGATATTCCCCATTTGATCTTGATTGCAGAGGTCGATGGAGAGCTGGTTGGTTTCAAGGTAGGCTATCAGCGGGATTCTCCACAGGTTTTTTATTCTTGGATGGGAGGGGTGTTGGCGTCACATAGGCGAAAAGGTATCGCCACGATGTTGGCTGATGGGCAGGAACAATGGGCTAGAAATCAAGGCTATCTCAAAATTTATTTCAAAACAAGGAATAAGCTCACCAAAATGTTACACTTTGGATTGAATAGGGGTTTTATGATTGTGGATCTGATCAAAAAAGATAAAGTCGAAGAATACAGGGTCGTGATGGAAAAAGTATTGGTTTGAAGCAGGGAAATCGCTTCTATCCAAAAAACTTGGAGGGTTTGAACTTAATCGCCTTGGTATGTGTCCCCACAGAGTAATCCACTTAAAATTGGACAACCCTTGAAGATTCCTCGTTGTGAAATTGTTAAAAGCTATTTCTCTGATATCTGCAGTCCTTTTTTGTGCTCTGTTGACAAATAAATCTGTTTCAAACAGAATTTTTCTAATGTTAAAATTAGAGCTATCTTTGCAGTCCGAAAATCGGGAATAATTATATACACAGCGGTTCGATTACCCGCTCTACCAAAAATTACGATGGATAAGAAAACAGCAGTAGCAGCAGGGACTATGCTTCCGGTCATGGAAGCTTTTTATACGATTCAGGGAGAAGGTACTTTTTCGGGACATCCCGCATATTTCATAAGATTGGGGGGGTGTGATGTCGGTTGTGTTTGGTGCGATGTCAAGGAATCTTGGCAAAGTGAAAAGTGGCCTGTTTTGACGGTCGGAGAAATCGTCGCTGCGGCAAAGGCTTATCCAGGAAGAAAAGTAGTCATCACTGGAGGGGAGCCTTTGATGTATGATCTGGATCCGCTTACTGCGCTTTTGAAGCTGGAGGGGTTTGTGACCCACATAGAGACTTCTGGAGCGCATCCTTTTTCAGGGGATTTTGATTGGGTTTGTTTTTCCCCGAAGAAATTCAAAGCCCCACACCCAAGTATCTATGCGGTAGCAGATGAATTGAAAGTCGTCGTTTTCCATAAATCTGATTTCGAATTTGCAGAAAAACATGCTTCTATGGTTGTTGAAGGCTGTAAGTTGCTTCTTCAACCAGAGTGGAGCAAAGCCAATGTGTTCACAAATGAGATTATTGAGTACGTAAAATCACATCCAAATTGGAATATTTCGCTACAAACCCATAAATTTATGGATATACCATAAATGAATGAAGCAAGTACACCTATTCATACTCTTTTCGTTTTTGTCCTTTTCGGGTTTTAGCCAGACTTATACCATTAGCGATAATAGGGCTATCAGACTGCATCAGGAAGGGGAGGAATATATCCAAAAGAGGATGTACGATGAAGCGATAGGGAAATTCAAGGCTTCCATCAATAGGGAAGCTGATTTTTTGGAATCATATCTCAAATGGGGCAGGGTTCTTTTGACAAAGGGCTTGCCGAAGGAAGCGATAGAGGTAGTTGATAAAGGTTTAGGTAGGAATGTCAGTGCTCCGCCAAGCTTGATAGGAGAGATTGCATGGCTGAAGATCCACTGCCTGCTGAAGATTGGGGAATTCGATTCAGCTATCTTTGAATTTGATAATGCAAAAAAACTCCTTGCTCCAGGTTTTAAAACCACCCGTCCATTCATGGAAATGGAGCAGCAGATTGATTTTATCAGAAGTAATATTCAGGATGTTTATGATATTACAAAAGAAAAGCTATCTGAACCCTTGAATCAATTTGCGCTTCAATATTTCCCGGTGTTGACGGCAGATAGCAAAAAGATGCTTTTCACTAAAAGAGATGGGATCGCCAACAACGAGCATGAAGATATTTTTGTATCCTATTACGATGAAGATTCATCAAGGTGGGGGATTCCCAGAAGTATTGCCCCCAATATCAATTCAGCCTACAATGAAGGGACTTGTACGATTTCTGCCGATGGGAAGATCTTGATTTTTACTTCCTGCCAAATGCCGGATTCTTTTGGGGATTGTGATTTGTATATTTCCTACAAAGTCAACGACGAATGGCAGCGCCCCGCCAATATGGGAAAAAATGTAAATTCCAGGGTTTGGGATTCCCAGCCTTCACTTTCTGCTGATGGGAGGATTCTTTTCTTCTCCTCCAATAGAAGGGGAGGTTTTGGGGGTAAGGATATATGGTATTCTTTGAGAATGGAAAACGGCACCTGGTCGGAGGCAAAAAATCTTGGTTCGAAAGTCAATACCGCAAAGGATGAGGTTTCTCCTTTTATATACTTTAATAATGAAATCTTGTTTTTTGCCTCAGATGGGCATTTGGGCTTTGGGGGGATTGATTTGTTTATCTCGAGAGTGGAGGATGGAGAGTTTGGACGACCTGTCAACCTAGGCTATCCCATCAATGATCACCAGGATCAGTTGGCATTGTTTATTACTGCCCAAAGGGACTTTGCCTATTATACAGAGACTGTTTTCAGCCAAGGGAGTCAAGAACGATCGTTTCTTTATAGGTTTAGGTTTCCGGATCAGATTGATTTGGGGGAAAAGTTGATGGTGACTGCAGGAAAGGTTTTGAACAAGAATACCGGCGAACCTATTGAGGCGAAACTGTCATTGGTGGATTTGGCTACAGATAGTACGATGTATCAATTCCAGTCAGATGGTAGGACTGGGGATTTTACCATGCTATATCCTGACAAAGCTTCTTCAGGGTTATATGTAGAGAAAAAGGGCTTCCTTCCAAAAATTTATAACGTCGATAGAGATAGCCTTCAGAACCAGGGGAACCTCAATGTAGAGCTCACTCCAGTGGCTGCCGGAGAAGAGTTTACTTTTGAAAATATCTTTTTTGATTTTGACAAAGATGCGCTCAAGCAGGAGTCCAGCAGCTCTTTGAAACGCTTGGTTTCATTCTTGAATGATAATCCAACGATAAAGATTGTTATTTCCGGGCATACAGACAATATAGGTTCCGAGGTATATAATATAGATTTGAGTTTAAGAAGGGCGGAGAGTGTAAAAACATTTTTGGTAGCCAATGGGATAGATGCGCAAAGATTGAGAACAGAAGGCCATGGGTCTAGTTTGCCTATTGTCCCTAATGATACGGTAGAAAACAGAAGCCTCAACCGAAGGATAACTGTCAGTGTTTTTTGAGGTTGACAGGATTTAGCAAATGTCCTTGACGAACTTTGGATTTAATGAACAATTTTGAAAACTAAACTTTTCAAAATTTATTTTCCCTACACATGATTAATGTATAACTGGGAGCTTAGAGTGCGTTTGTTTATGTTATTTTATGTGATTCGTAATTATATATTTAATATATCGAATTTTTAAAATTTGTTAGCTTATTATACTGTTTTATGTTCAAAAAATGCATTTATACATTGTTTAGTCAAACAGTAATTGAGTAGTTTTTTAATATTTATAATTATATTATTTATTTTATTAATTCTATAATTGTCTTGAATAATTTTATTTTAATAAAAATAATTATAATCAACATATTGTATGGAATTTGCAATATTGTACCGATAAGATTGCTTTTTATTTAAAATGTTAATGTAAGTTAAAAAAAAATTATCTTTTGATTATTAAAATAATACAGTCTTATTAATGGAAAATTATCTTTATTTAATTGGTTTTTCAGTATATAATTTTTTTAATTTCTAAAAAACCTCATAAGATAATTGTATATTCTATATGTCAACGATGTAAATTTTTTTAAAATCTTAGGATTATATCAAGTTTATGGATAAAATTGGAGTATCGTTAAACCAAAAAATAATAATATGAGGAAAGTTTTACTTCTAGGACTCGCGCTCCTAATAGCAAGTGCTACAGCATTTGCGCAGAGTCGCGTAGTGACTGGTACGGTTACATCTGAGGAAGATGGTTTGCCAATTCCAGGTGCGTCTATTATGGTAAAGGGAACTACTGTCGGTACAGCTACTGATTTAGATGGTAGGTTTTCATTAAATATACCCCAAGGTAGCAATACGCTTGTGGTAACCTTCATTGGTTCTGTACGCCAAGAAGTAAGCATCGGAAACAGGTCTCAAATAGATATTGTTTTACAACCAGACATTACTAGTCTTAGTGAGGTAATTGTCACTGGTTATGGCTCTCAGCCTAAAAGAGAAGTTACTGGTGCTGTTTCATCTGTTCGTGGCGAAGCAATTGAAAACCTTCCTATGCAATCTTTTGATAGGGCATTGCAAGGTAGAGCTGCTGGTGTTCAAGTAAGATCATCTAGCGGCTTGCCTGGTGGAGCTGTTAATATCAGAGTTCGGGGGGTAGGTTCAGTTACGGCTGGTAATGAACCGTTATTTATCGTAGATGGAGTTCAGTTGAACAATCAAGACAATTCCTCATTTACGCAAGCTAATCCATTGGCTTTTCTGAATCCCAATGATATAGAGTCTATGGAGATATTGAAAGATGCCGCTTCTGCTGCGATTTATGGATCTCAGGCAGCAAATGGTGTTGTTATCATAACTACTAAAAAAGGGAAGCAGGGTAAGGCTAAATTTACTTTCAATGCGTTTACGGGAAGTACAGAGCCTATTAAGTATATGAATATGCTAAGTGGGCCTGAGTGGTATGAAATGAGAAGAGACGCTTTGGTAAGGGGAGGAAGTAGTTTCCCTGAATTGAGAGCACTGAATGCAATGGGGTTAATAGCTCTTACAAATGCCAATACAGGGATTCCTGCAGCGGAACTTGATGCTATGGGTGCCGCATTGGACACATATGATTGGCAAAGGGAGGTAATGGGAAGAGGGAATCTTCAGAATTACGAGATGTCTGTTTCAGGTGGTGATACTAAGACACAATTTTTCTTGTCTGGATCTTACAATTATCAAGAGTCGACGTTTAGACCTGTTGATTTTGAGAGAGGTACTTTTAGGATAAATGTCAAGCACCAAGCCAATGAAAGATTAAATCTCGAAACTTCATTTAACTTTGCGACTGTAGGACAGGAAGCTCCATTCGCAGTTGAGGGGGCATTTTTGGGAAACCCAGCATTCTCAGCGTCTGCAATTTTACCGCACAATCCAATTTATAACGAAGATGGTTCATATAACCAGAATATCGGAGGTGTACTCGGTCAAAACATTGTGATGGTAAATGATTATAATAGTGGTAGCGTACGAACGAATACAGTTGTAGGTAATTTTATCGCTACTTACAAATTGGCTGACAACCTTACCTTTAGGTCGCTTTATGGATTGGATTATAGAGTGATACAAGAGCAACGTTATCGTGATCCAAGAACACCCGATGGTGCAGGGGTGAGAGGAAGAGCGACGGCAGGAAGTGATTGGAGAACTAGATTTATAACTACACAAACGTTGAATTGGAATAAGACCTATTCTAGTGTTCACAATGTTTCAGGTATAGCCGGTGTAGAATACGTGTCGGAAACCAGAGAAGGTATTAGTGGAGAATCTATTGGGTTTCCATCTGAAGCATTTAGATATGTTAATTCTGGCGCTGAACCTACTTTTGTAGGTGGTTTTTGGACTGGATATAGAAGAATTGGTGCTTTCGCTTCTGCCAATTATGATTACAATAAGAAGTACTTGCTTACAGTAACGGCTAGATACGATGGATCTTCTAGGTTTGGTTTGAATACGCGTTATGGCTTGTTTCCTTCGATTAGAGGTGGATGGTATTTAAAGGAGGAAGAGTTTTTGAAGAATAATTCGACAGTTTCTGATTTAAAGTTGAGAGCATCTTGGGGTAGGACAGGGAATGACCAAATAGGTAATTTTGCAGCTAGAGGTCTTTATGGTGTTGCTGGCAATTATGCTTTGAACCCTGGTATTAGACCTTCAGGTTTGGCAAATCTAGATCTTGGTTGGGAAACAAATGAAACTATTAACCTAGGGATTGATTTTGGTTTGTTCGATAATAGGGTTTCGGGAAGTGTTGATTTGTTTGATAGGACTACAAAAGACTTGATATTAAGCCAACCAATTTTATGGACAAATGGTTTTGGTGCTCAATCAAACAATGTTGGTTCCTTAAGAAATAGGGGAATAGAGTTCGAGATCCAAACCGTCAATATAGATAAAGGAAACTTTAGCTGGAGAACCCAGTTTAATTTCACTTACATAAAAAATGAAATTATCAGTCTATTTGATGGGCTACAGGAATTGCCATCTAATCCAGGGATAGCTATAGGGCAATCAGTTGGTAACCCTCCATTTCCAGGAGCTGAAGCGCCAGGGTCGTGGTTTACACAAGAGTATGCTGGTGTTAATCCTGCAACTGGACGCCCGATGTGGCTAGATGCGAATGGGAATAGAACATCGCTGCCGTTGGCTTCAGACAGAAAGTATTTTGGAAGTACCCTTGCTCCTTATTATGGTGGTTTCAACAATACCTTTAAATACAAAGGGGTGGAGCTTACTGCATTCTTTACTTATGAATACGGAGCAGTTGTGTCTGATGGTCAGTATAATTTCTTAAGAGAGAACGGCACAAGATTAGCCCTAAATGCAATCAGGGAAGTGAATGATAGAGCTTGGACAGAGCCTGGACAAATTACAGATATTCCCAGAATATATTTGGCAACAACCAATGCGAATGAAGTGAGAAGCCAAAGTAGACAGTTTGGTTCTGCCTCTTTATTGAATGCTAGTTTTATCAGATTAGCTCAATTGCAAGTGGCATATAACTTCAACCCATCTTTGGTAAGGAGGCTTGGTTTGGACCGGGCTAAGGTTTATGCCCAAGGTATGAATTTGTTTACATACAGCGATTTCCCGGGTTATGATCCTGAATTTGCTGGTGGTTCTACTGGTATTCTTCCGATTACAAGAAACTATATTATAGGTATTCAATTAGGTTTCTAAAATATTTAGATATGAAAAACATTAAATTTATAAATAGACTGGCATTAGGTTTAGCTATTGGTTCAAGTGTGCTCTTTACATCGTGTGATGGCATATTGGATGTGAATCCTAGACAATCTATCGATGCCGATGGAGCCTTGGAAGCTCCAGCAGCTGTTGAATCAGCTATAAATTCAGTATATGCAAGGTTGAGGGCTGAGGCTAGTTATGGTAGGGATTTGTTTGCACTTTCAGATGCTTTGGCTGATATTGGTCAAACTACGAGTAACTCAGGGAGACTTATTGGAGAAAACAATAACAATCCCAATGCCCATTTTGGACATTGGGCGAATAGTTATTTTGCCATAAATGAAGCGAACTTGATTTTGGGACAGATCCAATCGGGAGTGCCAGGAGCAACAGAGGCACAGTTGAAAAGATTTGAAGGTGAAACTAAATTTCTGAGAGCGTTGTATTATTTCGATTTGGTTAAAGCTTACAGTTATATTCCCACCGCAGTATATCAACTTGGCGTGATTGATGAAGGAGGTATTCCTATGTCTACTGAAGGTGTGATAGATTCTGAAACCGCATTTCAAAGACAGTTGCCTAGATCTTCAGTTGATGAGGTTTACAATCTGATATATAGTGATCTAGAATTTGCAAAGGCAAATTTGGGGTCAAGAGGATCTTTGTATGCATCATCAGGAGCGGCTTCAGCTCTTCTGTCAAGAGTAGCATTGTATAGAGGCGATTGGGCAAAAGCAGTTTCTGAGTCTACAACAGCTTTAGCGTCTAATGTTGGTGTTGTAACAAGTGGAATGGACTATGTTAGGGGATGGGAATCTGATATTCATCCAGAATCTATGTTTGAGGTTAGGTTTGCCCTTGCTGGTGAATCTTTGGGAGTGAATGTTTCTATGCAAAGTACTTATTGCACGATAAGGACATACAGTGATTTTACCGATCCAACTACCAAGAATTTTACTGGGCCAGGGTGGGGAGATTTCATTCCGAATGCACGGATAAGAAATTTCTTTGGCTTATCCCAGGTGGAAGTGTCAACAGGTGTTTTTGACGTAACTAGAAATGATGATATACGCGGTTATTTGTACACTACAGGTAGTAATGCAAGAGGTGCAGGTCGTCAAATAGAGTGTAATAAATTTGTAAGTAAAACAGGTTTTGCATTTGCAGATAACATTCCTGTCATCCGTAAGTCTGAAATGCATCTTAACAGGGCAGAAGCGAACTATCACTTAGGCAATGTAGCAGATGCGCTCATTGAACTAAATGAATTTAAGGCGTTAAGAGGATTGGGTCCGGTAATCTTAACGGGTGCGGATGTTCTTGAAGAAATCCTTATTGAAAGAATGAAGGAATTTGCATTTGAAGGACAGAGGTTCTTTGATCTTAAAAGATATGGTAGAGAGCTTAATAAAGTGTATTTAGGACCAAATAACATTGTCCCATTTGAAGATTTTAGGATTTTACCTCCAATCCCACAAAGAGAGGTAGATGGAAATACGCAGCTAAATCAAAATAGAGGTTATTAATATTGGAAATATGAAAAAATTTTATTCAGTTATTTGTTTGTCTTTAGTACTCGCCTTCACGGCTTGTATAGATCAAGACTATCCTGTGTGGACCGGTGCGGATATAGAATTTCAAGATGCTGTAGTTAGGGCTCCTGTAGCGGGACAGACGTTCCCTAGAATTTCTGTAGCCAATACTGTTGGAGAGGTGAATCTTCAGGTAAACCTAGTTGCTGCCCATAGGGCGAACGATGAGGTTATAGCGTACAGAGTTGTTGAGGATTTGACAACAGCAGTTGCTGGAACAGATTACAATACTTCTGGAAATTTCACTATTCCTGCTAATACTTCATTTGGGTCTGTTAATGTTCAGGTTTTAAATACTGGGGCGATTGGAGGCTTTGTTGATTTGACTTTAGAGTTGGTAGGAAATGAAAATTTGCCTCCTGCTGAAAATTATAAAAGAGTTCAGATTAGGATAACTAGGCCTTCTTAAGTGGTAGATTAAACATTATTGGATTTTATGCGTAAATACGGGGGAGGAACCTTCCTCCCCCGTATTTGTTTATAAATCAAAACTCAAAATTAGTATGAAAAGGTTGTTGTTATTATTTGTGTTTTCTCTTTTTTCCTCAATAACATACGCTCAACTTTCTTTAATGAAAGATGATTTTTCAGGTGGGGCACCAATAAAATCAAATTATACAGGAGTGGAAGGGACGCCGTTTTTATATAATTTTGAGAGAGGAGATATCTTTTATAGTAAAAAAGATACAGCAACCAACATGTTCATTAGGTTTAATGCATATGAACAGGTTCTGGAATATCTTAAAGGTGAAGATATTTGGGGGCTTACCCCATCTCAGGTTAAGGGGTTCGTAGTTGTTGAAAATCAAGAAAGAGCATTTTATACTTCTGAATTTAAACTTCCGAATTCGGATAAACCTGTTTTTTTCAAGGTTCACAACCTTGGTGAGATAGGTCTGCTTGAGTATATTGAAATGAAGTTGGTTGAAGATCCTGGTTCCACCTATGGTAGTTTAACAAAGAAATTTTCTCCCTTTAAGGTATTTTTCATTCTAATTGATGGAGATCTTATTGAGTTTAAACATCAAAAGAAGTATTTGAAGGGGATTTTTAATGAAAAATATTCGAAAGTACAGGAACACATGAACTCTTATAATCTAAACCTTAAGAATGAAACCGATCTTAAAAAGCTTATTGATTTTATCAATAATTCTTGAAATTCTAAACTAACTAAGCAAAATCACAAAAGATAGATTTGCTTGTTTAAAACCTCGTTTTATTTTTATCACTTGAATGTAAGTGTAAGCCTTTTTTCGAGAGAAAGAATAGATGTATTCAATTCTAATTCTTTTTCCTTATTTTTGCACTCCAAATCAACTAATCAATGATACACGTTTGCAGAAAGGAACATTTCAATGCTGCCCATAAGCTTTGGAATCCAAAATGGTCAGAGGAGAAGAATATACAGGTGTTTGGTCCTTGCGCCAATGCCAATTGGCATGGACATAATTTTGAATTGATAGTCACTGTCAAAGGAATGCCAGATCCAGATACTGGGTTTGTGGTTGATTTGAAGCAGCTGAGTACTGTTATCAGGACTTTGGTGATCGATAAGGTGGATCATAAAAACCTCAATCTTGATGTGGATTTTATGCTCGGAAAAATGGCTAGCTGCGAGAATCTCATCATGGAATTTTGGAGGATTCTTGAGCCTGCAGTGAATGAAATTGTTCCCCATGGAAAACTTTATAAGTTGACTTTATATGAGACTCCGAGAAACTTTGTTGAATATTTCGGTGAGTAATGGGTAAAAAAGATACTAAACTTTGGGTAGCTCTATATCAATGGGGCTACCCTTATTTTTTTTCGTAATTTCAGAGAAAATTTAGGAATAGGAAGTTATCCAAAAACAATGAAATCGAGCATGAAGAAAAATGTCACACAATGGGATGATTTTTGGCCATGTGAAGATTCCATCTGACCTTTGAAAAACAAATTATAATCAGATGAAATACTATATCATATCAGGAGAAAGATCGGGAGATCTACATGCTTCAAACTTGATCAAATCTCTGAAAGCCAAAGACCCAAAAGCCAATTTCAGGGGGATGGGCGGAGACTATTCCAAAGAGCAAGGGCAAGTACTCCATGTCCATTATGACGAGGTCGCATTGATGGGATTTTTGGAAGTTGTGTTGGGATTTAGAAAAGTGCTAAAATACCTTGCCCTTGTCAAAAAAGACATCTTAACTTACAAACCTGACGTGGTAATTTTGGTTGATTATGGTGGGTTTAATATGAAGATAGCCAAATTTGCCAACACAAATAATTTTCCTGTCCACTACTATATCCCACCAAAAGTTTGGGCTTGGAACCAAAAAAGGGCATTGAAAATAAAAAAGTATGTAGATCAGGTTTATTGTATCTTACCTTTTGAGGTTGATTTTTTTGGGAAATATCAAGTAAATGCCACCTATGTCGGAAATCCCCTTTTGGATGAATTGAGGGATTTTAAGCCCCATGATTTTTTTCATCAAAAAAATAAATTGGGCTATCAGCCTATTATTGCTTTGCTGCCGGGAAGCAGGAGGCAAGAGTTGCTGAATATGATGCATGTGATGGTTTCTGTAGTGGGAAAATTCCCCAATGCCCAGTTTGTCGTGGCTGGTGTCAGGAATCTCCCAGAGAGTCTTTACGGAGCAGCTACTGAAACGGGGATCAAAGTGGTGTTTGATCAGACTTATGATATCTTACACCATGCCAATGCGGCTATTGTGACTTCGGGTACAGCTACGCTTGAAACAGCCTTGTTTAGAATTCCCCAAGTAGTCGTGTATAAGACTAGTTCATTGAGCTATGCGATTGCAAAGAACTTAATCCGCGTACCGTATATTTCCTTGGTCAACTTGATCGCAGGAAAAGAAGTTGTAAGAGAGCTTATCCAATCTGATTTTAATGTTGAAAATATCGCTGGTGAACTCAATAAAATCTTGGTCAATACAGTCTATCGGGGGACGATGTTACAAGGCTATGATGAAATCAAGAATAAAATTGGGAAAAATCAAGCTTCTGAAACTACTGCGGAGATGATTTTGAAAAGTTTGGGGAAATAGAGCATGTTTAAAATATTGCCTACCGTTTTGAAAATAAATTGATACCTAAGTGTGGGTTGCATCTAGGCTTTTTTTTAGATAGTAAGGCATAATTGCAAACTATGCCTAGTCAGTTGTCAGATTCATTGGCCACAAATTTTATTATGCTAAAGTCTCATGTCAATTCCCGGAGACCTCAGTTCCGGGATAGTATTTGTAGGTTTTCCGAAACCTTGGTTCAAACCCCCATTCAGGATAATATTCTTTTTCTTCTATCAATTGGCCTGAGTCATTATAAAAATACTGGAAGGCATCTTCTCTTTCACTACTTCCGGGTCCATAGGCTTCCTTGGCTTCTAATTGGTTTAATGAATTATATCGATAATAAAAAAGTAGGATTGGTGAATCCTCTCCCCCTATATAAGTATATTTGAGTACCCTGTCGAATTCATCGTATTCATAGATTTCTTTTTCCATATTCTGATTCTCACCGTATTGAGTCAACACCAACAATCCATTCTCATTATAGGAATGATTTCTGATCAACTTTTTGTCACTGTTGAGTTCACTGATCAATTTCCCATTTCCATCATATTCCAGAAATATTGATGCATCATATTCAAAATCTCCATTTATTTTTTGAAATGACTTTCTTTGAACCAGTAATCCTGAACCGTTATAGATATAAATACTGACTCCAGAAGTGTCATTTTCAGAGATACCTAGTGTCATGACCACTTTTCCGGTTTCATCATAATACCAATCCTGCCGCCCTACATGGTTTTCAGATTCAAATTGATAAGAATCAATACTTTTCAGTTTCCCATCAGGGGTGTGAAGCTCTCCTTTGAGTATTTCTCTCACATCGCTCAAAATCAAAGCCGCATTTTCCAAGTCTAGATCACTATTTATCTCGCAGCCTGAAAAAGTGGCCAAAAAAAGTAATGGAAATATTTTTATTAACTTCATAAGATTAGTTTAGTACTAAAAATAGTCAAAATTATTATGAAAGCAAATTTATTGATAACTGTTTTTTGCTTCCTTTCGATGCAAGCATTTGCCTAAATGAATACAGAAAAGGTTATCCTTGAGAAAATTCTGCTACTGAAGCGGGGATCAAAGTGGTGTTTGATCAGACTTATGATATCTTACACCATGCCAATGCGGCTATTGTGACTTCGGGTACAGCTACGCTTGAAACAGCCTTGTTTAGAATT